>NZ_JAWQLX010000006.1:0-273412 GCF_033446725.1 Polaromonas potterensis | reverse complement strand
TCCCGTTGCCTCGCACCATCAATTTCACGACAAAGCAAGAAAACCGTCACCAAGGAAAACTTATCACGAACAATGCTTGACTACGTGGGAAGTCCCTGTAAGGGGTTAGGGGTGGGAGTGGGGAGTCCGTCCTACTGCCGAAGGCAAGCCGCAAACGCAGCTTGACTCCTGCGATCCCATGGAGTCCTCAGCGCAGACCGCCGCCAGTCGCATTTTCCTTGCGTTCGATCAGTTCGATCTTGTAGCCGTCAGGATCGGTGACAAAGGCAATCACGGTGCTGCCGCCTTTAACCGGGCCGGCTTCACGTGTCACGTTGCCGCCGGCTGCCTTGATCTTGTCGCAAGCGGCGTAGGCGTCGGGCACACCGAGGGCGATGTGGCCATAGGCCGTGCCCATTTCGTAACTGTCGGTGTCCCAGTTCCAGGTCAGCTCGATCTCGGCCTGTGCCGGGTTGCCTTCGTAGCCGACAAAAGCCAGGCTGTATTTGTAGTCGGGGTTTTCCGAGGTGCGCAGCAGTTGCATGCCCAGAACCTGGGTGTAAAAGTCTATGGAGCGCTGGAGATTGCCAACGCGCAGCATGGTGTGGAGTAGTCGCATCCGCCAATTATCCCGCGCCGGTGAAAATTCTGCCAGGGAGGCGCAGCCCCTCACCAGGGCGCTGTTCAAGGGGCGCCGACGCGCGTACGATGGCCCTTTGCCCAAGGAGGTGTGTCATGACCAGCCCTGGCTCTGACGTCCTTTTCGCCGGCTCCATTCCCGAGCTGTATGACAGCTACCTGGTGCCCCTCATTTTTGACGTCTATGCCGCCGACCTGGCGCAACGTGTGGCCGTACTCGCGCCTTCGCGCGTGCTGGAGACGGCGGCCGGCACGGGGGCGCTCACCCGTGCGCTGGCGCGTGCCTTGCCCCATCAGGTGGCGCTGGTGGCGACCGACCTGAACCCGCCCATGCTTGATCGTGCCGCGACCATTGGCACGCCGCGGCCCGTGCGGTGGCAGCAGGCGGACGCGACGCAGCTGCCTTTCGATGACGCCAGTTTTGATGTTGTCGTCTGTCAATTCGGCGCCATGTTTTTTCCGGACAAGGTGAGCGGATTTTCCGAAGCGCGGCGTGTGTTGCGTGAGGGCGGCACGCTGATCTTCAATGTCTGGGACCGCATCGAGGAGAACGAATTTGCCGACACCGCCATGACGGCGCTGGCCGGCCTTTTTCCTGCCGATCCTCCTCGTTTCATGGCGCGCACGCCCCACGGTTATTTCGATCGGGACACGATCACGCATGACCTCGCGGCAGCGGGGTTCAGCGCCGAGCCGCGTTTCGAAACCCTCGCAAAGCACAGCCGGGCCGCGACGCCGCAGGTGGCGGCCATGGCTTATTGCCAGGGAACGCCCGTGCGCAATGAGATCGAAGCGCGTTCCGGCGCCAGTTTGGCGCAGGCGACGGAGGTTTGTGCAGCGGCGCTCGCGGCGCGATTCGGCCCGGGTCCGGTCGAGGGAAAAATTCAGGCGCACATCGTCAGCGTCCAGCGCTGACGGCGGTTCAGGCCGGTTTGGGCATCTCAAACACCAGGCAGGTCGTGGTTGCATGGGCGTAGAGCTTGCCGTCGGGCCCGACAATCCGCGCTTCGGCGGTGGCCAGTTGCCGGCCACAGTGGAGGACGGTGCCGATGGCGCGCAGCGGACCGGTTTTGGTTGACGCGGCGCGCACGATGTTGACGCTGAGTTCGGCCGTGGTGTAGGCCCGGCCCGCAGGCATCATGGTGTGCACGGCGCAGCCCAGCGCCGAGTCCAGCAGCGTCGCATACCAGCCGCCGTGTACGGTGCCCAGCGGGTTGTAATGTTTGAGCTGCGGCGTGCCCTGGAAGACGGCTTTTCCGGCGGCCACTTCGACCAGCGAAAAGTCCAGCGTGTCGGCAATGTGCGGGAAGGGCAGGGCCCCGGCCAGCATGGCCTGCATCACTTCCAGCCCGGTCTTGCCGGCCACCATGTCGGGCTGAGCCAGGCCAGGTTTGCCGCCGCCGGCGAGCATGCGCGCCACGACAGCCTGGCGCTCTTCGTTCCATTGTTCCTGGGTTTGTTCCGGGGTCATTCATTTCTCCATTGATTGCATATACAACAATTGTAGCTACAATCTGATCATGAAAACTGACACCCCCGCCTCCACCCCGGCCGGCCTCAAGCCGCAAGGGTGCACCAACCTCAAGCTGCGCCAGTTGATGCGCCGCGTGACCCAGCATTACGACGCCGAGGTCGGCAAGACCGGGCTGAAAGGCACGCAGTATTCGCTGCTGTCCTACGTGGTCAAGCTCGGCCCCATCCGTCCCGGCGACCTGGCCCGAGAGATGAAGGTCGATGCCTCCACCCTGACGCGCAACCTCCAGCCGCTGGTTGCCGCCGGCTGGGTGGAGATAGCGCCCGGCAGTGATGGCCGCAGCCGCCTGGTCAGCAGCACCGAGGCCGGACGCGACAAACGCACCGAGGCGCAGCGCCGCTGGCGCGTGGCGCAAGAAGGTATCAACCACATTCTGGGCACGGACCGGGTATTGGCCCTGCACGCCTTGATCGACGAATCTCTGGAACGCCTGTCCCCTTTGCCTGGAAGCGATGATGAATAAAACGATCCCTCCCGCGGCCCCCGCCGCACAAAACAAGACCCTGCTCTGGCTGGTGCTGCTGGCCGCGGCCGGCACCTTTGCGCTGACCATGGGCGTGCGCCAGACCATGGGCCTGTTTTTATCGGCGCTCAATACTTCAACCGCGCTGGGCATAGGCAGCATCAGCCTGGCCTTTGCGTTTGGCCAGCTCTGGTGGGGCCTGACACAACCTTTTGCCGGCGCCGTGGCCGATCGTATTGGCACCGGGCGTGTGATTCTGCTGGGGGTGTCGCTGGTCGCCATAGGCACCATCCTCACGCCGCTGATGACCAGCACGGCAGGTTTGATTTTTGCCATCGGTGTGCTGGCTGCAGGCGGCGCCGGCATGGCTGGCCCCTCGGTGCTGATGGCCGCTACCGCGCGTCTGGTGCCGCTGGAAAAACGCGGCCTGGCCAGCGGCATTGTGAATGCGGGCGGCTCCTTCGGCCAGTTCGCCATGGCACCCATCGCGATTGGCCTGACCGCTGCGGTGGGTTGGGCCAGCGCGATGCAGTGGCTGGGTGTCTGCGTGCTGCTGGCGCTGCCGGCCGTGTGGGTGCTCAAGGGCAATTCCAAGGCGCTGGCCGCACAGGCGGCGGCAGCCTCGGGCCAAAAAGCCTTGAGCGCGCGCGAGGCCATACGCCAGGCGCTGGCCACGCCGAGTTACCGCTACCTGAGCCTGGGTTTTCTGGTCTGCGGTTTCCACGTGGCCTTTTTGGCGACCCACCTGCCGGGCGTGATCGCGGCCTGCGGTTTGCCGCCCGAAATCGGCGGCTGGGCGCTGGCGATGATTGGCCTGTTCAACATTGTCGGCAGCCTGGCCATGGGCTGGGCTGTGGGCCGCTGGCGCATGAAGTCCTTGCTGTCGCTGCTGTATGCGACACGTGGCCTCGCCGTGCTGGTCTTTTTGCTGGCGCCTAAAACACCGGCCGTGATGCTGATTTTTGCGGCCGTCATGGGGGTGACGTTTCTCTCGACGGTGCCGCCCACGGCGGGGCTGGTCGCCAAGATGTTTGGCACCGCCAACATGGCCATGTTGTTCGGCATCGTGATGCTGGCGCACCAGGTCGGCGGCTTTTTTGGCGCCTTCCTGGGTGGCTATGTGTTCCAGGCCACCGGCAGCTACGACTGGGTCTGGTACATCGACATTGTGCTGGCGGTTGGTGCCGCGCTGGTGAACCTGCCGATTCGCGAGACGCTGTTGCCACGCGAAACCAAGGTGGCAGCATGAATAACATCAATGCGTCGAGTACAGGCTCTTCAAGTCAAGCAGGGGCCGCGGAACCGGCTTTGCCGGGCCGCAGGGGCAGCGAACCACACGCAGTGGGGAGCGTGGGGGCTGGTCTTGACCCTCGCACACGCTTGCTGCTGGAAGCGCCGATTGCCACCACCCTGCTGCGCCTGGCCGCGCCCAATGTGCTGGTGATGCTGGCGCAAGCCGGCGTCGGACTGATAGAAACCTATTTTGTCGGCCAGTTGGGCACCGACGCACTGGCCGGCATGGCGCTGGTGTTTCCGGTCGTGATGCTGATGCAGATGACCTCGGCCGGCGCCATGGGCGGCGGCATCGCCTCTGCGATTGCACGCGCCCTGGGCGCGCGGCGCCGGGAGGATGCCGACGCGCTGGTGTTGCATGCCGCCGTGATCGCTGCGGTGTTCGCGCTGCTGTTCATGCTGGCGGTGCTGGGCGGCGGGCGCTGGTTGTATGGCCGCATGGGCGGCACCGGCGGCGCCCTGGAAGCGGCCATGACTTATTCCAACTGGGTGTTTGCCGGTGCCTTGCTGGTGTGGCTGTTCAACACGCTGTCGGCCGTGATTCGCGGCACCGGCAACATGGCGGTGCCGGCGATTGTCACGGTGGTGGGCGCGCTGGTGCTGGTGCCTTTGTCGCCCTTGCTGATCTTTGGCTGGGGCCCGCTGCCGGGGCTGGGCATTGCGGGTGGGGCCATCGCCTTGCTGGCGTATTACCTGGTGGGCAGCCTCGCGCTGGCAGCCTATTTGTGGTCACCCAAAAGCCTGCTGCGCCCGTCACTCGCGCACATCCGGTTTCGCTGGGTCTTGTTCAAGGACATTCTGCGCGTCGGCCTGGTCGGCACGGTGTCCACGGTGGCCACCAACCTGGCCATAGGCATCACCACCGCGCTGGTCGGCGGTTTCGGCACGGCGGCCATTGCCGGTTATGGCACGGCCTCGCGCCTGGAGTATTTGCTGGTGCCGCTGGTGTTTGGTTTTGGCGCGCCGCTGGTCGCCATGGTCGGCACTTGCATGGGCGCCGGCCAGCATGAGCGCGCTTTGCGTGCCACCTGGATAGGCGCGGCCATGGCGTTTGTGATGACCGAGGCCATTGGTTTGTGGGCGGCGACCTTTCCGGGCACCTGGCTGTCGCTGTTCAACAGCGACCCGGCGATGCTGGAAGCCGGCAGCCAGTACTTGCGCGCTGTCGGGCCGGTGTATGGCTTCTTCGGCCTGGGCCTGGTCTTGTATTTTGCGTCGCAAGGCGCCGGACGCCTGCTCTGGCCGGTCATCGGCAATATCGCGCGGCTGCTGGTGGCGGTGACCGGCGGCTGGCTGGCCTTGCGCTGGGGCAGCGGCTTGACCGGTGTGTTTGTTGCGCAAGGGGTGGCGCTGGTGATTTACGGCCTGGTCAATGCCTGGGCCATTGCCGGCGGCGCCTGGTTTGGCGCCGTCGGCTGGCCGCGCACCTTGACCGGACTGTTGAAACGTATGCCGCAGGCCTGAGGTTTATAAGGAAGAAAGGCCTCTAGCCCAATCAGAACGGGCGCAAGCAGCTATCTATTTGGTAGCGAGGAAGAAGGTTAGACCGGCACCGTGTAATTAAGCGTCATGCGTCCGCCGTCCACGGTGACGATTTCTCCGGTGACATACGTGGCGGCATCGCTGACCAACCAGGCCACAACGTCGGCGATTTCCGAGGGTTCACCCAGACGTTTCATCGGTGTGCGGCTCATGATTTTTGCCTTGGCTTCTTCACTGGTCAGCACGGCTTTGGCCGCCAGTTCGGTGGCGATGGTGCCGGGCGCAACGGCGTTCACACGTATGCCCTTGTCGGCCAGCGCCAGCGCCATCACCCGTGTCAGCTGGTTGATGCCGCCCTTGCTGACGTTGTAGCTGGCAATCGTCGGGATCGCGAGCACACCGTTGACCGAACTCATGTTGACGATGTTGCCCCGCGAGGCGTACCCGCCGACGCCTTGTCGTGCTTCGGCCTGCGCCATCACACGTGCCACGGCCTGGCCCATCAGGAAAGAACCCTTGATGTTGACGCGCAACACGGCGTCGAAATCGGCTTCCGTGACGTCCAGAAAATCGGCGGCGCGGAAGATGCCGGCGTTGTTGACCAGCACGTCGATGCGGCCATGTTCTTGCACGGTGCGGGCCACCACGGCATCGACCTGTGCCTTGTCGCCCACATCGCAATGGATAAACAGCGCGCCCAGCTCGGTGGCCAGGGCCTGGCCCGGCGTATCGGCCATGTCGGCAATCACGACCTGCGCGCCTTCGCGTGCAAAGCGCCGCGCGCAGGCCTCACCTATGCCTTGCGCGCCGCCGGTGACGATGCAGACCTTGCCTTTCAATCCGAATGAAACGCCTGACATTTGAGTCGATGCTGGAGGGTTCATGTCCGGATCGTACCAGCGCTGGCGGCGATGAATTTCAGGGCGTTGTCCGCCACCTCGCTGGCCGCCATGCCGGGCTTGTACAGCGCCGAGCCGATGCCAAACCCGCTGGCGCCGGCACTGCGGTAAGCGCCCATGTTTTCGAAGGTGATGCCGCCCACCGGCAATAGCGGAACGGTAGCCGGCAAGACGGCACGCAAGGCTTTCACCACCGCAGGCGTGATCATCTCCGCTGGGAATAACTTGAGCCCGGTGGCGCCAGCCTGCAACGCGGAAAAGGCCTCGGTAGCCGTCATGACGCCGGGCAGGCAGACCATGTCCAGGCGCAGTGCTTCACGCACCACCTCGGCATTGAAGTTGGGTGACACCACCAGTTGGCCGCCCGCCGAATGCACATCGCGCACGTCCGCGGCACTCAGCACCGTGCCGGCGCCGACCAGGGCCAGCGGCAGGGCGGCGGCGATGACTTCTATGCTTTGCAGCGGCTGGGGTGAGTTGAGCGGCACCTCGATCAACGACCAGCCGGTCGCGGCCAGCGCGTGGCCGATCGGCAAGGCTTCATGCGACTGCAAACCGCGCAGGATGCCGACCAGGGGAATGTTCTGTAGCGCAGCGTTGAATTTGTCGTGGGGGCTCATGAGGTTTCCCGGTGAATGGTTTGGGCCAGCGCCCACAGGCCGCGCCAGGTCGCTTCGGCGCCGGCGCGCAAGACGGACACATGGCGTTGCGCCAGCGCCCGCGCATAACGTTGGGTCAACCCATCCGAGCCGACGAGGACGACGCGGCAACCGGTGTCCAGGGACTGGGTGCGTATCTCCTCACCAATCACCAGCCCGGACAAATAACTGGGCAGTGACGCCGCCGGCATGCGCCCGAACAGGGACAAAGTGCGCACGCTGAAGGCGGTGTGCAGCAGGCTGTTGTGGCTGCGCAGCGCCAGGGCCACGCCCTGGTCGAAGGCTTCCCAGTTGGTGTCGCCGTCCACCTCGGGCAAGGTGCGCGCCAGAATGGAATGCTGTCGCAGCAGGGCGTAAAACTCGCCGGTCATGAAGGTCGCAAAGTGGGTGATCTGGCCAGCACGCACGTCCACCCATTTGCTGTGGGTGCCGGGCAAGACCAGCAGCCCGTCCTGCAGGCCCAGCAGTTGCAGGGCGCCGAAGACCTGGGTTTCTTCGCCGCGCATCACGTCGAGTTGGCCCTCGTTTTCGCAGCGCAGGCCGGGCACGATGGCAATACGCTTGGGCGTGATCCAGGCCAGCCGGGCGGCCACTTCGTCAAAACCAGCCGGACAGGCGCAGTAGGGCGCTTCCTTCCAGCCCTGCTGGCTGCCGGCCATGCCGGCTATCAGGCAAAAAGTGCCTGTGGTCCGCATCCAGTCTCCGAAGTGCGCTTCAAAAACGGTAGCAAATTCACCCGGCGCCACGGTCAGGATGCCGCGTGCAAAGGATCGCTCCTGCAGCACCTGGCCTTGTGTATCCAGCAAGGCGCCGCGCAGGGACGAGGTGCCCCAGTCCAGGGCCAGCAATTGCTTCATGGGTGATTGTTAATGGTTGTCCCGTGGCACAAAAGAGCCGCGTTTGCCCACCAGGAAGTCCAGGTCCACGCCTTCGTCGGCCTGCAAGACGTGATCGACATAGAGCTTCCAGTAGCCCGAGGACAGCGGTGGCGGCGGCGCCGTCCAGAGGCTCAGGCGGCGCGCCAGTTCTTCGTCGCTGATCAGCAACTGCAGCTTGCGCTGTGGCACGTTGAGTTCAATCATGTCGCCGTTTTGCACGATGGCCAGCGGGCCGCCGGCCGCCGCTTCGGGTGCGGTGTGCAAGACCACGGTGCCGTAGGCCGTGCCGCTCATGCGGGCGTCGCTGATACGCACCATGTCGGTGATGCCTTTGCGCAGCACCTTGGGCGGCAGCGGCATGTTGCCCACCTCGGCCATGCCGGGGTAGCCTTTGGGGCCGCAATTTTTCAGCACCATGACACAGGTCTCGTCGATGTCCAGATTTTCGTCATCGATACGGGCGTGAAAGTCTTCGATGTTTTCAAACACCACGGCCCGGCCGGTGTGCACCATCAGCGCCGGTGTGGCGGCGCTGGGTTTGATCACCGCACCGCGCGGCGAGAGGTTGCCGCGCAACACGGCGATGCCCGCCTTGTCCTTGAAAGGTGTGGCCAGCGGTTGTATCACTTCGGTGTTGTAGTTTTGCGCGTCGGCGATGTTGTCGCCAATCGTTTTGCCATTGGCCGTGATGGCGTCCAGGTGCAGGTGTTGCGCAATTTCCTTCATCACCACCGGCAAGCCACCGGCGTAACAAAAGTCTTCCATCAAAAACTTGCCTGAAGGCTGCAGGTTGACCAGGCAGGGCAGTTCGCTGCCCAGCCGGTCGAAGTCGTCCACCGTCAGCTTCACGCCGATGCGGCCGGCCATGGCGATCAGGTGGATCACCGCATTGGTGGAGCCGCCAATCGCCGCCAGGGTTTTGATGGCGTTTTCAAAAGCCTCGCGCGTCAGGATTTTTGACAGTGTCAGGTCTTCGTGCACCATCTCGACCGCGCGGCGTCCGGCCATACGCGCCAGCACATTGCGCCGTCCATCCACGGCCGGGTAGGCCGCATTGCCCGGCAGGCCTATGCCCAGCGCTTCGACCATGCTGGCCATGGTGCTGGCTGTGCCCATGGTCATGCAGTGACCGTGGCTGCGGTGCATGCAGCTTTCGGCTTCAAAAAAGTCCGCGAGTTTGAGCGTGCCGGCGCGCACCTGCTCGCTCATGCTCCAGACGCCGGTGCCGGAGCCTAGTTCCTGGCCGCGCCATTTGCCACTCAGCATGGGGCCGCCGCTGACACCCACGGTCGGCAGGTCCACGCTGGACGCGCCCATCACCAGCGAGGGTGTGGTCTTGTCGCAGCCCATGAGCAGCACCACGCCGTCAATCGGATTGCCGCGAATGCTTTCTTCCACGTCCATGCTGGCCAGGTTGCGGTACAGCATGGCGGTCGGGCGCAGCAGGGTTTCGCCCAGCGACATCACAGGGAACTCCAGCGGGAAACCGCCGGCCTCGTACACGCCAATCTTCACCTGCTCGGCAATGGTGCGGAAATGCGAATTGCAGGGTGTCAGTTCACTGAAGGTGTTGCAGATGCCGATGACGGGCCGGCCGTCGAACTGGTCATGCGGCACGCCCTTGCCTTTGACCCAGCTGCGGTAGGCAAAACCGTCGCGGTCCTGGCGGCCGAACCATTGCTGGCTGCGGAGTTCTTCGGGCTTCTTTTTGGGCTTGGGGGGTGTGGTCATAGGGTAAATCCGGAATAGTTAAACATATTATGGTCATACCATTGGCTGGCGAGTCCTAGTAGTAACCATGAAAGCATTCCTGGAAATTCAGGTTTTCGGGATGAAGTGCTAGGCGCCCGGAGCGGAGCAACCGGAATGTACTTCGGTACATGAGGATTGCGAGCACCGCGCAACGACGCGATTCGCCCGAAAAATGAATTTACAGGTGTGCTTTTGATCAAGAACGTCCACGGCAATACAGTTGATCACCTCGGCGAAGCCATCGTCGCGGGGCGTTATGGCGTGGGGGCTTCGATTCCGCCCGAGCCGGTCTTGTGCCTGGAGCTGGGGGTCAGCCGCACCGTGGTGCGCGAAGCGGTGAAGTCGCTGATCGCCAAGGGCCTGATGACCACCGGCCCCAAAGTCGGTACACGGGTGTTGTCGGAAGATCACTGGAACTGGTTCGATCCCGACGTCATCATCTGGCAGTCCAAGGCGGGGCTGACGCCCGAATTTTTACGCGACCTGCAAGACCTGCGCCGCGTCGTTGAACCCGCCGCGATGCGGCTGGCGGCCGAACGTGCGACGGCGCAAGATATTGCCGAGGTCGAAGCCGCCTATGCCGGCATGAAACGTGCGGTCGACGAGGGCGGCGATTACGTCACCCACGATTTGCTGTTTCACCAAGGCCTGCTGCGCGCCAGCCGCAACCGCATGCTGGTGCAGATGAGCAAGGCGCTGGGCGCCTTGCTGCGCACAAGTTTTGAAATCTCCACACGCCGCAAGGACGGGCCGGCGCATTCCCTGCCGCTGCACCGCGCCGTGCTGGACGCGGTGATAGCCCATCAGCCCGATGAAGCCGAAATTGCCATCCGGGTGCTGATTGACGGCGCCAAAGAAGACATCGAGGAAGTGCTGGCCTCACGCCGCCGCCTGCCGCGCCTGAACAACCCGGCGCCGCGGCTCAAGGCAGGCTGAAAACGCGCCAGCCAACAACCGACATCAGAAGCAGACATGAACGTGCAAAAAACAATCGATAGAGCGATTCACTGGTTTTTCAAATTTCTGGAATTCCTGGTGGTGCTCTGCATGGTGGCCATGGTGGTCATGGTCTTCGGCAACGTGGTGCTGCGTTATGCCTTTAACTCGGGCATCTCGGTTTCCGACGAGATGTCGCGTTATTGTTTTATCTGGTTGACTTACATCGGTGCCATGGTGGCCATGCACGAAGGCGGGCATCTGGGCGTGGATACCCTGATCAAACACCTGCCGGTGCTGGGAAAAAAGGTTTGCCTCTTTCTGAGCGAAGGTTTGATGCTGTTTTGCAATGTGCTTTTTTTCATGGGCACCTACGAGATGCATGAACTGCAGGTCAGCAATGTTTCGCCGGTGGTCGGTATTTCCATGATCTGGGTTTACGGCATAGGTTACATCGTCAGCGTGGTGATGGGCATCATCAACCTCAACGTTTTGTACCGGCTTGTGACTGGAAAAATTTCCGAGGAAGAATTGGTACAGGTGATTGAAACCGAAGGCTTGGCCGACGTGGAGAAGCAGATGCAGGGAGCCAAGGTATGACCGTTAGCGTTTTCATTCTCAGCCTGCTGGCGGCCATGGCCATCGGCATGCCGATTGCGTACGCGTTGCTCGTTTGTGGCGTGACCTTGATGGGGTATTTGGCGGCCACCAGCGGGCTGGTGACTTTTGACAGCCAGATTCTGGCCCAGCGTTTTGTCGATGGCGCCGACAACTTCCCGCTGCTGGCCGTTCCTTTTTTCCTGCTGGCGGGCGAGTTCATGAATGCGGGCGGCTTGAGTCGGCGCATCGTGAACCTGGCCATGGCCTGGGTCGGGCATTTTCGCGGCGGCCTGGGTTATGTCACGGTGATTGCTGCGGTGATCATGGCGTCGCTGTCGGGTTCGGCGATTGCCGACACCGCCGCGCTGGCCGCCTTGCTGATTCCGATGATGCGGGCTGCCGGTTACAACGTGGGCCGCGCTTCGGGGCTGATCGCTTCGGGCGGCATCATTGCACCGGTGATTCCGCCGTCGATTGGCTTGATCATTTTTGGCGTGGCGGGCAATGTGTCCATCACCAAGCTGTTTTTGGCCGGCATCGTGCCCGGCCTGCTAATGGGCGTGGCCATTGGCCTGACCTGGTGGTGGGTGGCCAAGAGGGAAAACGTTCCGCCGGCCCCCAGCCTGCCCATGGCCGACCGGCTGCGTATCACGGCCGAAGGCGGTTTTGCGTTGACCCTGCCCATCGTCATCATTGGCGGCATGAAGTTCGGCATTTTCACGCCGACCGAGGCCGCCGTGGTAGCCGCGGTGTACAGCTTTGTCGTGGGCATGTTTATTTACCGCGAGCTCAAATGGACGGAGCTTTACGGCCTGATCCTGGCCGCCGGCAAGACCACGGCGGTGGTGATGTTCCTGGTGGCTGCGGCCATGGTCAGCGCCTGGCTGATCACGGTGGCCAACATACCGACGGAGGTCGCCAACATGATGGCGCCGTTCATGGGCAACAAGATGCTGCTGATGTTCATCATGATGGTGCTCATCGTGGTGGTCGGCACGGCGCTGGACTTCACGCCGACCGTGTTGATCCTGACCCCCGTGCTCATGCCCCTGGTACTCAAGGCCGGCATCGACCCGGTGTATTTCGGCATCATGTTCATCATGAACAACGCCATCGGCCTGATCACCCCGCCCGTGGGCACGGTGCTCAACGTGGTCTGCGGGGTTGCCAAGATCAGCATGGACGAGGCCTTCAAAGGGGTGTTGCCTTTCCTGATGGCCCAACTGGCCGTGCTTTTCTTGCTGGTGCTATTCCCCGCCATCGTCACCGAGCCGCTCAAGTGGTGGATGCGATGACCCCGTTTTCTCAACCCCTGTCGTTTATATAAAAGGAGACAACCATGTTCAAACGCAGAACCCTGGCCCTGGCCGCAGCCGCTTTGCTGGTGGCGACTTCCAGTTTCGCGCAATATGCCGAGCGCACCATCAAGTTCACCAATGGTGTGAACGAAGACCACCCGGTCGGCGTCGGCGTCAAGAAGATGCAGGAAGTGCTGGCCGCCAAAACCGGCGGCAAGATCAAGATCAACGCCTTCTGGGGCGGTGCGGCGGGCGGCGACTTGCCGGCCACCCAGGCGCTGCGTGCCGGCACGCAGGAGATGGTTTGCACCTCGAGCTCGCCGCTGGTGGGCATCGTCAAGGAACTAGGCGCCTTCGACCTGCCTTTCCTGTTCGCCAATGAAAAGGAAGCCGATGCCGTGCTTGACGGCCCGGCCGGTGCCTACTTCAACAAAAAGCTGGAAGAAGCCGGCCTGGTCAACCTGGCTTACTGGGAAAACGGTTTCCGCAACCTGACCAACAGCAAGCGACCGGTCGCCAAGGCGGAAGATTTCGAGGGCGTCAAGGTTCGCGTGATGCAGAACAATATTTTCCTCGACACCTTCAAAACCCTGGGCACCAATGCCGTGCCCATGGCTTTTGGCGAAGTGTTTACCGCGCTGGAAACCAAGACCATCGACGGCCAGGAAAACCCCTTTGTGACCATCGAGACTTCGAAATTCAGCGAAGTGCAGAAGTACCTGAGCGTGACGCGCCATGCCTACACCCCTTTCCTGGTGCTGTACAGCAAAAAGCTCTGGGACCAGCTGAACCCGCAGGAGCAGGCGGTGCTGCGTGAAGCGGCGCTGGAAGGTCAGAAAGTCCAGCGTGCGGCCAACCGCGCGCTGAACGAAAAGTCGCTGGCCAACCTCAGGAAAACCATGACGGTCAATGAGGTGACCGCGGCCGAACAGAAACGCATGTTCGACAAGGTCAAGCCGGTGTATGACAAAAACGTGCCCACCATTGGCGCGGAGCCGGTCAAGATGGTGATGGATGCGCTGAAGAAAGCGCGCGGCGGCTGATTGCCGTGATCGCCACAGGCCGCAAGGGGTGACTCTTGCGGCCTTTTTTACGGAGCATCGATTGAAAATCACCAAAGTCGACACCCTGCGCCTGGGCGAGTTTCCCAACATCATCTGGGTGCGTATTCATACCGATGAAGGCCTGGTGGGCCTGGGCGAAACCTTCATGGGTGCGCAGGCGGTGGAAGCCTACATCCACGAATGGGCTGGCCCCAAGCTGCTGGGCAAGGACCCGCTGGCCATCGAGGCGCGCAACAAGGACATCACCGGCTACCTGGGCTGGCGCGGCTCCGGCGTCGAGACACGCGGCAACTCCGCCATCGACATCGCGTTGTGGGACATTTTTGGCAAGGCGGCCAACATGCCACTGTACACGGCGCTGGGCGGTAAAAGCCGCGACAGCATCCGTATCTACAACACCTGCGCCGGTTACCAGTACGTGCGCAGCACGGTCAACCAGAACACCGCGAATTGGGGCATCGGTGACGCAAAGCAGGCTAACGCCGGGCCTTACGAAGACCTGGAGAGTTTTTTGCATCGCGCCGACGAGCTGGCCGAGTCGCTGCTGTCCGAAGGCGTGACGGCCATGAAAATCTGGCCTTTTGATCCGGCGGCCGAAAAAAGCGACGGCCAGTACATCAGCCATGCCGACCTGGACTTGGCGCTGGAGCCTTTCCGCAAGATCCGCAGCGCGGTCGGCGAGCAGATGGACATCATGGTTGAGTTCCACAGCCTGTGGCGCCTGCCCATGGCGCAAAAAATAGCGCGTGCGCTCAAACCTTTCAACACCTTCTGGCATGAAGATGCGATCCGCATGGATTCGCTGGACCTGCTCAAACAGTATTCCAAAGATTGCGACGCACTGATCTGCGCCAGCGAAACCTTGAGCTACAAGTGGGGCTTCAAGGATTACCTGCAGACCGGTGTGGCCGGCGTGGCCATGCTGGACCTGAGCTGGTGCGGCGGTTTGACCGAGGCGCGCAAGATTGCCGCCATGGCCGATGCCTGGCAATTGCCGGTGGCACCGCACGACTGCACCGGCCCGGTGGTCTGGGCCGCGTCCAGCCACCTGTCGCTGCACGCGCCCAATGCCTTGATCCAGGAAAGTGTGCGGGCTTTTTACACCGGTTGGTACAAAGAACTGGTGACCGAGTTGCCCACGGTGAGTCGCGGCATGCTCAGCCTGAATGACAAACCCGGCCTGGGCCTGGAGCTGCTGCCTGATCTGCACAAACGTGCGGACGCCACGCTGCGTAGCTCGGTGCCCGACTGAAACAGCCCCTATCCATTTCATTTCGGAGTTCTCTTATGAAAATCAAATCGGTCCGTCCATTTATCCTGCATGTGCCGGTCACGGGTTCGCAGATTGCCGACAGCACCCACAGCATCTCGCACTGGGGCGTGGTGGGTGCTCAGATAGATACTGAAGACGGCCTGACGGGTTACGGCTTCACCGGCACCCATGCGCATTTGCCCAGCGACCAGCTCATCACACGTTGTATCGAGACTTGCCACGCGCCGCTGTTGATCGGCGAAGACGCGAACGACATCAACCGCCTGTGGCAAAAACTGGCGCGCAACCCGGCGTTGCAATGGGTCGGGCGTGCCGGCATCACCACCCTGGCGCACGCGGCGATTGACCTGGCCTTGTGGGACCTGAAGGCCAAGGCGGCGCAGCAGCCCCTGTGGAAACTGCTGGGTGGCCAGGTGCGCGACAGGGTCAGGGCCTACAACACCGACATTGGCTGGCTCAGCATTGCCGATGACAAGCTGGTCGAAGGTGCCCAACGTGCCGTGGCCGAAGGGTTTACCGGCATCAAGATCAAGGTCGGCTCAACGGTGGAGCGCGATTTGCGGCGCCTGGCCGCTGTGCGCCAGGCCATTGGCCCGGACGTGACCCTGGCCATAGACGGCAACGGCAAATGGGACTTGGCAACTTGCCAGCGCTTTTGCCAGGCGGCGCAGGACATGGATGTGTTCTGGTTTGAAGAGCCCTTGTGGCACGATGATGTGAAAGGCCACGCGCAACTGGCGCGCGCCACGGCTATCCCGGTCGCGCTGGGTGAGCAGTTGTACACGGTTGATGCCTTTGCAGAATTTTTCGCGCAGCAGGCCATCCACTGGGTGCAGCCCGATGTGACCCGCATGGCCGGCCTGACCGAGGTGTTGCGTGTCTGCGAGACCGCACACGCTTTTCGCCTGCCGGTGGCGCCACATGCGGGCGACATGAGCCAGGTGCATGTGCACCTAGCCTACGCCCACCCGGCGTGCGAGGTGCTGGAATTTATTCCGTGGATCAAGGACTGCTTCACCGACCCGGCCGAGGTCATCGATGGTTATTTCCGCCGGCCCGAGTTGCCGGGCGCGGGCACCACACCCACGGCCGCCGCCTGGACACGTTATCGGCAGGTGACCGCCTGAGTCGTGGCGAGTCGCTTACGCGCTGAGGGAAAATAGGCGGTGATGTATTCGACAATTTTTGTGGTGATGGGGGTCAGCGGCTGCGGCAAAAGCACCGTGGGTGCGCAACTGGCCGCGGCCTTGGGCCTGGACTTTCTGGAAGGCGACAGCTTGCACCCGGTGCACAACGTGGCACGCATGGCAGCGGGTTTTGCCCTGAGCGATGCCGATCGCGAAGGCTGGCTGCAAACGCTAGCCGGGCGCATACGGCAGGCTCATACGGCCGGGCAGGGCCTGGTCTTGTCCTGTTCGGCGCTTAAATTCGCTTACCGCGATATCCTGCGCCAGGGCGCGCCCGACATTTTTTTTCTCTACCTGCATGGCGACGCGACCTTGCTGGCTGCCCGCATGTCGGCGCGGACTGGGCATTACATGCCGCTGTCCCTGCTGGCCAGCCAGCTAGCCACGCTGGAGGCGCCAGGTGTAGGGGAGAATGCACAGCGCTTTGATGTCGCCAGCCGGCCCGAGGACATCGTGACCGCAGTGCTTGCCCAACTGCGGGAATCCCCAAACCCGACACGCTGAATACATCGCGCCTTTTATTTTTCTTCGCTATTTTTCTCTGGACTCACCATGTTTCACTTCAGCAAAGTCACGCTTTATACCGACACCGATGGCCGTGCCAAATTCCGCGAGGAGCCGGTCGCGCTGAGCGAAGGCTCGCCCCAGGCCATGTTGTCGCCGGTGTTTCCTTCCACGGGTTACCAGTTGCGCCACAGCCCCGTGGGTTTTCGCAGCCAGTTTCATTGCACCTTGACGCCGCAATGGGTGGTCATTCTCAGCGGCCAGATGGAAATCGGCCTGCAGGATGGGAGCTCACGGGTGTTTCAGCCGGGCGAACATTTTTATTCGGCCGATGTGTTGCCGGCGGACGCCTCTGCGTTTGATGCGGCCGTTCATGGCCACTGGAGCCGCCAGGTCGGGGCTGAGCCGCTGGTGACCCTGTTCGTCCAGGGCTGATTTTCAAACACCCAACAAAAAACCCGCCAGGGCAAGCCGTGGCGGGTTTTTTTTGCTGGAAGCTACAGGGCTGCAGCAACGGGGGCTTAAGCGCGGCCGGGGGCAGCGTTGTAAGACACACCAGCGTGGACGGCTTCGGAGCGCACGTCAGCACGGCTGCGCTCGCTGGACACAGGCGCTACGGCCAGCGTCGTGCCACCGTCGACCAGGTTGCTGGCGACCACAGCGCCGGGCTGGGCAGCTTTGATCTGGGCACGCACTTCAGCACGGGTGGTGTTGCTGGTCAGGGTAGGCTGGATGTCGACGGAGCCGTCGGCGCCGGCGGCGAAAGCACTCACGGACACCAGGCTGGCAGCAGCGATCAGGGCGGAGGCAACAAATTTCGAGTTCATGATGAAAATCCTTTTTAGAAGTTGATAAGACATTTCCGGGCGGGCGGGGATCAAAAACCTCGTCTGTCCAGCCTCGGTGAGTCGCTTACTAAGTGGTTTCGGCTCATCGATGTATGAACTGTACTATTGCCGTTGAAGAAGAAAAACAGCATATGCTTCAATTGTTAATTGCCAAATACGGAACAATAAAAGCTTGATTTATTAGGTGGTAACCCTAGTGTCGCGGGATGTTATGCCAGAGTTGCTACTGAATTAGTAGCTGCTTGCACCCACTCCGTATGGGCTAGAGGCCGAAAAGGCTATGAAAGTCTCAGCGGGCCTGCATGTCGCCCGAGAGCAGTCGGTGGCAGCCGGGCTGGCCGGCCTGAACCGCCTGGATCAAGGCGGTGGCCACATCGGCTGCCGCGATGACGCGGTAATTGGCCGGAATCAGCGGTTTGAGCAGGCGCGTGAGCGTCAATGCGAGCTGTTCGCCGGAGCGGATGGCTTGTGCCAGGGCCGTGCGGTCGCCGGCCAGGACGGAGGGACGGGCGAAAACCACGCTGTCGTAGCCGAGCTGGCTGACAGCGTCTTCCATCTCGCCTTTGACGCGGTTGTAAAAAATAGGGGATTGGGCGCTGGCACCCATGGCGCTGACGATGCCCAGGCGGCTGGCGCCTGCAACACGTGCTGACCTGGCGAGCGCCACGACAGCTTCAAAATCGACGGCCCGAAAGGCCTGCTGGCTGCCCGCCTCCTTGATGGTGGTGCCCAGCGCGATGAAAACATCATCGACGGGCGGGGCCTTGAAAGCCGGCAGGGAATCGGTGAGGTGCACCACCAGTTGGGGATGCACCAGGTCCGGTTTCCGGCGGCCCACGCAGTGGACCACCGAGTAGGTTTTATCGGCCAGTAAACGAGCCAGAATTTCCCGACCGACCAAACCCGTTGCCCCGGCTACCAGAGCCACCCGAGCGGCCGCCACCACCACCGCCGCCGCCTGCTGGCCGGCCACCGCGGAAGTTGCCGCGATTGCCGCCCGTGGGCTGACCGGAAGAGGGGAAGCCTGAGGAGACATGGCTGGTCGGTTGGGCGTCATCATCACGCTCCTGCGAGTGGTGCTGGCGGGGTGCCTGGGCATTCTGGGCATTGGGGTTGCGCGCATGGTGGGCCGGCTGGCCGCCTTGCGAATAACCCGAGTTCTGACGCGGCTGGCCGCCCTGAGGCTGGCTGCGGCCACCATTGCCGCCACCACCGCTGCGGCCACGACCGCCGCCATTGCCACCACCGTTACCTCCGCCATTGCCGCCACCCGCACCACCACCGGCGTTGCCGCCACGGCCGGTCTGGGGTTTGTTTTCGCGGATGCGTGTCATCATTTCGCTGCGGGCAGCCTTGGCGGCGGCCTGCATCACGTCGCGGCTCGGTGGCTTGCCGATGCCGCCCCAGATGGTCTGGCGACCCATGGCCAGCGGCTCGGCTTTTTCGCCGGGATCGGCTTCAAAACCGGGAACAATGACTTTTTCAATGTTCTGCTTGGTGAAGCGTTCGATGTCCTGCATGAAACCTTCTTCGTCCAGGCAGACCAGGCTGACGGCTTCGCCGCTGTTGCCGGCACGGCCGGTACGGCCGATGCGGTGCACATAGTCTTCGCTGACGTTGGGGATTTCATAGTTCACGACATGTGGCAACTCGTCGATGTCGATGCCGCGAGCAGCGATGTCGGTGGCCACCAAGGCGCGGATTTCGCCGTTCTTGAAGCCTTGCAGCGCCTGTGTACGCGCGGTCTGGCTCTTGTTGCCATGCAGCGCCATCGCGGGAATGCCGTTTTTGGTCAGATGTTCGGCCACATTGTTAGCGCCAAACTTGGTGCGGGTGAACACCAGCACCTGGCTCCAGTTGTGCTCGTTGATGATGTGGGTGAGCAGGGCTTTTTTCTTGCCACGGCCGACCGGGTGAATGGTCTGCGTGATGCGCTGCACCGTGGTGTTGCGCGGCGTCACCTGAATGCTTTGCGGGTTTTTCAGCAGGCCGTTGGCCAGCTCGCGGATTTCATCGCTGAAGGTTGCGCTGAACAGCAGCGACTGCTTCTGCTTGGGCACCAGGGCCAGCACTTTCTTGATGTCGTGGATGAACCCCATGTCCAGCATGCGGTCGGCTTCGTCCAGCACCAGGATTTGCACCTGGCTCAGGTCCAGCGTGCCTTGGCTGGCATGGTCCAGCAGGCGGCCGGGGGTGGCCACCAGGATATCCACGCCGCGGCGCAGTTTTTCAATTTGTGCGCCCATGCCCACACCGCCGAACATCACCATGGAGCTGAGGTCCAGGTATTTGCCGTAGAGGCGAACACTTTCTTCGACCTGCGCAGCGAGTTCGCGCGTCGGGGTCATGATCAGGGCGCGCACGGCGTTGACGCCGCGTTTGTTTTTAGGGGCCGGCTCAGAGGCCAGGCGGTGCAGCAGCGGCAGCGTGAAGGCTGCGGTTTTGCCGGTACCGGTTTGGGCGCCGCCCAAAAGATCGCCACCTGCCAGCACGGCGGGAATTGCCTGGGCCTGGATGGGCGTGGGGGTGTCATAACCCTGCTCGAGCACGGCTTTAAGAATGGCCGGGGCCAAATTCAGATTTTCAAAAGTCATTAGGTAGTGCGCTGTAGAAGCGCTAAAGATCGGCCAGTCGGGGGCTGTTGAAAGCCTCCGCCAGTGAAGGCAGACGGATAAAAATGTCAGGCTGAGCACCCAAACTGTCACCGAAGGTGTGCCTAAATGTTGCAGGCAACTGGAGCCAGCAACACAGGTATTGTCGCATGGAACGATAATCGAGGGATTCGCGCCGGAAACGCGCCTTGATCCAAGGTGCCTGCCCCCCCAGCTAAGGTGTGTGTGTTCGCTAGTCAGAAAACCCGCCAAATGCCCGCACCACCCCCTGTGCGGGCGCTTGGCGACCGGTTTTCTTAGCCTTGTTTTCCCATTTTTAGAAGTTGAGACCTGATGGCCCAGTACGTATTCACCATGAACAAGGTCGGCAAGATAGTGCCGCCCAAGCGTCAAATTCTCAAAGACGTTTCCCTCAGTTTTTTCCCGGGCGCCAAGATTGGCGTGTTGGGTACCAATGGCTCGGGCAAGTCGACCTTGCTCAAGATCATGGCCGGCCTGGACACCGAAATCGAGGGCGAAGCCACGCCCATGCCCAACCTGAACATCGGCTACCTGCCGCAGGAACCCAAGCTGGACCCGACACACACCGTGCGCGAGAGTGTGGAGGCCGGCATGGGTGCGGTGTTTGCCGCCAAGGCCCAACTGGAAGCTGTCTACACCGCCTACGGCGAGCCCGATGCCGACTTTGACGCGCTGGCCGCCGAACAGGCGCGTCTGGAAGCCATCATCGCCACCTCCGGCACCGATTCCGAGCACCAGCTTGAGATCGCCGCCGACGCGTTGCGTCTGCCGCCTTGGGATGCCGTGATCGGCGTGTTGTCGGGTGGTGAGAAACGCCGCGTGGCCTTGTGCAGCTTGTTGTTGTCCAAGCCCGACATGTTGCTGCTCGACGAGCCAACCAATCACTTGGACGCCGAATCGGTGGACTGGCTAGAGCAGTTTTTGCAGCGTTACCCGGGCACCGTGGTGGCCATCACCCACGATCGTTACTTCCTGGACAACGCGGCCGAGTGGATTCTGGAGCTGGACCGCGGTCGTGGCATCCCATGGAAAGGCAACTACAGCACCTGGTTGGAGCAAAAGGGCGAACGTCTGGCGCAGGAGCAAAAGGGTGAAGAAGCCCGCGCCAAGGCCTTGAAGAAAGAACTGGAATGGTCGCGTCAGAACCCGAAAGCGCGTCAGGCCAAGAGCAAATCGCGTCTGGCCCGTTTTGAAGAACTGTCGGATTTCGAATACCAGCAGCGCAACGAGACCCAGGAGATTTTTATTCCCGTGGCCGAGCGCCTGGGCAATGAAGTCATCGAGTTCAAGGGTGTCAGCAAGTCCTTCGGCGATCGTATGCTGATCGACAACCTGAGCTTCAAGATACCGGCCGGCGCCATCGTCGGCATCATCGGCCCCAACGGCGCGGGTAAATCCACGCTGTTCAAGCTGATTGCCGGCAAAGAGCAGCCGGACAGCGGTGAAGTGGCGATCGGCAAGACCGTGCGTATGGCCTTTGTCGACCAGCACCGCGATGACCTGGCCAACGAAAAAACCGTCTGGGAAGACATCTCGGGTGGCCTCGATTTGCTGACCGTCGGCAAGTTCACCATGCCCAGCCGCGCTTATGCGGGGCGTTTCAACTTCAACGGTGCCGACCAGCAAAAGCGCGTGGGCACGCTGTCGGGCGGCGAACGCGGACGTTTGCACCTGGCCAAGACCCTGATTGCCGGCGGCAACGTGTTGATGCTCGATGAACCCTCGAACGACCTGGACGTGGAGACTCTGCGCTCTCTGGAAGACGCCTTGCTGGAGTTCGCTGGCTCCATCATGGTGATCAGCCATGACCGCTGGTTCCTGGATCGCATCGCTACCCACATTCTGGCGGCCGAAGGCGACAGCCAGTGGACCTTCTTCGACGGCAACTACCAAGAGTACGAGGCTGACAAGAAGAAACGCTTGGGTGAAGAAGGCGCCAAGCCCAAACGTATGCGTTTCAAGGCATTGAAATAATGCCCCCACGGTTGATCGCGCCCCCACGGTCGCTCACTGCGTGTAGCTCCCTGCCCCCCGGGAGGGCCGCTGCGCCTGCGGGCCGGCGGAGCCGGACCCGCGGCCCCTGCTTGCACGGGGCTCATCTTCAAGGATTGCTGTTCTCATGACCGATGACGCCGTCCTTGCCGCTACGCGGCTTTGGCTGGAGAAGGCTGTCATCGGCCTGAACCTGTGCCCGTTTGCGAAAGCGGTGTACGTGAAAAACCAGGTCCGTTTGGTGGTTAGCCATGCCCGCCATGCCGACGACTTGCTGGAAGAACTCGACAAGGAGTTGGACCTGCTGGTGGCGACGCCGGCCGAAGAGATCGATACCACTTTGCTGATTCATCCCAGCTTGTTTGACGATTTTCTGGATTTCAACGATTTCCTGGAAATTGCCGACGGGGTGGTTGACGAACATGGTCTGGACGGCGTGGTGCAACTCGCGAGTTTTCATCCGCAGTTCCAGTTCGACAGCACCGAGCCGGACGACATCAGCAACTACACCAACCGCGCGCCGTTTGCGATCCTGCATTTGTTGCGCGAGGACAGTGTGGAGCGCGCGGTGGCGGCTTTTCCCGAGGCCGAAGCCATCTTCGAGCAGAACATCCAGACCCTGGAAAGACTGGGCCACTCGGGCTGGAAGGCGCTGGGGCTGTAAAGAGCCCGTAGATCGGGCGCAGGCTCTTAGGTTCGCGGCGCCGTCTTACACGGCACCGCAGTCGCGAGGTTTACGGTAGCGGGTGGGCGAGGCCATGTCGGTCCTGCGCCGTGAAAGGCCGAGACATGCGCGATCTGCCGCTTCCCGCCACCCCCCAGTTCTCACCACGGCCTCAAGCCAGCCCTTTCCCGCAGGCCGCGGTACGCGCCGGTATTGTGGTTGCCTGGGCCCGCCATACCGATGAAGTCCGCCAGGCCCAGCGCCTGCGTTTTGAGGTGTTTGCGGGCGAACTGGGCGCACGGCTTGACACCCCGCTGGCCAATCATGACATCGACCGCTTCGACGACTACTGCGAGCACTTGCTGGTGCGTGACGCGGTCACTTGGGAGGTCATAGGTACTTATCGGGTGCTCACGCCCGCCCAGGCGCGGCGCGCCGGCGGTACCTATACCGACAAGGAATTTGATCTGGTGCGGCTGGCACCCTTGCGTGCCCACATGGTCGAGCTGGGCCGCAGTTGTGTACATGCCAGGCACCGCCACGGCGGCGTGATCCTCGCCTTGTGGCGCGCCCTGGCCGAGTTCATGAGCCGTAATGAACTGGACACCATGATTGGCTGCGCCAGCATTCCGCTGCGGCATCTTGCGTCGCCAGGTGGGGTGGGGGACGGGTTGGCGGCGGCCAGCATCTGGCAGCAGCTGCGCAAAACCCATCTCGCGTCGCCGCCGTACCATGTGTTCCCGCATCTGCCCTTGCCGCTGGACCGGGGGCCGGCGCTGATGAACGTCGAGCCACCGGCGCTGGTCAAGGCCTACCTGCGCCTGGGCGCCCAGGTGTTAGGCCCGCCAGCCTGGGACCCGGACTTCAACACCGCTGACCTGCCGCTGATGATGCGCATGGCCGATCTGCCGCGGCGTTACCGCCAGCATGCAAGCGGTGGCTGATGCGCTTGCTGTAAGCGCACGCCGCAACACGCTGGAGCGTCTGCCCAAGTGGCTGATTTGTGTGCCGCTGGTGCTTCAATGGTTGTGGCTGTCGCTGCGTTACGGTAGCGTAACCTTGCCGTCGGCCGCCAACCCGGCCATTACTGCGGGTGGCCTGGTCGGCGAAACCAAGCTCGAGTATTTTCAAAGCATGGGGAGTCTGGCTCTGGCCGCCACGGCGCGGCACTGCGCGCTGCCGCCTGCGCTGCGCGCCGATCTGGCTGACGTACGTACGGCGATGGCCCAGGCTGGTCTGGTTTTTCCGCTGATCGCCAAGCCCGACCTAGGCATGTGTGGTTTTGGTGTGCGCCTGCTTGATGACGAGGCTGCGCTGTTGGCTTACTTTGCGGTATTTCCGCCTGAACAGCTTATCGTCCTGCAGGAATACCTGCCGCAAGAAGGCGAAGCCGGTGTTTTTTACGCGCGGCAACCCGGCGCAGCCCAGGGGCGCATCATTGGCCTGGCCTTGCGGTATTTTCCGCAGGTGGTAGGTGATGGGTACGCAAGCCTGGGTCAGCTGATAGACGCCGACCCGCGCGCCCGGCGGGTGCAAGGCCGTGCGGACCATGACTGTGCGCTGGACCGCAGCCAGGTGCCGGCCAGGGGTCAGGTGGTGCGGCTGGCGACCATAGGTTCCACCCGTGTAGGTGGTTTGTACCGCGATGGCGGGTGTTACGTCACACCGGCGCTGACGCTGGCCATCGACGCTATTGCACGCGATATGGATGAGTTTTATTTTGGCCGTTTTGACCTGCGCTTTGCAGACCTGGCGCAATTGAGTGAAGGCCGGGGTTTCAGCATCATGGAGGTTAACGGTGCCGGTTCCGAAGCGATCCAGGCCTGGGACCCGGACATCGGTTTGCTGCAGGCCTTCCGCATTATTTTTGCCAAACAACGTTTGTTATTTGGCATAGGCGCAGCCAACCGCCGCAAGGGCTACGGGACCATCAGCCTGCGCCGGCTGGCCCATTTGCATTTCATGCAACAGCGTTTGCTGGATGCCTATCCGCCGTCGAACTAGGCGCATTTCATCCGGAAAAAAACCTTGGCAGGCAGGCAGCACGCCGGTAGCGCATTGGCGACTTTGGCGTGGCATCCGGCCGCTATCATCGACGTTGTTTTGCCACACCGCCGCATGTTTTCAGCCGGTCTGGCTTTTGTGCCTGAAAGAGCCCGCTCCATCCATGACCCTTCCTTCTGCCGCACTTGCCCAGGCCTACCAGTCGTGCCTCCAAGAAGCGTTCAGCCAATCGCCTCTGTTGATCCAGCGTTGGTGTGCCGGGCTGCTGGAATCGCTGGATCAACGTGCCCAGGAGGCGTTCAGCGACGCGGAAACGACGTTGTACGTGGGTGCCATCGCCGCGCTCAGGACAAACCAGCCCGCCATTGAGCAGGGTTTCACGCTGGCATTGAAAAAAACCATGGCCGAGGACAAACGTCCGCCCAGCGAAAAAACAGACGAAGCGGCGGCCCACCCATTTTCAGCGCTGAAGTTTCAAGACCTCGAGCTGATGGGTGACCAACAAATCCAGACCACGGTGGACAGCGCACGCCTGCTGCAGGTGGTTCGTATGGGCTGCGAAGCGGCGCTGGCCGATTTTTCTGCACGCCTGAGCACGGCGCAAGGCCTGGGCGACATCGGCATGGACCGCAATCCGCTGCGCCCGGAGGTGGTCTGCCAGGCTTTGCTCACACTGTTGCAAGACTTGCCGGCCAGCCTGGCGGCGCGTAGCTGCTGGCTGGGGCAGGGCGCCGCTTTCCTGGGGCAGGAATTGCAGGCCCTGTATGTGCTGCTGAACGCGCGCCTGGCCAAGTTAGGCGTCGCTTCTGCGACCTGCGGCGTGATCGCCCCGCGACAGAGCCTGAACGAGTCCAGTGCCGGGCTTGGGAATCACACGGGCGATACGCCTGAGCCGCCGGGTCGCGACGAGGTCTTGACGCTGGACCATTTGCACCATTTGTTGGCCGGCGACTATGACGCGTCTTTTGAGCGTCAGCCTGCTGATGCGCCGGCAGCTGCTGGCGCGTATCTGGTGCCGCAAGCCAGGGACTTGTTGGTCCAGCTCAAGGACAAGGTGTTGGCGGCTTCGTCTGCGGCCAGCACCCTGGGCCCCTCACTGGCCCACGAAGTCATGGGTTTGATGATGGCGCAGATGGCCAGGGACAACCGGCTGTTGCCGCCGCTCAGGCAGGTGATGGCCCAGGCTGTGCCGGCCTACCTGCGGCTGGCGGCGACAGACCCGCGTTTTTTCAGCGATAAAACACATCCCGCCAGGCGCTTGCTGGAAGTCATCACGGGTGAAAGCCTGGCTTTTGCCAGTGAAAACGCCTCAGGTTTTGCCTCTTTCATGCAGGACCTGCAGCCGGTGGTGCTTGGACTGCAGGAAAAAGAAGCCGGCGATACCCGGCATTTCGCGCAGCTCTTGCAGGCGTTTGAAAACCGGCGCTCGCGTCCGGCGCCGGCGCTCAGCGCGGCCCAGGACCGCGCGGTGTTGGCTTTGCTGCAGGCCGAACAGCGCAACCTGCTGGCGGAAAAAATTGCTGGCGAAATCCGGATGCGCCGCGACTTTTTCAGTGCTAGCCGCGTGATCACGGCTTTTCTGACCGGCCCCTGGGCCCAAGTCATGGCCAAGGAACGCTTGCTTGGCGAACACGGCGGGCTGGGCACGCAGAAGGCCAGGTTCAGCCTGGCGCTGGGCGAGTTGCTCTGGAGCCTGAACATTGCCCAGGCTTCACACCACCGTCCCCGTTTGCTCAAGATGATTCCCGACATGCTCAAGGCGGTGCGTGAAGGTTTGTTGTCCATCGACTACCCGTTGGCGCAGTCCAAGGCGTTTTTTGACGAAGTCATGGTGATCCACCAGGCGGCCCTGCAGCCACAGTCCGCAACCGCCCAGACTTCTCTCCGCGCGCGCGGCCTGGTGCCGACAAGCGTTGATGCTGCTCAGCCCTGGTTGGCACCGGCCGAAGCGCAGGACTCCGGTTTCGTGGAGGACTGGGCGGCCGAGACCCTGCCGCCATCCCAGCCCGAGGCCAGCCAGGCCGAGCTGTCCGCTGATGTTGAGGCGGCAGCCGGGGCTCAGCGCGTGGAACTGCAGCTGGGGGATTGGGTGGAGTTGCAGTCGGACACGCAATGGCTGCGTGCGCAACTGACCTGGGTCAGTCCGCACAATACCTTGCTGATGTTCACCGGCCAGGGCGGTCGCATGCATTCCATGACGGCGCGTGTGTTGCAGAAGTTGCTGCGCCTGGAACTGGTCAAGGTCATCAGCCAGCAAGGTGTGGTGGACGGCGCGCTGGACACCGTGGCCCGTACCGCCATGCGCAACAGCATCGCGGGTGGCAGCCCCCACTAAGCTGCGATGGGGGCGCAGGAAGCGCTACTTTTCCAGTCGCTCAACTGCCGCTGCCATAAGGGTGGGTGATGATTTCCAGGTAGTGGCCATCCGGGTCGTTCCAGTACAGGCCGCGGCCGCCGTCATGGTGGTTGATCTGGTCGGCTTGTTGGTGGCGCGGGTCGGCCCAATAGGGGAGTTTGCGTGCGCGAATGCGGCCGAAAATGGCATCAAACACCTCTTCGCTGACAAGAAAAGCATAGTGCTGAATACTGAGTTCGCCGTCATCCTGCAGGAAGTCAAGGGTGACGCCGTTGTCCAGGGTCACGCCGTAAAAGCGGCCAAACTGGACTGGCGCCGCGAGCCCAAGCATGTCTGCCAGGAACGCCGCCGACGCCTGTGGATCACGGGCCGAAACAATGGTGTGGTTTAGCTGGATGGACATGGTGTTTCCTGAGGTGAGGCGACTGCTGCGCGTACTTGAGGGCCGATAAATACTAAAACTGTTGTCTTCCCTGCGTCAAGCGTGACGGGGCCGACAAACACCATATACCCGGCATCATTTCCCGCTGCCTACAATCCACGGACTCTAACTTCAGCACAAGCATGCAGACTCTTGACCGTCACGCGATACAGGCCGACCTGGACAAACATCGCAAAGCCTTTGATCACTGCGACTTCAGCGACGCCGACCTGAGCAAGCTGGACCTGTCGGCCATCGTATTTTCTGATTGCATCCTGGACCGGGCGGATTGTCGCGGGGCTGTTTTGTGCGGCAGTCTCTGGACGAATTGCAAAGCCAGCGGCGCCAGTTTTCTCGCGGCAGATTGCAGCGAGGCGCGATTTGCGCACTCCAACCTGGCGAACACCAACTGGCGGGGGGCGCGCTTGTCTTCGGCCCGTTTCGAAGACTCCAAGCTGACGGGGGCTGATTTTTCGGAGGCCCGCCTGCTTGCCATTCATTTCGAACGCTGCCTGCTGGTCAGCGCCAACTTGCGCGGGATCTCTTTCCGAAAAAATGAGCTTCACGGCCTTGATCTCAGCGATGCAGATCTTGGCGGCGCGGATTTTAGGGATGCCGTGCTGGTTGATTGCCGTCTGCGCGGCGCCTCACTGAAGGCGGCGATGTTCAGCGGCGCAGATCTTCGCGGTTGTGATCTGGGGCGCTACAGCCTGAGCGAAGCGCAGACCCTAAGCGGCGCGACGATTTCAGCATCTCAGGCGACCGAACTTCTTGCGGGCTTTGACATTCATGTGGCCTAGGAGCGTGCGCGGCAGAACGTTTCGCGGCTGATTTGACGCGCGAGGTGGTGCCGGCGCGGGGGATTTGATCGTTGTGCAGCCAACGCTGGTCATGAGGCCCCCGTTGGAGCCTCTGATGAGGGGTTTGCGCGGCCCCTACGGTCTTCGATCCCCCTCAAGTGCCTCGCAAGCTGCACATCCTCCTCAGGTTGAGCGCCAGACACACGAGCTTGAACTCGGCCTGGACCTTCTGCAGTCCCCGCAGGCTGAACTGCCTGAACCCCAGCACGCTCTTGATCCACCCGTTGGGCGCCTCCACGACCCACTTCCTCTTGCGGTAGGCCGCCTGACCCTGTGGCGTCTTTAGCTTGGCATCCATCGCTGCGGTGTGTGGATACTGTTTGGCGTCGATGGCCACGGCTTGCTTGCCTTCACGACCCAGCGCCACGATCAGCTCGCTCGGGTTGTCCTTGAGCTGCTCGAACACTGCCTCCGAGCGGAACCCCGCATCGGCCAGCACTTGAGCGGCATCCTCGCCCAGGTTGGCTTTCACTGCCGCCAGCAGCACGGGCAGACGATCGCTGTCGGCGGCGTTGTTGGTGAGTTCGGCCGCCACCACGATCTGCGCGGTCTCGTCCACCGCCGTGTGCGCGTTGTAGCTGTAGTCATAGCCGCCGCCTGCGCGCTTCATGATCCGGCTGTCCGTGTCGGTGAAGCTCTCCTGCGCGTTGTCTTGGGGAACGCCGAAGTCGCGCTTGTAGCGCCCGCCCTTGGGTTTGCCGTCCTTGTCGCGGGGCTTGCGTTGGTCGTCGTTGCTGCGCCCGCGCGCGGCATCGGCCTCTTGCTGGCGCTGCTCCAGCCGCAGCTTGGCCGCCGTGATCGCGGCCAGCCGGTCGGATCTGCGCTTGATCTCCCCGGGAATGTCCAGCTCGGGCTCGTTCTTCTCCAGGTCATCGGCCGCCTTTGCCCGGTTGAGCAGACCGTCGATCTGCGCCTTGAGTTCGGCCTCGGCCTTGAGCATGCGCTCGTAGCTCATGGCCTTGTGGCGGCTGGCGTTGGCTTTGAGCTTGGTGCCATCCACTGCCACGGTGCCCAGCTTGACCAGGCCGCACTCGCGCGCCAGGCGCACGACCTGCACGAACAGGGCCGCCAACTCCTGCAGGTGCAGCGCGCGAAAGTCCGAGAGCGTGCGGTGCGCCGGGTAGTTCTCTGCGGCCAGCACCCGCAGGGCCACGTCTTCGTGCAGCTTGGCCGCCAGCTTGCGCGAGCTGAAGGTGCCCGTGGCGTAGCCGTAGATGAGGACCTTGACCATCATGGCCGGGTGAAACGGCTGGTTGCGCGGCCCACCCTTGGCATACCGGGCGTGAAAGGCGCTCAGATCCAGACTGTCGACGCTGTCGCAGATGAAGTACGCCAGATGCCCTTCGGGCAACCAGTCTTGCAGCGCATCGGGCAGCAGCCTTTGCTGCTGCGGTTCGTAGGGGAGGTAACTTGCGGCCATGACCGCAAATCTACCAAGCCTTCTCGAACTCGTCACGCTTCTGCCGCGCAGACTCCTAGGTCTTGCCCTCCGGACAGTAGTGGGCCACGCCCGTCTCCATGTGGTGCTCTCCCTGCCATGCGGCTGAAAGACACAACTTCACTGAAAAGCGGGTGAAGCGGCAGCCAGCGCCTCATCCCAAGCCTGGATGCCAGCCGGCTTGGCGCCTTTGAACACGCCCAGCAACTTTTCCGGCGGAACCGTGATGCCGCCGTGTTTGAACTTCATCTTCACCAGAACTTCGGCGTGTTTGATGTTTTCCACCGTGAAGGTGTGGCAAAACCAGGCGTTTTTGTCGTCGGCATACATCACCCGTGATTCCACCCGCACGCGTTGGAAGAGCCGGACCGGCTTCACAAACTTGATCATCTGGGAGGCGTTGACGAAGCTGTAACCTTTCGCCAGCATGGGGTGGATCAGCGCTGTCTTGATCACGTAGTCGAACTGGGCGGACTCGGCCATCTGGAGGTACTTGTCGCTTTTCAAGGTGGCCAGGCCGGTATCCAGCGGGGTGACGAAAAAATGCGCCACGGTGGGCGACAAGGCGCTGGTGCTGCGGTAGTGGAACAGCGCCCAAACAATGCTCAACAAATTTCTCAGTAGTCCGGACAAGGCAAAACTCCCTGGGGATGGGCCAAGACAGCGGCGACGCTGCAGACCCCGAAACTATTCCGTGGTGGTGTCGGCGCGCTGCAGTTTTTTGCGCACCAGGTGGATGTTGCTGCGCAGCGCATACAACTCATCGGTGTAGGACAGCGGGACGCTGATTTTTTCGGCGCGGATTTCCAGGTTTCTGAGTTCTTGAAACAGCGCCTGGTGGTCGGTGTCGCCGCTGTCAATCCGCTGCTCGATGTCGCGCAGCTGGCCATACCATCTGAAGATACGCGAGCGCACGCGAAACGCGTAAAGCGGCGGCACGATGCGCGACAGCGGCAGCATGATGGCGATGATGATGCCCATCACCAGCCACATGCGTTCGACCAGGTTGGCGACCCAGAAGGGCAGGTAGCGCTGCAAAAAAGGCTTGTTGTTCGTGATGCCGCGTTCGGCTTCGGCGGAAATCGGCAACTCGTTGTTGGCCAGGTTGGGGTATTCACGGGCGCGCTTGAACCACCCGGCGCTGCCGTGGATCTGGTTGCCCGCCTGCACAAACAGCTGCAGCAGCGCCGGGTGCGTGCCCTTGTGGCTGATGAGTGCGGTGGTGGGCGCCACCAGCCGCACGTCGTGCGGCGGAATGTTGGCTGCCAGGTCCACCACGCCGCGCGGCAAGACCACCGGGGTCAGGAAGGAAAAGCGGCGCGAGTAGGCTTCGCTTTGCGGAAAATCCATCAACGCAATACCGGGGGTTTGCAGCAACATCTGCACCATCAATGACTCGGGCGCGGACGCAAACACAATGGCGTCCAGCTCGCCGGCCAGCAGCGCCATGGTGGCGGGTGTTTGCTCAAGGGCGGAGATCTTGAGCGCGGAAGGATCGACTTTGTTGCTGGCCAGCAGCTTGTTCATGAGGTTGGGAATGCCGCTGCCCGGCGTGCCGGTATTGACGCGCCAGCCCTCTAGCTGCGTCAATGCATTCAAGGTGGTCTGACCGTCGCTTGCCTTGTCTGCCTTAGGCTTTGAACCGGGGGGGCTGGCGTCCAGAAGTTTGCGCGCAGCGTCTTCGCGGTAAAACAGCCAGACAGGTTCGACAAACAGGCTGCCCAGCGATTCCAGCTTGTCTTCGTCCTCGGGCCGTTCCTCGCTGGTGCCGCCCTGCACAAAACCGAGGTCGGCCTCGCCCTTGCGCAGCAAGTGCAGGTTGTGGGCCGAACCTTGTGAGGGCAGCAGCACGACCTCGATGCCGTCTTCGGCCAGGATTCTGGCGTAACGTTTGCCAAACTCGTCATAAGCACTTTGCGCCGGGCCGGTGGCCAGGGTCACGCGTTTGGGCGGGTTCGGGTCCAGCCACCAGTAAGCCAGCGCCAGCAGGGCCACGGCCAGCAGCAAAAACGGACCGACGGACACAAGCAGGTCGCGCAGTGACAGCAGGGTGTAGCGTATGTTTTTCGACATGCGCCACCATAGCACGGCCCTAGCGACTGATATCCGCCGTATATTCCAAAATTCATAAGAAAAAGGCCTACAGCCCTTTAGCATGGGGCGCAAGCAGCTATTGAAACTATAGCGAAAGAGGCGTGCTTATAAGTCCTGCAGCCAGGGCTGGACAAAGGCAAACCAGCCGCCCACGACATACAGCAGCAGGCTGGCGCTATACACCCGTGCCGAAGTTTTGCGGGTACGCAGGCAGGCCTGCCGCAGTGCCGGGTCGACGGGGCAGGGCGCAAAGCGGTTTTGCCATTGCAACACGCCGCTGAGGGCCAGCATCACGCCCGCCGCGCCAAACACCAGGCCCTTGTATTCGCTGAGCCAGACCAGGCCGGGAACGACTGACACCAGCGTGGACAGCGCCGCACCGGCGCCCAGCGCCACCAGCAGGGCCGGCAGCGCGCAGCAGACCAGCGTGCCGGAACTGGCGAACAGCGCCACCCAGGACGACCAGGCCGATGCCTTGCCGCCGCTGGCATCCAGGGACTGCTGCGTCATTTGGCGGCCTTGGTCTGGGCCTTGATCTCGGCCACAGACTGCTGCACGGTTTCCAGTTTCACCACGTCGTAACCGGCTTCGGTGATTTCGTGGCTGATGGCGGGGCCGTCCAGGGTCTGGCCGTCTTTGGCTTCCACGGCCACGATTTTTTTCTTCAGGTCCACAAAAACGGCTTGGGTCGCCGGCATTTTTGCCAGACGTTTTTCAATGCCTTGTGCGCAAAAAGCGCAGACCATGCCGTTGACCGTCACCTTGATGCTTTCCGCCGCCATGGCAGAGGAAAAAAGGCCTGTAGCCAAGGTGGCGCTTGCGCAGGCAGCTATAAATTTGAGAGTAAAAGAGGAGGTCATGATAAGTCCTTGAATGCGGGTATTGATGGGGCTGGTGGGTCTGGTGGGGCTCAGAAGATGTACATGAAGTTGAAGCGGCCCTGCTTCATGTTGTTGACCCCGATCTCGACAAAATAGCGGTTGTGGATAAAACGCAGCATGGGCGTGATCTCGGTTTTTTCCGACAGGCCGCGCATGCGCCGCGCTTCCAGAATGAACCAGGGCTGGATCTCGTCGTAATCGACTTCGTAAAACGAAAAGCCGGTACGCACCGAGGCAAAGTCATGGTTGATGCCGGGCGCACGGTACAGCCGCCAGGTGGCCGAGGCGTAAAAACGCGTGGTTTCGTAGTCGGCCGACACACCCGGTGCCAGCATGGTTTTGCTGCCTGCAAAATCATTGCCGCGCAGTTCCCCGGCGCCGCCCACAAACCAGAAGTTGGCCTGCGAGTGTTCGCCGTTGATACGTTTGAGCAGCCGGGTGTAAGTCAGCTCGGCAAACTCGCGACGCAGGCGGTGGTCGTCCGAACGCATGAACAGGCCACCGGCCCCCAGAGCGTCGCGCGGGGTCAAGGCATGGTTAACCCAGGCCTCGCGCCAGTTCGGGCTGAAGTCGCCCATGGCCATGGTGCTGTCCTTGAAACCCATGGGCCCGGCCTGCGCCGACGCGGCGGCGGCCAAGGCCAGGGCCATCAAGCAGCGCTTCATTTCAGCACCTCGATGTGTGTGATAAGCAAGTCGTCGTCCTGCACCTGCACGGAAAAACGCACCTTGTCGCCGGCCTGGATGCCCGCCAACATGGCGGCCTCCTTGACCTTGAAGGGCATGGTCATGGCGTCCATGTCTATGCTCGGGATGGCGTCGTGTTTGAGCAGGACGGTGCCGCGGCGCGCGTCAACTTTCACGACCTGGGCTTTCACCGACTCGGGTTCTGTACCCGGAGGCGGGGCCGCGTGTGCAGGCGCCAGGTGAAGCGCCGCAAGCAGCAGCGCGGGTAAATATTTCCACATGTCAATCTCCAAAAGGCGGGCAGCACAAACGCTGCCCCTGATAAAGCGCCAGCCGGTCTACAGCGGACGCACCTTGGGCATGGAGATCAGGAAATGGGCGGTTTGATGCCCGGGACGCTGTCCGCGCTGCTGAAGCGGCTGCCGTGGGCCAGCGGCCCGGCCTGCGGTGCGAAAGTGTGGGCTGGCCCATCGGCCCAACTGAAAGAAGCCAGCGCCAGGCACAACTCGCAGGTGTCGCAACTGTTGCAGTGTGTGCCTGCGGTCTCGGCTGGCTTGTCCATCCTGTCCGCAGCCTGGGCATGCATGGGACAGTCTTCAGGCATGGTGTCTAGCTCGGCTGACACCGCTGTCTGGGCCATGATCACTTGTTGCGCCGCCATGTCCATCGCCATTGCATGGCCGACCCAGCCGCGCGCAGGCAGCAAGACGATCATGAGGGCGATGAGCAAATAACGCATCCCCTGATGATACGGGCCCGCCCGGAAAGTTCATTTTTTGGCGGCAGGTGTGGGTGATTTTCCCAACTCATCCAGAATCGGGCAGTCCGGTCGCTGGTTGCCCTGGCAGCCGTGGATCAGGTGTTCCAGCGTGTGTTTCATGGCCTCCATCTCCGCCATGCGCTGGTTGAGATCGTCCACGTGTTTGATGGCAATGCGCCGCACGTCCGCGCTGGGGCGGCGCCGGTTTTGCCAGAGCTTGAGCAGATCGGCAATCTCCGCCATGCTGAAACCCAGGTCGCGCGAACGTTTGATAAAACGCAGGGTGTGCACTTCCTTGTCGGTGTATTGGCGGTAGCCCGAATCCGTGCGGTGCACGCTGGGCAGCAGGCCCAAGGACTCGTAGTGGCGCACCATCTTGGCGGAGACCTCCGATTGGCGCGCGGCTTCACCAATATTGAAGGGGCCTGCAGCGAGTGGGTTCATGGTCATGTGTTGCTTCCTTTCCAGCGGCGCAGCATCAAGGCGTTGGTCACCACACTGACACTGCTAAAAGCCATGGCGGCGCCGGCGATCACCGGGTTGAGCAGGCCGAAAGCCGCCAGCGGAATCCCCACCACGTTGTAGACAAAGGCCCAGAACAGGTTCTGGCGAATCTTGGCATAGGTGCGGCGCGAGATATCGATGGCATCGGCCACCAGGGCCGGGTTGCCGCGCATCAGGGTCACGCCGGCCGCATGCATGGCCACGTCGGTGCCGGTGGACATGGCGATACCCACGTCGGCCGCCGCCAGCGCCGGTGCATCGTTGATGCCGTCACCGACCATCGCCACGGCCAGGCCGCCAGCCTTGAGTTCGGCGACGATCCTGGCCTTGTCTTCGGGCAGGACTTCGGCACGGATGTCATCCAGGCCCAGTTGCCGGCCCACCATCTCGGCGCTGCCGCGGTTGTCACCGGTCACGAGCACGGCGCGTACACCTTGTTCGTGCAACTTGGCGACAGCCAGTGCGGCCGTGGCTTTGAGCGTGTCGCCAAAGGCCAGCAGGCCCAGCAACACGGGCTGACCGGTCACGTCGGCGACCCAGGACACGGTGCGTCCCTGCGCCTGCAACTCGCTCGCACGGGCCGTCAGCACGCCCAGGTCCACCTTCAGCTCCTCCATGAAACGTGTGCTGCCCAGGCGCAACTCACGCTGGCCGACCACGGCCGCCATGCCGCGGCCCGCAATGGCACGGACTTCGGTGGCCGGCATGGCTTGCAAGCCTTCGCGGCTGGCGGCCTCCAGCACGGCGCGGGCCAGCGGGTGTTCACTGCCGGCCTGAATCGAAGCGCTGGCGATCAAAAATGCGGCGTGGTCACCGTTCACGGTGTCGGCAGCGACCAGCTCGGGTTTGCCTTCGGTCAAGGTGCCTGTTTTGTCGAAAGCCACAATCTTGATCTTGTGGGCGACTTCCAAGGCTTCCGCGTCCTTGATCAGAATGCCATGCCGCGCGGCCACACCGGTGCCGGCCATCACGGCCGTCGGTGTGGCCAGGCCCAGGGCACAGGGGCAGGCGATGACCAGCACCGCCACGGCATTGAGAATGGCGACCTCCCAGTTGCCGGTGCCCAGACCCCAGCCCAGCAAGGTGAGCAGCGCGATGCCGATCACCACCGGCACAAACACTTCGCTGACCCGGTCCACCAGGCGCTGGATAGGCGCCTTCTTGGCCTGGGCCGATTCCACCAGCCTGACGATGCGGGCCAGGGTGGATTCCGCGCCTATGGCCGTGGTTTCCACCACCAGCAGGCCTTCGGCATTGACCGAGCCGCCGGTGACCTTGTCACCCGCGTGTTTGGCGACGGGCAGGCTTTCGCCGGTGATCAGGGACTCGTCGATCTGGCTGGCGCCTTCAAGCACCACGCCGTCCACCGCCACCCGTTCGCCGGGCCGGATCACGACTTGATCGCCCTTGCGCACCTGGCTGATAGGCAGCTCGATGTCCTGGCCGTCGCGCCGCACCCGTGCGGTCTCAGGCCGCAAGGCGTTCAGCGCGCGTATGGCTTCGGTGGTCTGGCGTTTGGCCCGGGTTTCCAGCCATTTGCCCAACAGAACCAAAGTGATTACCACCGCCGAGGCTTCAAAATAAAGGTGCGGCATGCCGTGATCGCGATGGGCCCACAACAGGTAAACGCTCAAGCCATAACCGGCGGAGGTGCCCAAGGCGACCAGCAAGTCCATGTTGCCGGCCCGCGCCTTGAGCGCTTTCCAGCCTGAGCGGTAAAAACGGGCGCCCAGCCAGAACTGCACCGGGGTGGCCAGGGCCAGTTGCAGCCAGCCGGGCAACATCCACTCGGAACCCCACAACAGGCCGAACATGGGGATGACCAGCGGCAGGGACAGCGCCGCCGCCACCGCCACCGGCCACCAGTCGTTGGCGGTTTTGGCGGCTGGGGTGGAGGCATCCTGCGTCACGGGACGGGCGCTGTAACCGGCTTTGTCGACTGCGGCGATGAGTGCCGCGAGGTTGTTCTCGCGGCCGACGAACTTGACCTCGGCGGTTTCGGTCGCCAGATTCACTTCGGCCGAGGCCACGCCGGGCACTTGTTTGAGGGCTTTTTCAACGCGGGACACGCAGGAGGCGCAGGTCATGCCGTCGACCTTCAGTTGCAGCGACTGCTCGCGCACCGAATAACCGGCTTTTTCGACGGCAGCGCGCAACACGTCGAGTGCCACGTGTTTGTCGGTCTTGATACTGGCCACCTCGGTGGCCAGGTTGACGCTGGCCTCGCCCACGCCGGGGATGGCGGCCAGCGCTTTTTCTACCCGTGCCACGCAGGAAGCACAGGTCATGCCTTCTACAGGCAAAGTCCAGTCGATTTGTTGCAAGGGGCCGGCTGTCTGCAGGGCTGCGGTGTTCATGGGTTTCCTCTGGTGTGGTGCCCTTTGACGGGCGATGAGGCAAGTGTCAAGCTTCCCACAATGGTAAGGTCAAGCGGCTTGACATCAATCCCCGGGATGTCATGTGGGTATGGTGCGACAGGCTTTGACCTTGCCACGGGGGCAAGGTTTAGAGTCAGGTTTTCCATTATTTCAGGAGTACCCCATGATTGAATTTGAATTGCAAGACATGACCTGCGGTCACTGCGCCGGCATGGTCAACCGCACCGTCAAGCTGGTTGATCCCGAGGCCAAAATCGAGGTGGACGTGGCCAGCAAAAAGGTCAAGATTGAGTCCAGCGAGGACCGCGCGGCCTTTGTTGAGGCGCTGACGGAGGCGGGTTACCCGCCTGCCGCGTAAACAGCATTTGTCCAGAACACCCACCCGGCCTGCTTCAGGCCCGGTGGATTTTTTTTCGCCTGAGCGCCTGTTGACGCTCGCTAAGAGGCTCGATGGAGATCGTCGATAGCTCAGCCCCCACGACGCAAGCGCAAGGCGTTGCTGATCACTGAGGCCGAACTCAGACTCATCGCCAGGGCCGCGATCATGGGTGACAGCAACCAGCCGGTGAAGGGGAAAAGCAGGCCGGCGGCCAAGGGCACGCCCAGCGCGTTGTAGACAAAAGCGAAGCCCAGGTTTTGCTTCATGTTGGCAATCGTCGCCTGGGACAATTCGCGCGCTGTCGCAATACCGCGCAGATCGCCCTTGACCAAGGTGACCTGCGCACTGTTCATCGCCACGTCCGTGCCGGTGCCCATGGCGATTCCGACATCGGCCTTGGCCAGAGCCGGCGCATCGTTGATACCGTCGCCGGCCATGGCCACCACCCGCCCTTCGGCCTGCAGCCGCTCAACCAGCGCCAGCTTGTCAGCGGGCTTGACCTCGCCATGGACTTCGTCGATGCCCAGTCGCTGGCCGACTGCTTTGGCCGTGGTCAGGCCATCACCCGTGGCCATGACAATGCGAATCCCGGCCTCGCGCAAAGCTTGCAGCGCGACCAGCGTGCTTTCTTTGATGGGGTCGGACACGGCCAAGAGCCCCGCCAGTTGGCCATTGACGGCCAGTGACATGACGCTGGCGCCCTCCATCCGCAGGGCTTCGGCATCGGCTTGCATGGCGTCGATGGCCACACCTTCCTGCGCCATCAGCGTGACGTTGCCCAGCGCCAGTGATTGACCCTCGACCACGCCGCGCACGCCAATACCCGTGCCGGACTCGAAGGAATCCACCTTGGCCAGTGCCAGGCCGCGCTCGCGTGCGGCACGCACGATGGCTTCCGCCAAGGGGTGTTCACTGCCCTGGTCCAGGCTGGCCGCCAGCCGCAGCACCTCATCGTCGCTATAGCCGGCCGCGGGCACCACCTTGTTGAACGCCGGGCGGCCTTCGGTCAAGGTGCCGGTTTTGTCCACGATCAGGGTATCGATCTTGCGGAAATTCTCGATCGCCGCCGCGTCGCGAAACAAAATGCCTTGCGTGGCACCCCGGCCCGTGGCGACCATGATGGACATGGGCGTGGCCAGGCCGAGCGCGCAGGGACAGGCAATGATCAACACGGCCACCGCATTGATCAGGCCGTAGACCCAGCTCGGTTGCGGGCCGAAAAATCCCCACACCAACAGCGTCAACACGGCGATCCCGACAACCGCCATCACAAAGTAGCCGGCCACATGGTCGGCCATGCGCTGCATCGGTGCCCTGGAGCGCTGGGCCTGGGCCACCAGCTGGACAATTTGCGCCAAGACGGTCGCAGAACCGACGCGTTCCGCACGCATGACGAGGGCGCCCGAGGTGTTCATCGTGGCACCTATCAGCTTGTCTCCGGCGCGTTTGCTCACGGGCATGGGTTCGCCGGTGAGCATGGATTCATCGACAGCGCTGCTACCGTCGGTCACGATGCCGTCCACGGGCACTTTTTCACCGGGGCGCACTCGCAACTGATCCCCTTCGTGGACATGGGTCAGAGGCACGTCCTCTTCGCTGCCGTCGGGCCGGATGCGCCGCGCCGTCTTGGGTGCCAGACGCAGCAATGATTTGATGGCGGCCGATGTCTGGGAGCGGGCCTTGAGCTCCAGAATCTGTCCCAGCAAGGTCAGCGAGATGATGACGGCGGCCGCCTCGAAATAGACGGCCACGCGACCCATGGCCACGAACGATGGTGGGAAGACATCGGGCGCCACCGTGGCGATCACGCTGTAAATGAAAGCCGCCGAGGTGCCCAAGCCGATCAAGGTCCACATGTTCGGGCTGCGGTTGATGACGGACTGCCAGCCGCGCACAAAAAATGGCCAACCCGCCCACAACACGATGGGCAGCGACAACACCAGCTCCACCCAACTCTGCGTGGCCATCTCGAACCAGCCCAACTGGTGCCCGAACATGGCCAGCACGGTGACCACAAGGGTGAGCGGGAGCGTCCACCAGAAGCGCCGCTGGAAATCCTTCAGTTCCGGGTTTTCATCGTCCTCCAGGCCAGGCATGAGCGGCTCGAGCGCCATGCCGCACTTGGGGCAGTGGCCTGGATGATCCTGCCGGATCTCCGGGTGCATGGGGCAGGTATAGACAGCGCCGACTGGCGCCGCTTCGGTTGTGCGAGGTGGGGGACTTGCGGAGCCGAGCGATGCGCTTGTGTATTTGGCGGGATCGGCAGCGAACTTGCTTTGGCAGCCGGCACTGCAGAAGTGAAGTGGTTTTCCTTCGTGCTGCAACACATGCGGCGATTTGTCGGTCACCGTCATCCCGCACACGGGGTCCTTCAGTTCCGTCGAGGTCGGCGATGCCGCTTGAGGATCGTGCGTGTGGTGTGGGTGGCCGTCTTGTGCGTTCATGTTGCGCTCCTTGCTTGTGAAAATACAGGTGCGAAGCCACCGCCAGGCGTGCGGAAGTTGGTGGTTTGCCCCTGGTACAGGCGCGCCGTGACCAGCTTCACCGCCCCCGCGTAGGCGTAGGCACGAACGTCGGCTTTCAAGGCTGTGGCTGCCGGCGCGCCGGCGATGGTGCGCTCACTGGGCGTTACCAGCGCCTGCGCCACATAAGTACTGCCTGCCATTTCTTCCCACACGCGCCTGGTGAGTTTGTCGCCGCGGTAAGCGGCCTTGCTGCCATAGCCTGCGGCGGGTTTGAAGAACAGCTGGCGCCGGTTGGCCCACAAGGCCTCGCGATTTTCCTTCGTCATGACCTCGGTGCGCGGAATGGCGCCCAGCAGCGTCGCCATCACATCTTCGGCCACACCTGTTTCGCGCAGGAAGGATTCCTTGCACAGCAAGATCAGATTTCGTTTGTCGGCATAAACGGCATGGGCCCGTGGGTGCGGGCTAACAACCGCCCCATCGGCCTGGTAGGCGCGACCAAGCGCTGCATGGGCCGGCTGCGTCAGCGCGAAATCAGTCAGGCGGTTGTAGACAAAATCGATGACTTTGTTCTCGTTCCACAGCTGGCCATCCTTCCAGAGCAAATCGCCGGGATCGCAGATCAGGGCCTCTATGCCATGACGGCTGAAGAGTTGTTGGTAAAGAAGAAACTCCGGATAGAGATACTGCTGCTGAGGCGCTTCGTCGACGATCGCCACAGTCCGCAGCGGAGCTTCTTTGTGCCGTAAACGCCATTCCGTCATGAACACCTCGAACAGTGCTTCCTCAACGGCATCCGGGTCCAGAGGCGCCATCGCAAGGCCCGCTGCATCCGCGCAACAAGAGCGGTGCGCCCGTCCAAGGACCGTGTTGAGCAGGGCGCCGCCTGGATTGGTGTTGATCTCGATGACCTGCGGCCCTGTGGCGCCGAGATGAAAGTCGAAGCCCAAAAGTCCTCCGGGCGACCCGGGATCGTGGCGTGCTGTTTTGGGTGCCCATGCCAGCGCTGCCTGGCGAAACAGCGGCGTCGCAGCGACTGCTTCCACAGCCTTCACGACGCGCGCCATGATTTCAAGATGATCCCGTGAGACAAACATCGGCACCGAGGCGAAAAGGTGCGGATGGGTTTCCACCATGGCAAGGGACAGGCCGCGTTTGCCCAGATCAGCCTCCAGCGCCCTGCGCAAGGCATCTTCGTCCAGGCTCAGGCAATAACAACTGCGGTTCAGGGTTTCGATGGATGCCGCCACGGCGCAATCTTTGTCGCAGGCAGGCAGAGAAGACGACGTGGGAACGGCCGTCATCTTGGAATGCGCTTGAACTTGCAGACGTGTAGTCGCATAGGGCGGCTGCTCGCAGGGCTTCGATGTTTCATGGGCTCACACGGACGCCGTTAGGCTTGTTGCCGGCGTCGATGCAATACTGGTAGTTCGGGCGAGGCATGGCGATGCTCCGGCTTGATGGATGACGTCGAGCTTGACTTGAATGACCCTCACCCTTGATGACCAAGATCAACTTCATGATGTTCTCCTCACGCAATCTTGCTGGCAAGATATGACACCCACGCTCCGTAGGCCCCAACCTACGGAGCGTTTTTTGCGTACCGTCCAGCCAGGCCTTAGTTGGCCAGCTGGATATCGGTGACCACAAAAGCCGGACCGGCCTTTTCGGCTCGGAAACGGATTTTGTCGCCGGCCTTGACTTTGTCCAGCAAAGCCGGGTCCTTGACCTGAAACACCATGCTCATGGGCGGCATGTCGAGGTTTTTGAGCTCACCGTGTTTGATGCTGATTTTTTTGGCGTCCTTGTCCACTTTGCGGACTTCACCTTCGCTGAGCTCGGCCGCAGGCTGTGCGGCTTCTTGGCCAGGCTCGCTGGCCGGTGTGTGGTCGTGTGAGTGGGTTTGCGCGTGGGCCGCGCCGGCCAGCAGGGCGGCCAAAAGTACCAGGGTGTGGCGTGATGTCATGAGAATGTTCTTTCAGGATTTGGCAGGTGTTTTGGTGGGGTAGTCTTGAAAGACGCGGGTGTTGCCGTTTTTTTGCATCAGCAAGACCTTGTAGGGGTCCTGGCGTCCGCCGTACACCGCGCCATCCATGCCGGGGGAACCGACCGGCATGCCGGGCACGGTCAGGCCCAGGGCCTGCGGCCGCTCTTTCAGCAGTCGCCGAACCTCACGCGCCGGCACATGGCCTTCGATGGCATAAGCACCCACCAGCGCGGTATGGCAGGAGCCGAGTTTGGTAGGGATGCCCAGGCGCACCCTGACGGCGCTGTTGCCGGTGTCATGGACCTTGACCTGGAAGCCGTTGGCCTCCATGTGGATCACCCAGTCGCCGCAGCAGCCGCACTCGGGGTCTTTCCAGACTTCCAGCGGCGTTTTGGTCTGCGCCTTCAGGGCCGGTGTGGCGAGGCCGGTGGCGGCCAGGGTGGCCAGGGAATGTACAAAAAATCGTCGTTGCATAGGTTGTTCTTCGAAAAGAGGGGGTTAGCGGGGGGCTGCGGCGACGCTGATCTTGCCCACCATGCCCGCCTGGTAGTGGCCGGCGATCAGGCAGGCAAAGTCGAAGTCGCCGGAGCGGTTGAAGGTCCAGACAATCTCCGCGCTTTGGCCGGCCTTCACGTGCGCCATGTAGGGCTCTTCGTGTTCCATGGTCGGGAATTTCATCATCATCGCGGCATGCGCATCCAAGTTTATTTTTGTGCCCATGACAAATTCGTGAAGGATGGCGCCTTTGTTGACGACCACAATTTTCACGGTTTCGCCCTGTTTGACGTCAATGCGCTCCGGTGAAAAACGCATGTTGTCGGTCATGGTGACGGTGATGGTGCGTTTGGCCGATTTGGCGTCTCCGGCCACGCCCCAGGGTTTTTGTTCCTTTTTGACGGGACCGGCCGGCTTGGCGTGCGCCTCGTCGCCGTGCGCCCAGGCGCTGGAGGCCGCGCCCAGCGAGACGCCCAGGAAGGCTGCGGTCAAGGTCAGGACGGGAAGGACTTTCAAGGTTTTCATGGTCAAATTTCCTTTAAACGTTGTGAATATGCATGTGAGCGGGACGGCCTCAGTGACCGGCATGGCCTGAGGGTTTGCGGACCTGGACTTCGATGTCTTTGGCCGGCTTGTTGCGCACCGGCATGGATTTACCGCCTTCGGCCGCAAAACGCGCGGGGTTGGGCAAGGCGCCCGTCCATTCATAAGCCACTTCACCGGCCGGATGTTGGTACCAGCCCGGATCCTTGTAGTCGCCGGGTTTCTGGTTCTTGCGCACCTTGAGCACAGAGAACATGCCGCCCATTTCGACCGAGCCGAAAGGGCCGGTGCCTGTCATCATGGGCACGGTGTTGTCTGGCAGCGGCATTTCCATCTCGGCCATGTCGGCCATGCCGCGTTCACCCATCACCATGTAGTCGGGCAGCAACTTGCTGATCTCGCCGGCGACCTTGCGGTGGTCCACACCAATCATGGTGGGCACCTCGTGGCCCATGGCGTTCATGGTGTGGTGGCTCTTGTGGCAATGAAAAGCCCAGTCGCCTTCTTCGTCGGCCAGGAACTCGATCTGCCGCATCTGACCCACCGCCACATCGGTGGTGACCTCCGGCCAGCGACTTGTTTTGGAGGTCGGACCGCCGTCCGTGCCGGTGACGGTGAATTCGTGCCCGTGGATGTGAATCGGGTGGTTGGTCATGGTCAGGTTGCCGACGCGGATACGCACCTTGTCGTTCTTGCGCACCACCAGCGGATCGATGCCGGGAAAAAGCCGGCTGTTCCAGGTCCACAGGTTGAAGTCCAGCATGGTCATGATCTTGGGCGTGTAGGCGCCGGGATCGATGTCGTAGGCGTTGAGCAGGAACACAAAGTCGCGGTCCACCTCGTCGATCAATGGGTGTCTGGTTTTGGGGTGTGTGATCCAGAAACCCATCATGCCCATGGCCATTTGTGTCATCTCGTCCGCATGCGGGTGGTACATGAAGGTGCCGGGCCGGCGCGCCACAAATTCGTAGACAAAGGTTTTGCCCGCCGGAATCGCTGGCTGGGTCAGGCCCGACACGCCGTCCATGCCATTGGGCAGGCGTTGGCCATGCCAGTGCACGCTGGTGTGTTCGGGCAGCTTGTTGGTGACAAAAATGCGCACACGGTCGCCTTCCACGACTTCGATGGTCGGGCCGGGCGACTGGCCGTTGTAACCCCACAGGTGGGCCTTGAAGCCGGGCGCCATTTCGCGCACCACCGGTTCGGCCACCAGGTGGAATTCCTTCACGCCCTGGTTCATGCGCCAAGGCAGGGTCCAGCCGTTGAGGGTGACCACCGGGTTGTAGGGCCGGCCGGTGTTGGGCACCAGCGGCGCCATGGTGTCGGGGCTGGTCTGCAACACGGGTTCGGGCAGGGCGGCCATGGCCACCTTGCTGACCGAGGCGGCGGCCACGGCGCTGGTCAAGGCGCCGGCACCCGCCAAAAAGTTTCTTCTGTTCGTCATAAATCGTCCGTTGAATGAGGGGATGCCGCGGCTCAGTGCGCGGCGTCGGCGGCAGCACCGCCGGCGGCTGAAGACAGGGTGGTCGTGGTGGCCGGTCGGCCGGTCAGCGAGGCGGCGAGTGCGGCATCGGCCAGCCAGAACTGCTGACTGGCGTTGATCGCCGCCATCACGCTGCCGATCTGGTCGCGGGTGTCGGCCAGGAGCTCGAAGACGCCTATCAGCATGCCGTTGTAACGCAGCTGGTTTTCTTCAGCCATGGTTTTGCGCAGCGGCACAATTTCATCGCGGTAATGCGCGGCCACGTCGTACGCCGTGCGGTAAGCCGAATAACTTTCCCGCAGCTGCGACGAGGCCTTGCGCACCGTGTTTTCATAACGGTTGGCCGCCGCCAGAGATTGCGCATTCATTGCGTCGCGCTGGACATTGCCCCAGTCGAAGAGGGGCAGGCGAATGTCCAGCTCAAACCCTTTGCGCGCTGTGCTGGTGCCTTTGCTGTTGTCGAACACCGTGTCCCGGCGTATGCCCAGTTCCACATCGACCAGGCTGGTCAGCAGGTTCAAGCCCTGAGACTTGCCGGCGATGTCGAGCTGGTTACGCGCCATCTGCACATCCAGACGTTGTTGCGTGGCGCTGGTATTCACCACCGCCACGGGCAGCGCCTGTTGGGGCAGGTCGGGCAGGCGTTCTGGCAGTTTCAACGCTGCGGTTTGCTTATCGTTTAAGCCCAGTTGCCGCACCAGTTCTTCCCGGCTGGCCGTGGCCGCGTGTTGCGCCAGGGCCAGTTGGGCCGCGCTATCGGCATAAAAACTTTGCTGGCGCGCGCGCTGCAACTTGGTGAAGTTGCCCACCTGTTGCATGCGCCGCGCCAGTTCCGCGCTGGCTTGCGCCGTGCGCTTGACCTGGCTTGCATAGTGCAGGTTTTGCTGCGCGGCTACGGCGCGTACCCAGGCCTGGCGTACCTGGGTGACTTGTTCCACCACATTGGTGCTGAGCTGGACCTTGGCCTGTGCCACCTGACCACGCGAAATGGCCTGGCGGTGCGGCAGCGTCAACAGATCGAGCAGTCCGAACGACAGCAGTCGGCCCAGTTCCAGTTCGTCACCGGCGCGTACCCGTTCAAAACTGAAGATGGGGTTGGCGATGCGGCCGGTCTGCCTGGCCTGCGCCATGTCGGCCCAGCTTTGGGCCAGCAGGGCTTGCACGGCCGGGCTGTTGGCCAGGGCGAGCTGAACGGCGTCGTCCATGCGCAAAGGCTGGTCCAGCAACTCGCTGCTGAGTTTGCGGCGCGCTTCCTGTTGCTCGGCCGTGCGGCTGAGTTCCAGCTTGCCCTGGGTGAAGTCCTGGCGGTCGGTGTTGGTGTCCTTGATGGCTTGGTCCATGCCGACCGAGGCGCAGCCGGCCAGCACCAAACAGGCCGTGGCCAGGGCGCTGTAGCGAAATATCTTGTTCATCAGTGCGCCCCTCACGGTTTGGCGTGTCCGGCGTGCGGATCGGCTTGGGGGGTGGTGGCGGGTGACGCGGCGGCTCGGCCTTCTTTGGCGTAGGCGCGCCAGCCGCCGTTGCGGTCTACCTGTTCGTTGGCGGCTTTCCAGGGCGCGATTTTTTCGTCGGTGTAGGGCTGGTAGTTCTCCAGCGCCGAACGGAAGGGTGCTGGTGCAGCTTGGGTCGGTGTGTTGGCCGGTGGCGGTGCTGCCGGCGTCTGGGCCTGGGCGATGCTGGCTGACCAAGGCAGCAGCACAGCCAGTCCGGCAAGCGGTTTGAAAATGATACGGATGTCCACAAAAGTCTCCTGAAATACAAGCGGGCGATTGAAAAAATCGCGGTGATCCGGGCAGGGCGGCGTGGGCCGCGCGTGCCGGAGGCTGGTACAGACCCAGTACGGGCCTGGGCTTCAGGAAATCGGTGGTTTTTGGCCCAGCGCAGTATCGGCGCTGGCGAAGGACGCCACCGGCGAATGCGGTGGCATGAAAGGACTCAACACGGGCAGGGCCTGGGCCGCCGGGGGCGACAAGGCCACGATGTGGCAGGCCTGGCACAAGGCGCAGGATGCACAATGCGCGTCGCTGCTGGGGGCCGAGTCGCCTGCGTCATGGCCGGCGCAATCGGGCGTGGCCTGGGCCGCTGCCAAGGGCGCGGATGCATGGTAAAAATGGGTGCTAGCCCCCGCTGTATCAGCGTGATCAGCTACGGTTTCCATAGCGGCTTGTACTTGCACCAGACGCGGCGCAGCCATCTCGGTCGCCATCACGTCACCGACCCAGCCGCGCAGGGGCAGCAGGACGATCATGAGGACGAGCAACAGATGGCGCATGGGTGAATGATACAGGCAGGGATCAATAGTTCAAATTTTATGACTGAAAACCCGCGTCAACTCGCCTGGTTCCAGCGCAATTCCTGCCTCGCCTGTTTCAAGACCGAGACACCGCCGCTGATAGCCAGACCGGCCATCACGCTGGCCACGGCCAGGTCGGGCCAGGCGCTGCCGGTGCCGAACACCCCCAGCGCGGCCAGCATCACGGCAAGGTTGCCGACGGCGTCGTTGCGCGAACACAGCCAGACGCTGCGCATATTGGCATCGCCTTCGCGGTAGGCATACAGCAGGGCCGCCACGCCGACATTGGCCAGCAGCGCGAGCAGGCCGATGGCGCCCATGGTAATGGCTTCCGGTGCGCCGCCCTGCGTGGCCACCCACGCGGCCCGGCCCAGCACAAACACGCCGAAGAGCATCATGCTGCCGGCCTTGAGCAGCGCGGCGCGGGCGCGCCAGGCCAGGCCCAGGGACAAGACCGCCAGGGTCACGCCGTAGTTGGCGGCATCGCCAAAAAAGTCGATGGCATCGGCCAGCAGCGAGACCGAACCGGACTGGAAGCCAGCGCCTATTTCCACGCCAAACATGGCGAGGTTGACGGCCAGTGCGATCCAGAGAATTTTCCGGTAGCGTGGGCTGCTGCCGGCGTCGGCGGGGCCAGCGTGGTGGTGGTTGCAATGCGCAGACATAGGATTTCCTTGGTTGATGGCATGATTGGAAAGCCTCAAGTCACTTCAAGGTCAAGCCATGTCGCGTTCAAGTCCATTGCCCGCCCAGGGTTATCAGATCGGCGAAGCCGCGCGCCGCAGCGGCGTCAGCACCGCCAACATCCGGTTTTATGAGAAAGAACAGCTGCTCAGCCCGCAGGGCCGGGGCGAGAACAGCTATCGTTTTTATAGTGAGAATGACCTGCATCAGCTGCGCTTTATCCGCCTGTGCCGGGCCATGGACATGTCGCTGGACGAAGTGCGCACTTTGCTGGCGCTGGACTTGAACAACAAAAGCGATTGCGACACGGCCCGTGAGGCGCTGGATGGCCACCTGGGCCATGTGCGTGCGCGGTTGGCCGAATTAAAAGCGCTGGAGAAAGACCTGCAGTCCCTGCGCAAACGTTGCGACGGCAGCGACAGCCACTGTCACATCATCGAAGCCTTACACCAGTTGGCCGACGAACAAACCGCACCGCCGGCGGTGCTATCCGCGGCGAAGAAGCGCCACGTGTAAACGGGATCAGGGCGTAGGCGGCGCGGTGATGAAAGGTGCCAGGCGGTCGGCTAACACCTCGGCTTCGGTGTAACCGTTGCTGAGCAGATGGGCCTGGCCCTGGGCCAACACCAGCAGGGTCGGAAAGCCGCTGATGCCCCAGCGCTGGACCTGCGAAAAATCATCACGTGTGGCTTGCCTGGCCGCGTCGCTGTCGAAGGTGCGCAGGAAATCCAGGGCCTGCCCGGCTGGGCCGGACACCTGCTGCCAGAGTTTCGCCAGCACGGCCGCCTGGGTCACATCCCGGCCCTGGGCGTAAAAGGCCTGCTGGATCGCTTCGTACATGGGCAGCGCGAGTTCGGGCGCCTGCTGGCGTACCGTGACCACCGCGCGGCAGGCCGGTTCGGTGTCGTAGATGAAATCCTCGCGTTCGAACAGGTGATCGGAAAATGGCTGGCCTGAACGTTGGGCCACATGGCCCCAGTGCTGGCGCAGCTTGTTTTTCAGGGCTGCATCCATGACCTGCGTGTTGTAGGCGCGCAGGCCACCCAGCATGAGTTTCACCGGCAGCGCGGGGAACTGCGCCCGCAGCTGCGTCAGCGGCACGGCAAAGCCGTAACACCAGGAGCACATCGGGTCACCGACATACAAAAGGGTAACCGGGACGGCGGTATTCATGTGGGTTTGGGCTTGTCGAGTTGCAACTGCGCCTTGTCCAGCCATAGCTGCAGGTTGTCGAGCAGCGCTATCTGGCTGAAAGAGCAGCTTTCTTCGCTGAACAAGGCGCTGGATTCCAGCCGGTCCAGCAGGGTTTGCAAGACTTCGGCGAAGGGGGCCGGCAGGGCCGCCAGCAACTCGGGCTGGCTTTGCGTCAGATGCGAAAACGCCGGTACGGCCAGGGCATCGCCGCGCAACTGTTGCAGCGCCTGGGACAGGGTGGTGAGCTGGTCTTGAGGGGTGGTCATCAGTGTCGGGGATGAGGTGGCGGCGCAGTTAAAACGCCGAAGTTGAGGATGAAATTGGCCTTGCGTCCAATACCGACGGGCGCAAGCAGCTATCAAAAAAAGAGCGTCTGGGGCTGGAGCAGCCTCCAGTTTAAGTGTTGACCGCGCTTATGCCGGATGGGTCGGAAGCTGCGCGGACACCAGGGCGGCCAGTTGACGCAACGCCTGCTCGGTCTGGCTGGAAAACGAAAAGCCGCAACTGATGCGCAAAAAATGGTCAAAGCGGTTGGAGTTGGAAAACAAGGAGCCGGGCGCCACGCGTATGCCCTGCCGGATGGCCGCCTCGAACACCGCTTGCGCCGAGGTACCGGGCGGCAACTCCACCCACAGCAACATGCTGCCGCCGGGCACGGACAGCCGGGTGCCCGCCGGAAAGTGCGCTGCGATCGCCTCGGCCATCTGCGCACGCTGCCCATTGAGCTGGCGGCGCAGCCTGGCCATGTGGCGGTCATAGGCGCTGGAGGCCATGAATTCGGCGACGGTGAACTGGGCCAGCGCCTCGTTGGCGCGGCTTTGTGTGTACTTGAGCATCTGGATGCGCGCCTGCCAGCGCCCGCCGGCCATCCAGCCCAGGCGCAGGCCGGGCGCCAGCGTTTTGCGCAGCGACGCGCAATAAATCACGTTGCCCAGCTTGCCGGGCTTGTCCCAGGCCTTGGCCGCTTTCAGGGGAATGTCGTCATGGCCCAAGGCACCGTAAGTGTCGTCCTCGATCAGCGCCACCTGCTGGCGCTCGCACAGCGCTACCAGCTTTTCTTTTTCCGTGTCCGGCATCACGCTGCCCAGCGGGTTGTGAAAATTGGGCATGACCACCACGGCCTTGATCCTGTCATGGGTTCGCAAAGCCAGCTCCAGCGCTTCCACGGACAGCCCCGTTTGGGGGCTGGTGGGAATCTCCAGCGCACGCAGCCCTAAGCTTTCCAGAATTTGCAGCAGCCCGTGGTAGGTCGGTGACTCGACGGCGACGGTGTCGCCCGCTTGCGCCACCGCGCGCAGCGCGACATTGAGCGCCTCGATACAGCCGTGTGTCACCAGGATGTCTTCTGCCGACAACCGCATGCCGGCTTCCAGCGCCCGCCTGGCCAGCACGGCATTCAGGGGCGAATCATTGAGCATGTCGGGCGCATTGACCAGCATCTGGGGGTGTTTGCGCAAGGCCCGGGTCGCGGCATTTTTCAGGGCTTCGGCCGGGTACATGTCCGGCGAGCCGTAGGTGCCCGCCAGGTTGGTGACCAGCGGATAGACCTCACATTTGGCGACGAAGTCCGACACCCGGTCATGGATGCCGACGTACTGTGCCGGATCGAGTTTGCGACCGGCCTCCGGCTCGCTGGGCGGCTGAATCTCCAGGCGGCGCCGCTTGAGCACAAAATAACCCGAACGGGGTCTAGCCTCCAGCAGGCCCTCGTCTTCCAGCGTATGGCAGGCCTCCACGGCCGTGGACAAGCTGACCTGGTGCAGCCGGGTCAAGGCCCGGATCGAGGGCATGCGTTGGCCGGGCAGCAACACGCCCGACTGGATGGCCTGGCGGTAATGGCCTGAAAGCCGAAGGTAAAGCGGTTGCGCGTCCATGGCTCAATGATCAGTGAAAGAAGAGTCGTGACACAGCCACAGATGGGCTGAAATCGAACCATAACAGATGCATCAAACACCATCTGTACCGATACAGAAAGGCATGGATTGCCCCTGTCGGGCCGCCGGCCCCCTCGGTAATCTCAAGGCATCTTTTACGAATCGAGACTGCCATGTACCACCCCCCTGATCTTCAAACTTTCGTCCAACTAGGCGCTGGCGAATCCCGACTTTTGCAGGCCAAAGCGGGGACTTGCCTGGCCAGCAGCGCGGGCGCCTTGAGCGTGACCGGCGCACCGCTTTGGCTGGGCGAACAGGTCTTTCGCAGCCGCACCCGGCTGGCGCCGCCGGGGCAGCCCTACCTGATCGAACAGGACGGCTGGATCACGCTGACAGCCGGGCCGCAAGGGGATACCGTTGGCTTGATGTGTCCGCAGCAAACGCTGTCGCTGGTGTGTGTGCTGCGTGAGGCGGGCCGCAGACTTTTCACGCCGCCTTATATCCGAATCCTCCGAATTGCGGGCATTCGGCGCCGCCCTGCAAACCCTGGCTCGCTGGGGTAAATTCGATCTCTGTCCAACCGATCCCACTTTTTGCATCCATGACCGCTTCCGCCTGGCTCCTGTTTATCACCATTTCCCTGGTCACCGCCTTCAGCCCCGGGCCGGGCATTTTGCTGGCGGTGTCCAACGCCGTGGCCTGGGGGCCGCGCAAAACCTTGTGCAGCTCGGCCGGCAATGTGCTGGGGGTGTTTGCCGTGTCCGGCGCGGCGATGGCCGGCCTGGGCACCTTGCTGCACAGTTCGGCCTGGTTGTTTGCGGTGCTCAAGACCCTGGGCGCGCTGTATCTGATTTACCTGGGCTACCGCCAGTGGACCAGCCAGACCTCGATGTTTGACAAACCTTTGCCGACCGAGGCGCAGACCGAAAAAACCAATGCCTTCTTGTTTCGCCAAGGCCTGCTGGTGGCGCTGACCAACCCGAAAAGTATTCTGTTTTTCACCGCGCTGTTTCCGCAGTTCATCCATGCCCAGGCACCCATGGTGCCGCAATTCCTGGCTTTGACCAGCGCTTTTGCCGCCTGCGTCTTGAGCTCCCACATGGCTTATGTACTGCTGGCGCGCCATACCCATCGCTGGTTGGGCACGCCCCAGCGCGCCCGCTTGTTCAACCGTGTGTGTGGTGGTGCGTTTGGCCTGCTGGGCCTGAGCTTGCTGCGTTTGAAGAGCCCGCATTGACATGACGCCGCAGGCGTCGCTGCAGCAGGCCATCCACGAAGACGTGGCGCTGGTTCCTTATGACGCGGTGTGGCCAGCGCTGTTCGAGGCCGAGCGCCAACGCTTGGCAAGCTTGTTTCCGCTGCAGTTGCTGGACATCCAGCATATCGGCAGCACGGCCATGCCGGGCATGCCGGCCAAACCCATCATCGACATCTTGGCCGGGGTGGCGTCCATGGCGGTGGCGGATGTACTGGTCGGTCCGTTGCTGGCGTCCAGCTACACCACCTCCGCCGAGTTCAACGCCACGCTGAGTGAGCGCCGCTGGTTCATGCGTTGGGACCAGGGCCGGCGCACCCATCACCTGCATCTGGTGGTGCTGGGCGACACCGAGTGGCGCCGCCGCCTGTATTTTCGGGATAGCTTGCGTACCGACCCGGTGTTGGCGCAGTCTTATGCCTTGTTGAAACAGGCACTGGCAGCGCAACATGGCGCGGATCGCGAGGCCTACACCGAGGCCAAGACGGCGTTTGTGCTGGCAGTGGTCGCCGAGGCTTAGGCCGGCCTCAAAGGCGGCAGCCCCGCCAGATTTTGTCTCTGGCTTCGTGGAACCAGCGGCAAACCCCCCGAGAGGGGTTCTGCACTCAATCCAGCTTCGCGCCCGAGGCCTTGACGGCCTGGGCCCAGCGCGGTGTCTCCGTGGCCAGGAACTGGCCAAACTCCTCGCTGCCCATGAAGGCCGGGTCCGCGCCCTGCGTCACCATGCGGTTGCGGATTTCGGGGTTGGCCATGACTTGTTTGAAAGCATCGCTCAATTTGGCCGTCACGTCTTTGGGCAGGCCGGCGGGCGCGAGAAAGCCGTAAAAACCAACCACCTCAAAACCCTTGAAGCCCGACTCGATCACGGTGGGGATATCCGGCAGCGCGGGGTTGCGCTCCTTGCTGGTCACGGCCAGCGCACGCACCTTGCCCTGCTTGTGGTAGCTGGCCGCCTGCGGAATCGACTCGCCCATGAACTGCACCTGGCCGCCCATCAGGTCGGTGAAGGCCGGGGCGCTGCCGCGGTAGGGGATGTGCACCATGAACAGACCGGTGGCGTTTTTGAACATCTCGGGCACCAGGTGGCTGATGCCGCCGTTGCCGGCCGAGCCGTAGTTGATTTGCCCGGGTCGTGCGCGGGTGTAGTCGACAAATTCTTTCAGCGTCTTGACCGGCAGCTTGGGATTGACCAGCAAGGCCAGCGGCTGCATGGCGGTGCGGGCAATCGGCGTGAAGTCGCGCAAGGTGTTGTAGGGCAGCTTGCTGTAGAGCGCCGGGTTGATCACCATCACCCCGGTGTTGGCCAGCATCAGGGTGTAGCCGTCGGGCTGGGCTTTCATCACCTCTTGTGCACCCACGGTGCCGCCCGCGCCGCTTTTGTAGTCGATCAGCACGGGCTGGCCCAACACCGCCTGCAGGCGCTCGCTCAGCAGGCGGGCATGCTGGTCCAGCGGGCCGCCGGCCGGGAAACCAATCACCACCCGTATGGGTTTTTCCGGAAAGGCGGCAAGGGCTGCGGAACTGGCCGCGATCAGCAAGGCGGCGAGGGCGCGCTGGGGAGTGAACATGGGGGGTCTCCTTGTTATGCAATAGTGAGCCATGATAAACAGCGTCGCGGACGTGACCCAGCTAGCGTCTTCCCCGATGCCGCGATCTGGCGGGCGCGTTAGGCTGGGGTTCAAGGAGATTCCATGGACCGCCCTCACTACAAGTTCTGGCCTAAACGCCTGCCGCATCGCATCAGCCCGCCCGCCACCTCGCTGTGGCACAACCTGACGGTCAGCGCCCTGCGTTTTCCGGACAAGCCCGCGCTGGTCTTTTTTGGCCAGGTTGTCACCTATGCCGAGCTGCTGCAACAAGCCGAACGCCTGGCAGCCACCCTGCATGGGCTGGGTGTGCAGGCTGGTGACCGGGTGCTGCTGGACATGCAGAACTGCCCGCAATGGGTGATTGCCCACTTTGCCATCCTGCGCGCCAACGCCGTGGTGGTGCCGGTCAATCCCATGAACCGCGCCGAGGAACTCAAACACTACATCACCGACCCGGATGCCACGGTGGCCATCATCGCAGCCGACTTGGCGCCTGAGCTGGCCAAAGCCAATGCCCAGCTGGCACCGGCGGATCAACTGCGGCACATGATCGTCAGCCATTACAGCGATACCTTTGATTTGGCGGCCCAGCAGGGCGCAGAAGCCTTGCCCGCGGCCTGGCAGGGCTGGCTGGCCACACAACATGACTTGCCGGTGCTGGACGGCGGCAGCGCCATGAGCTGGGACCAGGCTTTGCAAGGCGATGTCGACACCTTGCCGGCGCATACCGCCACGCCTCAGGATCTGGCCGTGTTGCCTTACACCAGCGGCACCACCGGTTTGCCCAAGGGCTGTATGCACACCCATGCCAGCATCATGCACAACGCCGTTGGCAGTTGCCTGTGGGGCAACGCCACCTTTGAAAACGTGGTGTTGTCGGTGGTGCCCATGTTTCATATCACCGGCATGGTGTCGGTGTTGCATGCGTCGATTTACGGCGGGGCCACCCTGGTCATCATGCCGCGCTGGGACCGCGAGCTGGCCGGGCGGCTGATCTCGCGCTGGCGCGTGACCCACTGGACCAACATTCCGACCATGGTGATAGACCTGCTGGCCAGCCCGAACTTTGCGAGTTTTGACCTGAGCAGCCTGGTAGCCATCGGTGGCGGCGGTGCGGCCATGCCGCAGGCCGTGGCCCAGCGCCTCTGGGAGCAGTACGGCCTGCGTTTTGCGGAAGGGTATGGCCTGACGGAAACCGCCGCGCCGTCCCACAGCAACCCGGCTGATGCGACCAAGCAGCAGTGCCTGGGCATTCCTTTTGTCAGCACGGATTCCCGCGTGATCGACCCGCTGACCCAGCAGGAAATGCCGCAGGGCGAGCAGGGCGAAATCATCATGTGTGGGCCGCAGAATTTTTCGGGCTACTGGAAACAACCTGAAGCCACGGCGGCGGCGTTTATCGAGTTCGAGGGTAAACGCTTTTTCCGTTCGGGCGATTTGGGGCGGGTGGACGAGGACGGCTATTTCTTCATCACCGACCGGCTCAAACGCATGATCAATGCGTCGGGCTTCAAGGTCTGGCCGGCCGAGGTGGAGTCCCTGATGTTCAAACACCCGGCGGTCCAGGAGGCCTGCGTCATCTCGACAAGTGACGCCTACCGTGGCGAAACCGTCAAGGCCGTGGTGGTGTTGCGCGCCGCAGCCAAAGGCCAGACCAGCGAAGACGACATCATCAACTGGTGCAAGGACAACATGGCGGCCTACAAATACCCGCGTGTTGTGCAGTTTGTCGATGCATTGCCGAAAAGCGGCTCGGGCAAGGTGATGTGGCGCACCTTGCAGGAAGCGGAAGAGGTTCAGGGTTAAGTCGTTTTTGCAGTTGCAGCTTTCGAAATCTTGTCTTTGATCTTGTTCCTGTTGTTGGCCAGCAAGCCGGGTCTCGCCCCGGCGGGCGACTTACTTTTCTTTGCTTCGCCAAAGAAACCTAAGGAAAAGAAAGGCGACCCGACTGTCCGGGTCCCTTCGCTGCGCTGCGGGCAGCCTGCGGTTCTCGCCAAAAGCGGGGTCTCGCTCGAACTCGGCTTCGCCTCAGACAATCGCGAGCCCTGATCCGCTTTTGCCTGCGCTCCTCGGCCCGGCCAAACGGGGTGACAAAGAATCAGAATACCAATACGGGGAGACATGACGCGCTAAGCGCGTCATGTCGACACACAAGTGGCCGTCATTCATGCACGCGCTTGCAGCACACAAGACCAAATGAAGTCCCCCTCCATCGCCCAGCGGGGCGAGGGAGGGGCTAGGGGTGGGAGTGGGGAGTCAGGCCTACTGTCCAGAACAAGCCACAGGTGCAGCGTGACGCTTGAAGCTAGGCACATCAAATTCTTAAGCAAAAAAAAGCCTCTAGCCCTTATCTGGAAAGCGCAAGCAGCTATCCAATTCATAGCGAATGGTGAGGGTGATTGTTTTCCTGCAGGCCGCAGACGGCCCGCCAATTCCTGTAGGGGGCGGAACTCGGGTAAGGTGTGCCTCCAACAAATTCAACAACTGCGTCGCCTTCCCGCGCGTCCCGGCAAACATGGCCAAACCACTTCCTCCCCCCCATTTGCCCTCGATCGACAAGCCGCTGGACGGCTGGCGCTTGCATTTGTACACGATTATTTTCGAGGCGGACACCCGCGCCGGGCGCCTGTTTGACCTGAGCCTGATCGGGCTCATCCTGCTCAGCATTGCCGTGGTCATGGCCGATAGCGTGCAGTCTTTGCATCTGGCCTATGGCCGGGTGTTCACGGTGCTGGAATGGATGTTCACGCTGCTGTTCACGGCCGAGTACGTGGTGCGTCTGCTGTGTGTGCGCAGGCCGCGTCAGTATGCGGGCAGCTTCTTCGGCGTCATCGACCTGATTGCCGTGTTGCCGACTTACCTGGCGCTATTTTTTCCGGGGCTGCATGCACTCATCGACGTGCGGGTCTTGCGCCTGCTGCGCGTGTTCCGGGTGTTCAAACTCGCCGCTTATGTGGCCGAGTACCAGTTTTTGGGCCGTGCGCTGGCGGCCAGCGGCCGGAAAATCCTGGTGTTTTTATCGGCGGTGCTGATGGTGGTGCTGGTCATGGGCACGGTGATGTACGTAATCGAAGGCCAGACCAACGGCTTCACCAGCATTCCCACCTCGGTGTATTGGGCCATCAGCACGGTGACAACGGTAGGTTATGGCGACATCACACCCCAGACCGACCTGGGGCGGCTGATTGCGTCTTTCATGATGTTAATGGGCTGGGGCATTCTGGCCGTGCCCACCGGCATCGTGACGGCGGAGATGGCGGCGCAGCGGCAGATGCAGGTCTCACAGGCGCCGACCACACGCACCTGCCATGAATGCCTGACCGAAGGCCATGGCCCGGGCGCTGATTTTTGCTTTAACTGCGGCGCGCGCCTGCCGCCTTACCAGCAGCAGACCGGCCCAGCGTCCTGACGGTTTAGCTGCCGGCCGTCAGCCGGCGCGGTGTGATTTCGACGGAACCAAGCGCCGTGCTCATCCACACCGTTCCGTCCTGCACCGTCACCTGTAATTGCATGCTGCGCTCGGCCAGTTTGGCCAGCGCCTGGCTTTCGGCGGCCTCGATCTGCCAGACCACCAGGTTGGAGGCTCGGGTGAGTTTGGTTTCGATGTTTTTCCACCAGACCGGCGTGCTGCTCGCAAAGCTGTATACGCTGACCCGCTCGGCGCGGCCAGCCGCACGCATCAGGCGTTTGTCATCGGGCTGGCCCACGTCTACCCAGTGCAGGATCTGCTCGGTGTAGTCCTTGTGCCAAAGCGCGGGTTCGTCCACGTCCCACAAGTCCTTGGCGAAGTCGAGTTTGCCCTTGTTGTCGTCGGCGGGCACATTGAGCGCAAAGGCCAGCAGGCGGATCATCATGCGTTCATCGGCCTCGGACGGGTGGCGGGCAATGATGACGTTGTGATCCGCATAGACGCCGCGGTCCATGTCGGAGAGTTGCAACTGGGCTTTGTAGATGGTGGCTTTGAGTGCCATGGTGATTTTTCTGGTTGGTGGCTGGCGTGAACCCTCTATTGGAACAGACCGGCGCTGGCGCTGTACTCTGGCTATAGTCAGGCCATGATCCGACTCTCTGTTCTTGACCAATCCATCGCCGTGACCGGCCGCAGCGCCGACACCGCCATCCGCGAAACCCTGTCCCTGGCCCAACACTGCGAGGCCCTGGGTTACGAGCGCTTCTGGCTCAGCGAGCACCACAGCCACCCCAGCATTGTCGGCAGCGCCCCCGAGGTGCTGATGGCCGCCATCGCTGCGACCACGCAGCGTATCCGCATCGGCAGCGCCGGCGTGATGTTGCCGCATTATTCGGCGCTGAAAGTGGCCGAGCAGTTCCGTGTGCTGGAGGCGCTGGCGCCCGGGCGTATCGACCTGGGTGTGGGCCGCGCGCCGGGTTCGGACGGGCGCACGGCGCAGCTGCTCAATCCCCAGGCCCACCATGCGGCCGATCGTTTTCCCTTGCAGGTGCGCGAGTTGCAGGCCTGGGTGGGCGGCAGCGAGCTGCCTGAAGGCCATCCGGGCCGTGGTGTGGTCGCCCAGCCCACAGGCCCCAGCACGCCCACCTTGTGGATGTTGGGCAGTTCCAACTACGGCGCACAACTGGCGGCCCACTACGGCCTGCCTTATGCGTTTGCCTATTTCATCACCGATGGGCAGGGCGCCGAAGAAGCGCTGGCCACCTACCGTGAGCTGTACCGTCCCAGCCCGCAACACCCGACGCCGCAAGCCGCGCTGTGTGTCTGGGCGCTGGCCGCCGACAGCGAAGACGAGGCCTGGCAGCATTTTTCAAGCCGTGAACGCTGGAAAATAGACCGCAACCAGGGCGTGTTGGGCCCACTGCAGTCGCCGGCCGAAGTGGCTGCCAGGCCCTACACCGCAGCGGAACAACAGGCGGCCGACAAGCTCAGAAACACGGCACTGGTGGGCAGCGGGCCGCAGGTGGCGCACAAATTACGGGCGCTGGCCGAAACCTTGGCGGTAGAAGACATGGTGGTAATCACCTGGACACACGATGCGGCGGCGCGGCGGCGCTCTTACGAATTGCTGGCGGCCGAGTTGTGTGTCGCGACAGCCCAAGCGGAAAAGGTTTAGCCTTCGCTGATCAGCGCCAGGCAAAGGCGCTCCATTTGCAAGGCCCACTGCGCGGCTTCCGCCTCACTCAAGCCGATCAGCAAACCGTAACGCCGACCGCCCCAGACCGACAGATGCATGGCCTGGATGGCCTCGGCGCTGGGTTGTGTGGACAGGTCGTGGCAGGCTGTAAACACCTGGACCCACGCGGCGAGCAATTCCTCGTACACACGCCTGTGGTGTTTGGCCTTGGCAATGCCGGCTTCCTGGGCCAACATGCCGGCGTCAAACCAGGGCAGCTCTGGCGTATGCACCCCGCAGCTCAGGCGCACCAGCGTCTGCAGGCGCGCCTGCCAGGGCAGCTCAGTCGGCGCCACCGCCTGCTGTTCAATTGCCTGCAACAACTGTTCCATGCAATGCCGCACATAACCGGACAGCAACGCTGACTTGTTGGGGAAATAGTCGTACAAGGTGCCGACAGCGACACCGGTTTCCAGCGCCACGGCGCGGGTGCTCACGCCACCCCAGCCGTCGCGGCGCCAAATCCGAACAAACGCGTCGTAAATGGCTTGCACAGTGAACACCGCGCGGGCCTGTGTGGGGCGTTTCAGGGGTTTGGCGGCGGCGGGGCTGGGGGCTGCCGCAGCGGCTGGTTTTCCGAACCCGGAGGGCGTGCGGCGGCTATACATTGGTGCTGACCTGTTCGACTAACTTTCATAGGAAGACGCACCATGAACTCTCCGTCCCCATGGACACGGCTGCTGACGCGCAAAGATGCATTGAATCACACCCGCATTGCTGTTGAGCAGTCCGGCGACACAGCGCTTTCCAGCGGTGAGGTGTTGCTGAAAATCAGGCGTGTGGCCCTCACCACCAACAACATCACTTATGCGGCTTTTGGCGAGGCCATGCAGTACTGGGATTTTTTCCCCACCGGGGAAGACGGTTTCGGCCACATGCCGGTCTGGGGTTTTGCCGATGTGATCGCCTCCACGGTGGATGGGGTGGCGGTGGGCGAACGTTTTTACGGTTATTTCCCCATCGCCAGCCAGTTGCGGGTGTGGCCGGAACGTGTGACGCCGCGCGGTTTTTACGATGGTGCGGCCCACCGCAAAACACTGACCTCGGCCTACAACCAGTACATGCGTTGCAGTGCCGATGCGGCTTACCGCGAAGCCGATGAAAACTACCAGATGCTGGTGCGCCCGTTGTTCATCACCTCTTTCATGCTGGCTGATTTTTTGCAGGACAAAGCATTTTTCGGCGCGCAGCAACTGGTGTTTTCAAGCGCCTCCAGCAAAACCGCGTACGGCACGGCTTTTTGCCTGGAGGCGTATCCGCAGATCCAACGTATCGCGCTGACATCGGCACGCAACAAGGGTTTTGTGGAAGGGCTGGGTTGTTATAGCGCTGTGGCCGCGTATGACGAACTGCCGCAGATTAATCCCGGCAAGCCCACGGTGTATGTCGATTTTTCAGGCGACGAAAACTTGCGCCGCGCCGTGCACCAGCATTTCGGCGTATCGCTGGCCTATGACTGTTATGCCGGCTCGGCGCAAAACACGCAGTTCTTGCGCCAGCTCGACATGCCGGGGCCCGCGCCCGAGTTCTATTTTGCGCCGGTGCAAATCCGTAAACGCAATGCCGACTGGGGCCATGCTGTGGTGAACCAACGTTTCAACGATGCACAACTGGCGTTTATCCGGCGTGTGAGTGATGTGTCAGACCCGTGGATGCAGGTGCGTGAACACCAAGGTTTTGAAGCGGCGCAACTACTGATCGATGACTTGCATGGCGGGCGCTTGGACCCGCAACAAGGGCATGTGGTGGTGCTGGACTGAGCACCTTGCGATGGTGTAGGCTGAGGTCTGCTTCACCTCACCTGCAGGCACCCACGACATGAGCACAGCCCCTTCCCACGATCACAATCACGACGAGCCTTGGAAACATGATGGCGTTCGTGTGATTGCCGGCAACCAGCTGGACGGCAACACCGCGCAAACGCCGGGCATGGACCGCAAGGCGGCCATCAACTTTGCCCGTGTTGGCGCGCAAAAACTCTGGGCCGGCACCGTCACCATCCATGCCAATGCCAAAACCGGCGCGCACCACCACGGCCCGCTGGAGAGTGTGATCTACGTGGTCAGAGGCCGGGCCCGTTTGCGTTGGGGCGAACAGCTGCAGTTCACTGCCGAGGCCGGCCCCGGCGACTTCATCTATGTGCCGCCGTATGTGCCGCACCAGGAAATCAACGCCAGCCCGACCGAATTGCTGGAGTGTGTGCTTTGCCGCAGTGACGGCGAGGCCGTGGCCATCAATCTGGACATCGAGCCGGTTGAAAAGCCCGAACAGGTCTTGTGGGTCGATCCCACCCACCCACACGGCGGCGTCTAGGGCGGTCCACAGCGGGGAGCGGCCCTCGGGGACAAGCAACAAGCCTGTTCCTCACGTACTTCTTGCGCAAACCTTCCCTTACGACTGTCACCTCGTCCTACAAATGCCGGGCCATTTGCTGGTTACAACTGGGGGGTCTTACAAGGATCTCTCTTTCATCATGGATACAAACACCTCCACCCCCTCGGTCAGCCCCGTTAACCCCGTTAGCCAGCCCGATTTGTCACAACGCCTGCAGCACAGCAAGGCCTTGATTGCCATTGTGGCCGTCCTCGGCGTCACCGTGTTGGCGCTGGCCGCCGCGCTGGTGGTCAACCGCTCCGAAGCGCAGCCGGATGCGGCCGAACGCATGGCGCTCGCCAGCCCGGGCGACAAAACCCCTCCGGTCAACAAACTTGCCGACACCGGCAAAGCCGTCAGCACACCGACCACCCGGCCGGCGGCCCAGCCCCGGCCCGTGGCGCAAGCGCCCCGGCCTGAAGTCTGCGCCGCTTGCGGCACGGTGGAAGCCGTGACGGCGGTGCAGCGCCAGGGCCAAGTCAACGGTGTGGACGTCGGCAATACCACCGTCGGTCTGGGCACGGTGGCCGGTGGCGTGCTGGGCGGCCTGCTGGGTCACCAGGTGGGTGGCGGCAGCGGTAAAACAGCCATGACCGTGCTGGGTGCGGCGGGCGGCGCTTATGCAGGCAACACCATCGAGAAAAACATGAAGAAGGTCACGGTCTACCAGGTGCGTGTGCGTATGCAGGACGGCTCGGCCCGCACCGTGGAAGTGTCCAGCGCCGTGCCGGTGGGTTCGCGCGTGATTGTGGAAGGCAACAATCTGCGCATGGCTTGAAAAAAGGCCCCCACGCTCCCCACTGCGTGTGGTTCGCTGCCCCCCGAGGGGGCGCTGCGCCTGCGGCCCGGCAAAGCCGGTTCCGCGGCCCCGGCTGGATTAATCGCATTCAGCGCAGCGTCGCTTACGGCTTACCCTGTTTACAAGAAATAAACCCCTCTATGAAACCTCTCAAAATTCCTTTGATCGCGGCTGGCTTTTTCGCGTTGTCCGCGATGTGGGCTGGCGCGGCCATGGCTGCCGGCCCCTACGCGACGGCCACCGTTGAAGGCGCGCTGGCGCCGGGCGTCTACGGGCGCATCGAAATCGGTAACGCATCGCCCCCGCCGCTGATTTATGCGCAGCCTGTCATCATCCAGCGCCCGGCGGTGGTAGTGCACCAGCAGCCGATGTATCTGCATGTGCCGCCTGGCCATGCCAAAAAATGGTCCAAGCATTGTGCCAAATACAACGCCTGCGGCCAGCCGGTGTATTTTGTGAAAGTCAACGGCGACGATGACTATGAGCGCGGCAAAGACAAGCACAAGGACAAACATAAACACAAAGGTGATAGGGATGACCAGGGGCGAGGCGAGAAGCACGGCCGGGGCCGCGACTGAGTGGCTCATGTCGCTGTCTCGCCAAAAAGCGCCGGTGCCCGTCACCGGCTTTTTTTGACTGTTATTCTTGTCGGGAAGGCTTCATAAACCCCCGGGCTGGCGCGGCCCATGCCAGGGGGCGTAGCATGGAGCCCTATTCCCATATTCCCCGATCAACACAGCAGCCTCAACATCAGCATTGAGCGGAAAGAAAGACTTCATGAAAGCCATCTGGAACGGCGCAGTGATTGCGCAAAGCGACGACATCGTGACCATCGAAGGCAACCATTATTTCCCCGAAAGCGCGCTGAACCGCGATTACGTGACCTTTAGCAACCACCACACCATGTGTGCCTGGAAAGGGCAGGCGAGTTATTACTCGCTGCTGGTCAACGGTGAAATGAACACCGACGCCGCCTGGTATTACCCCGATCCCAAACGCGAAGCGGAAGACATCAAGGGCCGCGTCGCGTTCTGGAAGGGTGTGAAGATCGAAGCCTGATTTTTAAGGAGTTCGTGATCATGTTCAAACGCATCCTGTTGCCGGTGGATGGCTCGTCGACATCGCGCACCGCGATCGGCAAAGCCAGCGGCCTGGCACAAGCCTTTCAAAGCACAGTGACGGTGATTTACGTGATCAATCCTTATGCCTTCAGCGGCGTGGGCACCGACTTTTCTTATGGCCAGGCGCAATACCTCGATGCCGCCACGGCCGAGGCCCATGACGCACTGGCCGGGGCCACGCTGGTGCTGGAGGCGGCCGGTGTCCCGGTCGAAACCTCTGTCGTCGAAAACCACGTCATTTACCGCGGCATCCTGGAGGCCGCGAGTGCGGCCGGGGCCGACCTGATCGTGATGGGCTCGCACGGGCGCCGCGGGCTGGACAAGTTGGTGCTGGGCAGCGTGGCCGCGCAAGTGTTGTCCCACGCCCATCTGCCTATCCTGGTGGTGCGCGATTGAAATCTTGACCCGGCAGTGCAGCCAGGTTAGGCATAAAATCGACCTCCACCCCACATCCCACGGGCGCAAGCAGCTATAAAAACAGTAGCGGAAAGCTGGCGGAGCCACGTAATTTTCCGACGGGCTGCCCCTAGGAAAATTAGCCCCCTTGGGGGGCAGCGCAGTACGCGAAGCGACAAGCGTGGGGGCTTTATTTTTCCGACGGGCTGCCCCTAGGAAAATTAGCCCCCTTGGGGGGCAGCGCAGTACGCGAAGCGACAAGCGTGGGGGCGACTCAATCCCGGACGTCGGCCACCGGCTGGCTGCCAAAATCCGGCCTGGCCAGATAGGCCAGCACCTGGCTGGCCGCGTCTTCCGGTGAGCTGAGCAGGCCCTTGCTTTTGAGCTGGAGGAAATTGCCCTGATCCGGAAACACGGATGTGTCGGCGCTGCGAAGCTGGACCTGCATGTCGGTGTCGATGATGCCGGGCGCGAGCGAACAGACGGCCGCGCCGTTGGGCTTGAGCGCTTCTTCCAGCGCCAGGCAGCGCGTGAAGTGGTCCATGCCGGCCTTGGCCGCGCAATAGGCGGTTTGCGAGGCCATGGGCTTGCGGCCCAGTCCCGATGAGATGTTCAGCACCTTGCGCTTGGCCGACCAGCTTTCGGTGGCGCGCAAAAAGGCCGAGCTGAGCTGCATGGGGGCTTCCAGGCCAACACTCAGGGCCTGGCGCAAATCGTCGGCGTCCGCATCGCTCAAGGGGCTGATGCGCGGCACCACGCCGGCGTTGTTGATCAACACGGCGCTGGAAAAACCGGCGTTGACCTGCTCACGCAGCCATTGCTCCAGCCGCGCACTGAGGTTGACGCTGTTGGCCAGGTCTTCCGACCATTGCAGCAGGGCCGTGCCGGCCATCTGGGCCTGCGCCGCCAGTGTGTCGTTGGTTTTGCGGGAGATACACAGCAGGGTGTTGCCCGGTATGAGCAACTTTCTGGCCATGGCCAGGCCCATGCCGCGCGAGGCACCGGTCAGGATAAAAAGATGTTGGGTCATGGCTGCCGATATTAACCGCCATGCCAGGGTCTTGTCAGGTCGCGACCACGATAGCAAAACTGGCCCGCAAGCCGTCGCTGCCCGGCGCAAATGACACGGTCAGGGCGGCACGCTCGTCGGCACTCAGGTTGCGCCACAGGAAGTCGCGCGTATTGCCCGGGTCGTCCGCGACATACAGCTGGGTGGTCAGCAGCTCGCGCTGGTCGAGTTTGACCTTGACATGGATATGCGGCGTGCGGCCGCTGTAGGCGACCGGACGGATGGTGCGAAAGCGGTAGTGGCCGTCGGCAGCCACCGTCACGCGGCCAAACCCTTGAAACCGGCTGTCGGCCCTGGCCCCGTCTCCGGGGTGGTGGTAGTGGCCGGCGTGGTCGCATTGCCAGATCTCCACCTGCGCGCCGGCCACCGGCCGGCCGGCGAGGTCGCTGACACTGCCGTCGAGCCAGGTGCTTTGGCCGTCCGAATAATTCAGCGCGCCGTTGCGCAGCAGGTCATAGTCAGTGTCTTTCGGAAAAACCACCGGGTAAAACGGGCCTTCGGTTTGCGCCGGTGTGGCGCGGCGGCTCGGGGCTGGTTGGGCGCGTGGACCCAGCCACAAGGCAGGCGCGGCCACCAGGGCCGCCGCCACGGTGCGGCGGCGCAGCAGCGGCGGGGAGCTTGCTGAAAAACGCGGTGTTGGAGAGCGCATCAAAATCCTCCGGTGGTTTGCGTGGGACGCAGCCGGTGCGGCGAAGTTCCCCGGGTTTTCCCTCAAAAAGGCACGGCACTTTCAAACTGCAACAGCACGCCGCTCACGGGATGGGTCAGGCGTAGCGCGCAGGCATGCAACAGCAGGCGGTCGGCGCGGGCCTGCACCAGGGCCGGGGCGTACAACTGGTCGCCGAGGATGGGATGGCCCAGCGCCTGCAGATGCACACGCAGCTGGTGCGAGCGGCCGGTGATGGGCTCCAGCCGCAGCCGGGTGCAGTCGGCCGCATCGTCGTAATGTTGAACCTGCCAGCGTGTTTTGCTGGGTTTTCCCAGCAGCGTATCAATCACACGCAAGGGTCGCCGCGGCCAGTCCACCGCAATCGGCAGGTCGATCAGGCCCCAGCCATCTTCGAGGGGCAGGGACGGGTCAAGCCGGCCTTGCACCACCGCTTCATAGGCCTTGTGCACCTGGCGTTCGGCAAAGGCGTGGCTCAGGCTGCGTTGTGCGGTGCGGCTGCGCGCCATCAGCAGCAGGCCAGAGGTCGCCATGTCGAGACGGTGCACCACCAGCGCGTCGGGATAAAGCCGCTGGACCCGGGTACTCAGGCAGTCCTGTTTGTCTTCGCCCCGGCCCGGTACCGAGAGCAGGCCGGCGGGTTTGTTCAACACCAGCAGGCTGTCGTCGGCATGTAGCACCTCCACACCTTCAGGCGCTGCGCCATGACCTGTGAGGTCATTGTTTTGCAATACACCGGCCATCATGATTCAGTCATCAGCAAGTTGGAAACCCAAGGAGAAAAAAGCATGACAGATGCAGGCGCCATTGCCATGGCATGTGGTTTGATCATCGGCCTGGGCGCCATTGGCGCCTGCCTGGCCCTGGGCCAGATGGGCGGCCGATTTCTGGAAGCCTCTGTGCGCCAGCCCGAATTGATGGAGCCGCTGCAGGGCAAGATGTTTTTGCTGGCCGGCCTGATTGACGCCAACTTGCCTGTAGGGGTCGGCGTGGCCATGATGATGCTGTTCGCCAACCCGCTGGGCGTTTAGAGCCGTTTAACCCTTGCTTTTCGGCGGCGGAAAGTTGTGGACAGTCGGGCCGGCGCGCCGGACCTCGCGCAGCATGAAGAGGTAAAGGCCTTCGACTTTTTCGCGGGCCCACGGGGTTTTGCGCAAAAACTTCAGGCTGGACGCCACGCTGGGATCGCTGGTGAAGCAGCGGATATCTATGCGCTGGCCGAGTTCTTCCCAGCCATAATGCGCCGCCAGCGCGGTGACCATGGCCTCCAGCGTGACGCCGTGCAACGGATTGTCCGGCTGGGCCGGGCCCGCTGCTGGCGTATCGGGCTGCGTCATGCCGCCCGCTTACTTATTTTTCAGCTTGCCGCGCAAGGGGACTTGCGTGACAACGGTCGGACGCACCGCGTCAGGCGACACCGCTTTCGGGGGCGAGGTGTCTTTCTTCGGTTTTTTGACCATCTTGTCTTTGTTCTGTTGACCTTTAGCCATGCTGTGCTCCTGTGGGGTTGCCTTGCGGCAAGGGGTGAGTGGGTGGGTAGGGATAGATTATCAATGCAACTTGATACGCGGGCGATGGGTGCGGTCAATCATTTCGGACAGCGTGATCAGCATGGTTTTTTTCCAGCCGCCCAGCGCCAGCTGATGCTGCTTGTGTAATCCCCAATACATCAGTTTGGCCAACTGCCCTTCGATGAAGAAGCTGCCCTTGGTCAGGCTGCCCATCAGGCTGCCGACCGAGGAATATTCGGACAGTGACACCAGCGAGCCCTGGTCCTTGAAGACAAAAGGCGAGACCGCCTCGCCGCGCTGCAGCCGCGGCAAAGCCTGCACCAGGTACATGGCCTGCTGGTAGGCGGCTTGCGCGCGCGGCGGCACCCAGGTGCCGTCCGGCTGCTGGCAGGCGGCGCAGTCGCCAAAAGCAAAAATGCTGGGGTCCAGCGTGCTTTGCAGGTTGCCGTTGACCACCAGCTGATTCAGCTTGTTGGTCTCCAGCGGTGCGCCATCGCCCAGGGTGCGCAGGAAATCCCCGGCCTTGACACCGGCGGCCCAGACCGTGAGGCTGGAAGAAATCACCTTGCCGCTGGCCATCTTCAGGCTGTCGGCAGTGACTTCCACCACTTTTTCATTGGTGTGAACCTCAATCGCCAGCTTGCGCAATTCGCGCATGGCCGACTCGCTCAGGCGTTCGGGCAGCTGCGCCAGCAGACGCGGCGAGGCTTCGATCAGCACGATCTGCAAATCCTTTTCCGGGTGAATGTGGTCAAAGCCGTAACTGGCCAACACCCGGGCCGCGGCATGGAGTTCGGCCGCCAGTTCAACCCCGGTGGCGCCACCGCCGACTATCGCCACCGTCAGGCGGCCGCTGCCGGCGCTGCGCGGCACGGTTTGCGCACGTATGCAGGCGTTGATCAGACGGTCGTTGAAACGTTTGGCGGCTTGCGGGCTGTCCAGCTTGATGGTGTGTTCGGCCGCGCCCGGCGTGCCGAAGTCGTTGGTCTGGCTGCCCACGGCAATCACCAGCGTGTCGTAGGACAGTTGCTGCGCCGGGGTGATCTCGCGCCCGGCCTCGTCATGGCTGGCGGCCAGTTGCAGGGTTTTGTTGTGGCGGTCCAGGCCCACCAGACGGCCGAGACGAAACTTGAAATGGTTCCAGCGCGCCTGCGCCAGGTATTCGATCTCCTCCGCATGGGTGTCGAAACTGCCGGCGGCCAGCTGGTGCAGCAACGGTTTCCACACATGGGTACGCGCCGCATCGACCAGCGTGATCTCGGCCAGGCTTTTTTTGCCCAGGCGTTTGCCCAGTTGGGTGGCCAGTGCCAGACCGCCTGCGCCTCCCCCGACGATGACGATGCGTTGCATGAACTTTCTTCCTTGGCGCCAGCGCCAGCAGTGGTGTGAGGGTGTCCATGTTAACTGCCGCCGGAACAGCACCCCGCCGGCGTGAACTGGCGGAGATGGGCATAATCCGGCCATTTTCACCACGCTAGGGAAGCCTCCAACATGCCGCAACTCCATTTCATCCAGCAAGGCCAGGGGCCTACCGTCGTCTTGAGTCACGCCCTGGGCTGTGACCTGCAGATGTGGGACGAGGTCGCCACGGCCCTGCAAGACCGCTACACCGTGCTGCGTTACGACCACCGCGGCCATGGCCAGTCGCCCGCCAGCAGCGGCGCCTTCAACATGGACGACCTGGCCGATGATGCGGCTGCGCTGATCCAGCAACAGGTCCAGGGCCCGGTGCATTTTGTCGGTCTGTCCATGGGCGGCATGACGGCGCAAGCGCTGGCCGCCCGCCATCCGGCGCTGGTGCGCAGCATCACCGTGGCCAACTCAGCCAGCAGCTACGATGCGGCTGCAAAGGCCGGCTGGCAAACCCGCGTGGATACCGTGCTGGCCCAGGACATGGCGGCCATCGCCGACGGCGCCTTGCTGCGCTGGTTCACGCCTGAATTCCGTGCCGATGCCCAGGGCAGCGTCCGTGTGGCCGCCTTGCGTGCCGTGTTGCTGGGCACGGCCCCCGTGCCTTACGCCGCCAGTTGCACGGCCGTGGCCGGCATTGCGCTGGACGAGAGCAACCGCCGCATCAGCTGTCCGGCGCTGGTGATTGCCGGCACGCGCGACGAGGCCACCCCGCCCGCGCTGTCCGAAGCCATCGCGCGCAACATTGCCGGTGCGCAACTCGCCAGTCTGGAGGCTTCCCACTTGAGCGCGGTGGAGCAACCGGCGCAATTTGCGCAGCTTGTCAGCGCTTTTTTTGCGGCCCACTGAGACAGAGGGTTGCTATCAAGTAGATAGCTGTCTGCGCTTGCAGGATACGGGCTGGAGCGCTATTTTCTTATGAACTCACGCGCTCGCCGCAGCTTTTCAGCGTAGCGCGCCGCCCTATCGCAACAGCGGGCCGGACGGCCGGCCCGCGGGTCGGAGCAGGGCGGCAAACTCCTGTGCCGCCAGGCTGCGCGAGGCCCCGCGGCGCCACAGGATGCCCGCGTGCCGCACGATTTGCGGCGACGTCAGGGGGATGGCATGCAGGTCTGGGGCCAGCCGCGCCGACCGGTCGGGCACGATGCAGGCCAGGTCCCCCCAGCGGCAGACATCGATCAGGCCTTCCACCGACTCCATCTCGACCCGCACCAGCGGCACCACCCCGGCCCCGCGCAGGCTGTCGTCGATGAGGCGGCGCGTGGCGAAGACCCGCGGCAGCATGGCCAGCGGCACGTTCGCCAGGCCTTTCAGTGTCAGCGTGCGCCGGCGGGCCAGCGGGTGCTGGCGGTTGACGACCAGTTGCATGCGCTCCTCGAACAGACGCTCGGTCTCGATTTCCTCGCGTTCGGTCGGGTAGAAGGCGATGCCGACGTCGAGCTGGCCTGCGACCAGCAGTTCCTCGATGGGACCGGCGCGCAGGTCGCGCACCACGATGCTGACCTTGGGGTAGGCCATGCTGAAGGCCGCCACCGCGGCCGGCACCAGATTGTGGAGAAAGGTCGGGATGACCCCCACCGTCAAGGACCCCGATTGCAGCCCGGTCATGTCGGACAGCGCCATGCGGCCGGCCTCGATTTCCTTCAGCGCGCGTGCGGCATAGACGCGAAACGCCGCGCCCGCCTGCGACAGCTTGAGGCCCCGGCCCAGGCGGTCAAACAGCTGGATATTCAGTTCCTGCTCCAGCTGGCGCAGGCCGTGCGAGAGCGTGGACTGCGTGACAAACAGGTTTTGCGCCGACAGCGTCAGGTGTTCGGTCTGCGCGATGTCCAGAAAGTAGCGGAGTTGGCGTATCTCCATGGGGAGCCCCTTGTTCGTTCGAAGTTATCGAATGATAAGTCCCAAATAAATCATTTGAACGTGATGCGGAATAAATCTAACCTCACGTTTCATGGACTCCTGCATGGAGTCATCGCCTCTTTCCCGGATTCAGAAAAAAGGTACTCAACGATGCACAGTCGTTTCACAGTAGAACGCATGCAGGCGCGGATTCTCGACATCCCGACCATCCGCCCGCACAAGCTCTCGTTTGGCTCCATCAGCCGCCAAAGCCCGGTGATCGTGCAGGTGTGGCTGGCCAATGGCGCCAGCGGCTTCGGCGAGGCGGCCACCATAGGCGGGCCTTCGTGGAACGAAGAGTCACCCGAAAGCATTCAGCATGCCATCGGCAACTACCTGGCGCCGGCCCTCATCGGCCAGGATGCCGGTGGTTTTGAAGCCGCGCTGGCACGCATGGACAAGGCCTGCAAAGGCAATGCCTTCGCCAAGAGTGCTGTCGAGATGGCGCTGATCGACGCCGTGGCCCGCACGCTGGACCTGCCGGCCTGGCAGCTGCTGGGTGGCAAGGTGCACCAGAGTTTGCCCCTGGCCTGGACGCTGGCCAGCGGCAACGTCGAGCGCGACCTGGAAGAGGCCCACCGCCGCCTCGAGGAAAAACGCCACCGCATTTTCAAGATGAAGATAGGCGCGCGCGCACCCGCCGATGACGTGGCCCACGTCACACAGATCGCGCTTGGCCTGCAAGGCAAGGCCACTCTCACCGTGGACGTGAACCAGGCCTGGGACCACAACACCGCCCGCCGTTACCTGCCGCAGCTCATTGACGCCGGTGTGTCGCTGATCGAGCAGCCCGTGGCCCGCTGGAATGTGGAAGCCCTCAAGGACCTCACTGCCACCTTGCAAGGCGCGCTCGTGATGGCCGACGAAACCGTCTGTACCCCGCATGACGCCATGATGCTGGCGCGCGCCAAGGCCAGCCACGTGTTCTCCCTCAAGGTCGCCAAACACGGGGGCCTGCTGCGTACGCGCCAGGTGGCCGCGGTGGCCGCGGCAGCCGACATCGGCTGGTACGGCGGCACCATGCTGGAGACCTCGTTGGGCAGCGCGGCTTCGGCCCATGTGTTTTCCACACTGACCGGTGCACACCACGGCTGCGAGTTGTTCGGCCCCCAATTGCTGGTGGACGACATCGTCGACAGACAAATGCCCATTGTTGACTTCGAGCTGCAGCTGCCAGACGGCCCAGGCTTCGGCGTCAACATCGTTCCGGCCCAACTGGAGCGCTTTGACCGCGCCCGCCAGGGCCTCACTCCCGTGCATGTCGACATGGCAGCACACATTACCCCAGCCTGAGGAAATCAAGCATGTTGTTTCTGGTTCGTATGGATGTGAACATCCCGCGTGATCTTCCCGCCGATGAGGCCAACGAGATCAAGGCCCGCGAAAAGGCCTATTCACAAGACTTGCAGCGCGATGGCCGCTGGAAAAGCATCTGGCGCGTGGTGGGCGAATATGCCAACTACAGCATCTTCGATGTGTCGTCGAACGACGAACTGCACCAGTTGCTGCAAGGCCTGCCGCTGTTCCCGTTCATGAAGATCGACGTCACGCCCCTGGCCGCGCATCCCTCGGCCATCTAAGCTTTTTCACTTTTTTCAAGAGACACTCTTATCATGATGAAACGACACATGCTGGCACTGCTGGCCTCCGGCCTGGCCATGACCGCTTTGCCCGCCGCACACGCCCAGGCCCCGAGCGCCGACTGGCCCAACAAACCCATCCGCTGGATTGTTCCTTTCCCACCCGGCGGTGCCATGGACGCGATCGCCCGTACCCTGGGTGAAAAAGCCGGCAAGGCGCTGGGCCAGCCTTTTGTCATCGAAAACCGCGCTGGCGCAGGCGGCAACATCGGTGCCGACTACGTCGCCAAACAGCCCGGCGACGGCTACACCCTGATGATCACCTCCATCGGCATGGCCACCAACAAGCCGCTGTACGGCAAGCTCAGCTACGACCCGATCAAGGACTTCGCGCCCGTGAGCCTGTTGGCCGTGGTGCCCAATGTGCTGGTCACCAACGCCACGCAGCCCAATGTCAAAAACGTCGCCGACGTGATTGCCGCCGCACGCAAGGCGCCCGGCAAGCTGACCTACGCCTCGGCCGGCAATGGCACCTCCATCCACCTGGCCGGTGAAGTGTTCACCTCGCTGGCGAAGATCAACATGCTGCACGTGCCTTACAAAGGCAGCGGCCCGGCCGTGTCCGATCTGCTGGGCGGCCAGACCAACTACATGTTCGACAGCATCACCTCGGCGCGTCCCCACATCCAGTCGGGCAAGCTGCGCGCCCTGGGCGTGACCACCGCCAAGCGTTCCAGCTCGCTGCCGGATGTGCCCACGCTGGCCGAAGCCGGCTTGCCTGGCTACGAGGTCTCGCCCTGGTTTGCCGCGTTCATGCCGGCGTCCACGCCCCCCGCCATCGTCAACAAGCTCAATGCCGCCTTGCTGGATGCCATGAAGCAGCCCGATGTCGTGGCTCGTTTTGAAGCCATTGGCGCCGAAGCCGTGGGTTCCAGCCCGGACGAACTGGCCAAACACCTGGCCAAGGAATCTGCGCGCTGGAGCAAGCTGATCACCGAACGCGGCATCAAGCTCGATTAAGTCCCGGGGGGCGCAAGCCCCTGTTTTTTCAGTCAGAACATCGTCTGCAGGAGACCCCACCATGGCCGAATTCACCAAAGAACAACTGCTCGAACTGGTCAACACCCACAAAACCGCCGAAGGCAATGCCCGCGTGCGCGCCATCACCCAGCGCGTCGTGAGTGACCTGTTCCACACCATCGACGCGCTTGACGTGACGCCCGATGAGTTCTGGAAGTCCATCGAGTGGCTCACCCGCATGGGCCAGACCGGCCAATTCGGCCTGCTCACGGCCGGACTCGGGTTCGACCGGCTGCTGGACATCCGCCAGGACGAAGCCGACGCCAAGGCCGGGCGTGTCGGCGGCACGCCGCGTGCCATCGAAGGCCCGCTTTTTGTGGCCGGCGCACCGCAGTCCAAAGCTGAAGTGCGCCTGGACGAAGGCGAACCCAAGGGCGAGGTGTTTGTGATGGAAGGCCAGGTGCTGGACCTGGCTGGCAAGCCCGTGGCCCATGCCTTGGTCGACGTCTGGCATGCCAATGAGCAGGGCGGTTACTCGCACTTCTTCCCCGGCATGAAGCCCTACGAGCTGCGCCGCCGCATCGAGACGGATGCCGAAGGCCAGTACCGTTTCCGCACCTTCCTGCCGCCTGGTTACGCCATTCCGCCGAACAGCCCGATTGCCGAGTTGTTCACGGCGCTGGGTCGCCACGGCAACCGTCCCGCGCACATCCACTTCCTGGTGGTGGCGCCTGGCCTGCGTACGCTGACCACGCAGGTCAACATTCCGGGCGACACCTACATTGACGATGACTTTGCCTTCGCCACGCGTGATGGCCTGATCGTTGAGCTGGAAAAGAACGTGGCGCCGGACGGGTATGAATCGCTGGGAATCGATGCGCCGTTCACCCGCTCGCGTTTCAACTTCGTGATGCAAAAAGCCGTCGACAAGAACGAAGCGCTGCCGCTGACCCGCATGGAGCGCGTGGCCACCTGACAGGTACAGGTACGCGCGCCCGTGAAACCCGACAGGGTTTTGCCCAGCACACGGCTTCCATCGCATGATGGAGGCCGTTTTTCTTTGGGCGCCCAGCCAGGGTGAACACTTGCGGGGGCAGGGCCCACCGCGAAGGGATGACCGCAAGTGGCAGGCACCTGGACGGATCGCGCTGCGCTGTCTGGCGCAAGTTTATTGATGAAATATGTCTGTAGCCCAACAACAGTGGGCGCAGATAGCTATAAAAAACAGAGCAAGCTGTGGGCCGGCAGAAAGTCGGACCCGCTGTTAAGCTTCAGGCCCCCATGCCCATCCCCACTTTCAAAGACCTGACCCGCCAGCGCGCTTTTATGCGTTTCTGGTTCGCACGCCTGTTCGGCACCACCGGCAACCAGATGCTGATGGTGGCCGTGGGCTGGCAGATGTATGAGCTGACCGGCAGCGCCTGGGACCTGGGCCTGGTCGGGCTCTACCAGTTTGCGCCGGCGCTGCTGCTCACGCTGGTGGCCGGCCATGTCGCCGACCGGGTACACCGCGGCCGCATCATTGCCGCCTGCCTGCTCGCCCAGACCGCCGTGGCGCTGAGCCTGGTCGCTGCTACGCAGGGTTGGGGCGGGTCCGCAAGCTGGGCTTCGCGCGACTTGTTGCTGGGCCTGTCGGTGGTGCTGGGTGTGGGGCGCGCCTTTCAGATGCCGGCGCAGCAGGCCCTCACCCCCATGCTGGTGCCGCAAGCTTTGTTTCCGCGTGCCATGGCCTTCAGCTCGGCCGGCATGCAGGCTGCCGTGATCGGTGGACCGGCCCTGGGCGGCGTGATTTTTGTGGCCGGTGCCTCGGCGGTTTACGCCACCTGTGCTTTTCTTTTTGCCACCGGCTGCGTGCTGGTCGCCTTGCTGCGTTACGACCATGTACCCCTGCCGCGCGAGCCGGTGTCGCTGCGCACCTTGCTGGCTGGTGCGGCCTTTGTCTGGCGGCGCAAGGCCTTGCTTGGGGCCGTGTCACTGGACCTGTTTGCCGTGTTGCTGGGCGGCGCCGTTGCCCTGCTGCCGATTTACGCCAAGGACATCCTGCATGTCGGGCCTTGGGGCCTGGGGCTGCTGCGTGCGGCGCCGGCGGCCGGTGCCTTGCTGGCCTCGGTGTTGTTGACACGCTGGCCGCTGAACCGGCGCGTCGGGCCGACCATGCTGGCCGCCGTGGCGCTGTACGGCCTGTGCATGGTGGTCTTTGGCCTGTCCACCAGCTTTGTGTTGTCCCTGGGCGTGTTGGCCATCTCGGGCGGCGCCGACATGGTCAGCGTGGTGGTGCGCCAGACGCTGGTGCAGATCGAAACCCCCGATGCCATGCGTGGCCGGGTCAGCGCGATCAACTCGGTGTTTATCGGTGCTTCCAACCAGCTCGGCGAATTTGAATCCGGTGCGACGGCGGCCTTGCTGGGGCCGGTCGGCTCGGTGGTGCTGGGCGGGATAGGGACCGTGCTGGTGGCGGCCTTGTGGTTCAAGGCTTTCCCGCAACTGGCGCAGCGTGACCGCATGGTGGACTGAATATCGCCCACACGTTCGTTCTACTAACGTGTAACTCTCTGCCCCCAAGGGGGCTCATTTCCCTTGGGGCGGCCCGGCGGGAAATGGCGGGCGCTGATTTGGCTTATTTATTCTGATTGGCGCGTATGCGGTTGACTTCCAGCGTTGTGACTTCGCTGGCCTGGTTGCGCCAGGACTGGCGGATATGGGTGAGCACGGCGGCGATGTCGCTGTCGTTCAGCACCAGCACAAAAGGTGGCATGCCAAAGGGTCGCGGGTTGCCTTCGGTGGCCGGTGCAAAGCCGCCGTTCAGCACGATCTGCACAAGATTGGCAGTCGAAGGCATGGTCACGGCGCGGTTGCCCGACAGCGCCGGGTAGGCATTGGGCACACCCTGGCCCTTGTCGCCGTGGCACTGGGCGCATTGTTGTTCGTAGAGCTTGGCGCCGCGTACCGCCACGTTGGCGGCGGCGGGCAGGGCCATCGGTTTGGCCGCGCTGTCTGATGCTGGCGCCAGTTCTTTCAAAAACTGCGCCATCGCGCCCAGGTCGGCATCGTTCAGGTATTGGGTGCTGCGCAGCACCACCTCGGCCATGGGGCCTGAGGTCGAGGCACGGGGGGAGACGCCGGTTTTCAGCAGGCTGACGATGTGTTGCCGGTCCCAGTCACCGACACCGGCTTCAAAGGGCGAGGTCAGCGCCGGGGCGTACCAGTTTTGCATGGGGATCAGGCCACCGGCCAGGTCCAGCCCTTGGTCGCTGGCGCCCATGGCGTTGCGCGCCGTGTGGCAGGCGGCGCAATGGCCCAGGCCTTTGACCAGATAGGCGCCGCGGTTCCACTCGGCGCTGCGGCTGGTATCGGGCTGGTAGACGCCGGGGCTGAAAAACAATGCGCGCCACACCGCCAGTGCCGCTTGCGACTGGTAGGGAAAACGCAGCCCGTGCGGCGGGTTGCTTTGCGCCACGGCGGGCAGGCTGCCCAGGTAGGCAAACAAGGCGTCCGAATCCTCGCGTGTGACCTGGGTGTAGCTCGGGTAGGGGAAAGCCGGGTAGAGCAGGCGGCCGTCTTTGGAGCGGCCGTTGTGCATGGCGCGCCAGAAGTGTGCGGGCGACCAGCTGCCGATGCCGGTTTTTTCGTCGGGGGTGAGGTTGGAGGTGTAGACGGTGCCAAACGGCGTGGCGATGCCGCGCCCGCCCGCATAACTGGCGCCGCCGCGTGACGTGTGGCAGGTCATGCAGTTGCCGGCGCGCGCCAGGTAGGCACCGCGCGCGATCAGGGTGTCGCTGGGCGCGGCCGCAGCCACCGGTGTTTTGACATTCACTTCGTCGCGCACATTGAGCGACCAGACCAGCGCGGTGAGGGCGGCGAGCAGCAGAAGGGCGCCCAGCGCCCATTTCAAAAGTTTGTTCATGGCTGGGTTTTTAATGCGGCGGCGGGCGCGCTGCCGCAGGTCATGGCGATGGTGCCCGGCACAGGCGCGGGCAGGCTGGTGGCGGGATGGGTATTGGCCGGCAGGGGCTGGGCCGACAGCCAGTGGGAGACGGCGTTGATGTCGTCCAGGCTCAAGCGCTCCACCACCTCTTTCATACAGTCCGGTGCGTGGGCGCGGCGCTGGCCAGCTTTCCAGGCACCCAACTGGGCATTGAGGTAGTCACGCGGCAAACCCAGCAGGCCGGGGATGTTGGGCACCACGCCGGTCATGGCCTGGCCGTGGCATTGCACGCAGGCCGGAACGCGGCGCGCGGCATCACCTTCCAGCACCAGTCGTTGGCCCTGGCTCAGCACGTCAGTCGAGGTCTTGCCGGGCACGGGCGCCGGGTAGGGCACATCCAGCCGCGAAAAATACGTGGCCATTTCCATCAGGTAGGTATCGCTGAGGGGTTCCAGCAACTGGGTCATCAGCCCGTAGTGGCGCCGGCCATCGCGGAAGTTGAGCAACTGGTTGTACAGATAACCCGCGGGTTTGCCGGCCAGGCGCGGGTAATAACCGTCCGGTGCGGCGCGGCCTTGCGGGCCATGGCAGGCGGTGCAGGCCATGGCGCGTTGGGCGATGGTGTTTTCAAAAGGGGCTGGGGTAGCCGCGGCAGCCGGGCTGGGGCCCCAAGCCATCAGGCAGGCCAGCAAGCCGGGCACGGCCGAACGGCGTGCAAAAGAAAAGATTGTTGCCATAAGCCTGAATCATGCGCCACAAGTGCCGCCAAGGTAAGACTCAGATGCGATGTAAAAAACCATATCAGATGCGTAAATTCTGAAAATTACAATATCAGATTTTGCCCAGCCTGGCGGGCTGGCGGGACAGCACATGGCGGAAGCTCAATGAAACGTTACGAACAACTGGTGGAACTGCTGGCCACCGACATCCGCAACGGGCGCCTGGCCCCGGGCACCCGTTTGCCCTCGATCCGCACCATCACGGCCCAGCACGGCCTGAGTGCGTCCACGGCCTTCAAGGCTTATTACCGGCTGGAAGAAAAAGGCCTGGTGCGGGCCCGTCCACGTTCCGGTTATTACGTCATTGGTCCGGCCAGCCAGCCGCTGGCCGCCTTGGTCGCGGCGGCCAAAACGTCGGCCCGCGTCGCGCCCCGGCTGGACATCAGCGAGCTGGTGTTTTCGGTGCTGGGCGCGGTGCAGGACGCCGACATCGTGCCGCTGGGTTCGGCTTTTCCGGCGACCGAGCTGTTTCCCCTGCAGCGGCTGGGCAAGTCGCTGGCGCGCACGGCACCCCGCATGTTTGGTCAGGACATGGTGACACACCTGCCGCAAGGCCACCCGGCTTTGCGCCAGCAAATTGCGCTGCGTTACCTGGCCATGGGTTTGTCCCAGCCGGCGGATGACTTGATCATCACCAGCGGCGCACTGGAAGCGCTCAACCTGTGCCTGGCGGCGGTGGCCCAACCGGGCGATTTGGTGGCGATCGAGTCGCCGGGTTTTTACGCGGGTTTGCAGGCGCTGGAACGCCTGAAGATGAAAGCGCTGGAGATCCCCGTGCATCCGCAGGACGGGCTGGACCTGGCCGCATTGGAAGCCGCGCTCAAGCAGCATCCAGTCAAGGCCTGCTGGTTCATGACCTCGTTCCAGAACCCGACAGGTGCCAGCCTGCCGCTGGAGAAAAAGCAGGCGCTGGTGGCGCTGCTGGCCAGCCATGGCATTCCGCTGATCGAAGACGATGTGTATGGCGAGTTGTATTTCGGCCATCGCGCGCCGCTGCCCGCCAAGGCTTTTGACCGCAAGGGCCTGGTGATGCATTGCAGCTCTTTCAGCAAGACGCTGGCGCCGGGTTACCGCGTGGGCTGGGTGTCGCCAGGGCGTTTTGGCCAGCAAATCGAAAGGCTCAAACTCATGACCACCTTGTCGGCCAGCCTGCCGACGCAACTGGCCCTGGCCGATTACCTGCAGCATGGCGGTTACGACAAACACCTGCGCAAATTGCGCCACGCCATGGAGTCGCAACTGTCCAGCCTGCTGGCGGCGATTGCGCGTTATTTTCCGGCGGGGGTGCGTGTCTCGCGGCCGGCCGGCAGTTATTTTGTCTGGGTGGCGTTTGATCCTGGTTTTGATGCGCTGGCCCTGCACCAAGCGGCGCTGTTGCACGGTATCAGCGTGGCGCCCGGGCCGATATTTTCAGCACGCCGCAACTACCGGCATTGCCTGCGCCTGAACTGCGGCCACCCCTGGAGCCCGCGTTTTGAAGCGGCGATGCAAACCCTGGGCACCTTGGCCGCGCAGCAAAGCCCGTACGCTGCGGCGGGCTGAACTCAGGCGGTACGGCCAGGGCGCTCCGGCCGCCAGTGCGCGGTGGCCTGTTGCAGCAAGCGCTCACGCTGCTCGGCCTGCGGCAACCAGCCGGGCGCGGCAAAGGCGACGCGGGTGAGGAAATCCAACAGGTCGGCATGACGGCGCAACACCCGTTGGGTGCGGTGCGTCTTGATGGGGTTGAAAATGCCGTGTTTGGACAAAAGCTGGCGCGGATTTTTGCGTATCCACAACCACGAGCCCAGCTCCAGCGTCATCGGCAAAAACACATGGCCGGCCGGCGTGTGCTCGTAAGCATGGTCCCAGAGGTCGCCGTGTAACAGGTATTGTTTGCTCTGAGGCTCGAAGCGGTAGTCGTGGTGCGGATGTGACTGTTTCAGCATCGTTTTGAGCCGCCACATCTCGGCCAGGTGCGGCATCAGGCGGCGGGTTTTGGCATAGGGAAACCAGAGGCTGTCACTGAAGCCGTAACCCGAATGGCAATCCAGCGCCAGGCTGAAAGGCCGACAGGCCAGTTGTTCGCGCACCACTTGCAGCAGGGCCGCACTTTCGGTTTCCAGGGGCGCACCGGGCCGGCCGCAATACCAGGGCAGCCATGGACTCCAGGTTTGGCCGCCGGCCAGAAAAGGCACGGGGTATTCGGCCCGGTGCGGCGCATTGCGCATCAGGTCCACGCCGCGCGGGTTGGCACGTTGCTGCGCCCACATGCCACCGGGGTTGACGATGGGCATGAAGATCAGCCGGATTTTTTGCAACTGCTGCTGCAGCAGCGTGTCCCAGGCCAGGCGGAACAGCAGGGCGCGCAGGTAATGCAGGATCAGTTGTGTGCCTATACGTTCCAGGCCGTGGATGCCGCCGAAAAAACCAAGCGCCGGCGCGTCTGGGGCGCTTGAGCCGATGCTGGCGGTATAGACCGGAAACGAGGGGCCGGCGGTGTGTACCTCGGCCACTTCATGCACCTCCAGATGCGCCGCGCCGGCCAGCAGCAGGGCCTTGAAGTCTTCGTGTTCGGCAAACGTTGCCCCAGCGTCGGGGGTGCGGGACAAGCGGTGCGCATCGGCAAGGGGCGGCGAATCATGCATGGGGCCATCCTTGCAGGCTTGTGTGACAAATCACTGCACAGCCTCAGACGCTATGAAAAGAAGAGCTGCTTGCGACCGTCCTTCCTGGTCTGGAGCCTGTTTTTGCTCGTAACTAAAGGGCCGGCAACTCTATCACCAGATCCGACAGCGGGTAGGCGACGCAGGGCAGGATGTAGCCCTCGCGTTTTTCGTCGGCGCTCAGACCCGGCCACGCGATCCGGTAGTTCACCTGCCCGCTCTCCAAGCGACAGATACAGCTGCGGCAGGTGCCATTGCGGCAGGAACTGCCGAGTTCTATGCCGGCTTGTTGCGCCGACAACAACAGCGGCTGGGACGCCGGCGCGTCAAATCGTTGCCCCTGCGGCTCCAGCCGGGCCTGAAAAGTGGGGTCGAGGGGCGCTGCGGACATGGTTCGAGTTTAGGTGCGCCTGGCGGGGGCGACATCAAGCCAGCAAGCTGCGTGCGCCATGTCGTGACGCCCCATTCCAGCGGCCCAAGAACGACGTTACATATCAATAAGACGCCAATCCGGTTCATTTATCGACCAATTGTCGGTAGAACTAAAGGATTAAATTTAAATGCCCGTCTTTCCTGGCGCCTGAACCCATTGAACAAGAGCCGTGGTGGTGATGTTGCTGGAGGACGGCGCTAGTCATCTGGCTAGAGGAAAAGCAGGTCCAGGCCGGATGCCGGCAGGACCCTCATTATTGAAACTTCAAACGGGAGTGCATATGCACACGACAACAAGCCACCCCCACCCCGCAACCGCGGCGGTGACGCCTGTGGGCGCTGCGGCGACCCGGGCGCTGGAGTTCCTGGCCTTCAAGCTGGGCCAGGAAGAGTACGGCATCGATATCCAGAAGGTGCAGGAGCTGCGCGGCTACGACGCGGTCACGCGTATTGCCAATGCGCCGGAACACATCAAAGGGGTGGTGAACCTGCGCGGCATCATCGTGCCGATCATCGACATGCGTATCAAGTTCAAGCTGGGCACACCAACCTACGACCCCTTCACGGTGGTGATCATCCTGAACATCGCCAGCCGGGTCATGGGCATGGTAGTGGACAGCGTCTCGGACGTGATTACCTTGACGCCCGAACAAGTCAAACCGGCACCCGAGATGGGGGCTGTGCTGGACACCGAGTACCTGATTGGTCTGGGCACGCTGGACGAACGCATGCTGATCCTGGTCGATCTCGACAAGCTCATGACCAGTGACGAGATGGGCCTGCTTGCCCAACCAATTCAATGAAGAAACCACGGAAAACAACATCATGAACAATCTCAAAATATCCACCCGCCTGATGATTTTGATCGGCATCCTGTCCGCATTGCTGGTGGCTATTGGCGGCGTGGGCCTGCTTGGCATTAGCCAGTCCAACGAAGCGCTTAAAACGGTGTACGAAGACCGCACCGTGGCCACGGGGCAGATTGCTGAGATCAACCGGCTGCTGCTGCGCAACCGGCTGGCCATTGCCAGCAGCATCGCCATCCCGAGCCCCGAGAGCTTCACCAAGAACCTCAACGAGGTCGAAGTCAACCTGACGGCCATGGCCAAGGTGTGGGAGAGCTACGTGGCGACCACTCTCACGCCGGAAGAAAACAGTATCGCCAAGAAATTTGCCGACGACCGTGCCAAGTTCGTGCAGGAAGGCCTCATGCCCGCCGTGGCCGCCCTGCGCGCCAACGATTTGGAGCGCGCCAAACAGATCGTGATCGAAAAGATTAGCCCACTCTTTCCACCTGTGCGTGACGGCGTCGATGCCCTGATGAAGATGCAGCTCGACGTCGCCAAGGTGGAGTACGACGCTGCCGTGGCCCGGTATCAAACCATCCGCATGCTGGCCATCAGCGCCATCGTGGCCGGCGTACTGTTTGCCGTGCTGTTCGGCCTGACCCTGATTCGCGGCATTTCACGCGCACTGCGTCAAGCCATCGACGCGTCCAATGCCGTGGCCCAGGGCGACCTGACCCATTCCATCCGGGTTGAAGGCAAGGACGAAGTGGCCCAGTTGCTGACCTCTCTCTCGGCCATGCAGTCCAGCCTTTCCACCATTGTGGGGAATGTGCGCCAGGGATCGGACACCATCGCCACCGCCTCAGGCCAAATCGCCTCCGGCAACCAGGACTTGTCTTCCCGTACCGAAGAACAAGCCAGCTCCCTGGAAGAAACCGCAGCCTCCATGGAAGAACTGACCTCCACGGTCAAACAAAACGCCGACAACGCCAGGCAGGCGAACCAGTTGGCGGTGTCTGCCTCCAGCGTTGCCGTGCGCGGCGGCAGCGTGGTCGCCGAAGTGGTGGGCACCATGGGTGCGATCAATGCGTCTTCCCGCAAGATTGTCGACATCATCGGTGTGATTGATGGGATTGCTTTCCAGACCAACATCCTGGCTTTGAATGCCGCGGTCGAAGCCGCGCGCGCTGGTGAACAGGGTCGAGGGTTTGCCGTGGTCGCGGCCGAAGTGCGCAACCTGGCCCAAAGAAGTGCTGCCGCCGCCAAAGAGATCAAAACCCTGATCGGTGATTCGGTCGACAAAGTCGAAGAAGGCAGCAAACAAGTGGCCGAAGCCGGCAAAACCATGGACGAGATTGTCGACAGCGTCAAACGGGTGACCGACATCATGGCCGAGATCACCGCCGCCAGCCAGGAGCAAACCTCGGGCATCGAACAAATCAACCAGGCCATCACCCAGATGGACCAGGTGACCCAGCAAAACGCCGCTTTGGTCGAAGAGGCTGCTGCTGCCGCTGCTTCGCTGCAGGAACAGGCCAGTGGGCTGTCGCAGGTGGTGAGCGTGTTCAGACTGGACCGCGATCAGCGCCACTCCATGGCCCAGGCCGGGCGCGCGGACCCCGCTGCCCAGAGTCGCGTCCCGACACCGTCGCCCACACCCAGGCTTGCCGGACGAGGCGCCAAATCCCAGCCTTCATTGAAGCTGGCTGCTGCTTCCTCGGGGGACTGGGAAACGTTCTAAGGAGAGTCGGGAAAACCCCAGGGCGAAGGCCCTTGAGTTTCTCCAGCTTTGGCCGTTAGACAGAGGTAGGTCTCGGTTATCGGCATTGCCTTTCAGGTCCAAGTCATGCGGACGATTGGTCGGGCGTGCCATTCCTTCAAGGAGTGCTTATGCACGCGACAGAAAGCAAACATCATCCCACGGCGCTGGCCGTGTCGTCTCATGGCCTATCAGGCGCCAGGGCACTGGAATTCCTGGCCTTCACACTGGGCCAGGAAGAGTACGGCATCGATATCCAGAAGGTGCAGGAGCTGCGCGGCTACGACGCGGTCACGCGTATTGCCAATGCGCCGGAACACATCAAAGGGGTGGTGAACCTGCGCGGCATCATCGTGCCGATCATCGACATGCGTATCAAGTTCAAGCTGGGCACACCAACCTACGACCCCTTCACGGTGGTGATCATCCTGAACATCGCCAGCCGGGTCATGGGCATGGTAGTGGACAGCGTCTCGGACGTGATCACCCTGACGCCGGAACAAGTCAAACCGGCACCCGAGATGGGGGCTGTGCTGGACACCGACTACCTGATTGGCCTGGGCACGCTCGATGAGCGGATGTTGATCCTGGTCGATCTCGATCGCCTCATGACCAGCGATGACATGGGCCTGGCCGAGATGGCGTCCGCCTGAAAACCTCCAACACCTTATCTGCCCAACTCTTCAAGAAACCAACATGTCATTCGCAAATTTAAAAATAGGCACACGCCTGGGCCTCGCCTTCGCCCTGATCCTGCTGATTCTGGCCGCCATCGTGGGCCTGGGCTTGAACTCCATGAGCCGCATCGAAGCCCGCTTGAACCTGATCGTGGATGAATACAACGTCAAGAGTTTTGCGGCCAATGAGATGGTGGACAACTTCAGGGACATCGCCCTGATCGCCAACACCATCGTGCTGCTGGAAGACGCAGCCGGCATGCGTGAGCAAAATGACAAGCTGAAGCTTGCCCGTCAAAAATACGGCAAGGCCAAGGAGATCCTGCTCAGCATCCGCATGGATGCCAAAGAAAAAGAATTCATGGAAAAGCTGGACCAGTCCATCAAGGTGGCTGCGCCCTTTGTGAACAAAGTGGTCGAGTTGGGCCTGCAGAACAAGGGTGCCGAGGCGACGGAGATATTCATGAGGGACTCCGCGCCGGCCACGCGCCGGGCCATTGCGGTCATTGACGAGCTGGTGGCCTATGAGCGCGTGATGATCCATGAGGCCTCAGCACAGAGCAAAACCGAATATGCCCAGGCACGCCTGCTGATGCTGGTGATGGGTGGTCTGGCGATTGCCTTGGGCGTGTTTGTGGCCTGGTTCATCACCCGCTCCATCACGCGGCCCATCAATGACGCCGTGAGAGTGGCGCAAACCGTCGCCGCCGGCGACCTGACGAGCCAGATCGAAGTCAGCAGCCGGGACGAAACCGGCCAACTGATGCAAGCCTTGAAAGCCATGAATAACAGCCTGGCCAAGGTGGTGGGTGAAGTGCGTCAAGGCACAGACACCATCGCAACCGCCTCGGGCCAGATCGCCTCCGGCAACCAGGACTTGTCCTCGCGCACCGAAGAACAAGCCAGTTCCCTCGAAGAGACGGCGGCGTCGATGGAAGAGTTGACCTCCACGGTCAAACAAAACGCCGACAACGCCAGGCAGGCGAACCAGTTGGCGGTGTCTGCCTCCAGCGTTGCCGTGCGCGGCGGCAGTGTGGTCGCCGAAGTGGTCGGCACCATGGGTGCCATCAATGCATCGTCCCGCAAGATTGTCGACATCATCGGTGTGATTGATGGGATTGCTTTCCAGACCAACATCCTGGCCCTGAATGCCGCGGTCGAAGCCGCGCGCGCTGGTGAACAGGGTCGAGGGTTTGCCGTGGTCGCGGCCGAAGTGCGCAACCTGGCCCAGCGCAGCGCTGCCGCCGCCAAAGAGATCAAAACCCTGATTGGTGACTCCGTCGACAAAGTCGAAGAAGGCAGCAAACAGGTGGCCGAAGCCGGCAAAACCATGGACGAGATTGTCGACAGCGTCAAACGGGTGACCGACATCATGGCCGAGATCACCGCGGCCAGCCAGGAACAGACCTCGGGCATCGAACAAATCAACCAGGCCATCACCCAGATGGACCAGGTGACGCAGCAAAACGCCGCGCTGGTGGAAGAAGCGGCCGCCGCTGCGGCTTCGCTGCAGGAGCAGGCCAGCGGGCTGTCCCAGGTGGTGAGTATCTTCAAGCTGGACAACGAACAGCAAATCCATGTGGCTCAGGCCAGACGTCCGGCGAGCAGTCAGCGAAAAAAATCCCCGATGCAGCCACCCGCTGCCAAACAGGCGATTGCCGCTCCGGCGGCCGCTGGGGATTGGGAAACGTTTTAAGCCGGACTTGTCCGTCTAGGGCTTGATATTTTGAGGGTCGGCCTCCGCAATGGGTGTGGGGGCCTTCCCACGTATAAACCAAATGAAAGATGCACGTGAAACTTAGAACCAAGATGATTGTCGTGATGGTGCTGGTCTGCGCCTGTTTCACATTCGCCATCGGTGTGGCGCTTGTCGGAATGCAAAACGCCAAAAGTCGATTCGAAAGTTTTTTGGCGCAAGACCAGGCCTTGCTGCAGGCCGGCAGCAACCTCTACGCGCAAGGTTTGCAAATGGGCCAGGCTTTGCGAAACATCGTGCTGGACCCCGCCAATAAAAAAGCCCATGAAAACCTCAGGGTCGCCAGCAGCGAATTCAAGGATTCCCACGACGCCGCCTTAAAGCTGGCCAGCGCCGATGCACCGGCCCTGGCGATCTTGCAGAAGGTGGGGGCCTTGCGCGAGAAACAGGCCTTGCTGCAAACCAGGATTGCCGAACTTTCCGTCGGGGACTTGAATGCGGCCATGACCCTTTTGAACACCGAAGAAACGCCGGCCTGGCGCGAAATGCGCGCGCAGTTGCAGATATTCATCAAGGACAAAAATGCGGCCGCCGACAACGCCGAATCGGAGCTGCGCGCTGCTACCCAAAAAATGCTGATCATCAGCCTGGTGATGGCTTTGGTGGCCATTCTGCTGGGCGCTGGTGTCACCTTCTGGTTGACCCGCAACGTGATGAAACAACTTGGCGGCGAGCCGGATTACGCGGCCGAGATTGCCACCAGCATAGCCGCCGGCAATTTGTCGGTGAATGTCAACATCCAGACGAACGACAGGTCCAGCCTCTTGTTCGCCATCAAAAGCATGCGCGACAGCTTGGCCAAAGTGGTCGGCGAAGTGCGTAGCGGCACAGACACGATCGCCACGGCCTCCAGCCAGATCGCCTCCGGCAACCAGGACTTGTCCTCGCGCACCGAAGAACAAGCCAGTTCCCTGGAAGAAACCGCAGCCTCGATGGAAGAGCTGACCTCGACCGTCAAACAGAATGCCGACAACGCTCGCCAGGCCAATCAGTTGGCTGTTTCTGCCTCCAGCGTCGCCGTGCGCGGCGGCAGCGTGGTCGCCGAAGTGGTGGGCACCATGGGCGCCATCAATGCGTCGTCAAGAAAGATCGTTGACATCATTGGCGTGATCGACGGTATTGCTTTTCAGACCAACATCCTGGCCCTCAACGCCGCGGTCGAAGCCGCCCGGGCCGGCGAACAGGGCCGAGGCTTTGCCGTGGTGGCTGCCGAAGTGCGCAACCTGGCTCAAAGAAGTGCTGCCGCCGCCAAAGAGATCAAAACGCTGATCGGTGATTCGGTAGACAAAGTCGAAGAAGGCAGCAAACAGGTGGCCGAAGCCGGCAAGACCATGGATGAGATCGTGGACAGCGTCAAACGCGTGACCGACATCATGGCCGAGATCACCGCGGCCAGCCAGGAACAGACCTCGGGCATTGAACAAATCAACCAGGCCATCACCCAGATGGACCAGGTGACCCAGCAAAACGCCGCGCTGGTGGAAGAAGCCGCAGCGGCTGCGGCTTCCTTGCAGGAGCAGGCCAGTGGTTTGTCGCAAGTGGTCAGTGTCTTCAAGCTGGACCATGCGCAGGCGACGGTGTCGGTGCCGGTACGTGCCACACAAGCCCGGGTGGCACCGACCTTGAAGCCGCAGCCGCGTCAACGGGTGATGGGCGCTTTGCCGGTCAGGTCCATGGCGGTGGCCAGGTCTTCAGTCGCGGGGGACTGGAAAGAGTTCTGATTTTTTACACTTGAAACCGCCGATGTTTGGGGTGGGCCGGCGGCCAGGGAATTGTTGGGACCGGGGCGTGGTTGAACCCCGGCCCGCATTTGCTGCGACAATCCCAGTCCCCCCATCAACGATTCCTCAGAGCGTCTTTTCCTTCATGTCCAGCTACCTAGTCCGCCCCGCCACCGTGCGCGATGCCAAAGCCATCGCCGAAATCAATGCCGCCTCTTCGCGGGCCGCTTACCAGGGACTGGTGCCCGACGAACATCTGGGCACCCTGTCGATCGACAAGCGCCAGCAGTTCTGGCGCGATGCCATCGAATACATGGAGCCACAAGTGCATGTGGCGACGATAGACGGGCAGGTGATTGGTTTTGTCGGCTTTGACCGCTCGCGCGACAAGGGCACGCCTTCCACCTGCGGTGAAATCTGGGCCCTTTACGTGGATCCGGCGCACTGGAACAACGGTGTCGGCGTGGCCTTGTGGGATGCCGGCAACGACGGCCTGAAAGAAGAAGGCTGCACCAAGGTCACCGTCTGGGTGCCGGTACGCAATGAACGCGCCATGCGTTTCTTCGAACTGGCCGGTTTCAAACGCGAGATGACCACGCTGAAAACCGTGCTGGTCGGCCCGGTCAAACTCGAAGAAATCCGACTCAAGCGCGACGTCGGTTAAAGCGTCCGGCGCGCCAGCGCTTCAGGACGGCATGTCGATGACTCTTTCTTCGTCCGGAATCACCGAGAAATCATCTTCCGGCGCAAGCGGTAAGTCTTCGGTTTCTTCCGGCCCGGGGATGTCGTCCGGGTTGTCCTGGCGGCGACGGCCACCGCTGTGGCTGGCGAAAAGAGGGTTCATGGTCATGCTCCGGTTAGAGCGCCATGCTGCACCGCTCGCCTCCGGCCGTCCCTAGGAAAATCCGCCCAGTTCTTGTCAGCGCCGGCTGACAGCCGGTTTATCCATTGTTTTTGGCCTCCCGCTCAGTGGATACGGGCGCAAGCAGCTATACATTTGGTAGCGAAAACCGGCCAAGTCGCCGCTGCGCGCCGGCAGCCGCTGTATTACGATAAGCCCCACCATGCGTCCCGCCAGCCCGACTGTTTTTTTCACCTTGTTTGATACCGCCATCGGTCCTTGTTGCCTGGCCTGGGGCGAGGCAGGCCTACGCGGTGTGCAACTGCCCGAGGCGGATGCACGGCAGACGCAGCAACGGATGCGCCAGCGTTTTCCCGGCGCGCCCGAAGCGCCGCCGCCGGCCGATGTGCAGGCCGCGATCGCCGGCATCACGGCCATGTTGCGCGGCGAAGCCCACGACTTCAGCACACTGGTGCTGGACATGCGGGGAGTACCGGCCTTCCACCAGCGGGTGTATGCGGTGGCGCTGGGCATACCGCCTGGTCAGACCCTGACGTATGGCGAAGTCGCGGCGCAACTGGGCGAACCCGGCGCCGCACGTGCGGTCGGCCAGGCCTTGGGGCGCAACCCGTTTGCACCCGTGGTGCCCTGTCACCGCGTGTTGGCGGCTGGGGACAAGCCGGGCGGATTTTCGGCAAGCGGTGGTATCCGCGCCAAACTCCGGCTGTTGATCATCGAAGGCGCCATGCGCGGCACACCTGGCTTGTTCGACGAGGCTTGAGTTCGGGTCCCTTGTCCTACAGGCAGGCCATCTCCTCGCGCACAGGCGTGAGCGGCCTGTCGCATAACAGTGGGGTGTGTGCCCCAGTCATGCCTTTTGGCGACGCGGGCACGCTTGCTATCCCACTTACTTTGAAGGAATCCACCATGGACAAATCGAACGGCACCCAGTACCCAGACCCAAGCACAACGTCCTCCGGCGAAAACGCCTTGCTGCGTGGCGTCAGCCAGGCGGGCAGCACGCTGCACGAGACGATTGACAAGGTCGCCGACCCGGCGCGCAGCACGGTGGACCGAGCTGCGACTGCCGCGCACAACACGGTGGACAAACTGGCCAGCGGCGCCAGCAGCGTGGCCGGCAAGGTCAGCGACCAGGCGCACCGCTTGAGTGATGCACCGCTGCAGGCGGCGGATTATTCCAAGGCCTACATCAAGGAGCATCCGCTGCAGGCCGTCGGTACCGCCTTGCTGATAGGCCTGTTGATCGGTCGCCTGACCGCCAGTCGTTACTGACCAGGCTCTCAGGCCGGCACCAGCCGCAAATGCGTGATCTCCGACGGTGCGCCAAAACGTTTGGGCGGTCCCCAATAACCGGTGCCGCGGCTGGTGTAAATCCAGAGTTTGTGCAGACGGTGCAAGCCAGCCGTGAAAGGTTGCTGGAAACGCACGAAAAAATTCCAGGGCCAGAACTGCCCGCCGTGGGTATGGCCGGACAACTGCAGGTCGAAGCCGGCTTTTTCCGCTTCGGTCGCGCTGCGTGGCTGATGCGCCAGCAGCAGCTTGACCGCCGCCTGCACCGGCGCGCCGGCCATGGCCGCATGCGGGTCGCTGCGGTGGCTGTGGTCGAAATGTCCGGCGCTCCAGTCGGCCACCCCGGCCAGCACCAGCGCCTGTTGCGGATGGCCGTGTTGCAGCACCACGTGTTCGTTCATCAGCACACGTATGCCCAGGCGTTGCAATTCGGCAATCCAGGCGTGGGCGCCTGAATAATATTCATGGTTGCCGGTGACAAAGTAGGTGCCGTGGGTGGACGACAAGTCCGCCAGCGGCGCCACATGGGGCGCCAGATCGGCCACCGTGCCGTCCACCAGGTCGCCGGTCACGGCCACCATGTCCACCTGCAATTGGTTGACCACATCCACGATGGCCTGCAGATAGCCGCGCTTGATGGTAGGCCCGACGTGGATGTCGCTGATCTGCGCGATCGCAAAGCCGTGCAGGGCCGGCGGCAGCCCTTGAATCGGTACATCGACCCGCACCACGGCGGCGGTGCGCCTGGCGTTGACAAAACCCAGCAAGGTCATGAGCAGCCCCAGCAGCGGCACCGCGGCGGCCGTCCAGGCGCTGAAGGTGTCCAGTGACAAAGCCGTGGGCACCAGGGCCTGCAGCAGCCAGGCGAGCAGCAGGGCGGCGTCGCGCAGCAAGCTCAGCACAAACAGCGAAGAAAACAAACCCATGAACAACATGCCGGCCCAGGCCACGCGGTCCGCCAGCACCGGCGACTTGAAACGCCGCGCCGTCAGCCCCAGCGGCGTGACCACCATGGACGCCAGCAGGACCAGGCCCAGCAACCCTTGCGCCATGGGCCAAGCACCCAGGCCGGGCAACAGGCGAGCGCCCACATAGGCGTGGAGCAGGGCGGAAAAAATCAGAAGTGGCATGGACAGGGCTGACGGGTGCGCCAGAGGGTGTCACAGGGATGTGGCAACGAAGCGGCCAAATGCAAGGGCTGGCGCGCGTCGCCTGGGTTCAGCCCGCGGGCGCTGCGGTGACAATGCCTGTTTGTCGACTTCACTTTCCGGGACACTCCTTTATGGCCAGCAGCCTCTTTGCACTGATTGATGACATCGCCACCGTGCTTGACGATGTCGCGCTGCTGACCAAGGTGGCGGCTAAAAAAACCGCCGGTGTGCTGGGCGACGACCTGGCCCTGAACGCCCAGCAGGTGTCGGGCGTGCGGGCCGACCGCGAGTTGCCGGTGGTCTGGGCGGTGGCCAAAGGTTCTGCACTGAACAAGGTCATCCTGGTGCCCGCGGCCCTGGCGATCAGCGCCTTTGCACCTTGGGCCGTCACGCCGTTGCTGATGCTGGGCGGCGCTTTTCTTTGTTACGAAGGTTTCGAGAAACTGGCGCACAAATTCCTGCACAGCCGGGCCGAAGATGCTGCGCATGAACAAAAGCTGATGCAGGCGCTGCTGGACCCGGCGGTGGACATGGTGGCGCTTGAAAAAGACAAGATCAAAGGTGCGGTGCGTACCGACTTCATTTTGTCGGCCGAAATCATCGCGATCACACTGGGCACCGTGCAGGCCAGTCCTCTTGTCACGCAGTTCAGCGTGCTCAGCAGCATTGCGGTTGTCATGACCGTGGGGGTGTACGGCCTGGTGGCGGCCATCGTCAAGCTGGATGACGGCGGCTTGTACCTGAGCCAAAAAACCGGTGAGCAAGCCGCCGCACGGCTACAGCGCAGCGTGGGCCGTGGCATTTTGTGGACCGCCCCTTGGTTGATGAAAGCTTTGTCGGTGTTGGGCACGGCCGCGATGTTCCTGGTCGGCGGCGGCATTTTGACGCATGGCATTGCAGCCCTGCACCACGCCATCGAAGCGCTGGCGGTGCGGGCCGGCCCCGTGCTGGGCGCCGTCGTTCCCCTGTTGGCGGATGCGCTCGTGGGTATGTTGGCTGGCGCGCTGGTGCTGGCCGTGGTGAGCGGGGTCCAGCGGCTGCGGCGTTAGCCCGCCCACCGCCTCCTGCAAACAGGGGTGGCCGGTTTCGCCGCCCGTGGCTAGACTGCAGTTCAGCGCTTTGATCACAGATCACGGGGCGACGCGTGGTCGTTCACCAACGTAGCGAGGCTTTCATGAAAAAGAATGACGCCAAGGGGGTGGTGCCGGCGGCCCTGCCGCAAACCATGGCCGTGATTGCCAAGGCCGCGCCATGAGCGTCGCGGCGGCACCGCCGTCGGAGGCCGAACGCCGGCAGGCGGTCCTGGCCCAGTGCCACGCCAGCCAGCTGGCCTGGGGCGACAAACCCGGGCGCACCTTGATGTTGTTTCTGGATGGCACCGGCAACATCCTGGGTGACAGCCGGGACACCAATGTCGTCAAGTTGTTTCGTGCCGTGGACAAATCCGATGCCGCGCGGCAAATTGCGTTTTACGACCCCGGTGTCGGCACACCCAACGAGTTCCCGGCCGTCAATCCGATAGAACGCGGGTTGCGCGCCAGCTCCCAATGGGTGGGCCTGGCCCTGGGCCGCGGTGTGTTCGACAACATCGCCGAAGCCTACCGTTTCCTGGTCGAGCAATACCAGGACGGAGACCGCATCTGCCTCTTCGGTTTTTCGCGCGGGGCCTTCACCGCCCGCGCCGTGGCCGGCATGCTCAATATGTACGGCCTGGTGCATGCGTCTGGCCTGGCCATCCTGCCTTTGCTGGTGCGCAGCTATTTTTCACCCCAGGGGCGGATCAACCGGGCCGGCCGGGTCCGCGAGGATTTCGCCCGCGAGGTGGGGGTTCATTTTTCGCTGAACCGCCGGCCGTTGATTCATTTCATCGGTGTCTGGGACACGGTCGAAAGTGTCGGCATCGACCTGTTCGGCAAGGGCTTGAAAATTTCCAATGCACCTACCGTGGCCGACAAACGTTTTGTGCACGTGCGGCATGCACTGGCACTGCACGAAACCCGGCGCAAATACACACCGCGAAACTACACCCCGCCGGGTTTCACAGCGGAAGAGGGCCTGTGCCGTTCGTTCGACGAACGCTGGTTTCGCGGCAACCACAGCGACATTGGTGGCTCGTATGTCCAGGACGGCCTGTCCAGCATCACGCTGCAGTGGATGCGGGAGCAGGCGGCCGGCTGCGGGATGCGCTTTGTGCCAGATCGCCCCGGCACGCCCCATGCGCTGCAAGCCCGGCATGACGAAACGGTGCAGTCGCCGTTCTGGGCCTGGACCGGCCTGAGTTCGCGGTGGCGTGATCCCGACGCATTGCTGGACCCCTCGGCCTTGCCCATAGAGGAGGCCAAGCCGGCGCTGAGCATGCGGCGTGCGGCGCCAGCCGTCTTCTGGCTGGGGTGGGTCTTGGCGCTCGCGGCGGTGGTCCTGGGCTGGCAAGCGTGGGGCTTGGCGGCGGCCGCCTGCAGCCGGGGCGGTGCGGCTTTTTCCTTGCTGGGCACACAACTGCTGGCGCCTTGGGTTGCGGACCTGAGCATCAGTTGCCGTGCCGAGGCGCTACAGCGGGCGCTGCGTTGGGACTGGTATTTTTTGGCAGCGTATGGACTGTTGTTGGCCTGGCTGGTGGCCTGGGGCGCCAGGCGCGCCGCGCCGGCGGCGATTGCCGCGGGCCGGCCCTTTGGTCGTCTGGCCCGGCAGATGCCCTGGTTGATGCTGGGGCTGGTGGGCGCAGACGCCGTGGAAAACCTGTTGAGCCGTGGCCTGGGCGGCAGCGAGTCCGGCCACTTTTATCTCCCCGCCGGTGACAGCCCTTGGCCGGCGGTGTTGTTGATCGTTCTGGCCCTGAGCAGCGTGTTGAAGTTTGCCTGTCTGGCCTTGCTGGCCAAGGTGATTCTCAAGCCGGTTTAAATCGCTGTCGGCCTGCGCCGCTATACTGAAATTCAGCGCGCGTTCCCGCCGGACCCCTGGTGCGGCGCGATGATAGCGTCTGTTGCCCATCCTCAGATTCGATACAAGCCCAGCGCTTGTCGGACTTGCCCGATGGGCCCGCTGAACCGGTTTTTTTCTTTTATTCACCCACGCCCAGGATTCCCCATGACACTTTCCATGTACCAAGCTTCCGTTCCCGTTTTCAAACAAATGCTGGGCGGCCTGAGCGCTGTGCTGGCCAAAGCCGAGGCCCACGCCACGGCCAAAAAAATCGACCCCAACGCTTTGCTGCAGGCCCGTCTTTACCCCGATATGTTTGCCATGCTGCGCCAGGTGCAAGTGGCTTGTGACTTCGCCAAAAGTGTGTCGGCGCGTATTGCCGGCGTGGACGTGCCCAGCTTTGAAGACAAGGAAGAGACGTTTGCCGACCTGCAAGCGCGTATCGCCAAAACCCTGGCATTTGTCGAGAGCCTGAGCGCAGCGCAAATCGACGGCAGCGAAGAACGCAAGATCGTCACACAAGCCGGCACGCCCAAAGAAAAAATCTTCAGCGGCCAGTCTTACCTGCTCAACTACGGCCTGCCGCATTTCTTCTTCCACACCACCACGGCGTATGCCATCCTGCGCCACAACGGTGTGGAAGTGGGCAAGAAGGATTACATCGGCAGCTACTGATCGGGCTTGGGCCGGACCGGTGTTGAAACCGGCCGCGGCCAGGGCGCCGCGGTGTCGTCTCTGTGGTTTTGCGAACCTGCCGCAAAAGGCCAGCCCTTGTTGGGGGCTGGCGCGGGCGGCTCCATCGGCACCGGGTCGGTTTTTCGTTTGTCCGTGCTGCGGGGGCCGGTCAGCCTTGCCATGAAGTCTCCTGGGGTGAAGGTTTGACTGTAGGCTGGCTAGCTGCCGCCGTCTGTCAGACGTGCCCGCTTGTGTTGTAGGACGGCTTTTTTCATCATGCACTTTTGCTATAAAAAATAGAGCTTATTGCGCCCGTGCTTAAAGGGCTAGAGGCCTTTTTTGCTTATAAACCTCGCTGCCAGCGACAGAGCGCGCTAGCATCATCACCTCATGACCATCCTGCTTGCGCCCATGGAAGGGCTTCTGGACTTTGTGCTGCGCGACATTCTGACGCGGGCCGGCGGCATTGACCGCTGCGTGTCCGAGTTCATCCGTATCACCGACCAGTTGTTGCCCGAACGTGTGTTCACCCGCATCGTGCCCGAGCTGCACAACGGCGGCCGCACCCTGGCCGGTGTGCCGGTGCGGGCGCAGTTGCTGGGGTCGGATCCGGTCTGCCTGGCGGAAAACGCCGCGCGACTGGCGGAACTGGGCCCGGCCGGCATCGACCTGAATTTCGGCTGCCCGGCCAAGGTGGTGAACCGCCATGGCGGTGGCGCGGCCTTGCTGCAAGAGCCCGAGACCATCGCGGCGATTGTGGCGGCCGTGCGGCGCGCCGTGCCGGCCCATATGCCGGTGTCGGCCAAGATGCGCCTGGGGTTCAACGACGACAGCCAGGCCGTGGAATGTGCGCTGGCCATGGCCGAGAACGGCGCCGATGAACTGGTGGTGCATGCGCGCACCAAGCTGCAGGCTTACCGGCCGCCGGCGTATTGGGAACGTATCGCCGACATACGCGCCGCAGTGGCCATTCCCGTGGTGGCCAATGGCGAAATCTGGACCGTGGACGATGCGCGCCGCTGCCGCGAGGCCTCGGGCTGCGACATGTTGATGATTGGCCGGGGCGCGGTGGCGGACCCGGGCCTGGGCCTGGCGATCAAGGCCTCGCAGCGCGGGGCGCAGGACGGCATGACTTGGACCGCCCTGGTGCCGCTGCTGGCGGAGTTCTGGCAGGTGGTGTGTACGCGGCTGGATGCGCGCTCGCGTCCAGGCCGGCTCAAGCAGTGGCTCAACTTTTTGCGCCGCCGTTTCCCCGAAGCCGAAACCGCCTACCAGGCGCTCAAGACCATCAACGACCCGGCGCAGATTGACCGCTGGCTGGCCGGTGTGGTGCAGGCGCAGCTGGCGTCAAACGCTGTCGTGGCCTCTCCAGCGCTTCTGGCGGCTTGAGTTTTTAGCGGAACAAAGCCTCAAAGCCGTCCAGCGGTTCAAACCGTTTGTTGTGATACCGCAGCCGCGTCGGGCCGGGCAGGGCTTGTTCACGCACCGAGTGGCGCTCGTCGCCGGGGTAACAAATCACCCGGTTGCCTTCATGTTCAAACGGCTCGGGCTGGATCACAGGCGGCAGTCGCGCCCGCGCTGCGGCCAACACGCTGTCCACGGTGGAATGGCGCGCCAGGTGGGCCAGGCTCATGATTTGTGGCGGTGCCAGCTCGATGTCGCCTGCCCAATATTGTTGCAGGGCGGCGCGTGGGCTGAGCCAGGTACTTTCGGTGGTTTCAAAATCATCGTGGCGCGCGATCTGGCCGGCCGGCACGGCCGCGACAAAAAAACGCGTGTCGAAACGTTTGTTTGTCACCGAAGGTACAAGCGGTGTGATCCAGCGTGACCAGGGCACGACGCTGCGTGTCAACAGGCGCAGCGCCATCTGCGCCAGCACTGCATTAAAACCCTGGCCTTCGCGCAGCAGTGCCGCCGCCTGCGTGGCCGGCTCGGGTGATGCGGCGCTGTGCGCAAACAACACGCCGGATTCTTCAAAGGCTTCGCGCAAGGCCGCCACATACAGGGCGGCGGCGGTACGTTCGTCAATGTCGGCTTCATTCAGGCCGGCGTGCAGGACAGGCAGCGGCTGGTCCAGGTGTACCGCCATGTCGAGCTCGGCATCCGCCGCATCGACCTTGCCGCCGGGAAATACATAAGCGCCGCCCAGCACATCGGACAGGCCGTGGCGTTTCATCAGAAAAACTTCGAGCCCAGCCGGGACATCGCGCAGCAACACAATGGTGGCGGCGGGGCGCGGCGGGGTGGTGACGGTTTCGCGGTTCAGTTCCATGGTGGCTTTCAGGGGGCAGGGCCCGGTCAATTACAGTAGGGTTTGCATGGCTAGGCTACCAGAGCCCAAGCTGGCTGCGAATCACCAACAAGACAGGACATAGACATGGGTATTGACTTCAAAGGCCGCGTGGCCATCGTGACCGGGGCCGGCGGCGGGCTGGGCCGGCAACATGCGCTGGCGCTGGCCAGGCGCGGCGCCAAGGTGCTGGTCAATGACCTGGGCGGCGCACGTGACGGGTCCGGCGGCTCGGTCAGTGCGGCCGAAGCCGTGGTCAATGAAATCCGTGCGGCCGGCGGCGAAGCCATCGCCAATGGCGCCTCGGTCACCGACTTTGCCGCGGTGCAGGCCATGGTGCAACAGGCCATGGATACCTGGGGCCGGGTCGATATCCTGGTCAACAACGCCGGCATCCTGCGCGACAAGAGTTTTGCCAAGATGGAGCTGGCCGACTTTGCGCTGGTGATGGACGTGCATTTGATGGGTGCCGTGCATTGCAGCAAGGCGGTCTGGGACATCATGAGTGCGCAAAAATACGGCCGCATCGTGATGACAACCTCGTCCTCGGGCCTGTACGGCAACTTTGGCCAGTCCAACTACGGCGCGGCCAAGATGGCGCTGGTCGGTTTGATGCAGACCTTGTCGATCGAAGGTGTGAAAAACGACATTCGTGTCAATTGCCTGGCGCCCACCGCCGCCACCCGCATGACCGAAGGCCTGATGCCCGAAGAAGTGTTGCAGGCCCTGCAGCCCGAAGCCGTGGTGCCCGCGATGCTGGTGCTGGCCGCGCAGGACGCGCCGACACGAACCATTTTGTGCGCCGGTGCCGGTACTTTTGAAGCCGCACACATCACCCTGACGCAGGGTGTGTGGTTAGGCACGGGGGATGAGGTGCCGGAAGCGCTGGCGGCGCGTCTGGCGGAAGTGACCGCACGCGGCGGCGAAACCGTGCCGCAAAGTGGTGCGGCACAAGGCCACAACGAGGTGAGTCAGGCCCTGGCCCAGGCCCGCCAACTGCAAGCCGCAGGCTGAGCAAAAAAAAGCAGCCGGGTCCGCTGGGCAATGTTCCGACGTTTCGCTGTGGGGCGGAGGTCAGATACCTGTCTTTGTAGCGCGGCACCCGGCTTGCACGTTCACAGTGTCTGAGGCTCGGCCCGCCGCGCTTGCAGGCCGGCACCCTTGGCTGGTGTAGGCCCAGTCTGGCGTGGCGCCAACAGCCGGCGCCAAAATTTATGGAAGAAAAATGGCTGTAGCCCTGATCGGTCGGGCGCAATAAGCTATAAAAAACATAGCGATTGACACAAGGCACAGGCTGGTCTGCAACCGGTCGTAACGTTGTGCAAGCATTTTCCGGTAGACAGGACCTGTCCTACAAACACCTGGGTATGACACCGACCTGGACTGCACGGCTGCCGTTCTAAATTGAAAGCAGTCGGTCACCCGATCGGCATTCACATCACCGCCCGTCACCGGGCTTTACACAGGAGTGATCCATGAAAGTTAATCCATCCCTGACCGCGGCCATCACCGCTGCCGCACTGCTTGTCGGCGCCGGTTTCGCTTATGCGCAATCGACAGCCCCCAGCCCCGCGGCTGAGCCCATGGCACCGGGAAGCACCATGCAGCAGGCACCGTCCACGGACAGCAGCACGATGCAGGCGCAGCCGCCGTCCAGTTCCGGCACATCGCTGGACAACAGCGCGACGCAAAGCGGCATGGCAACCACCATGCCTGAGCCCCGTGCTGACCGCAACTAAAAGCGGTGTGTCCTGTCCGTAAGTCCGCAGGGAAGCCAATGAATATCATCATTTGCCTTCCCTGCATTCTTGCGCTGCATTGACGGTTGATGGCCATGGCAAGCGCCAGCATGTCACCCTCTTCACAAATCGATGCTGTCCTCAAGGGGCTGGGCATGGGTTGCGCCGCACTGGCACTGATGCTTCCGGGCCAGGTCACGCTCAAGCAGCCGCAGTACCCCGCTGCAAGGCCGCAGGTCGCGGCGCAGTGGCCGCGGGTGGCGGATTTTTCCGAGGAAGAGGCCTCACCCGAAGCGCGCCAGATCGCCAACTGGGTGATGGCTTCAGGCGATCACCGTGGCATGCCGTTTGTTATTGTCGACAAACCACATGTCAGGGTGTTTGTCTTCCAGCCGGACGGAAAATTGGTCGGCGCCGCGGCGGCGCTGATGGGTTCGGCGGTTGGCGACGACTCCGTCCACGGCATTGGCGAGCGGGAAATGTCCGCCATCCTGCCGCAGGAACGCACCACGCCGGCAGGCCGGTTTGTGACGCGGCCCGGCATCAACTCTTTCGGTGAGGACATTGTCTGGGTGGACTACGAGGCCGCAGTGTCCATGCACCGCGTGCGCGCCAAGGAGCCCCGCGAACGCCGGCTGGAACGGCTGGCCTCCGCCACGCCGGACGACAACCGCATTTCTTTCGGCTGTATCAACCTGCCTGCCGCGTTTTACGACGCCGTGGTCAAACCCGCTCTGGGTTCGGCCAGTGGTGTGGTTTACGTCCTGCCTGAAACGCGGCCCCTGCAAGCCGTTTTTGCGTCGTACAAGGCAGCAGGCAGCCCCTGACCGCCTTGCATCGGGCGGTTGGCTGTAGGAAAAAACCTACAATGAGGCCAGCCTGGTGAAATTCTGGATACTTCTAAAAATGTCGGCGTAGCCTTTTTCTGTCTCGCATAGATGCTATCAAAAAGAGAGTAATTTCAGCCTAAAAATACCCCCAGACTTGCCAAAGCCCGCCCCCGATCGATAGGATATGTCCTACACGTCCGGGGCTTCCCGGTTCTGTACGAAAAAATTTCTACCAAATCGGGAACCTGGATGAGTCTGCAAAGCAAGACGCTGTGCGCCGTGGCTGCTGTGAGTGTGTTTGTCTGGCTGTCTGCGCCGGCGGCCGCCATGGACGCTCCGGTGCTCGCCCGGCCTGCCTTGCTGGCCAACTTTGCCGAGGAAGCCGCTTCCGCCGACGTTCGTTATGCCGCTGCCCGGGTGTTGGCCTCGGCCGACAACCAGGGTTTGCCTTTTGTCATCGTCGACAAGATAGATGCGAGGATTTTTGTGTTCGAGGCGAATGGCCAGCTGCGCGGCGCCTCGGCCGCCTTGCTGGGACTGGCCAGCGGCGACCACTCGGTCCCCGGCATCGGCCAGCGCGCCTTGTCCCGCATCCTGCCGGAAGAACGCACCACGCCGGCCGGACGTTTCCTGTCCCAGCCGGGGCGCAACCTGCAGGGGGAGGAAGTCATCTGGGTCAACTACCACGAAGGCCTGGCGATTCACCGGCTGCGCCCAGGCAACAGCCAGGAGCAGCGGCTGCAGCGCCTGGCCTCCAGCACACCCGGGGACAACCGCATTTCCTTGGGCTGCGTGGTGGTGCCAGTGGCGTTTTACGAGAGCGTGGTCAGCCCCATGCTGGGCAAACACCACAGCGTGGTGTATGTGTTGCCCGAAACCCGGCCGGTCCAGGCCTTGTTCGACGGCGAGCCGGTCGGTATCAGTCAGCTCAGCCAGCCCTGAGGCCGGGCGCACCAGCCGCGTCTGGCATCATGGCCGTCCCAAGCTCAGACCCTGAATCCGCGACATGACATCACCCCAGACCATAGACACCCCACGCCTGCGGTTGCGCCAATGGCGTGCCGAAGACCGGGCGCCGTTCGCGGCACTGAACGCCGACCCTCGGGTCATGGAGTTTTTTCCGGCGCTGCTGAGCCGGTCAGCCAGCGACGCCATGGTGGACGCTTGCAGCACGTTGATCGCCGAGCGGGGCTGGGGTTTTTGGGCGGCTGAAATCAAGGCATCCGGGCAGTTCATCGGTTTTGTCGGTGTGAACGTGCCGACGACGGAACTGCCGTTTTCCCCCTGTGTCGAAATCGGCTGGCGGCTGGTCGCCAACGCCTGGGGACAAGGGTTGGCGACGGAGGCTGAGACGGCGGCGCTGGCGTTTGCTTTCGACACGCTGGAACTCCCCGAGATTGTGTCTTTCACGGCGCTCAGCAATCGGCGTTCCCAGGCGGTGATGGAGCGCCTGGGCATGTTGCGTTCAGCGGCGACGTTTGAACATCCGAAGGTGCCTGTCGGCCATCCCTTGCGTGAACATTGCCTGTACCGTTTGTCGCATGAGCAGTGGGCCCTGCGGCCGGCCGACGGCGGGTGATTCTCGGGGTTTGAGCATCAAAACAGGCGTCAGCCCTTGAGGGACGGGCGCAAGCAGCTATCAAAAAAAGAGCGACCGATTCAGGCCATACGCCGTTTGTCTTCGACCACCACGCAGCCGCTGATACGCCACGCATTGCCGTGCCGCTCCAGGCCGTAAATCGCCAGCCACGAGGCGCCGCCGGCGTCCAGCACTTGCACGCGCTGGATCACCTGGCCGTCCCGGCTTTCGGGCTTGAGAAAAGCCACCGAGGCCGGGCGGTACACCATGGGGTAGGCCTTGCGCACCAGGGCCAGGAAGCTGGCCGCGTTGCCCATGGTTTCGCGCACATGGGGGGTGGCATAAGAAAACGCCTTGTTGGCGTCGTCCGCGGCAAAGGCCGCCAACTGCCCCTGCACCGTCTCCCGCACCCCTTGTTCTTCAGCCGCCGTCAGGGACGCCGCGTTTGCCGACACCAGCCCTGCCCACACCCAGGCGGCCAGGACCAGCAGCCTGGCCAGGCGGGCAAACAGGGTCGGTGGGCGGCTTGTCATCAGGGGCTCCGGGGCTGACGGGATGGTTAAGGACGGTACGCACCTTGAGGGTTATCGGATGTTGTGGTTGGGGCTCAGACCATTGTTTACGGACGCCGGAAGGGCTCGGTGTCCTGGAACATGGGCCGGGCCGGTTCGGTATCCTGAAAATCGACGGGCGGGATGCCGGCGGCGGTTTGCTGCTCGATGTCGGCATCACGGATGGCAAACATGCGCTGCAGGTCCAGCAAGACCTCGGCGTCGCTATCGTTGCCGGCTGCCACCGCTGCAACGGCGACCACGGGCGCAACAGCGGCCACCACCACCGGGGCTGGCACAGGCGCGGAGGCGATCGTCGGCACGTCCGCTTCCAGCCACAGCGCCGGGTCCGGCATGTCGTGGTAGGGGGCCGGGCAGGTGCTGCCGACCTCCAGCTCCCAGGAGATGCCGTGCAGCCAGGTTGCGGCATTCGGCTCGAACTGGGTGATGGCGGACTTGAGCTGCTCCTGGAAGGCGTGGGCATAAGTCAGCAGGCGCTGGTCCCAGCGGCGCATGATCAGGTTCAGGTACATGCCCGAGCCGCGGCTGCGGCTGTTAACCAGCAGCATCCGGTATTCCACCCAGCCCGGCGGAATGCCATGCTGGCGCAGGCCGTCGCGCAACAACATCTGCACCAGCTGGCGCCGCGTGCCGTTGTCGGAGTGTTCTTCAATGGTGTGCTGGCTGTCCCGGTGGCCGGCAGGCGACCCCCGGCCGGCTTGATGCGCGGCGTGAGACCGTGTGTCCGTGCCACCCTCGTTTTTCAGGCCGAACAGTCGGCGAATCGCTTGTCTCATGGTTGGATACATCCCTTGCCTTGTGGCACACCAGCGACCCGTAAGCGTCCGCCAGCATGGTTGCTGTTATGGGAAGGATGGTCGTCCAAGTGTGCGGCCAAGTCAAGCTGCAGCGGGGTCGCGCAGCTTGTCCAGGGCCTGCTGCTGCCAGTAAGCCACAGCGGCGTAATAGCCTTCCCAGACACAGCCGTTGCAGCCCCGGCCGCAACAGCCGGTGGGCTCGGGCGGCGGCGCACGCAGCCGCAGCCCCTGGGCGCCGGCGCGCTCGTGCAAGCGCGCAAACATCGCCAGGGCCGAGTCCCGGTCAGAGGGCGGAACAGGCACGGGCGAGCCGACTGTCACAGCGTCAGATGCCCAGCAGCTTTTTGGCGCTGCCCAGGGCTTTCATGGAATCGTCGTGTTTGCCTTCCTTGTGAAACTTCTCGCCCTCGGCGCGCAAGGCCTTGACCTGGCTCATGTCGGCGGCCGACAGTTTGGGACTGCTGGCCAGCTTGGCGTCAATGGCTTTCATCTCGTTAGGACAGTTGTGCGCCAGGGCCAGGGACGACATCGCCATCGCCAGAGCTGCAATGATGAGTTTCATGAGAGTCTCCAGAACGCGTCAGAAAATACTGACCGCGAAATGCTAACAAAAACCGGCCTGGCTAAGAAGAGGGGCGGCCGCAGGCACAATTCGGCGCTAGTCATCACTTTTTTTTGCCCACACCATGTCCCTCGAAGTCATTGAAGTTGAAACCGCTGCCAACCCGAGCGCCACGGTCTTGCTGATGCATGGCCTGGGCGCCGACGGCCGGGACTTTGTGCCCCTGGCCCAGGAACTGGACCTGTCGGCCATCGGGCCGGCTCGTTTTGTGTTTCCCAATGCGCCCGTGATGCCCGTCACCATCAACGGCGGCTACCAGATGCCCGCCTGGTACGACATCCTGGGCGCCGACCTGACCCAGCGCCAGGACGAAACCGGCCTGCGCCAGACCCAGGCCGCCATCAACACCCTGATCGCGCGCGAGATCGAACGCGGCATTCCGGCCAGCCGGATTGTGATTGCCGGTTTTTCTCAGGGCTGCGCCATGTCGCTGATGACGGGCTTGCGTTACCCCGAGCGACTGGCCGGCATCATGGGCTTGTCCGGTTATTTGCCCCTGGCCGACAAGCTGGCGGCCGAGCGCAGCCCGGCCAGCCACGGCCTGCCCATCTTTCTGGCCCATGGCCGCCACGACGGCGTGGTGCCGCTGGTCGCCGCCACCGCCACCCGCGACGCACTGACTGCGCTGGCTTACCCGGTAGAGTGGCACGAGTACGCCATGGAGCATTCCTTGTGCCAGGAAGAGGTCGCCGATATAAACGCCTGGCTGCTGCGCGTGCTGGCGTAGGGTCTTTCACGCCGTTTCCGGGTCTGAAAACGAGGCTTGATCCGTTTTCAAGCCTTGTTTATAGAGGCAAATAGGGCCCCAGCCCAGGAAAGGCGGTCGCAGGAAGCTATAAAAAATATAGCAAATCGGCGCCGCCCAAAAAATGTGCATGATGCAGCCGGCCCTTACCCGGCGCTGGGGCGATGCCGCCGCCTGCAAGCAAGACCGGCCTGTGATACCTTGCACGCCACGAAAGATAAAGAAGAGGGACAACCGATGATGAGCAGCTTGCACGCGCGCCAGGACGCGCTTTTGGGTGACCGCCTCCAGGCGCTCGGCCCTGCCAGGCTGAAAGGCATGCGCCGCGGCATTGAGAAAGAAAGCCTGCGCGCCCAGCCCGGCGGCGGTCTGGCGCTGACACCGCACCCGGCGGCGCTGGGCTCGGCCCTGACCCATCCCAGCATCACCACCGATTTCAGCGAGTCACAGATCGAACTGGTCACCGGCGCCCACAAGGAAGTGACCAGCACGCTGGAAGAACTCACACACATCCACCAGTTCACCTACCGCAGCATGCAGGCGCTGGGTGACGAGATGTTGTGGGTGTCCAGCATGCCTTGCGATTTGCCGACAGATGAAACCATTCCGATCGCGCGTTTTGGTTCGTCCAATGTCGGGCGCGCCAAAAGTGTTTACCGCATGGGGCTGAGCCACCGTTATGGCCGGCGCATGCAGACGATTTCGGGCATCCACTACAACTGGTCGCTACCCGGGGTGACCAATGAGCAGTACTTTGCGCTGATCCGCAACTTCCGCCGCCAGGCGTTTTTGCTGCTGTATCTGTTTGGCGCCTCGCCGGCCGTCTGTTCGAGTTTTGTGGCGGGCCGCCAGCATGAGCTGCAGCCCCTCAACGGCGGCACCATGTACATGCCGCACGGCACCTCGCTGCGTATGGGTCGGCTGGGTTACCAAAGTGATGCCCAGGCCTCGCTGGCCGTCAGCTACAACAGCCTGGAAGGTTACGGCGCTTCCTTGCAGGACGCGTTGACGCGGCCTTATCCAGCTTATGAGGCGGTCGGCATCCGGAATCCGGGCGGTGACTACAACCAGCTCGCCACAACCTTGCTGCAGATTGAAAACGAGTTCTACGGCACCATCCGCCCCAAACGCGTGATTTTCCCTGGCGAGCGTCCGCTGCATGCCTTGCGTGAACGCGGTGTCGAATATGTCGAGGTCCGTTTGATGGACCTGGACCCCTTCGAGACCGTGGGCATCAACGCGCAGACCATGCGTTTTCTCGATGTGTTTTTGCTGCATTGCCTGTTGGCCGACAGCCCGCCCGACACGCCCGAAGAAATTGCCGAACTCAAGTACAACCAGCACCACACGGCGGCACGCGGGCGCGAGCCCGGGCTCACGCTCAAGCGCGCTGGAAAAGAAGTGCTGCTGACGGGCTGGGGCGCCGAGGTGCTCGCGCAATGCCAGCCGATTGCCGACGCACTGGATGCGGCGCAGGGCGGTAGCGACTACCGCGACGCGCTGCAAAGCGCCACGGACCGACTGGCTCGGCCCGACACCACACCTTCCGCCCGCGTGCTGGCGGCCATGGCCCAGGACTTTGACAACTCCTTCAACCGCTTCGTGCGCGCGCAGTCTTTGCAGACCCGGAGCCAGCTGCTAGCGCTGCCTTTTTCGGCCGAGCAGCAGGCGCATTTTGCTGCGCTGACGCAGCAGTCGGTGCAGGCGCAAAAAGACATCGAAGCGGCCGACACCATGCCCTTCGAGATCTATCGCGAGCAGTATGTGTCCGCCGACCGGCTGGGACTGTCTGCCGGTACGCTGGCTGCGGCCTGAAGCTGTCCCACTGGCTCGGACCGTCTATTGATTTTCGTCCGGCGCTGGAGGCGGCTTTTTCCTGAGGCTTTGAAGCATGCCGGCGCCAGCGTCGAAGCCTTGGCAAACCCCAGTGGCGACCACGCCGGTAACCGCCAGCATTGCCGCAGTGTGAACACCGACGGCTGAGAGCGCCAGCGTCAATGAGCCGGATGTGCTGATTTCGCGGGTCGGTACGTCGCCCATGCAAAGTGGAATCAGCGCCGGCACCAGCATCAAGCCCGCACCGTGCGCAGTGGACATCATGAAGGACCAGAGTACCAGCCCGGTATGCCCGGCTGGCACTCGCGCCCGCGTGGCTGAGCGGCCCCACAGGTGAACCATCGCGACGACGGCGAGCAGCCCGCCCGCCAGGGCCTGCAGCAGGAGGCGATTCATCGTCAGGCCAAATACCACCGCGGTGGCCACCAGCGCGACCGACGCGGCGTGACCAACGGCTATCGGCACCAGGGCCCGCAGTGCCTGCGACCGATCGCGCGCATGCACGCCCCAGGCGGCGGCCAACATCCAGCCGGTGGCGGGGTTCAGCCCGTGAAGGGCGCCTATCCCTGCGACCGCCAGCCAGGGCCAAAGGCTTGCCATGATGGGTTCGCGCGTTCAGGCCGCTCGCGTTTCAGGCGTGCCTCAACTGTGTGCTTCGCAGCACGAACCCGCCGCCGGAACCGTCTTCGCGGCTGGTGCCGGCGCGTAGCGGTCGTGGTGGCGTACCCACTCCATCTTGTTGGGCACGTCGCGCTCGGCGCGGCCCTTGGGCGTGAGGTCCAGCATCTTGTACGTGCCCATCATCACCTCCACGCCGCGCCCGAAGGTCGAGTAGGTGTGGAAGACCTCGCCGGCATCGTCCTTGCAGAACACGCTGATGCCGGGCATTTCCTCTGGCGCGAAGGCCATCGTGCCGTAGTTGTAGTAAACCTCGCCTTTGGCTTGTTGCTCCGGCGTGAAGCTGACGTGAAAGTCGTGGTTGAAGTCGCTGCCGTTCGAGGACACCCACTTGAATTGCCAGCCCATGCGCTGGCGAAAGCGCGCGATGTCGGCCAGCGGCGCGCGCGAGATGGCCACGAACGTGATGTCGCGCTGCGCCAGGTGCACGTTCATGCCGTCGGTGTGGTCCGCCATGAAGGAGCAGCTCGGGCAACCTTGCTCCCACCCCGGGCCGAACATGAAGTGCTGCACCAGCAACTGGCTACGGCCTTCGAAAAGATCGGCCAGCGTGCGTTTGCCGTCGGGTGTGTCGAAGACGTAGTTTTTTCCGACGCGCTCCCACGGCAGCGCACGGCGTTCGCGGGCGATCTGGTCGTGCAGATGCATCAACTCCTTTTCGCGCGCCAGCAGCGCCTTGCGTTCGGCGAGCCAGCGGTCGCTGGACACGATGGGATGGCTCTGGGTGTTGGCTTCGGTCATGGCGGTGTTCATGATTTTCTCCTTGCGAGATATGACATGTGTGGTCAGGACCGGACCGCTTTCGGACGGCGCACGGCGCGGACCTTTCCGCTCGCTCCGCCACCGCAATAGAAAAGGTCCGCACCGTCGGATTCGAGCCCGCTGACGCCGATGCCGCGCGGCATCTCCAGCCGCTCGAGCACGGCGCCGCTTTGCGGGTCGATCCGGCGGATGTCGCTCTCGTCTGCTTCCCAGGTGGCGTGCCACAACTCGCCGTCCACCCAGGTCACGCCGGTGACGAAACGGTTGGACTCGATGGTGCGCCTGACCGCGCCGGTCTCGGGATCAATCTGGTGGATCTTGCGATCGCGGTATTGCCCCACCCACAGGCTGCCCTCGGCCCAAGTGAGGCCCGAGTCGTGCCCGTGGCCGGGCGTCGGGATGGACGCCAGCACCTGGCCCGTGGCCGGGTCGATCTTGTCGATGCGCGACTCGGCGATCTGATAGAGGTGCGTGCCGTCGAAGGCGGTGCCTGCGTCGCAGGCGACATCGAGCGTGCGTGTTGGTTCGCCGGTGGCGGGGTCGAAGGCCACCAGCGCGGCGCCGGTGGCGGCCCAGACGTGCTGGCCGTCGTGGGTCACGCCGGCGACGCTGTCGGCACCGGCGAAGGGGCCGTACTCGCGCACGATCTCGGCCGCACGCACCGTGGCCTGGGGTTTGTCTTTGCTGGTCTTGCGGGTCATCGCGGGCTCCTTAAATCGACCGGCCGTCGAAGTGCGTGACGGCGATGGCCTGCAAGTCGATGCCCTCGATACAACGAATGTTGATGGCCGCCATCGCCTCGCCCGACGGGGCCGTGGCTTCGCCGTAAGGGTGGAGGCCGCAGTTGGGACAGAAGCGGTGCTTGATCAGGTGCTTGCTGAACAGGTAGGTGCTGGTGTCTTCTTCGGGCGTGAGCAAGCGCATGGCGCCGCGCGGCACAAACCACAGCAGCGAACCCTTGCGCAGGCAGATGGAGCAATTGCAAGACAGGGCCGAGGTGATGTCGCCCTCGACTTCAAACTTCACTCGGCCGCAGTGGCAGCTTCCTTGGTGCAACATGTCATACCTCCTTGGTGGTGCGCCGCGGATTGGCGCCGTAAGACAACTCTACTCAATCGGCAGCGCAGCGGGGAGTAACAAGATCGTCGTGAATTCCGCCAGCGGTGGCGACAGCCAGCGGCGTGCCCGCGCCTGCCCGATGGCGCGTACACGCCCCTCTGCCTCGAGCTCGGCGAGCGCGCGCTGCACGGTGCGCTGGCTGGTCCCCAGGGCCAGTGCCAAGGCCGACGTTGACCAGGCCGCCCCGTCGGAGAGCAGCGCCACCAGCGATGCCTGATCGCCGTCAATGGGCGGCGCCAGCACCACAAGCTCTTGCGCGCCGAGTGGCCTGAGGACGAAACCTCGCTCGGTGGCCTCGATCTGCGCCAGCGTCTTGACCAGCGCGCGCAGGCGGCCGATTTCCACCCGCAGGCGTGCCCGATGCGTCTCGTCGGGGTGGCGGGTGCGGAAGGCGGACAGGATCAGGGCTTCCCGATCGACATCGCCCGGCCACGCCTGCGTGAGCGCGAGGGCCAGGGCAAACAACACCGGCCGGCGCGCCAGCGGCTGCCACGCGGCGCCGGCGTTTGTCTGAGCACCTCCGTGCTGCGCACTACCGTGCGAGTTTGCTTGGGCGCGGCCCGGCGCTGCGCTCAGGCCCCGGCGGCAGGCGTCGAGCACCAGGGCACCCGAAGCCAGCAGCGCTTCGACCTCGGGCAGGCGCAGCGCCTGCTCGCCGCCGCCGGGCAACAGCCGCCGGGCGGCGGGGCGATCGAGCGTGGCGCGTGCCTGCGTCACCTCGGCCAGCAGCGCCGGCACGCCTGCGCGCTCGGCCGCTTCTTGCGCGCGGAGGAGCGCCGCCTGTGCCGGACCGGTGCGCAGCGAGCGCAACGCCAGCTCAGCCGCGGTCAACTCGGCTACTGCTGCCAGCGACGGCGGCAGGCCGCGCGCATCGAGTCGCGCGAGCGCGGCCGTGGCCTCGTCGAGGCGGCCGAGCAGCAAGAGCTTACGCACCGCGATCAGCCGTGCCTGCAGCGCGTTGGCGCGATCGGCGTGCGCGTCGAGCGTGGCCGAGGCCGCCGCCAGCGCACGCGGCGAGCCGCCGAGATCGCGCATGGCCAGCGCCACCTCGGCTTCGGCGACGACGCAGCGAGCGCGTGCCAGTGCCTCGTGGGCGCCGAAGCCCCGGGCGGCGCGCCGAAGGAGCTCGCGGGCGCGCGGGTGCTCGCCGAGCTGGGCCATGGCGATGCCGCGCAGGGCCAGCGCCGGCGGGTCGTCGCGCAAGGCGACCCGTTTGAGGGCGCCGAGTGCATCGCCGGCGGCGAGCGCACGTGCGGAGGCTGCGATCAGGGAATCCATGACGACAGGCTACACCACGCCGCTGATGTCGCGACATGGCGGCCGAATCGAGGTCTTGGATGAGGGTCCGGCAGAATACGGCCAGAAGCTGACTTTCGAGGACAGACATGAAAAAGAGCGCAACGCCCCAGGGCGAATCTCCTTCTCGGCTGATCGACGCGAGGATCCAGGAACTGGCGGGCTGGCGGGGCCAGACGCTCTCCCGTGTCCGCGCGCTGATCCAACAGGCGGACCCTGAGGTGGTCGAGGCGTGGAAGTGGCGCGTTCCGGTCTGGTCGCACGATGGCATCATCTGCACCGGCGAGGCCTACAAGAGCGCCGTGAAGCTGACTTTCGCCAAGGGCGCTTCGCTCAAGGACCCGGCAGGCCTGTTCAACGCCAGCCTGGTGGGCAACACCAGGCGCGCCATCGATCTCCATGCGGGTGATGACCTGGATGAGGAGGCTTTCAAGACACTCATACGCGCCGCTGCAGCGCTGAACAGCGCATCGGCCCGCTAGTCGAAACCGGCGCCTCATGTATTGGCGCGTATGAAAAACGATTCTGCGGGCATTCGGAAGACGACACTTGGCGAAGCCCACAGAGGACACCAGAGGCCGATTCATAAGCTAAATCGGCCTCTAGCCCATATCCCATGAGCGCAAGTGGCTATTGATTCAATAGCAAATCTCACCATCACGCCAAACCACCCAGCGTGCCGCGCCGCTTCCTGGGCGCGGCGCTGGGGCCGCATGCGCCATGCCTTGACGCAGCATGGACGCGCCCATTGACAACAAACCAATGCCGTCGCAGGGTCTATCTGGACTGTCCCACGGCCGTTTTCCCGGTTTTCGGCGGGGCGTCGATAATCGGGGGGCTGACTTGCAGGCGCGCACAAACACCGCCCGTCGGCTTTCCCGCTTTTCCGCCGCCATCCAGGCGCCCAACCAAGAAAGAACATCCCGATGGCCATCCAATGGTTTCCCGGTCACATGCACCTGACCAAAAAAGCCATCAGCGAGCGCATCAAGGAAATTGATGTGGTGATCGAGCTGCTCGACGCACGTCTGCCCGGCTCCAGTGCCAACCCCATGCTGGCCGAGCTCACCAGCGGCAAACCCGCGCTCAAGGTGCTCAACAAGCAGGATCTGGCCGACCCGACCCGCACGCCGCTTTGGCTGGACCACTACAACAGCCTGCCCGCCACCCGCGCGATTGCGCTGGACGCGAGTGAAACCACGCCCGCGCGGCGCCTGATTGAGGCCTGCCACACCCTGGCGCCCACACGCGGCAGCATGGTCAAACCCATGCGGGTGTTGATCTGCGGCATTCCCAACGTGGGCAAATCGACCCTCATCAACACCTTGACCGGCAAACGTGCGACCAAGACCGGCGACGAGGCCGGCATCACCAAGATCGAGCAGCGGATAGTGCTGGCCGACGGCTTTTATCTGTGGGACACGCCGGGCATGTTGTGGCCGCGCATCATCGTCGCCAAAAGTGGCTACAACCTCGCCGCCAGCGGCGCGATTGGCCGCAACGCCTTCAACGAAGAAGAAGTGGCGCTGGAGTTGCTGGACTACCTGATCAAAGATTACCCGGCCCTGCTGGAGGCGCGTTACAAGGTGACGGTCACGCCCGGCATCACCGACGAACAACTGCTGGAAGAAATCGGCCGCAAGCGCGGCGCCGTGCTGGGCAAGGGCCGTATCAACTTGCAAAAGGCCGCTGAAATTGTGATTTATGAGTTTCGTGGCTCGACCTTGGGGCGTATCACGCTGGAAACCCCGGACGAGTTTGCCGGCTGGCTGGCGGCCGGAAAAAAGCTGGATGCCGAGCGGCAGGTGAAAAAGGACAAGATCGAGACCAACCGCCTGATCAAGTTCAAGAAAATCCCCCGGCCCCCAGCCGAGTAGGCGTTTGTCCTGGATGCGTCCGGGCCGTTGCCGCTTGCCTTAATGCACCTGGGCGCAATATTCCAGAAAAATGTCCAACTCCGTGGACTTGTCAAAAACCGCATCTGCGCCCAGCGCCAGGCAGCGCGAGCGGATGTCGGCGGTGGCGTAGTTGGACAAGACAATCACCCGTTGCCCGCCGGCGTGACGGCCGCAATTTTTCAGCACACCCAGCCCGCTGCCCTGCATCAGAAACAGGTCCACGATCAGCAACTGCCAGTCCGCTGGATGTTGTGCCAGCCAGACGCAGGCATCCGCTTCGGTGGTTGCATAACCGATGGTCTGGATGCCGGCGAGTTCCGTCAAAGTCTCGACCAGGTTGTCCCGGATCAAAGCGTTGTCTTCGACGATGTAGGCCTTTGACGCCATCAGGCACCCAGTTTCTAGGAATGGAGCAGGTTCTTGCCAGGGGCTGCCGACAGTAGTTAGTGGGTTCACGTCACCAGTGTCCCGCCGCGGCGCAGGCACTGCCGCAGGGGATTGCGGTACAGCTGTGTAGGACGACGCCTCCTGGGGTGCGTCAGTGCCTGGTGATCTCAATCAAATTGCCCTTCAGCCCTTTCGGGATGGGCGCAAGCAGCTATGAAAAGAAGAGCGACTGGGCGTGGCCAGCGTCGCCGAAACAAGTCGGCTTGAAAAAAGCCGGAACGGCGGAACGTGTTGCACCATCTAATGGACAGAACACCATGAAAAACCTCCACGCCCTCCCATCCCCAGCGCTGGACAGCAGCACGGACACCGAGCTGGTGGCCCTGGCCGCTGCCGGCAACGAGCTGGCATTTGCGCAAATCATGCGGCGCCACAACCGCCTGCTGTTTCGCACCGCACGCAGCATCCTTAAAAACGACGATGAAACACAGGATGTGTTGCAGGAAGCCTATTTACACGCCTGGCGTGCCCTGGCGGGCTTTCGGGCCGACGCCCGGCTGTCGACCTGGCTGGTACGGATTGTGGTGAACGAGGCGCTGGGGCGGTTGCGGCGTGGTGGTGCGTTGGTGATGCCGCTACATGCGGTGGTGGATGCCGATGAAGAAACCGCGGAGATGAGCATGCCAGCCAACCCCGACGAGCAGCCGGAACGCGCGGCCATGCGGGCGCAGGTGCGCCAGCAGATCGAAGCCCGCATCGACACCTTGCCCGATGCTTTTCGCACCGTTTTCATGTTGCGCGGCGTCGAAGAACTCAGCGTGGAAGAAGTGGCGTTGGTGCTCAACATCCCCGAAGCGACGGTGCGCAGCCGCTTCTTTCGTGCCCGCGGCCTGCTGCGCGAAGGTTTGTCACGCGACATCGACCTAGGCATCGGTGATGTATTTTCATTTGCCGGCCCGCGTTGCGACGCCATCGTCGAACGCGTGTTGGCAAACATCGCTCGGGAGCGCGGCGCAGGCCGCTCCTGACACTCTCGCCCCACGTGTATGTTTAACCGGAGATTGCCATGTCCTTCTTGTTGATGCCCACCCCTGTCGCCGCAAGGCGTATGTTTCTTGGCCGCACGGGCGGCCTGGTGTTGTCGGGGGCGGCGGTGGCGCTGCTGGCCGGCCAGGAGGTGCTGGCCGCCAAGGCCGGCGGCTCCAAAGCCGGTGACATCCAGATTCTCAACACCGCGATCGCGGCCGAACTCGAAGCCATTGCCGCCTACCAGCTGGGCGCCGAAAGCAAGCTCCTCAGCAAACCCGTGCTGGACCTGGCGCTGACCTTCCAGGGCCACCACAAGCAACACGTGACCTTGCTTTCAAGCACAGTGGAAAAGCTGGGCGGCAAGGCCGTCATCGCCAAAAGCAAATACGACTTTCCGGTGGATCAGTTGAAAGCGGAGCTGGACGTGCTCAAATTTGCCGCCAAGCTGGAGCAGGGCGCGGTCAGCGCCTACCTGGGCGCCGTGCCCCTGTTTGAGAACCGTGACCTGTCCAAGGCCGCTGCCAGCATCCTGGGCGACGAAGCCATGCACTGGGCCGTTCTGCGCCAGGCCATCGGCGAGGTGCCGGTGCCCTCGGCCTTCATGGCGTGATGCCGCGCCGTTCTGGCGGGTTGGCGGCGCTGCTGGCGCTGTGTGCCGCCGCAACGGCTTCGGCACTGGCCGCCGCGCCCGAGGTGCTGCGTGGTGAGCAGCTGTATGCACGTTGCGCCGCTTGCCACGCACTGGCCAGCGACCGCGTCGGCCCCCGGCATTGCGGCCTGCTGGGCCGGCGTGCCGGCAGTGTTCCGGGCTTTGTGTATTCGCCAGCGATGAAAAAGTCGGGCCTGGTATGGGACGAAAAAACGCTGAGCCGGTTTTTGGCCAAACCGATGGCGGTAGTGCCCGGCACCCGCATGACGTACGACGGAGTGCCCGATGCCAAGGAGCGGGGTGAGCTGATCGCCTACCTGAAGGCGGCCAACGGCGAAGCACCCTGCAAGTAGAAAAAAGTGCCGCAACTCGTGTGACGGCATTTTTCAGGGGCGAAATTAGCCTCTAGCCCAGGCAGGACGGGCGCAAGAAGCTATTAAATTGGTAGCGATTCAGGCCCGCAAGCCTTACAGCGGACCCGAAGGGCCGGTTTTCCCGGCAATCTTGCGCCGCAGATAGATACCGATGAACGCGGCGCCCAGCACCAGCGCAAACCAGCCGACCAGCGAGGCGCTGGCCACAATGCCCTGCATGCCCGGGGACTTGATGAAATAAGGGGAGATCAGCACGGCCAGCCCGATCAGGGCGCACAAGACGCCTTTGAACAAAAGTTCGTTGTTGGCCTTGTTGCTGTGCCGGCGTATAGGGGGAGAAGGTAGGGGCATGGCCCGATTGTCTGCCAAATGCGCCGCCCTGCAGCGATTCAGGCTTGCCCGTATAGTGGTTTCTCGTCCTTGCCCGGCCCGCGCCTCCCGATGGGTTGCCGGCGAGGTCGCCACCAAGGGGTATTTCTTGACCACTCCCAGCCCAGATTCCCAGACCCCCGCCGCGCGTTTTGGCAGCGGACAAGCGGTGCGCCGTCTGGAAGACGATGCCTTGCTGGCCGGCGCCGGCCGTTTCACCGACGACGTGAACCTGCCGGGGCAGACCCATTTGTTTTTTGTGCGTTCGCCTTATCCGCATGCACGTATCGTGGCGCTGGACAGCGCGGCGGCGCGCGCCATGCCGGGTGTGTTGCAAGTGCTCACCGGCGCCGAGCTGGTGGCTGCCGGCGTGCTGCCGATTCCGGGTTCCATCGGTTTCAAACGCGCCGATGGTTCGCCCAGCGCATCGCCGCCGCGCCATGTACTGGCCCATGAACGTGTGCGTTTTGTCGGCGAGGCTGTGGCCGCCGTGGTGGCTGAAACAGGGCAACAAGCCCGCGATGCGGCCGAAGCCATCAGCGTCGACTATGACGAGTTGCCCATGGTGGTAGACGTGAATGACGCGCTGACGGCCGGTGCCCCGGCCTTGTGTCCCGAAGCGCCGGACAACATCGCCGCTGAAACCCGTTACGGCGATGCCGCCGCCACGACCGCCGCCTTTGCCAAGGCGTGTCACATCGTCAAGCTGGACATCGTCAACCAGCGGCTGGCGGCGTTGAGCCTGGAGCCGCGTTCGGTGCTGGCGGCGTATGACAACACCTCGCAGCGCCTGACCATACGCATGAGTACCCAGATGCCCTCGGGTGTGCGCAACTCGGTGTGTGAGGCGCTGGGCCTGGCCAAAGAAGCGGTGCGTGTGGTGGTCGGCGACGTGGGTGGCGGTTTCGGCATGAAAACCGGCGTGTACCCGGAAGACGTGGCCGTGGCTTTTTGCGCGCGCACGCTGCAGCGCCCGGTGAAATGGGTGGCCGAGCGCAGTGAAGAATTTGTTTCCAGCACCCATGGCCGCGACCTGCAAAGCCAGGCTGAACTGGCGCTGGACGAACACGGGAAAATCCTCGCCTTACGCCTGGCCTCGCTGGCCAATGTGGGGGCCTATGCGACCGGCGCGGGGGTGGCGATCCAGGTGCTGATTGGTCCCTGGGTGCAGACCAGCGTGTACGACATCCAGACCATTGATTTTCATTTCCGCACCGTGTTGACCAACACCGCCCCCACCAGCGCCTACCGCGGCGCGGGCCGGCCCGAAGCCATCTTCACCATGGAGCGGCTGATGGACGAAGCCGCGCGCCAGACCGGTATCGATCGTCTTGAACTGCGCCGCCGCAACTTTATCCAGCCCGCGCAAATGCCTTACAAAAATCCCATGGGCCAGGTGTATGACAGTGGGCGTTTCGAAGCGGTGATGGACCAGGCCTTGCTGCTGGCCGATTGGTCGGGTTTTGCGGCGCGTGCGGCGGCATCCAAACAACGCGGCTTGCTGCGTGGCCTGGGGATTTCGACCTTTCTGGAGTGGACAGGCGGCAATGCACTCGAAGAACGTGTGACGGTGGATGTTCTGGCCAACGGCGTGATTGAAGTTTTCTCGGCCGTCAACGCCATGGGGCAGGGTATTGCGACCTCGCTGGCGCAACTGGTGGGGGATACGTTTGGTGTGCCCATGGACCAGGTTCGCATCGTGCTGGGCGACACCGACCGCGGTGATGGTTTTGGCAGCGCCGGTTCACGCTCCTTGTTCACGGGCGGCTCGGCCGTGCGTATAGGCGCCGAACGTACGATCGACAAGGCCAGGCAGTTGGCGGCCAAAGAATTCGAGGCGGCCGAGCAGGACATCAGTTACAGCGACGGCCGCTTCCAGGTGGCGGGCACCGACCTGGCCATCGACTTGTTTGCGCTGGCGGCGCGCCAGCCGGAGCAGCGTATTTTCATGGACTCGACCACCGCCGTCGCCGGGCCGTCCTGGCCCAACGGCTGCCACATCAGCGAGGTTGAAGTTGACCCGCAGACCGGCCGCGTGGCGGTGGTGGCGTATGCCTCCGTCAACGACGTGGGCCGTGTCGTCAACCCGATGATTGTGCGCGGCCAGCTTGACGGCGGCGCCGTGCAGGGCATAGGCCAGGCCTTGTGTGAACACCTGGTCTACGACAGAGAAACCGGCCAGCCCGTGACCGGCAGCCTGATGGACTACGCCGCGCCGCGCGCCGACGACGCACCGCCGTTTAAAACCGAAATGGACGAGTCCACCCTCTGCCTGAACAACCCGCTGGGTGTCAAAGGGGTGGGTGAACTCGGCACCATAGGCGCCGGGCCCACGGTGGTGAATGCCGTGGCCGACGCGCTGGCGCGCAACGGTCTGGCGGCGCAGGCCAGCCAGTTGCAGATGCCGCTGTCGCCATCCCGGCTTTGGCATCTGTTGCAGGCTTCAAGGCCAAAAAATTAAATAAAAATGGCCTCTATCCCTGATGTGGCGGGCGCAAGCAGCTATGAATAATGTAGCGCCCCGCGCACGTTCTGTCATGGCGGGCTTGACCCGCCCTTCATGCCGCTAGCGCCACACATCGCGTAGGACGACATCCACGACCGAGGTTGGCGCGCTGCAACTTGCCTAAACTGACCGAATGACTGACATCCGCAAAGGCCAGGCGCCCGCCGTTTTGTCGCGCCAAGTGTTTCATGAACGTTTCATGCAGTCCTTCATGGACCCGGCCTTCCGGGCCGAAGATAGCGCGATTTCGCGGGTCGAACACATCGCCTGGGAGGCTTACCAGGAAGGCCGCAAGGCGCCCCTCACGCGCAAGGCCGGCCGGGGTTATGCCGACCCCGATTACGAGCTGTCGGCGGAGTGGCTGGAAACCAAAAGCCGCATCAAAAAAGCCCAGGCCGCCTGGAAAGACCCGGCCTCCCAATCCCGGGTGCTGGTGATCTGCGGCTCGGCACGCAACGACGGCACCTGTCCCGGCGAAATCTCCAAAACATTCCGCATGGTCCAGTGGGCTGAAAAGGTTTTGAAGAAGGCCAAGTGTGAGACCGATGTGCTCGACTTGAGCCTGCTGACGTCCAGCTACCACCTGAACATTCACCCGTGCAAGGGCTGTGTGTCCACCGCCATGCCGCTGTGCCACTGGCCCTGCAGTTGTTACCCCAACCATGCCTTAGGCCAGACCAGCGACTGGATGGCCGACATCTATGAACGCTGGACCGCCGCGCACGCCGTCATCCTCATGACACCGGTGTACTGGTACCAGTCGCCCAGCCCGCTCAAATTGATGATAGACCGCCTGGTGTGTGCCGATGGCGGCAACCCCGACCCGACCAGCACCCATGGCAAACGGCCGGCCGAGGCCAAGGCGCTGGAAATGAAAGGCTGGGACTACCCCAAACACCTGGCCGGGCGTGTCTACGGCCTGGTGGTGCATGGCGACGTGGCCGGCATCGAGGGCGTGCGGCGCGGTTTGTCAGACTGGCTCGACTGGATGGGCCTGATCGATGCAGGCAGCCAGGCGCGGCTGGACCGTTACGTGGGTTATTACGAACCTTATGCCACCAGCCACGAAGCGCTGGATGCCGACAAGGCCATGCAGGGCGAGGTGCGCAACGTGGCCAGCGCGGTGGCCCATGCGGTGCAGGCCTTGCGGGCCGGCACCTTGTCGCAGCCCGACAAGGGTTTGACGCGGCCGCGCCCCAAATAAACCGCGACAAACGGGGGCGGGGCGGCGAAGCTCAGAGCCGCTTCACAGGTCCAGCACCAGCAGGGCGCTTTTGGAGCGCGAGCAACATGGCAAAAACTGGTCGTTGGCGTCCTGTTCCTCGGTCGTGAGAAACATGTCCCAGTGCTCGGGCTCACCTTCCAGCACACGGGTCAGGCAGGTGCCGCAGACGCCTTGTTCACACGAGGTGGCGAGGGCCACGCCGCCCTCGCGGAGCGCATCCAGCACCGACTGCTCCTTGCCCACGGTGATAACCCGGCCCGAGCGGGCCAGCCTGACCTCGAAATCGGGCGTCATCAGTCTTCCAGAAAGTTGCCGGCGGAGAAAAACACAGGCGGCGCCTCGGGATCGAAGTTCACACCGGCCGGGTCCTGGCCATCTTTGATGGCCTCCAGTTGTTTTTGCAACAGGCGGCGCAACATCACGATGCCGCGGTCGCTGGTGGCCAGGTGTTCTTCCGAATGCCGGGCGATGGGGCCCTGGCTGGTCATGGCTTCGTAGTCGCCGGGGAACTGCTGGTGTTCTTCTTCGGTCAGATCTTCCCAGAGCTTGCCGCCCAGGCGCGAGCGCATCTTGGCCAGCTCGCCGGCCTCGCGGACACGCCCAACCACATAGATGCGAAAGCTGTGGTCATCGATAGGCAGAATCCAGCCCAGCGACTCGACCCGGCCGTAACGGCCTATGCGCGGGCTGGGGATCACCCGCAGCGTCGGCAGGCCGGCCTCGCTGATGCGACGCAAGGTCTTGCCGTCCGGCAGCTTGCGCAGAGAGACGGTGCGCACACTTTGTTCGGCCAGGTCCCACGTCACCTCGGGCATCACCGCCATCTGTTCGACGAACTGGGTGCCGCTGAACGAGGAATGCAGGATGACAACATGAAAAGGATCGACCAGGTTCTCGTAATGTTGCAGCCAGTTGCAGGGAATGACTGGCGGGCCGCCGCCGCCTATGCTGTTGTTATTGCTTTCGAGAAACTCGCCCTCGTCCAGGGTCTCCAGGCATTCGTAACGCGGCAGCACCGGTTTTTTCTCGGGTGGACCCATGTAGGTCCAGACCAGGCCATACAGCTCCTGCACCGGGTACCAGGGCTGGCGCACCTTGCCCTTGGCGCGTCCGCCCTCAGGCTCGCAAGGTTGCTCGACGCAGTGGCCCTCCACATCAAACAGCCAGCCGTGGTAACAGCAGCGGATGCCGGCTTCTTCCACCTTGCCGTAATACAGCGAGGCGCCGCGGTGGGCGCAGTTTGGATGCACCAGGCCAGGCCGGCCGGTCTTGTCGCGAAACAGGATCAGGTCTTCACCGAGTACGCGCACCTGGCGCGGTGTGTCGCTGGCATCGGCCGTGAGGCCCACCGGGTGCCAGTAGCGGCGCAGCAACTCGCCCATGGGCGTGCCGGGGCCGACCTCGGTCAGCTCCTTTTTGTGGGTGGGTGGCGGGCGGCCGTAGGCCGTGCCGGTGTCCACGGCGATGGGGATCACACGTGCTGGTACTGTGGAGGCGATGTCGGTCATGCTGACGGATGCTTTCTGTTTATTGCAAGGTGACGCCGGCCGACTTGATCAGCTCGCTCACGCGCGGAAAGTCGGCCTTGAACACTTCCATGAACTGCGCCGGCGTGTTGCCCAGGGGCTCGAAACCGTAACCGGTCAGGCGCGCTTGTACATCGGGCATGGCCGTGATATCCCGCAGCGCCGTGACCCAGGCGTCCTGGATGGTGGTCGGCAATTTCGCGGGGGCGTACACACCTATCCAGCTGTCGACGTCGAAGCCCTGGAAGCCTTGCTCGGCGAAGGTGGGCACATTCGGCAGTGTGGACACACGACGCGTACCGGCAATGCCCAGCACCTTCATCTTGCCGCCTTGCACCTGGGCGCGCGCGGTGGACGGGTTGGACCAGGCAAAGTCCAGGGCTTCGCCAAACAAGTCGTTGTGCGCGGCGGCTTCGGACTTGTAGGCGACATGGGTCAGGTTGGCACCGCTCTGGCGTTTGAGCAGTTCGCCGAACAGGTGGGCGGCCGAGCCGTTGCCCCAGGTGCCGTAGTTCAAGACCTTTTGCTTCTTCGCAAATTCGACAAACTCCTTGAGGTTGTTGTAAGGCGCGTTGCTGCGCGCCACCAGCATGGGGCCGCCGGTGGCCAGCATCGACAGCGGGGTGAAATCCTTCACCGGGTCATAAGGCAGCTTGGGCATCAGGATGGCACTGTTCACATGCGACAGCGGCAGGGTGAACATCACCGTGTGGCCGTCGGGCGGCGCTTTGGCCACAAAGTCAGCCGCGATGATGCCGCTGGCCCCGGGCTTGGCGTCGATGATCACAGCCTGGCCCCAGCGCTGCTGCAGCTTGTCGGCATAGACCCGCGCCAGCGTGTCGATGGGGCCACCCGCCGTGCCAAAAGGCACAATGCGGATGACCCGGCTGGGGAAGGGCGGCGTTTGCGCCAGCAGCGGCGCGCCGGCCAGGGCCGCCAGGCCGGCGACGAAAGTTCTTCGGTTCTGCCCCATGATCTTGTCTCCTGATTTTTGTTTTAACGCAAACGATGATGCAATACCTGCGGTGTTCAAGGCAATTCGAATGTTTGGATATGAGATATGAACCCGCGTGATATCCGCGGCCTGGAGCTGGGCATGTTGCGCACCTTTGATGCGCTGATGCGCGAGCGCAGTGTCTCGCGCGCCGCAGCCCGCCTGTTTCTGAGCCAGCCCGCCGTGAGTGCGTCATTGAACCGCTTGCGCGAAACCTTTGCCGACCCGCTGTTTACCCGCACCGCGCATGGCGTGGTGCCCACCGGGCGGGCACTGGCGCTGGCGGCGCAGGTGGAAAAAGTGCTGGCCGATGTGGCGACGCTGCTGGAGGCCGACCTGCCTTTTGATCCTGCGACCTCGTCCAGAATCTTCCGCATCGCCGGCTCAGACCACGCCAGCCAGCTGATCCTGCTGGCCTTGAGCCAGCGGCTTGCCGCTTGCGGTTCGGCCATCCGCCTGGTCTGGGAGCCGCCCGGCACCTGGCCGCTGGCCGACCGCTTGCGCAAGGGGGAACTGGACCTGGCTGTGGTGGCGCGTATCCACACACCGCGCGACATCGAGCACGTGGCGCTGTATGAAGACCACTATGTCTACGTCACGCGCCACGATCATCCACACAGCGGCCAGCCGCTCACACTCGACAGTTTTTGCGCGACGCCGCAGGTTTTTCTGGGCTACGGCACATCGACGCTGGAAGACGTGATCGACGAAACCCTGGCCAAAAGCGGCCGCCAGCGCCTGCCCCAGATCGCCGTGAGCAGCATAGGCCAGATCGTGAACCTGCTGGAACACAGCAACCACGGTGCGGTGATAGGTGCACGTGTGGCGCAGGCCCATGCCGGCAAGTTGCATGCGCAGCCGCTGCCGTTTGTGCTGCCGGGCTACAAGGTGCTGGTGTGCTGGGACGCCAGGGCCAGCGCCGACACCGGCATCGACTGGCTCAAGCGGCAGATACTGGAGATCATGGGGCCGGACCCCACGCCCCTGGCTTGACACGCGCAGGCGCTCAGGCCTGGCCCGTGCTTTCCTTGGCGCGCAGCTTGGCGGCGATGTATTCGCCGTGTGTCACATGCAACAGCCCGGCGATCTTGCTGATCAGGTGGTTCTCATGCGCATCCAGGTGGGCGTCGGCGTAAGCCACCTGCCACATGTTTTCAACGACTTGAATCTTCTGCGCGTGTGTAAAGTGTTCGTTCAGACTGGCTGTGAATCGGTGGTAGTCGTAAGCGGTTTGGGCGGTCTGCTCCGCCAGTTCCACCAGCCGGGCCAGTTCGTCATCGGCGAGTGCGAATCGCGTGCGCAACGTGGCAAGCACCGCATCTCTTTCGGCCGGACGGATGTCCGGGTCGGCGCGCATGACCTCCACCAGCAGCACGGCCGTGGCCAGTTGCAGCGCGTGTTCGCGCTCGCGCGGCGACGGCATTCCGGCAGAAGCCGCGAAGGTATCGAACAGGTCTTTGAGGGTTTGCAGCATGGGTGTTGCTAAGGTCCGGGTGTTGGCCAAGGGGTCGCCGTCATAAGGGAACAGTGGGGCCCGATCTGAGGTTTTGCAAGACACCGCGTCTGCGCAAGAGCCACTTATCCAGTCGCGTGCTTGAGCGCAGGTAAAGATGACTTTAGCCTACATCTCGCCAACCAGCGGGGGATAAAAAAGGAAATCTCAATCGCCAACATGAGCAGAGGAAATTTATGAAAAACAACACTTGCGTAGCGGCTCTTGCTGCTATGACCCTGGCCCTGAGTGGCCTTGCCCCGGCGCAAGGCCGTGACGAGCGTCCGAGGCAGGACAACCGACCCAACGAGGCGCAACGTGCCGGCCCTCATCAGGGCAGGCCCGGCATGCATCGTGGCGAACAGCGGGGCCAAGAACGCCGCGCCCCGGAACACGCCGAGGGGCGCGGTGCGGGCCCGGATCACAATTTCCACAAAGGCGGTCGTTTACTCGCGGGCTACCGCGGCCATCAGTATGTGGTTGATGACTGGCGGGCTCACAGGTTGAGCGCACCGCCACGCGGTTACCGCTGGGTGCAAACCGGCGCGGACTATGTGCTGGTGGCCATTGCGACCGGCATCATCGCCGACATCCTGCTGGGTCAATAAGGCTGGCAGCGACAACAGGCGCTGGCGGCCCGGCGGCTGTCCCTTCATGCGTGGCCAACATGGGCCACCGGGCCAGGACTTCGCTTGTTGATTCTTGTCGTGGTTGACATGTATCAACGCCGTTGAGGGCCGGCGGGTCTAGAGTGGTGCTTCATCTTTTTGAGCCTTCACCCACGCCATGCCCATTGAACTTTACCGAGATGCCCACCATGCCTGCCTGATGTTCACAGACCTGATTGAAGAAGACGGGCAGGCCGTCCAGGCGAATCAGTTTTTGATCATCGACAACGGCACAGGCGCCATCATCGACCCCGGCGGTAACCTGGCTTTCAACGAGTTGTTTCTGGGCATGTCGCGGCATTTCAGCCCGCAAAAACTGTCTTACATCATCGCCTCCCATGCCGACCCCGACATCATCGCGTCGCTGGACCGCTGGCTGACCTCCACATCGGCCAAGCTGGTGATCTCGCGCGTGTGGGAGCGTTTTGTGCCGCATTTCACCAAGGTCGGAAAAACCGACCAGCGCATGATCCCCGTGGCCGACGGCGGTGGGCGCTTGCCGCTGGGCAAAAGCGAGTTGTGGGTGCTGCCCGCGCACTTTCTGCACTCGGAGGGCAACTTCCATTTTTACGACCCGGTCAGCCGCATCCTGTTCACGGGTGATCTCGGCGTGTCAATGACCTCGGGCCAACAGGCGCAAGTGCCGGTGACAGACCTGACACACCACATCGCGCGCATGGAAGGGTTTCACAAACGTTACATGGTGGCCAACAAGATTCTGCGCCTGTGGGCCCACATGGCGCGGCAACTCGACATCACCATGCTGGTGCCGCAACACGGCGCGCCGCTGACGGGTGCGGCGATTGGGCAATTTTTCGACTGGATTGAATCGCTGGCGTGTGGGGTTGATCTGTTTGATGCGCGCAACTACCAGTTGCCCACGAACAAAATCAATCCCTGGCCTGCTGGAGAAAACCGTCGGGCGCTGGGCGCTGTTGCCTGAGCGCCTCCGGAAAAACGGTTTGCGAAGAAGTGGTGGAGAGGAGGAGGATCGAACTCCCGACCTCTGCATTGCGAACGCAGCGCTCTCCCAGCTGAGCTACCCCCCCCACTGTCTGCTTATCTTAGCGATATGTGGACCTGCTTGCCAGTGTTTGCCACGCAGCCTGCCTGCGCAGTACCATGGGTGCGCCAACGACCCAGCCACCCTTCGCCAAGGAGACAGGTATGCATTACGTTCTTGCCCGCATCACCGTTCAGCCCGCTGCCGCCGACAGCGCGCGGCAGTTGCTCAGCACCTTGGTGGCGCAGTCGCGCCAGGAGGCGGGCTGTGTGTCGTATGCGCTGTACCAGCAGGCCGCCGCGCCGCATGTGTTTCAAACCGTGGAGGAATGGAAAGACGAAGCCGCTGCCCAGGCCCACATGGGTACGCCGCATGTGGCTGCGGCCATTGCTGCCGCTGGTCCCTTGTTTGCCGCGCCGCCGGAAATTCTGGCTTACACCAAGCTGGCCTGAAGCTGCCGGGCGGGGATCGCCATTTGAGCATCAAATAGACCTACAGCCCATAGCCATAGGGCGCAGGCAGCTATTGAAAGTATAGCGATTCTGCTGTGGAAGCTAGCCAGCACGCTGGGCCGGCAGCAGCTTTTGCACCAGCGGGTGCAACAGCTTTTTATGCGCTGCGATGGCGTAAAAATGTTCCTCAACGCCTTCGCAGGGCCCGACACGACGGACTTTGTAGCGCTCTATCATTTCCTCCTGCATCAGCTCTGCCGCCGGAAACACCCCCATGCCTGCCGCGCCAAAGGTCTTGAGCAGGGCGCTGTCCTCGAATTCGCCGACCAGCCTGGGCGTGATGCCCAGCCGGTCAAACCACTGGTCGATCGGTACACGCACGGCGCCGTGGGGGGTGGGCAGCAACACGGGCACACTCGCCAGCGACCGCGGAAAATCCTTTCGCGCCGCTGCGTACAGGGCGGGCGGCGCATACCAAGCCAGCGTCGACGAGGCGAGGGGGTGGCTGTAGAGCTTGACGTTGGGATTGGGCGGCGCGGGACGGTCGGCCAGGATCACGTCGAGCCGATGCAGTGCCAGGTCGCCGAGCAGGTCTTCGAACTCGTCTTCGTGGCACACCAGCCGCAGCCGGGGTTCGTGCATGACGGGCTGCAGCAGGCGCCGCACCGCGAGCTTGGGCAGCCCGTCGGAGATGCCAACCGCCAGCCGGACCGCCGGCGCGCTGGTGGCGTCGCGCACCAGCGCCGGCAGTTGTTCGCCGAGCTGGAAGATTTGCTCGGCCTGCCGCAGCGCCGCGCTGCCCGCGTCTGTCAGCGCCAGGCCACGGCCCTCGGGCTTGAGGAGGGCATAACCGAGCGAGCGTTCGAGCTCGCGGACCTGGGTGCTGACCGTCTGCACTGCCATGCCCAGGCGCTCGGCGGCGCGGGTCATGCCGCCTTCCTTGGCGACAACCCAGAAGTAATACAGGTGGTGGTAGCTGAAGTTTTTACTCATGGTTCTGTTTTTTAGAAGAATTTTATCTGAATTATCTGCTTTTAAAGAAGTGCTTGCAACGTTATCGTCGAGGCTTCCAACGCGAAGGAGATCAACATGCAGGTTATTGCTGAATCCCGCGGATCCCTGGATAAGTGAAATTTTGACTGATCAGTTTTATCGTTTCAAGGAGAGAAAATCATTCGCCCCTTCCCCGTTAACAGCGCGCAAGCGGCCGCGCGCATTGTCGCCCTGGCCGCTGTGGCCGACGGCACCATTTGTAGAGCCGAGTTCAATGTGCTGGATCGCTTGCGCACCTACCGGCAGCTCGGGCTGACCCGGAGCGCGTTTCACGACCTGATCCACACTTTGTGCGTTGACTTGCTCACGCCTGCACATCTGAGCCGCTCTGACGTGTGCCGCGTGGACGACCGCGCACTTGCCGGATTGATGGCTGAGATTGACGAGTCCGGGCTGCGCCTCAAAGTCTTGCGCCTGTGCATCTCGGTGATTGAAGCGGACGGACTCATTGCCGATGGTGAGTCCCTGGTGCTGGCAGCGGCCGCCAAACACTGGGGTTTGTTCCCCGAGATGTTGGGCAGCGAGCCAGCGGCTCAGGCCATCGAACATGTCTGACTACGCGCTGCCCTTCGTGGCACTGGGCGCCTTGATCTTGTTCTGTGCCTGGCGTGAGCAGGCGAGCGACAACCGGCGCGATGCCCGGCTGATCGCTGCCTGCGGTGCGGGCAGCATGCTGGCGGGAGCCGCAGTGTGGCTGGTTTGAGCCCGCACGCCCTTCTTGCGCTGCCTTGTATTCAAAAAGAACCTGCTAGCCAACCCTTCAACCTTTCAACCTTTCAATCATGACCTCCCCACCACGCCCCTTTCCTGACCTGCTGCCGCAGCGTGTCTTATGACCAACATCGAATCTTTTGCCACTGGCCCCATGTGGGCCGGTTTTATCGTCTTTGTGTTGGTCATGCTTGCGCTGGACCTCTTTGTCCTCGGCGGGAACAAGGCGCACCGTGTCTCGGTGAAGGAAGCCGGGAGCTGGGTCGTTGCCTGGATGCTGCTGGCCGTCAGCTTTGGTGCCCTGTTGTGGTGGTACCTGGACGGAACCGCCGGCCGTGAGATCGCCAACCGCAAGGCGCTGGAGTTCTTTACCGGTTATCTCATTGAACAGACTTTGTCGGTAGACAACATGTTTGTGTTCGTCATGATCTTCACCTACTTCGCGGTGCCGCCCGAACTGCAGCGCCGCGTTCTGCTGTACGGAGTGATCGGTGCGATTGTCATGCGCGCCGGCATGATCATGGCCGGCGTCTGGCTGGTGTCGGAGTTCGCCTGGATTTTGTACGTGTTCGGCCTGTTCCTGGTCGTCACGGGTATCAAAATGCTGGTCATGGCTGACCAGAAGCCCGATCTGGAGAAAAATCCCTTCCTCCGCTGGCTGCGCGGTCATATGCGAATCACGCCGGGTTTTCATGGGGAAAAGTTCTTTGTCCGCATCAACGGCCTGCGTTATGCCACGCCGATGTTTCTGGTGCTGATGATGATAGAGGCCAGCGACCTGGTCTTTGCGGTTGACAGCATCCCCGCCATTTTTGCGGTGACCACCGATCCGTTCATCGTTTTCACTTCCAACATCTTTGCCATCATGGGCTTGCGAGCGCTGTACTTTCTGCTGGCTGACATGGCTGAACGCTTTCATCTGCTGAAGTACGGCCTGGCGCTGGTGCTGGTTTTCATTGGCGGAAAAATGCTGGTGATGCCGTGGTTCCATATGCCCGTGCAGTGGTCCCTGGCGATCGTTGGTTCGATCATTCTGATCTCTGTCGTCCTCAGTCTGAAGTTTTCGAGTCGCCATCTTTCGAGGAGCAAATCATGAGTGATATCGCATTGCAGGACCCTATGCCGGTGCCTGTTATTGAACAGCGCGACGACATGGAAAGGCTTGTTGCCGTCACCTGGGAGGGCAGCGGCGCCGGTGACGCTACGCGCAGCGATCGCTGGCTGGTGGCAGTGGACGGCTCAGCGGGCTCCCTGCGCGCAGTCGGGGCGGTGGCGCGCATGGCTGCGGTGGAGCAGGGCGCCGGGGTCGATCTGGTCCATGTCCAGTCCTGGCTGAACAAGGAAGCTGCAGAGACCGAACTGGCGCGGCGCGGCTGGGCAGCCACGGCACAGGCGCGTCAGGTCCTTGACGCGGCGGGCGTCAGCTGGCGTCTGATGTCCCGCATGGGGGAAGAGGCGCCGGAGATTGTCCGCCTGGCGGAGGCGCTCGGCAGTCGCGGTATTGCCCTGGGCTCGCGCGGGCTGACGGCTACCGAATCCATGTTGCTCGGGTCGGTGGCTTACAAGGTGGTGCATCTGGCCCAGGCATCCGTCCTGTTGGTGCGCTGATGCGTGCGCCTGTACGGAGCCCGTGATGTCCAGCTTTGAACCGGTCATCCTGTTCTTCGTGCTGGGCGCGTTGGCTGGGTTCGTGCGTTCGGATCTGAAGATCCCGGGCGTCCTTTACGAGTCCTTGAGTATCTTCTTGCTGCTCGCCATCGGCCTTAAAGGCGGTGTCGAGCTCGCGCGTTATCCACTGTCAGAGCTGGCGCTGCCGGTGCTGGTGGTGGTCGCGGCGGGCGCCCTGATTCCACTGATCGCCTATCCGTTGCTGCGCCAGATGGGCCGCCTTCCCCGCGCCGATGCAGGATCGATCGCTGCGCACTACGGGTCTGTGAGTGTGGTGACCTTCGCGGTGGGTGCGACCTACCTCGCACGGCTGGGTGAGACGACAGAAGGCTACATGGTGGTCTTTCTCGTGCTGCTCGAATTTCCTGCGCTGGTCATCGGCGTACTCCTCGCGCGGCGTGGTGAAAAGAACACGCCATGGAAGCACGTGCTGCACGAGGTGTTTGTCGGTAAAAGCATCGTCTTGCTGCTGGGCGGCTTGGTGATTGGCTGGATCGCCGGAGCCGGCGGCATCGCCCCGCTGGACCGCCTCTTCTTCGACCTCTTCAAAGGTGTGCTTGCATTCTTTCTGCTGGAGATGGGTCTGGTGGTCGCCCGGCGTTTCGGTGAATTGCGCCGTGCGGGCCTTTTCCTGATCGCATTTGCTGTCTTCATGCCCCTGGCGGCGGCGGGCCTGGGCCTTCTCACTGGCTGGTGGCTCGGCCTGTCGGTGGGCGGCATCACACTGCTGGCCACGCTGTACGCCAGCGCCTCCTACATCGCCGCACCCGCAGCGATGCGGATCGCCGTGCCGCAGGCCAACCCGGCGTTGTCGATAGGCGCGGCCCTCGGCATCACCTTTCCGTTCAACCTGATCGTGGGCATTCCGCTGTACCACCGGCTTGCCCAGTCCCTCCACCCTTTGGGAGTGTGAAACCATGGAAATGACCACCCGCAAACTCCTGACGATAGTGACCGAAGCCGCGATCGAGGACACCCTCGTTCGTGATCTCGAACACCTTGGCGCACGCGGCTACACCATCACCGATGCACGCGGCAAGGGCAGCGGCGGCAAGCGCGACGCCACCTGGGGGCCGCACGCGAACATCCGGCTGGAAGTGCTGTGTGATGTTGCGACGGCCCAGGCCATTTGCGCCGCGCTGCGCGAGCGTTACTCCGACAACTACTCGATGGTGATATATGTCGGCGATGTCGACGTTTTGCGCCCTTTGAAGTTTTGAGCATAACCACAGCCGAAAGCACATCATGAAACTTATTACCAGGGGACGTATGGCTGTCGCGGCCATGCTGGATCTGGCCCTGTGCACCGACCGCAGGCCGGTTGCGTTGGCCCATATCAGTGCCAGACAGAAAATCTCCTTGTCGTATCTGGAGCTTCTGTTTGCGCGGCTGCGTCAGCGAGGTCTTGTGCGCAGTGTCCGCGGACCGGGTGGCGGTTACAGCCTGGCGCGCAGCGCGCTGGATATCACTATGGCCGACATCGTGCTCGCGGTCGATGATTCCGGCACCGTCGCAACAGTTCCTTTAACCAGCTTTGGTCGCCCCCGCGATCAACGCGTTGCCAGTGACTGGCATGCCGAGCTTGAAAGCACCATGGTGGCGTTTCTGCGGTCGGTGTCTCTGCATGATTTGGCTGAGGCGCGGTGCCAGCATGGCCAGCGCTGCGACCCTGCACAGGTGATAGCCGGCCCATGCGTGTCGCGCTTGATCAGTGCGTAACCCAGGGATCGCCCGAGCTCGCGCACCTGGGTGCTGACAGTCTGCACCGCCATGCCCAGTCGGTCGGCGGCGCGGGTCATGCCGCCTTCCTTGGCAGCCACCCAGAAGTAAAACAGGTGGTGGTCGCTGAGGTTTTTGCTTATTGTCAGTTTTATCCGAGGGATAGTTTCTTCATTGTCTGCTTTTTCAGAAACCCATACCGATGTATGGTGGAACCTTTCCAACTCGAAGGAGTGACGCCATGCAAATCATCTTTGAATCGCGCGAACCGTGGCTGGAGCAATTGCGCGACCTGGCTGTGCGCCGCGTGCGCCAAGCCACCCGGCACCTTGGCTGGCTCTCGCCGCGTGCACGGATCCGGGTCTCGGACGTGCACGAGGCCCATGACGGTATCGACAAGCGTTGCGAGGTCGAACTGACGGCCGAAGGCGCAGGCTCGGTGGTGGTGACCTCGGTCACCCGTGACTGGGGCGCTTCGCTGCAAAGTGCGCTGGCGCGTGCAGTGCGTGCCTTGCTGCGCAATCTGCAGCCGCCGCGCGCCCCCCGGCGTGCCATCCGCCACCAACGCTGACGCTGCTGCCTGCGGCATCTCTTTCCATTTTTTTCCGGAGAACCCTTGATGAAATGTCCCCATTGCCCCGATGCCACCCTGCTGATGTCCGAACGCCAGGGTGTTGAAATTGACTACTGCCCCCAGTGCCGCGGCGTCTGGCTGGACCGCGGTGAACTCGACAAACTGATCAACCTGTCCGCAGCGCCTGCCGCGCCTGCGCCACCCCCGGACCGGCAGGCGCCGCAAGCCAGGCAACCCGATTTCGTGGATTCCGATTACCGCCACCAGCAGCGCGGCTATCCGCGCAAACAGAAATCCTGGCTCAGCGAGATCTTCGACTGAGGCCGGACGTTTGCGCCACAGGCATGTCCTGTGCCGGCGAATTCTTAAGAGAAGTAAGCCTTTAGCCCTTGCCTGGCGGGCGCAGGCAGCTATGAAAAGAGGAGCGATCGCCGGTGCGGCTCAGGCCACGTACCTGCGCTTGCGCAGCCACTCGGCCAGGCGTTCGGCAAACACCTGGTAGCCTTCGGCGTTGGCGTGAATCTGGTCCGAGCGCAACTCGGCGCGTGACAGCACATGCGACCAGCCGTCGGCGAACAGCGCCACGCCGGTGTCGCCGGCCACTTCGGCATACACCTCGTGGTCTTTCAGTGAACCGGTGGCGGCCGCCAGCAGCACCGGTTTGGGTTGGGCGATCAGCACCACCTGTGTGTTGGCGTTGGCGGTTTGCACGATTTGTTGGAGGGTCAGCTTGGTGCGGTCCAGCGGCAGGCCGCGCAAAAAATCATTGCCACCTATGGACACCAGCACCAGGCCCGGTGTGTTGGCTTGCAGCAAGCCCGGCAAACGCGCCAATGCACCGTCTGTGGTGTCGCCGTTTACGCCGGCGTTCTGCGTGACATGGCCGGTCAATTGTTCCAACCGCTGCGGGTAGGCGGTGTCCGGCGTGGCGCCATACCCAAAGGTCAGTGAATCGCCCAGGCAAAGCAAGGTGGCGTCCTTGTCCAGGGTCTGGCCCTTGGGCTTGGCGGTTTTGGAGCAGCCGGCGGCCAGCAGCAGGGTGGCGCCCAGGCTGCCTAGCAGCAACTGGCGGCGAAGTGGAGCGGGTGAGAAGGACATAGGTCGCGGGTGAAACAAGGTTGAACAGGCGCAAGGCCAGCGCCGGCATAGCTGTCCGGCGCGGCCCGCAGGGAAGGGTGCTTATTTGGCGGCTGTGAGCTGGGCCTTGGCGCGCGCGCGTTGGGCCTTGGCTTCTTTTTCGCAGGCGGTTTCTGCGGCACCGGTCAGGGCGTCGCATTTTTCCTTGGCGACTTCAAACTGGGCGTCGATTTTGGCCATGGCCACTTGGCGGGCGTTGCGGGGGCTGGGTTGGTAACGCTGCTCCAGTTCGGCCAGGGCGATTTTTTCCCGGCCTTCGGCCTCTTCTTCACACACGTCTTTGGCATTGCCCCGCAAGCTGGCGGCACACCGGGCTTCCTCTGCTGCGCCATCCGCTGTAATGCGCGCCCTGGCGGCATGGTATTCCTCGCGGGTCATGGGGGTGGACTGCGCCAGGGCCAGGGTCGAAACGGCAAAGAGGCTTAACAGCAGATACTTTTTCATGCAGAACGCCGAAGGTTGAGGCAGGCAAGCGACCCGGTTGAGATGCAGGAACATACTAAGTGAATTGCCCCAGCGCCGCCAGTGCAGGAGCACAGCGCGCGGCCCGGCAGATTTTTTTGCGACATGCGGCTGTGTTAGGCTGGTTACAGCAGCGGCCTCATGCCAAGGTGTGCCTGCAACCCACTTGCAGGCTACTGCAATCCATTTTTTTTAGTGCCTGAAGGAGTGCCTGGTTTTGAAGTTGTCCTGGATGCCTAGACTATCCATTGCCCGCTGCCTGGGCCTATGCAGCCTGCTGGCCTTGCTGGCAGCTTGTGGGACCCCGGTCAAACAGTTTCCCCTGCAAGAGCAATTTGACTCCACCGCGACCTATTCGCGGCTGTTCGACGCCACCGCCACACAAACCTGCGAGGCGGCCAGGCGCGCGTTGCTGAGCCAGGGCTACATCATCAACACCGCCAGGGACGACCTGGTGGAAGGTCACAAGAGTTTCCAGCCCGAGCCGGAGTCGCATCTGCAAATGGCGATACGGGTGGTGTGTGTGCCGGACACCAGCGACGGCAAAGTCAGCCTGGGTTTTGTCACCGCCCTGCAAGACAGTTACGCGCTGAAGAAGAGCAACAACTCGGCCAGCGTGGGTGTAGGTGCGATTGGTTCGGTCTCGCTGCCTTTCAGTTCGGGCAGCGATGCCATGGTCAAGGTCGGCAGCGAAACCATCACCGCCGACGCTTTTTACGACCGCTTCTTTGACCTGGTGCGGCGTTATTTGCTGGCCAGCGACTGGATAGAACCCGAACCGAGGCCCTGATCCACCGCACTTTCGCGCAAGGTTCCCGGTGCCAGTCCATCGAGCGTGTAGGGACCGATGGCGGCGCGTATCAGCCGCAACGTTGGAAAACCCACCGCCGCCGTCATGCGCCGCACCTGCCGGTTGCGGCCTTCACGAATGCCGAGTTCTATCCAGGTGGTCGGGATGGACTGGCGAAACCGCACGGGCGGATCGCGCGCCCACAAGGCTGGCGGCGCCGCCATCAAGCGGGCGCGGGCCGGTCGGGTGGGGCCATCGTTGAGCAACACGCCGCGGCGCAAAACCTCAAGCGCCGCTTCGTCGGGCTGGCCTTCCACCTGCACCCAGTAAATTTTTTCCATCTTGAAACGCGGGTCGGCAATCCGCGCCTGCAACTGGCCGTTATTGGTCAGCAGCAGCAGGCCTTCACTGTCGGCATCCAGCCGCCCGGCCACATAAATGCCCGGAATATCAATAAAGTCTTTCAGTCCGCGCCAGCGGCCCTCGGGCGTGAACTGGCTCAACACGCCGTAGGGCTTGTTGAAGAGAATCAGACGGGCGGCAGGTGGCAAAGGCATGGCGGCGAAGCATAACATTCACCCGAATTCTCCTCATGCAGGGGTGGCCACACCAGGCATTGTCATCGATAAAAAGTGCCTCCAGCCCAATAACAACGGGCGCAAGCAGCTAGCAAACTGATAGCGACTCTGCACTCAAGCCGCAGGCGGTTTGCCCGGGCCTGCGGGGGGCTCACCGTCGCCGGCATGTAGCTGCCGGCGCACATAGTCCACATGCTGGCGCAAGGTGTAGACGCGGTCTGAAAAGTCCAGCGAGATTTTCATGTGGCTCACGTCGTGTTCGATCTTGTCGAGTTGGGCCGTGGCCCGCGCGATCTCGCTGGCGCTGAGTTGGCGTGACTGGATGTCGCGTTCCATCTCCAGCAACACGCCGTAGCGGCGGTAAAGCCGGCTTTTTTCCCGGTACTCGAAAAGCTTGGGCACCACTCTGAACAACGGAATCGCAATCGCGATCAGCGGCACCAGCACCAGCAGCAGGCGCTGCAAGGCATTGGCCGCCCAGTAGGGCAGGTAGCGCTGCAAAAACGGCCGGCCGTCCTTGTAATAACGCGTGGCTTCGTCGGCCAGCGGGTAGTCCGTGGCGCGCGGGTTGGGAAACTCGCCGGGCTTGTTCAGCAAGGTGCCGCCGCGGTGAATGTCATGCGCGGCCTCCAGCAGCAAATAGGCCAAGGCCGGATGTAGGTCTTGCTGCACCACCAGGTTGGCGGTGGTGCTCAAGAGCGTGATGTCTTCCCGCGGCAGGTCTTGCGCCGGATCCACCGCGCCGGCCGGGAGTGTGATCAGCGACAGGTAAGGCAGGCGCCGCGTCAGGCCTTCGGCATGGGTGAGCGACACCAGTTGCACGCCGGGCTGCGCCAGCAGCAGTTGCACAGCAGGGGTTTGCGGCGCACCGATCAGGATCAGCGCGTCCAGCTCTTTGGCCATCAAGGCCTTGGCGGCCAGCAGGCCACCGCTGGGCAGCAGCGTGGCATTGGCCGGCGTCACGCCGTAATTTTGCAAAACCTCCAGCCCGACCTTGCGTGTGCCGCTGCCCTCGGCGCCAATCGCAATTTTTTTGCCAGCCAGCGGCCCCAGGCCTTTGGCCAGCGACGTGGCCAGCGCGTTGGCGGTAAAAAGCCACACAGGCTCGTAGCCGATCACACCCAGCGAGCGCAGCGGTGTGTCGGCATCGACATCCGCCGTGTCCAGCGTCAATTGGCCCAGCCCGCCTTGCATAAAACCAATCGCGGTGCCGGCCTTGAGTCGCTCCAGGTTTTGTACCGCGCCGGTCGAGGGCAAGAGCTTGAGGTTCACGCCATTGGCCTTCAGGTAACTTTGGTAGCGGAGCGCAAACTGGTGCACCGCGCCATCGACCGCACCCGTTGTCATCTCCGCCGTGCGCGGCGGCGCCGGACTGATGGAGCGCGACAACAGGGACAGCAAGACCGCCAGCCCGGCAATGGCAACCACCATGATGAGCAGGGTTTGTTTGCGGGTCAGGAAGGGGATGAAAAGCATGGGGGCAGTCTAACCAGAGTGACGGAAGTGCGGCGTTTGGATGGTTTGAAAAACGCTGCGCCTGCCAAAAGCGCATTTCGACACCATTGCAGTCGAGCGGTAAATGCCCGGTAAATCTCTGTTTGGATTACACGGCGTTCACAAAGGCAGGCCCACAATGAATGCACTGAATCGCGAACAGCCCTAGAAAAGCAGCGATGCAGGAGCCGCTCCAGCAGATGTTTGGAGTTGCTGCCCACCCACTTGAAAAGGAGAACGCCATGACATCGAAACTCTTCACCGCCACGGCTTTGGCTGCGGCCTTGTTTGCCGGTCTGGCCGCAGCGCCCGCCATGGCCCAAAACACCCACACGCCCAGCATTGACAATGCCCAGCAGGCCGTCCATGCCCGCATTCAGCAAGGCTTGCAGTCCGGGCATATCACCCCCTCAGAGGCGCAAGCCCTGTACCGCCGTGACCGCGATATCCAAAACCGTGAGGCTTTCTTCAAGTCAGACGGCCGCGCCACGCCGCAAGAGCGCCAGCAGTTGCGCGCCGACATGGCAAATTTGAGTGCGGAAGTTGAACGCATGATGAACAACCGCGACGTGGTGGGCCAGCACGGGCAGGGCAGTGCCACCCCCGGCATCGACAACAGCCAGCGCGAGATCAGCCAGCGTATAAACGACGGCCTGCGCAGCGGCCGCATCAGCCAGCGCGAAGCCCGCATGTTGCACGGCCGCGAGCGCGCCATTGAACGCCGTGAAGCCGCTTTCAAGTCCGACGGCGTTGTGACCCCGCAAGAGCGCCGCCAGCTTCGCGATGAGCTGAGTGCATTGCGCAATCAGGTGGAACGCTTGATCAACCCGCGCGGCTAAACACAGGCCCGCAAGCTCCGCCAGGCATTCAGTTTCGAAAGAGCTGAGTGGCCTGGCCTTTTTTCGTGGGTCTGACGCTGGTGTTCTGGGTGGACGGGCGGATCAAGTACTTGCAGGCAGCCGCAACAGGCTGGGCGTGGTGGCGCTGCTCTTGGTTCGGCGCTGCGGCGGGTGACTGTAAAATCGGCCCCCGGCGCATAGTGCGTATGCGCTACCAGCTATTTATTTGGTAGCAAGCCCGGATAGGCAAGTGTTGCCTGAACCCCATCCAAGGAAACACCGTCGTGATCATCATCCAGCTCGATATCGCCCAAACCGTCGGCATGGCCGCCGTGTTGCTGGTGGTGGGGGAGTTCATCAAGAAAAAGGTCGGGCTGCTCGCACGTTATTTCATTCCCGGTCCCATCATTGGCGGTGTGCTGTTTTCGCTGGTCGCGCTGGTCGGTCATGAGACGGGGACCTTTCTGCTGCACTTTGACGACAACATGCGCACCCTGATGCTGCTGGTGTTTTTCACCACCATCGGCTTTTCCGCGAGTTTTGAGCTGCTGAAAAAAGGTGGCGTGGGGGTGGCGCTGTTTCTGGCGGCGGCCATCGGGCTGGTGCTGATGCAGAACACGTTGGGCGCGCTGCTGGCCTCGGCCCTGGGTGTGCATCCGCTCATCGGTGTGGCGGCGGGGTCGATTGCACTCACAGGCGGGCATGGCACGGCGGCCGCTTTTGGTCCGCTGCTGGAGCAGGCCGGCGTCGTGGGCGCCTTGCCGGCGGCCATCGCCGCCGCCACCTTCGGGCTGGTGGCCGGCTGTGTGATTGGCGGGCCGGTCGGCAAGTTGTTGATGCGGCGCAAAGGCCTGCGTGGGCCGGACGAATCCACCGTTGCCGAAGTGTCTCAGGCCGCGCAAATACAAGATGCCGGTGCGAGCAGCAAGGGGGCCCTCATGCACGCCGCCATCCTGATTGCCGTGGCGATTGGTGTGGGTACCGTGCTGGTGAATTGGCTCAGTGCCCGGGGTGTTGTTGTGCCGGCCTACCTCGGCCCCATGGTGCTGGCGGCCCTGATGCGCAACCTCATCGACTGGCGCCAGGGGCAGTTGCCGACGCGCCAGTTCGAAGCGGTGGGCCAGGTGTCGCTGGCTTTTTTCCTGGCCATGGCGCTGATGTCCATGAAACTCTGGGAACTGGCCGAGGTGGCCGGCCCGCTGCTGCTGATCTTGCTGGCGCAGACGGCGCTGATGTTTTCCTACGCCTACTGGGTCACCTTCCGCATCATGGGCCGCGACTACGATGCCGCTGTGATCGCCGCTGGCCATTGCGGTTTCAGCATGGGCGCCACGCCCAATGCCATGGCCAATATGCAGGCCTTCACCAGTGCCAACGGCCCGTCGGCCAAGGCGTTTTTTGTGATCCCGCTGGTGGGCTCGCTGTTTATTGACTTCTTCAACGCCGTGATCATCACGGGCTTTGTGAATTACCTGAAATAAACAGGCGTTTAGCGCAGGTACACCGCCTCAAAACGCGCCAGCACCTGGGTGCCGTTCAGCAGGCTCAACTGCTGCCCCTCAATACGTTGCCCCGTGGTGGTGGCCAGCATTTCAAGCACCTTGGTCTCAAGCGCAGCAATCGGCGGCTCACAGGCCATCAGGGTGCCGGCTATCTGTGTGAACCCCAGGGCTTGGTCGTTTTGCTGCCAGGAGCCCATCACCTGGTTGCAGCCGCTAAAACCCGTCACGCGCGAACCGTCGCTACTCAGCGTGATACGGACTTCACGCTGCTGCTGGGGCAGCATGGTCACGGCCTGGCCGTCCAGCTCGATCAGCTTCCAGTAGGTGTTTTGCAAGGTGGCCGTAGGTGTGTCCGGGCTCACCGCCTGGCCGGACGCTGCCGCCGCCGCGCCGCAGTTTTCACCCGCCTGGGCACCGCCGAATTTGTCCACCACCAGGTGCTCACGCGGCGGGCCTTCCATGGCGGGCATCTCTACCAGCCGGCCTTCCAGGCTGACCAGCAAAGGCGCGCCTGCTGCGCTGCGAAGCTGGTGGTACTGGCGCTCCAGCGTGAGGTAGTCCGCGCTCATGGACACGGGCCAGCGCAGGCCGCTGGCGCAGTCGGTGAAGGTGGCCGCGTCGGCCATGTAGCAGAATTCGCCGCGCAAACGCAGGAAGTCGTTGACCGGGTCCAGCTGGGCCGTGCGGCGCAGTGCGAGGTTGGCCGACGAGGGGATGGGCTGGCCGGTGCGGTCCAGCAGGCGCAGTGCGTCCTTGCCTTGCAGCGCAAAAAGCTGGGTGGCCTGGCCGCTGGACAGCGTCAACTTTTGGCCTTGGCTATCCGCCGTCCAGCGCCCGGTTTCGGCAAACGGGCCATCGGGCTTGCCCAGGTAGGTGCGACGCAAGCGGTACAGGCCGTCGGCGCGCAGGGTCAGGGTATGGGCGATACCGGCGCAGTCAGCGCAGGGCAACACGCCGGCAAAGGTGGCGGGCAGGGTCAAGCCGAGTGCGCTGCCTGGCGCTATCGGCGCTGCCGGCTCCGGTGGGGTTAGCGAGGCGGGCATGGCTGACGCGACGGACCTCCCCACGGCGGCCAGCAACAAATCCACCTGCTTGGGCGCACCCTGCGTCAACACCGGGTAGTGGCGCGTGGTGGTAAAGAGCAGCTCTGCGCCCACGGTAATCGTGGCCCGCAGGGCATAGCGCATGCGCATATCGATGGTGGCGCGCGGCACTTGCAGTGTGTAGGCCAGCGGAACCTGGCGCCGGCCGAAGGGCTCACGTGTCTCGGCCAGCACCCGCGCACTGGTGTCGGCGCGCGAGACATCTTCAACCCTGACCGTCAGCACCGCCTCCGGCGGCATGGCGATGCGCTGAAGGTAGCTGGCCTTGCCGCTGACCGTGACGAAGTCTGCGGCAGGCTGGGCGTGCAGCGTGGGGACCAGGCCAACAGCCAGCGCTGTGGCCAGGCCAGCGGCAAGGGCCGGTAGATTTTTCATGGGATGTGTGCTCTTGGGCTAGGGGTTTGTTTTTTGTTCAGAATCACCAGCGCGATGCCGCCCAGGATGGTGATAGATGCCAGCACCGCGGGCCAGGTCAGGGGTTCGCCAATAAAAACGATAGCGCCCAGCGCTGCAATGACAGGAACGCTCAGTTGCACAGAGGCCGCTTGTGTTGCGGGCAACACGGGCAGGGCCTGGTACCACAGCGCATAACCCAGTCCGGAGGCCAGCGCCCCCGACAAGACAGCCAGTGCCAGGCCGGCAACGTCCAGCGACAGGTGTTTGCTCATCAGCAGGCTTAACACCAGCGCCATGGGCAAGGTGCGTAAAAAATTGCCGGCCGTCACGCGGGTTGGGTCGCCTGCACCCTTGCCGCGCAGCGAATAAATCCCCCATGCTGCCCCCGCACTCATCATCGAGACCGAGCCGAGCAAGGACGGGGCCGCCAGCCCTGGCAGCATCAACATCACCAGCCCGGCCACGGCCAGGCCGAGACCGACAAGCTGCCATCTGCGCAAACGCTCGCCTTGCCACACGCCATACCCCACCATGGTGGCCTGCACGGTGCCAAACAGCAGCAGGGCGCCGGTGGCTGCCGACATGCTGACATAGGCATAAGAAAAAGCCGCCGCATAAACAAACAGCGCACAGGCTGACAGCCAGTTGCCGCCATCCTGTGCCGCTGCACGGGCGTTTGACGCCTTGCCATGTCGGAGCCACACCACGCACCACAACATACACGCCCCAGAGAACAAACGCATGGCGGTGAAACTGGCCGGGTCGACGTTGGTGTGTTTGAGCGCCATGCGGCACAGCAGCGAATTACCTGCAAATGCCACCATGGCCAGCACGACCAGAATGACCAAACGAAGTCGGGACATGGTCTGCTCAGTCAAGAGGGGTGGCGGGCTCAGGCCGCAAGAAACAGGGCTGGGTCCACCATGGTCCGGTTCAGCATCACGCCCCAATGCAGATGCGGCCCGGTCACGCGGCCGGTGGCGCCCACCGCGCCCAGGCGCTCGCCGGTTTTTAGTTCATCGCCGGGCTTCACATCGGTAGCGCTCAGGTGGCAATACATGGTCAGCAAGCCGCCGCCGTGGTCCAGCCACACCGTGTTGCCGTTGAAAAAATAGTCACCAATGTCAATCACCCGGCCCGGCAGCGGCGCCGCCACGGGTGTGCCCGTGCCGGCCGCGATGTCCATGCCGCTGTGCGGATTGCGCGCCTGACCGTTGAACACGCGCCGTAGCCCGAAGGAACTCGAGCGCCGTCCCGGCACCGGCACACGCATGCGCAAGGCCTGCGGCCAGGGCTCGCTGAAGGTCGCCATCACCAGCGCCTGGTGGTCGCGCTCACGTTCGTAACGCGCCTGATCCTGGGGCGACAAGTCCACGGTTTTGGGCGAGACCTTCAGGCGCTGCGCGCTGTAACGTTTGGGCGCGATGGTGTAAGCCATCTGACGCTGGCCCTTGCCTTCGGTTTGCACCGTGACGCTTGCCTCGCCGGGCACGGCCGCCAGCGGAATACCCACCAGCGCCGTCCACTCGATCACGTCACCCAGCACCAGCAAGGGCACATCACCCGCATGGGCCTCAGGCCGCAGCGCCGCCGGGCCCAGCGACAGGCGGGCAATACCGCCGGGGACTTGCAAGGCCTGCGGCCAGACACCTGCCGGCTGGGGCGTGGCTGCGGCAGCATGGTGGGAGGCGGGCAAGGCCAGCAGGCCCACGGCGCCCAGCAGGGCAGAGCGGCGGGTCAGTGGCGGAGGGGTGAGGTGGAAGCAGTCAATCAACATGACACCGATTATTACGGTGTCAGGGTGATCTTGCCGTCACGCACATAGTCCTCAAACTGGCTCAGTGGGATGGCGGTGACGCCGGCAATGCCAGGGGCGGCTTCCCAGCTCAGGGTGGCGCTGTCAAAGGACAGGGCGATTTCCACACGCCCGCGGGGGATGTCGATGGGCGCACCGTCACCCGGCGTGTAGGTCACGTCACCGGTAATCATGGCGAACTGGGGCATGGCGATCTCCTGGAGGGTGGGGTTGTGGGCTTCATCATGCACTCCTTCCATTTAAGCCGCATTCGTGCCCCAGCCTTGTAGGTCAAGAACCCTTGTGTGTGGCGACCTGGCGCAGCCGCCTGCGCGGCTGCTGCCGTTGTTTGCAATTTGTTTCATTTGTGGTTGAAAATCATGCAATCAAATGGTTGCCTTAGCTGAGGTGTTGATTCAAAATAAATGCAACCAGGAGATTGCGTATGACTTCATCAACGGATCGTATTGAACGCAGCGCCTTGATCGAGGCCCCCGTGTCACGGGTCTGGCGCGCGCTTGCCGATGCCGAAGAATTTGGCGGCTGGTTCGGTGTGGCGCTGAAAGGCAAACACTTTGTCGCCGGCCAGCAGGTACAGGGCCACATCACCATTCCCGGTTTTGAACACGTGGTGTTCGACGTGCTGATCGAACGTGTGGAGCCGGAAACACTGTTCTCCTACCGCTGGCACCCGTATGCGGTCGACCCGGCCATCGACTATGCCAAAGAGCCGACCACGCTGGTGGTGTTTACGCTCAAAGAGGCGGAGGGCGGCACTTTGCTGAGCGTGGTCGAATCCGGCTTTGACAATATTCCGCTGGCGCGCCGCGCAGAAGCTATTCGCATGAACAGCGGTGGTTGGGAAGGGCAGATGAGGAACATCGAGAAACATGTCAGCACGCCCTAAAGCTTCCGAGCCCCAATCACCGCAGACCGGCCCCGCAGGCGTGTTTGCCGCGCTGGGCGACGAAACCCGCTTGCGCCTGGTGGCTGTCTTGTGTGTGGGCGGCGCCGTGTCGATTGCACAGCTCACCTCCACCACCGACGTCACCCGCCAGGCTGTGACCAAACACCTGCATGTGCTGGCCGATGCGGGGCTGGTGCAACATATCAAGGTCGGGCGCGAGCGCCTGTGGCAGTTTGCGCCGCAGCAACTGGACGAAGCGCGCCGCTCACTCGACCTGATTGCGCAGCAGTGGGATGAAGCGCTGGGCCGCTTGAAGCGGGCGGTGGAGAAAGCTTGACGCCGGCGGGGTTGCCGGCTCGTCGCTGCAAGGTGCTATGTTTTTGATAGCTGCTTGCGCCCGAACTACCTGGGCTACAGGCACTTTTTTCTTAAGAATGGGCTCAGACCGCCTCGGCGATGCGGCGCTGACCATCTTGCTGGCCGTACCGCAGGTCATGGTACGAGCGTCATCGCCACGCGAAAGCCGATATCCGATGCACGCCTGTCTTCGCCGTTGAACACGCGGTAAGCCGAGCTGGCTTTTAGCGGCCCCGAGACCCATGAGCCACCCCGCAGCATCCGGTCAGCGCTGGTGCAATCTCGCGTCCAGGCGCTGCCATCAACGGGCGCGCCGGTGTAGCGGTCGTGATAACAGTCTGCAACCCACTCCCACACATTGCCGTGCACGTTGTAAAGCCCAAACGGGTTGGGTTTGAAGCTGTTCACAGGCAAGGTTGATTGACGTCCCAGCGGGCTGCCGTTCATCGCGGGGTTGTTGTTGATGTTGGCCTGGTGGAGGGTGATTTTTTCGCCAAACCAGTAGGCCATGCCTGAACCTCCACGCGTGGCGTATTCGCGTTCGGCTTCGCTCGGAAGGCGGTAGGGTTTCCCTGTTTCCTGGCTCAGCCATTGAACATAAGCCTGCGCGTCATTCCAGCTCACGCACACCACAGGGTGGTCATCTGCCTGAATGTTGCCCGGTTGGCGCCAGTTGTTGGACGGCTCATATAAACCATTCGAATTGAGGCAGCCATCGTCGCTGTTCTCGGCATTGGTTTTGTAGCGGGTGGCTTTTACAAAAGCTGCAAACTCGCCGCGTGTGACCGCATGGCTGCCTGCGGCAAAGCTGTTGACATGTACCCTGTGTTGCGGGCCTTCAGGGCTGCGCGATGGCGGCAGGCCACCCGCGGCCCGGATGCGGGCCAACTCCGCCGGTGCGGCGCCCATGGTGAAGCTGCCAGCGGGGATGATCACCATCTCCGGGCACCCATGGCAGCGTTGAAAAGTCTCGACGGCGGCAGAGGGGGGGCCTGCGACGGCGGCCAGGGTCGCCGAAAGAAAAACCATGGCGAAAAAGAACGGCAAGGCGTGCTGGCGAGTCATGGCGGTGCGCATGGATTCAGTCTAACCGTCGCTGGGGAGGCGCCGGGCCGCTTGCATCGGGCCTTGGAGAAAGACTGAAGCCGGCGGGGTGCCGGCTTGCTGGTTTAAAGCGCTATACCTTTGATAGCTGGTTGCGCTTGTGTCACCTGGGCTACAGCCTCTTTTTTCTTAAGAAGTGCCTCAAGCCGCCTTGGAAGCGCGGCGCTGGCTGAAAGCCGATGAACGTTTGGCGCTGACGGTGGTCACATCGTCGCCGGCGATTTTGCTGGCCAGGTCCGCCGTCTTTTGCTCGATCTGTGCGGCCAGCTTGCTCAGCGCCAAGGCGCCGGGTGTGGTGGCTTGCGCCAGTGTCTGCAGGGCGGTCACGCCGGTTTTTTCTTCAAACAGGGCTGCGTTGGCGGCAGCACGCTCGACACCGGCTTCGGCCACCTTGAGCAACTGGTTGACCACTTGCTGGGCGCCGTCGGTGCTCAAGCTCAAGCCCTTGACGTAATACGCGCTGAAAGCCAGTTGGGCGGCCGAGGCGTTTTTGGCCACTTCCGCCGTCAGCTCCGAGCGCGACTCGTTCAGCGCGCGGTTCCAGCGCTGCTCCAGTACGTGAACCACACGCTCGCCGCCAGCGCGGTAGGCGTCAATGACGTTTTTGGCGGTGTTGCCGTAAGACGCGATCAGCTCGCTGGCCACGGTGGAAAGATGCTTGGCGCTCATGGGGTTTCCTTGGGGTGAGAGGGGGGATCGCCGATGATCCGGGTTTTTGCTAGTGATGACGACCTAAAACGCTAGAGCGACACCTCCAGACTCAAGGGGCGAGCGCTCAGGATCAAACACGGTGCTACGTTTGTCGTAGCTGCTTGCGTACTATCGGTCAGGGCTGGAATCATTTTTGGCTTAAAACGCGCGGAAGACTGCGCGACATGGCCGCTGCCGCACCGGCCTGCGCAAGACCGGGGACTTGGGGCACAGGCGGGCGTTTGTAAACCCGACCTGGAGGGGGTGGTTAGCGTCACGCGATAAAATCGCTCTCCAGCGCCTATCGCGCACGCAAAAAGCAGCTATTTGCCTGCTGGCACGCACAACCGGCTCATCAGCCCTTTTTCTCCCCCAAGGACACCCCTTTCGTGATTACCTTTCAGCTCGATATCGCCGAGACCGTCGGCATTGCCGCCGCTTTGCTGGTGGTGGGCGAATTCGTCAAAAAACACATCCCCCTGCTGCAGCGTTATTTCATTCCCGGACCGGTGATAGGCGGCTTGCTGTTTTCGCTGTTTGCGCTGGTCGGCCACCAGACCGGCATTTTCACCTTCGAGTTCTACGACAACATGCGCGCCTTCCTGATGATGGTGTTTTTCACCACCATCGGGTTTTCAGCCAGCTTTGAGCTGCTGAAAAAAGGCGGTGTGGCCGTGGCGATCTTTCTGCTGGTGGCCATCGGGCTGGTCGTGATCCAGAACATCACGGGCGCAGCCATCGCCAGCCTGCTGGGGGTGCATCCGCTGATCGGTGTGGCCGCGGGCTCCATCTCGCTCACCGGCGGGGTGGGCACTTCGGCCGCGTTCGGTCCCTTGCTGGAGCAGGCCGGCGCGGCCGGTGCCTTACCGGCCGCCATTGCCGCCGCCACCTATGGCCTGGTGGCCGGCTGCGTGATTGGCGGGCCGCTGGGCACGCTGCTGATGCGGCGCCACCGCTTGCAGGGGCCGCCCGCCCAGTCGGTGGAAGCCCAACCCCACCTTTCGGCCGGGCCTGAAACCATAGAGACCAATGACCGCACGGTGATGTACGCCATCGTCCTGGTCAGCCTGGCGATTGGCGCCGGCACGGTGCTGGTGAACTGGCTCAAGGAGGTTGGCATCACCTTGCCGGCCTACCTGGGCCCCATGCTGGTGGCGGCGCTGCTGCGCAACGTCATCGACTGGCGCAACTGGGTGTTGCCGGTGCGTCAGTTCGAGGTGGTGGGCAATGTGTCGCTGGCCTTTTTCCTGACCATGGCGCTGATGTCCATGCGGCTGTGGGAAATGGCCAATGTGGCGGGGCCGCTGCTGGTGATTTTGCTGGTGCAGACGGCGGTGATGTTTGCCTATGCCTACTGGGTCACCTTCCGTGTCATGGGCAGCGATTACGACGCGGCCGTCATGGCCGCCGGCCACTGCGGCTTCGGCATGGGCGCCACGCCCAATGCCATGGCCAATATGCAGGCCTTCACCAGCGCCAACGGGCCGTCGGTCAAGGCGTTTTTTGTGATTCCGCTGGTGGGCTCGCTGTTCATCGACTTTTTCAACGCCGTGATCATCACCGGCTTCCTGAACCTCCTGAAATAGCGTGTCCCGGGTTTTTGCGTGATCGAACGCAAAAAATTAAGTAAAAAAGGCCTGTAGCCCTTGATGGTTGGGCGCAAGCAGCTATTGAAAAAAATAGCGAGTCGAGCACCGTCTCAGGCTGCCATCCCAACGTGGCGCTGTCTGGCGTCAGCACCGCCGCGCCGACTGCCTAAATGGCAGGCATTCGAGTGCAAGCCAATGGCGGCGCGGCCTGGCGGACTTGTCCCTCAAGTTTTCCACAGGGTGGCCCACAGCGGCCGGGCATAAGTTCAGGCGCCCGCCAGGCCGTTTGGGTTTTTGATCAAAGGGCTTTGGGCACAACCGTGGTCAGCGGTTGCCCGCCTTTCCAGCGGCGCACCACACGCTGGAAAATCAGCGAATTGGGAATTTGCAGCAAGGTGCTGACGTGTTCGGCGTCGCTGTCTTCGAGTGTGGTGTAGAGCAGGTTGATGTCCACCACGCGGCCCCGGGCGCCGGGCTTTTCGGCGGTGTCCAGCACCTCAATGGTGTCGCCCAGTCGAAACGGCCGCACCGTGAAGATCAGAAACGCGCAAAAGAGGTTGGATAACACGCTCCAGGCGGCAAAAAAGGCCACGGCGCCGACGGTGGCAAAGCCGGTGAAAGCGGTCCACAACACGGTGGCCGACACACCCATGCGCTCCAGCACCAGCAGCATGGCCGCGGTCATGATGGTCCAGCGCAGAAAACCCTTGAGCGGCATCGTCAGCTCCATCGGCAACTGGTAATGGTCACTCAGACGGTTCACCAGGCGGCGCAGCAGGTATTGCAACACCCAGGCGACCAGCAGGATCAGCAGGATCTGCAGGCCCGGCACAATGATTTCGAGCCAGTCGCGAGTCCATTCGGGCAGGTAGGTGGTCAGGGGTCGGCGCATGTCGGTGTGGTCGGGTGGGGTCGGCGTTGGGAAGAAGAGGGCGGGCGCGAAGCCCCAAATTTTAGGGGGCCAGGATGTTTGATACGTGTGGCGGGTGGCCGGGGCACACGGTGAAGGGACAGCCCTGCGGCGGTTGGTGGCGCCACTGCGATAGCATAGCCGCATGAGTACCCAATACGAGAGCCTTCACCCCGCCACCCTTTACCCCGAGGTCTTCCATGTGGCCGCCCCGGATTCCCCCCTGGGGCGCAATGTGTGGCCGCGCCAGCCGGGCGTTTTTATCCGTGCCGTCAAAGCCGAGGGAACTGCGGAGCCCGAAGAAACCCAAGTGGTCCCAGAGGCCGCAGACGCTGAAAAACCCCCGCGTGCGCCGCTGTCACGCGAGCTGGTGGCCGGCCAGTTTGGCCTGGTGCCGCGCTGGGTCAAGTCGGCGTCTGACGCCAAGCTGCGTTCGACCAAGCTGGTCAATGCCCGCTCGGAAACCGTGAGCACATCCAACAACTTCCGCGAGGCCTGGCTGGCCGGGCAGCGCTGCATTGTGCCGATGACGGCGTTTTTTGAAGACGACTTGCGCAGCGGCAAGGCCGTGTCCACCCGCATTGCCCGGGTCGATGGCCAGCCCATGGGTGTGGCGGGCGTGTGGGAAAGCTGGACCGGCGCAGACGGGCAGGTCATCACCAGCTATGCCTTGCTCACGGTGAACGCCAACAACCACGCCCTGATCAGCCGCTACCAGCAGCCCGGCAACGAAAAACGCATGCTGGCCATCTTGAACGAGGGCGCTTACGACGCCTGGCTCACTGCCCGACCGGAGAAGGCCAAGGAGTTCATGCGGGCTTATGCGGCGAATTGGCTGTTGGCTAATCCGGTTGAAAAGAAAAGTTGATCAGGGCTTGCGGCGGCCATTTGGGGTCACTTGAACCTTGACGCATAGCTTTCTAGTGTCGCGGCAAAAATAGCGCCCTGCAGACCGCCGCGCCGGTTGCTCAAATGATGAGCACTCCAGTGCAAGCCAACAGCGGCGCGGCCTGGCGGACTTGTCCCTCAAGTTTTCCACAGGGTGACCCACAGCGGCCGGGCATAAGTCCCGCTCGGTCGGCTGACCTCTTGGTTTTGCATAAAAAGAGCCTCTAGCCCCCGTGGAGTATGCGCAAATAGCTATTGTTCTGATAGCGAATTTGCACTCTAGCTCGATGGCGCGGACGGCTTGCTCGGGGCGTGGGTTTAGAGGCGGGATCAGCCAGGACTTAAGGCTTGCAAAGGACTGCTTTGGGCCCGTTGCTGCCGGTAGGGCTCAGGAGAAGCGGACCTTCCTGAACTTCGGTTGACGGCCACAACCGAACCTTCCTGCCTGACCTCCAGTATCGCCAAAAGCGGACTTTTGGGCCGTCGGTGTCTCGTCACTTTTAAAACTAATGCCGAGCCCGAGACATGGCAATGACCGGTGGGAAGTGGTGATGCCGTCGAAGGCAATGAAAGCAGCCTTGAAACGTTGGGACGATGAAGTCATTTTTTCCATCTCCAGATATATTGAATATATCTATTTGCGCCAATTTGCTTTCGACTTTCTAGGCTACTTTTTGGAAGATTGCCCTGCGCTGGGGCCGTTGCGCAGGGCTTGCTCGAACTCGATAACGCGCAGTGATTGGTTCTACCCCACGTTGCATCGAGCGCTCAGACCTTGCAAGGCCAGGTCGCTCAAGGCTTTGGCGGGGGTAGCCCGCTTCTCGCGAGCTGGGTAGTGCCACTGCGAAAGCGCCGCCAGACGTTGCCAGAGCGTATCGGTCAATAGTGTGGTCGCATGGGCCACCAGGGACGCGGCGCAGCGCGAAAACATTGCATGCCGGGATGGCTCATTCTCGGCGCTGTCGACGCGATTGGGTAGAGGAAAGTCCGACAGACTCCTGGTTAGACGGGATCTACCGGGGACTTGTTCAGAGTTTCCCTATTTGGCGAGCATGCCGTAGTGGTCCGCGATCAGTTCCACTGTGCGCGCCTGGGCACGGCGCGAATGGCCCTGAACAACCAGCATCATCTCGTCGACACCTGTCTGTCTGTGAAGCTGTTCCAGGCCCTGTGCCACCTCGGCGGCGGTTCCATGAAGTGTCCGATCGGTGTACTCATCAATGATCTGTTGCTCTTGCGCGTTGCTCTGGCAAGCTTCCACCTCCTCGGGAGGAAGTAGCGCGAAGGGCTTGCGCTGGAACATTCTCAGCATTGCCATGGCGGAGGAAGTCGACTGGCGCCGCGCTTCTGCAGAATCCTCGTCAGCAATCGCCCCAATGCTGACCAAGCTGTACGGCTTCGCCAGAAACCGGGACGGACGGAAGTTTTCGCGGTAGATCCGCATGGCATTCAGGATATCGGCACTGCCAAACTGCAGAGCGAACGCATATGGCCGACCAAGCCGGGCGGCGAGCTGCGCCGAGTAAGTCGAGGACCCCAGAATCCAGATATCCGCGCTGGTCTGCGACCGCGGAACCCGGTTTTGCTCAGCCTGCCACGGCCCCGGCACGGCGGGAACATCTCGATAGGGATGGTTTTGCGGGAAGTCATTTTCGAGGAAGCCCAGCAGTTCCGCGACTTGCTCGGGAAATTCATCGTTCGCCGTGTGGTGACGGCGCAGGGCCGCGGCGGTTGCTCCGTCGGTGCCCGGAGCCCGCCCCAGGCCGATATCGATCCGCCCCGGGGCGAGCGCGTCGAGCATGCCGACTTGCTCGGCGATGACCAAGGGCACGTGGTTCGGCAACATGATCCCGCCCGCGCCGAGCCTGATGCGCTTGGTCTCGCCGGTGAGTCGAGCCACCATGAGCTGCGGAGAAGGGATCGCGGCGCCGGGCATGGCGTGGTGTTCGGACATCCAGAATCGCTGGAAACCCCGCCGGTCAGCCAGCTGCGCGAGTGCGACCACTTCTTTGTAGGTTTCCTCTACCGAGTGGCCAACCCCGGTCAAAGCGTTATCGAGCACCGAAAGGACAAAGGGGGCGCTGCCGAAAGAAACTGGAATATTCATGACTAGATTACCTATTTCATAATAATGTTTTTGACGTGAAACCCACCAGGAGATTACCGCGTCAAAATACCAATGCTAATTTTTTAGCATTAGCAAAGGCGTTGAACAGATGAAGTAATCAAGTCTGTCAGAACGTCAGCGCTTCGCCGTCTGCTGGAATGCGTCCGAGCACCATCAACAATGCGGAGGCCGTTGCGCAGGGCTTGCTCGAACTCGATAACGCGCAGTGATTGGTTCTACCCCACGTTGCATCGAGCGCTCAGACCTTGCAGGGCCAAGTCACTCAAAGCTTGGGCGGGGGCGGCACAGCCTTTGGCGATGATGTGGATGTTCATGCCCTGCGCTTGCGGGGACAGGGCGGTGTGGGTGACGCAATGCTGCGTCATCATGCCAGTGAGATAAATGTCGGTGATGCCTGCATCGCGCACGATTTGCTCTAAATTTGTTTCGAAGAAGCTGTCGGCTTCATTTTTCACAACGATGGGCGCATCACCCAATGCGGCGACAATGGCGCTGTGGATTTTCACGCCTTCGGTATCGGGCTTGAAAGCGGGTGCATCCGGAGAATTGACGTGCTGCACCCCCACAACCAGCCATCCATCGCGCTTCGCTTGTTCAATGGCCTCCACGGCACCTTTGCAAGCTTCGTCGGCATTTTCCAGTGTGAATGCGCCGCCAGGAAAGTAATCATTCTGAATATCGATAACGATAAGTGCTTTTTTCATTGGGTTTCCTTTTGTAGGGTTAGAGAAACTGCCTAAACTTTAGGCAGCTTTATGTCATCAGAACTTCATGGACTCACCATCCTCAGGAATCATCACCCGATCCTGAATTTTTTTCTCCTGCACAAATTCACGCAGTTCCTTGCGGCTGAGCGACATGTGGTTCACGACATCCATGTGTACAGCCACGATTGCCGCCTTCGGTGCTGCCTTGGTGGCCTGCAGTGTGTCCTGCTTGCCCATGATGATGGGATGCTCCTCAAAACCACTCATGAGAGCGCTCCCCGTGTTCAGGATTACCACGTCTGGCTTGTGCTGCTTCAATGCTTGATCCACTTCCGGGCGCCATACGGTGTCGCCGGCTACATAGACAGTTTTGGCTTTGGGCGCAGAAAAAACGACGCCCATGACTGGGCCCATCGCTTCAGCACGTTCAGAGTCAGCAAACCACAAATCACTGCCGTGCTGGCCGCCGGTCCTGCTCAGCTTCACGCCGTTGAAAGTAGTCGTGCCCTTGAGGACACGCACATCCTTGAAGCCTTGACCACGAATTGTTTTGGCATCACCTTCGTTTTGCACAAACACGGGCATGTTCTTGGGAATCTGCTTTTGCGCAGCTTCGTCCCAGTGATCCGTGTGGGTGTGGGTCACCACGACGGCTTCGACGCTTTTCAACACCTCATCAACCGAGAAAGGCAGTTCTACCAAGGGGTTGCGCAACTCGCTGCGGTAGGTGCCTGGAAAGCCTGGGAACGCATCCTTGGGCGAGAGCATGGGATCGACCAGAAACGTTGTGCCAGAGAAGTCGATCTTGACGGTCGCGTTTCGAATTTGCTGGACCGTGACGCCGCTCGCCACAGCAGTGGGCGCTGTCGAGTCGCTTGTGCCGGCGTAGGCCGTGCCGCAGGCGACGAGCATGGCAATGCCACTCAGGGCGAAGGCGCTGCGCAAAGGGTTCAAGACTTTCATGGGATTTTTCCTTTTCAATAATTTACTGATAGCGCGCAATGGAGATTGCGTTGGTGCGTTGGGGTCAATTTTGCGGATAGGCTGGCTTTTGCACCATTGGCCCAAATGACATTTATAGATATAATTGGGCCATTCTTTCTTTATTGAAGCTTGCTTCTGGAGACTCCATGCAGCCCGTCCGTGTCGCAGTCCTTGCTTTCGAAGGCGTCAGCCTTTTTCATCTTTCGGTGCCAGGCATCGTGTTCGGCGTGACGCCGGCACCTAGTGGACTTCCTCCATACGAAGTGCGTTACTGTGCGCCGACGCCCGGCCGTGTTCGCTGCGACCAAGGCATGGAGATTGAAGTACCGGGCGGCCTCGACGCCATGGACGATGCCGACCTGGTCATCGTTCCCGCGTGGAACCATCCCGAAAACCTTGCCCCCCCTCTCCTGACAGACGCCCTTCGCAAGGCCCACGCTCGCGGTGCCCAGGTGGTCGGCCTGTGCCTGGGCGCCTTCGTGCTGGGGGATGCAGGCTTGTTGGACGGTCGCCGCGCGACGACCCATTGGGCCAATCGTGAACTCTTCGCCGAGCGCTTTCCGCTGGCTAACTTTCTGCCTGACGTGCTGTATGTGGACGACGCCAACGTCATTACGTCTGCCGGGACGGTCGCGGCGATTGACTGCTGCCTGAACCTTGTGCGTCAGCGTCATGGCGCCGACGTTGCGAACCGTGTGGCGAGGCTGCTGGTGACACCGCCGCACCGCCAGGGCGGACAGGCGCAATACATCGAGCAGCCGGTGCCTGCACTGCCCAGCGAGAACCGCTTACCGGGCGTGCTGGAGTGGGCACGCGAGCATTTGTCGGAGCCGCTGTCGCTGGATGTACTGGCCGACATAGCGCGCATGAGCCGGCGAACCTTCACCCGCCGTTTTCGTGAGGCCACGGGCACCACCTTCGTCAAATGGCTGGCTGCCGAGCGTATTGCGAGGGCGCAGCAGTTGCTGGAAACCACAGATTTGTCGATTGAGCGCGTTGCGACCGAGGTGGGCTTTGGCACCGCGCTGTCCCTGCGTCAGCACTTTGCAAGCCAGTTGCACACATCGCCATCTGCATACAGGCGACTCTTCTGTGAAGGCCAACAAGGCGCTTTGGACGCCTCAATCACAAGAAAGAATTGACAGCCCATCCATGCCTGGAACAGGCCGTAATCAATGTCGTCTATGGATGCGTATGGCAGCTTTGGAGCAAGGCGTATGTCTCTTGTGGGTCGAGAGCGGCGCCGAGCGGCCGCTATCTGGGAGCCACATCGACCGGCCGGAATTGGCCGATTCGCGTCACTCAAATTCAAGGTCGGTACTGATCGCTAAAAGCTTGCTTACCGACGCCGGCTTTCTTCTTGTCGCATGAGAGAAAACAGCCAGCAAACCATTTCGGTTTGCTGACTGTTTTGTTGATGCCGTGAGCCTTACTTACTCCAACTATCCTTCAACCCCACCGCCAAGTTAAACACCGGCTTGCCCGCCGCATGATCCACCCGGTCCGCCACAAAGTAGCCGTGGCGTTCAAACTGGAAGTTGTCATCCGGCTTGGCATTGGCCAGTGACTGCTCAACATTCGCCGTCACCAGCTTCAGGCTGTTCGGGTTCAGGCTTTCGATGAAGTCTTTGCCGCCGGCCGCGGGTTGGATGTCGATGAGGACCTGATCCTACATGCACATCTGGGCCTGCAATGCATCACTCATGTGCCGCTCTCTAACTGGGTTCGCTACAAAGCTCATGCAGCAGGCGTTCCAGCCAAATCCTTGAACACCTGCAGCAGCACTTTGGGCTTCAACTCGGCAATCGTGATCAGCGTGCGCGCCGCGCCGGACGGTTGCCGGCGGCCTTGCTCCCAGTCTTGCAGGGTGCGTACCGAGACGCCCAGCAGTTCGGCAAACTGGGCCTGCGACAGGCCAGATTTCATACGTGCATGCGTCACTGGGGGAACTTCGACCCGTGCCACCACCTTGCCTTTGCCGGCTTTCATTTCGAGCACGGACTGCAACAGTTCAGCGCCGAGGTCGCGCTTGGCGTCACGCTTGCTCAGTTGTTTGTCAGTCATGGGCATTTTCAATCTCCTGTTTCAGTTCCCGCAGAATGGCTGCGGGAATGTTGTCATGCACGCTCTTGGCATAGATCAAGAGCAACCAGATTTCCCCGTTCGCGAGGCGGTTGAAATACACCACACGTACTCCGCCGCGCTTGCCGCTTCCTCTGCGTGACCACCGTACCTTGCGCACGCCGCCAGAACCGGGGACCACGTCCCCTGCATCGGGCGCCAGGGCCAGCCAGGTGGCGAATTCACCTCGCTCTTCTTCGGTCCAGTAATCCGGCCACAAGCGCTGGAATGTCGGTGTCTCGACAATGGTCAACATACCTGCCCCCCTCTTGTTTTTCTTGAATTGTACGGCATTGCCGTATTTTTCGGCTTGACTCAATTGTGGGGAATGTTGCCAGGCGAAAAAAAAGCGGCTCATCGAGCCGCTGTGTCTAAGGCTTACTTGCCCCAACTGTCCTTCAACCCCACCGCCAAGTTAAACACCGGCTTGCTGCCCGCCGCGTGATCCACCCGGTCCGCCACAAAGTAGCCATGGCGCTCAAACTGGAACTTGTCATCGGGCATCGCATTGGCCAGTGATGGTTCCACAATCGCGGTCACCACCTTCAGGCTGTTCGGGTTCAAGCTCTCGATGAAGTCTTTGCCGCCGGCGTCGGGCTGGGCGTCGAGGAAGAGGCGGTCGTACATGCGCACCTCGGCTTGCACGCCGTCGGCCACGCCGACCCAGGTGATGGCGGCCTTGACCTTGACGCTGTCGGCGCCGGGGGTGCCGCTCTTGGTGTCGGGCACCACGGTGGCCAGCACTTCGGTGATGTGTCCGTCAGCGTCCTTGGTGCAGCCGGTGCACTCGATGACGTAGCCGCCTTTGAGGCGCACCTTGTTGCCGGGGAACAAACGCTTGTAGCCCTTGGGCGGCACTTCTTCAAAGTCTTCGCGCTCGATCCACACTTCTTTGCCAATGGTGAAGTGGCGGGGGGCGGGCTCTGGCGTGCCTTCAGGCGCTGCATCAGAGGACGCGCCTTGCGGCGCGTGGGGCAGGGCGGGCAGGGTGCAGGGCTCCAGGTGACCGGCGCCCATAACCTCGTCCCAGTTGGTCAGCACCAATTTGACGGGGTTGAGCACGGCCATGCCGCGGTGGGCCTTGGCTTCCAGGTCTTCGCGCAGGCAGCCTTCGAGCGTGCTGTAGTCAATCCAGCTGTCGCTTTTGGTGACACCAATGCGTTCGGCAAACATCTGAATGGCAGCGGCTGTGTAGCCGCGCCGGCGCAGGCCGACGATGGTGGGCAGGCGCGGGTCGTCCCAGCCGTTGACCTTGTTGTCGTACACCAGTTGGGCCAGCTTGCGTTTGCTGGTGATGACGTAGGTGAGGTTGAGGCGGGCAAACTCGTACTGATGCGGGTGCGGCGTGGCAACCAGACCGCCTTCGCACAGGCGGTCCAGCAGCCAGTCGTAAAACGGGCGCTGGTCTTCAAACTCCAGCGTGCACAGGCTGTGGGTGATCTGCTCCAGCGCGTCTTCAATCGGGTGGGCGAAGGTGTACATCGGGTAGATGCACCAGGTGTCGCCGGTGTTGTGGTGGGTGGCGCGGCGTATGCGGTAAATGGCCGGGTCGCGCAGGTTGATGTTGGGGCTGGCCATGTCGATCTTTGCGCGCAGCACCATGGAGCCGTCTTCATGCAGGCCGTCTTTCATTTCGCGAAAGCGCGCCAGGTTCTCGGCGGGCGTGCGGCTGCGGAAAGGGCTGTTGATACCGGGCTTGCTGAAGTCGCCCCGGTTCAGGCGCATCTGCTCGGAGGTCTGCTCGTCCACATAGGCGTGGCCGGCGGTGATCAGGTACTCGGCGGCGCGGTACATGAAACCAAAGTAGTCGCTGGCCTGGTAGAGGTTGGTTTCACCGTTGTTTTCCCAGCCAAAACCCAGCCATTTCACCGCATCAATGATGCTGTTGACGTATTCGGCGTCTTCTTTTTCGGGGTTGGTGTCGTCGAAACGCAGGTGGCACACACCGCCATAGTCACGCGCCAGGCCGAAATTGATGCAGATGCTTTTGGCGTGGCCGATGTGCAGGTAGCCATTGGGCTCGGGCGGAAAGCGCAGGCGGACCTGGGCCGGGTCGGGCTGGCCGGCGGCGTGGTGGGCGGCGTCACCGGGGCTGCCGCCCCATTTGCGGTCGGTATAAGTGCCTTGGGCCAGGTCGTGCTCGATGATCTGGCGCAAAAAGTTGCTGGGCTTGTGGATTTCTTTGTCGGCAGGGGAGGTCATGGCCTTGATTCTAGGGGCTTGGCGCCTCCAGAGCCGGTGTGGACGTTACGTTTGGCTACTCACTTCACTGTGCATACGGTAAGCCGATCGGTCATTCGCGCGTTTAATACTGACATGGGCACTTAACGCCCCTTCCAAGGAGAATTCAATGTTGAAGTCAAAAATCCAGTCTCTGTCACCCCTGAGGGCTTTGCTGATGGCCGGTGCCACCGCGGCCCTGGCCGTGGCGGCCATGGGTTTTTCCGGGGGTGCCCATGCCCGTAGCGACGTGTCGTTTTCTGTAGGCGTCGTGGTGCCGGGCGTGCAAGTGGGTGTGAGCAATGCCTACCCGGTCTACAACGCACCGCCGGTTTACGGCTATCCGCAGCCGGTGTATGTGCAGCCGCAACCGGTTTATGTGCAGCCCCAACCTGTGTATATGCAGCCGCGCCCGGTGTATGTGCAGCAAGCGCCCGTGTATTACGGTCCCCCGCCCATGTATTACGGCGGTGGTTACTACCGCCATGGTCACCGTGATCACGACCATGGTCATGGCGGCCACGGAAACGGTCATCGCGGTGACCGGGGTGACCGGGGTGGTCATCGTTAAAACGACCTGATCATTTCCTCAAGCGGGCATTGCCCGCAAAAAAGCCCGCAAACGCAAGGTCTGCGGGCTTTTTATCGTGTGACAGGGGCTGGCCCTAACCCAGGGTGATACACACGATGTCGTACACCCGGGGCCGGCTGCAATTTCTCATGGCCTTGTTCAGGCCGGCCGGTTTGGCCCGCAGGGTGTAGCTGACAGGGGTCGGGCCACCGGCGTAGATCGATGGGCCGGTATGGGCTGGTCGAGCATCGGGTTCGGTGATCAGCACCCATTGGTGGCCGCCATCGCTGCCGGCGATACGTTCGTAGAACAGGGTGTCGTCGCCCTGGGCTAGCTGCGCCGGGTGCAAAGCCGGGGTGGCCGTGGCCGGGCGGTACAGGTTGGCGGCGGGCGCCGCGCTGGACAAAGCGGCCATCAAGGTGGCCGTGCCGGTGACCATCAACAGGGCCAGGCCCATGCCCAAACCCAGCGCGCGAAACTTGTTGTGTATGCTTTTCATGGCCACTCACTCCTTCCAGCGTTTGTTGTCTGTCCCGTAGACCGCGGCGCCCGCGTGGGCCATGTAGGAATCCGCCCACAAGGCCTGCGGGCGCGCACCCTGTGGTGCCCGCTTGCAGGCTCTTAAACCGGGCGCCAGAAAATGTAGTCAGCCTGGTAGGGCAGGGTCAATTTTTCACCGGTGTTGAGCGCGGCGCAAGGTTTGGTTTTTTCAACGCCGCCTTTGGTCTTGATGCGCTGGATGAAACTGATGTTTTGCAAGACACCGCTTCCCATGGACGGTTCGGCCCGGGCCAGTTGCAGCGGCAGGGTGTATTCACCGTTGGGCGAGACGGCGACCTGGGTGCCGACCACGCTGGAGCCGTCGATATGGGTCCACTTGGCAGGCGGTCCGGTGTAGGCGACCACGTCCTTGCCGGTGCGGTCCAGCAAATTGGCCTGCGGGCTCATCAGGACCCAGGCGTAGGGGCCGGTGGCGGTCGGTCGGCACTCGTAGTTGAGCAGGCCGGTCGCCGTGGTTTCCAGTACCACCTGATGACCCGCAGGGACCAGGACGGATTGCGGCAGGGTGTCCTGGCTGTAGGGCTTGGGCGGCGGCTTGACGCTGGAACACGCGGCCATGAGCAGCACGGTGCCGCCGGCCAGGCAGGTGGTGTACAGCAGGCGTTTGCCGACGGTGCGTGTTTGGGTATGGCTGCTTGTCATGGTGATCCCCCTGGTTGGTTTGTTGATGTGCCAGTAGAGCCGCAAGGCATGTAAACGCTTGTAGGACGCTGGGCACGGGGCCTGCGAGTGAAGCGCGCATTCGCGGCATCGCTGCCGGCGGCAAGAACGCCCACAGACCTCGCTCGGCCTATGGGCTGCCAACCAGCGTCGCCTGACTTCAGTGCTGGCTGCGCGCTACCTGGATCAGTTCCAGGGCGCATGAACGCCACGCCTACATAGTCTTGTAGAAGATGTAGTCGGCCTGGTAGTTGACGGTTTGTTTGGCGTTCATGTTGCCGGCGCTGCAAGCGGCGGCCGGTGCCACGCCGCCCCGGGTGTCCACGCGCTGGATGTAGGTCACGCCCTGCATGGCGCCAGTACCCATGGCCGGGTTGCCCTTGACCAGTTGCAGCGGGATGCTGCCCGCCATATGGGGCGCAACGGCGACTTGCACGGCGGTCAGTTTGGAGCCGTCCATGGCTTCCCAGGTGGCGGGGGGGCCGTAATATTTGCCGACCTGCTGGCCGCCCCGGCTCATCAGTTTGGCGTCGGGACCGACAAACACCCATTCGTACTGGCCGGCCACGTCTTTTTTGGCGCTGCACAGGTAGGTGATCTCGCCCACGCCCACGGTTTCCATGGCGACCTTGTGGCCGGCCGGCACCTGCACGGTGGCCGGCAAGGCGGCCTGCGAGTAGGTGGGCATGTTGGGTGACATGCTGCCGCAGGCGGCGATCAGCGAAACGGCGGCAGTGGCGATGGCGGTACGGATCATCATTTGGGTTCTCCTGGTTTTACGTTGAGCTGGCTTGGCGCCAGCCTGTTATTGACGCCTGTGCGGGCTGTTTTTGGGCAGCCCTACACAGACGTCCTGCCGGGAGTACGCAGCAGATGCGGCGCTGGATTCAGGCGTTTTTCAGGCGCTTACTGCCCGAAGCGCGGGCCGTTTTGCAGGAACTCGATTTCCTGGGCCGTGCTGCTGCGTCCCAGCGCGGTATTGCGGTAGGGAAAGCGGCCCAGTCGGGCGATGATGTCGCGGTGTTGCTCGGCAAAACGCAGGCTGCTGGTGATGGTGGCGCGTAGTTCCGCAGGCACGGCTGCGGCCAGACGGGCGAAGCGGCGCACACATTCCTCCTGCAAGGCCAGGTCTTCGGCGTGCATCAAGGGCATGTATAAAAACATGCGGCCGACCCAGGGCAAATGTTCGTCCAGGCCTTGTGCCAGGGCTTCATTTACCAGTTGCTGCGCCCGCGTATCGCCGGCAAATGCCTTGGCCTGACCGCGAAAGATGTTGCGGGGGAACTGGTCGAGCAAGATGACCAGCGCCAGGCGATGCAGCGGGGCAGCCTCCCAATCCACCAGCCCGCCGTCCAGCGCCAGCGCGACCTGTGTGCCAAACAGCTGGCGGATTTGTTCGTCCAGTTCGGGCCCGCCGGTGAACCAGTATTTGCCCATGTCCCGGCTGGGCCAGCCCAGCGCCAGGCCGTCGCCTAGCCAGAAGTCGAGGACGGATTCGGGGGGAGAGGAAAAGGAAGACGTCATAAGTGTTTACATCGCTCGAAATTGTTGGCTATAAAGCCGGCTGACAGCCAGCTTCTCAGTCCGGCCGCGCAGGCTCAGCGCGAGTTTGCCGGATTCGTCGCGAGTGACTGCCTCGATCGCCGCAGCCTGCACCACCGTGCCGCGGTGGATTTGCCAGAAGTTTTGCGCATCGAGCTGGGGCAACAAGTCCTTGAGCGGCGTGCGTATCAGGTACTCGTGGCTGGCCGTTAACACGCGGATATATTTGTCGGCCGCTTCAAAATAAAGCACCTCGTTTATGGGCACCATACGAATGCTGCTGCCGACGCTGACCTGGAGTACCTTGAGCGGGCCGCTGCCGGCGGCGGCCGGCCGGGTGGCGGCCAGCAGGTGACGCAACTGCTCCAGCGTAGGCTCCAGCGAGAGCGCGTGATCTGCTCCTGAATGGATAGCTGCTTGCGCCCGCCCCATCAGGGCTAACTTCACTTTTGACACTGTTTTTTGCAGGCGCTCGGGCTGCACGGGTTTAAGCAGGTAGTCCACCGCTTGGGCTTCAAAGGCTTGCACCGCGTACTGGTCGTAGGCGGTGACAAACACCAGCGCGGGAAAGGCCTGGCCTTCCGGCCATTCGTCGGCTAGTTCAGCCGCCGCTTCCAGCCCGCCCAGGCCCGGCATACGGATGTCGAAAAACAGCACCTCTGGCAGCAACTGCAGCGCCTGCGCCACGGCCGAGGCGCCGTCGCCCACGGTGGCCAGCACCTGCAGCTCGGGCCAGGCGCGCGCCAGTTCGGCCTGCAGGGCCTGGGCCAGCAGCGGTTCGTCTTCGGCGATCAGGGCGGTAGGGGCGGTGGCGGGGCGATTGGGGCTCATGATTGATAAGGGAATGTGATGCTAGCCCTTGTCCCACCTGCGTGAATAGCTAGCAAATCAATAGCGGCTTGGGGGCCGTAGGCGGTTTGCAGGCGCTCGCGCACCTGGACCAGGCCAAAACCCTGGCCGCTCTCGGCTTGGGGGGGCAGCCCCACGCCACTGTCCACAACCTCCAGCACCAGCAACTGGCCCTCGCGCCGTGCGTTGACGGTGATGTTGCCGCCTTCGACTTGCGGCTCCAACCCGTGTTTGATGCTGTTTTCCACCAGCGGCTGCAGCAGCAACGGCGGCACCGGCTGGCCGGCCAACTCGGGTGGCAAGTCCAGCGTGTAGCTCAGGCGCGGGCCCATACGCACGGCCATCAATTCCAGATAATCGCGCAGCCGGGCAAACTCGGCCTGCAAGCTGTGGCTGCTGGCGAGTGAGCCGCTGAGGGTGGCGCGCAGGTAATTATTCAGGCGGTCCAGCATGGCGATGGCGCGCTCGGGGTCGCTGCCGATCAACACGCGCAAGTTGGCCAGGGTGTTGAACAACATGTGGGGCTCGAGCTGCGTCTCCAGCAGTTTCAGGCGCGCCTCGGCGGCATCACGCTGCGCCAGGGCCATGCCGGCCTGCAGGAATTTGCTTTTGCCCCGGCTGAAAAAATAATACGAACCCGCGACCCCGGCGGACACAGTCACGGCGATGGAGGCCCACAGCCGCTTTGGCGCAGTGCTGTCAAAGCCCCAGGTCGAGCAGCCGCAGTAGAGGTCGCCTACCAGCGTGCCCACGCCAAAACCGCAGAGAATGCCGCCCGCTACAAGCAGCGGGCCACGCAGGCCTGATGGCCAAGGGATGTGCGGGTCGGTTCGCAGCAGGTGGCGGCCTATGTCGATCACCAGCCAGGTGGTCGTGCCGATGGCCAGCGAGTAGACCAGTTGCTGGTCCCAGGGCTGCTGGGTGGACACCGTCAGGCCCAGTGCCACCAGGCAGCAAAACACCAGCGTGATCAGGCCGTGGCGCAGCAGGGCGACCAGGCTGAAGCTGCCGGGGTCAGGGGAAGCAGGGAAGGAGTCGGGCATGTTGGCAGCAGATGGTTGAGGAGGCCATTTTGCGGCATGGGCGGAAAGGCGGCTTCGCCTCACCACGGGTCCTGGCCGGGCCGGGTGTTTGGCTGGGAGGCTTGCAGGGCCGTACGCTCGCGTGCCAGCAGCCAGGCATGCAGGCCGCCGCCAGGCAGGGCGACGAAGGTGACCAGGCCATGGATCAGCAAGGCCAGGCCCCAGCCCAGCGCCGGAAAAACCGCCCAATTCCGGCCCGTCATGCCGGCCAGGGTGGCCAGGCCGATGTTGACCGCGACATAGACCCCGGCATGGATGTACCAGCCCAGCTTGCGGCCGGCGCGTCGGCGTGCGAGTTTGTCCATGGCCTTGTTTTGCCGTTCGGGTGAGGTGTTCATGGAAAGCTCCTTGGGTCAGGTATTGAAAGCCGTGGCGGCTGGGCGGCCACCGGGGCGGCGGGCCAGGCGCCAGAGGCGCACGGCGCGGCCGGCGAAGATGCCGCTAAACAAGCCGTATAGGCTGCCGACGATCAGCGTGTATTGGCCGTCGCGTGCCAAGGTCGGCTGCATGCTGAGTTCGATGCCGACGATGTATTTGGTCAGGAAGATGCCCAGGATCAGCGCCAGTGGCACCCAGCTGCCAGGCATATGGAAGCGGCGGCTGGTCGCGTCGTAAACGGTGCCGGCCGGTGGCGCCAGGGGCGCCATCAGACCCAGCATCAGCGCCGCACAGACGGCCCAGGCCAGCAAGACATAGGCAAACAAGGGCGAACTGCCGAAGGCCGAGGCCGTGCCCCATAAGGACAGGCCGGCCATGGCCGCGGGCATCAGCGCCATGCGCAGGGCGCTGATGCTGCGCGTGCGCACTTGGCTCAGGCCCAGGGCCAGCAGGGCGGCCAGCAGGCCCCAGACCCACACGGGGGTTTTGTGAAGAACGGATCCCAGGGCTTGGGGGTGTTGGATGAGAAGCTGGATCAGCATGGTGGTTTCTCCTTCGGTGTGTGAAGAGCGTGAATGTGGGGTTCGAGAAGGCCTGCCCGGCGCCGGGCCGCCCCAAGGCGGGCACGCCCCCTTGGGGGCAGCGAGGACACGCAGTGCCGAGCGTGGGGGCCAGGTCAGCCCCAGAGCTGTTGGCCCAGGTAGCGGTTGGGCAGCAGCGTGAAGGCGCCAGCGACGAGGCAGGTGGCGACATAGGTGATCACCATGCGTTGGCGGTGCCGGCGGATGTTGCCCTGGGCCAGTGCCCGGAAAGCGCCGAACAGCCCGAGCAAGGCGGCCGGCACCAGCAGGTGGATGGGGGTGTAGCCGGCGAGGTTGGGCAGCTTGAAGTCGCGGATAAAAATGGCCGACAGGGCGGTGATCAGGATCAGCGTGACCCAGGCGTAGCCAAAAGCGCGGTGTAGGCGCGGACGCTGGCTGTGGCCGCGGCGTGCCCACAAGGCGATCGGACCGATCACCAGGGCGGTGATGGCGGCGGTCATGTGCACGGCGATGAGGGGCGTGAGTTGCATGGCGGGCTCCGGTTGCGTTCGATGAAGCGAACTATGCCGGCCGCCTCGCTAAGGCGCGAGCGGGATGCGATGAAATGCGAAAAAACGGGTGCGAGATGCAGCGGCTTGGCGCGAAGCGCAGGCCCAGGGGCTGGCTATTTGACGCCGGCGCCCTTGAAGATGAAGGTACTGACCTCGGCTATCAGGTGTTTGCGCAAGTCCGCGTCGATGTGGGTGATGGCGCGAAAGTACAGCACCTGGTCCGCATGGTCGGCATAAAACTGGGTCATGGCCCAGATGTGGAACAGCAGGGCCAGCGGGTCGAGCGGGTCCATCAGCCCGTGGTCTATCCAGTTCTGGATCACGGCGGCGGCCTGCTCGGTGCGCTGCTTGCTGGTGCCCAACATGGCGCGCAACACGGGTGCGCCGCGCATCATCTCGGCCGCAAAAATCCGCGAACGCAGCGGTTGTTCGAAGGAAAACACCATCTTGCGCTGGATCAGGTCGCCGAGCACCTTGCGTGGCCCGAAGGCTTCGTCGCTGAAACCGAAGACACCTATCCAGTCGTCCACGATGTCTTGCAAGACCTGGCGGTACAGGTCTTCCTTGCCGGCAATGTAGTAATGCAGCTGGGCCTTGGACAGGCCGGCCTTGTCGGCAATCGCCTGGGTCGATGCACCGTTCAGGCCTTCGGCCGCAAAAACTTCTATCGCGGCCTGGTTGATGGCCGCCAGGGTCTGGCTTCTGCGCCGCGACGGCCGCCGCGTGGCCTGGGCTGGTGTGCCCTCGTCAATGGGGGATTCGTTCAGGGCGCCGGTCTTGCTCATGGCGTGGCTGTGGTTCAGAGATCAAGCACGAGTGGTCCGACCTTGGCGCGTGAGCAACACAAGGCGACCTGGTGTTTGCGTTCACCGGAGCTCAGGCAGAAGTCGCGGTGTTCGGCTTCGCCTTCGATGCAGCCGACCACGCAGGTGCCGCACAGGCCTTGTTCACACGAGGTCGGAATGTCTATGCCGACGTCATGCAAGGCGTCCACCGCGGTCTGGTCGGCCGCCACCTTGACCGTGATGCCGCGACGCGCCAGCACAAGTTCAAACGGGCTGTCGCTGCCGCTGCCTGCACCGGTGCTGGGCGGCGCGAAATATTCGCTGTGGATGTTTTCTTCGGCCCATGACGCGGCCGCAGAACGCGCCGCCTGCATAAAGCCGGCCGGCCCGCAGACGTAGAGGTGGGTATCGGCCGCGGGTTCGGACAACAATTGCTGGAGGTCGATTTTTTCTTCGGCCGCGGCATCGTCGAAATGCAGGCGCACGTGCGGCGCCAGGCTTGGCTCGCGCAACACATCGGCAAACGCGAGGTGCGCCTGGCTGCGGGCGAAGCAGCAGAACTCGAAGTCGGCGCCTTGTTGGGCGAGTGATTGCGCCATGGCCAGCAGCGGCGTCATGCCGATGCCGCCAGCCAGCAGGATGTGTTTACGGGCTTGTGGCACCAGCGCAAAGGTGTTGCGCGGCGCGCTGACCGGCAACAGGTCGCCTTCGCACACACGTTCGTGCAGGGCGGCCGAGCCGCCGCGGCTTTCTGCTTCGCGCTTGACGGCAATCACATAAGGCGCTGCCAGTGCGCCGTCCGTACCGGGCGCGCGGGCCAGCGAATACTGGCGCATGAAACCGCCCGGCATGTGCACATCAAGATGCGCACCGGCGCTGTAGGCGGGCAGTGCGCGGCCCCAGGGATGGGACAGCTCAAAAGCCAGGATGTCCGGCGTCTGGCGGATGATGCGGGTGACCCGGACGGTCAGAATGCGGTCGAGCACGGAAAATCCTTCAGGAAGACGACAACGCTTTGGCGCCAGGGCGCGTCAGCGGAATATAGGCCGTGGCCTCGACCTCGATGCGCACTGCGCGCGAGGGCAACATGCCGCTGACCTCAACCACGGTGGACACCGGAGGTTCACCCGGATAAAACATGCGGCGCACGCGGTTGTAAAGCGGGTAATCGCGCAGGTCGGTGAAATACTGCACCAGCTTGAACACGTCGTCCATGGAGCCGCCGGCCTCTTCGGCCAGTTGGCGGATGCGGTCCAGCACAAACCAGCTTTGCACCAGCGCCGGCGCCTGGAAGATATCCACCGACAGCTCGCCGGTCTCGCCGAGTTCGCGGCGCACCGGGTCCGGCAGATCGTCAAAACGCTCGATCACCCGGCCGGCCTGCGGGTCGACCGCGATCACGCCCGACATATAAACCATATCACCCACCCGTTTCCAGGCGGCGTAACGGGCCAGGGGCTGGCCAGTGCTTTTGTTCATCGAATCATCCTTATTTGACGAGTGTCTTGCGCAACTCCAGGCCCGGGCCCTTGTTGGCGAACTGCGTGGTGTAAGTCGAGGCCAGGTTGAAGTCCGTCGGCTTGTACAGGCCGGCGGCGATGGTTTTGTCGTAGAAATCTTTCATGCGTGCATCGGTCATGGCGCCTATGCCCAGCTTCTGTGCGTCACCGGCATCGATCAAGGCGCGGATCACACCTATGGATTTTTCGATGTACTCGTCGCTGATGTCGGGGTTGATTTTCTTGATCAACTGGTCGGCGGCCTTGCGGTCACCGTAGAGATAGTTGTACCAACCGATTTGCGAGGCTTCGATAAAACGGCGCACGGTCTCGGGTTTGTTTTTCACGAGGTCCTGGCGGGTCTCGATCACCATGCCGTAGGTGGACCAGCCGGCATCGGCCAGCAGGTGGACCACGGGTTTGAAGCCGGCTTGTTTTTCCACCGCCATGGGTTCCGAGGTGGCATAGGCCTGCTGCACCGACTGCTTGTCGGCCAGGAACTGGGACAGGCTGTAGTTGTAGGGTTTGACTTGTTCGTCGCGAAAGCCATGCGAGGCTTTCATCCATTGCCAGAAGCTGAATTGACCGTCCTTGGACAGCAACACGGTTTTGGCTTTGTTCAGGTCAGACCATTTGTCCAGGCCCTGGCCGGGGTGGGCAATGATGGCCTGAGGGTCTTTCTGGAAGTAGCCCGCGACCACCACCGTGGGGATTTTTTGCTTGGCATTGTCGAATGCCATCAGCATATTGCCCGCCATCAGGAAGTCGACCTTGCCTGCCGGCAACATGGGCCGGTTGTTGACCTGTGGGCCGCCTTGCTGAATGTCCACGTCCAGGCCGTATTTCTTGTAGGTGCCGTCCGCCAGCGCCTGGTAAAAGCCGCCATGGCCGGGCTGGGCCCGCCAGTTGGTGGCGAAAGCCACTTTTTCCTGCGCCTGCGCAGCGAAGGCCGAGCCGGCGAGGGCGGCGATTAGCAGGGCGCGGAGAGTCATTGAGCCAAAGGGTTTCATGGGAGAGCTTCCTTTTGTGGGTGGGCTGGGGTGGGATGGGATGGGATGGGAGAACGGCAGGACGGGTTCAGGCTTCACGCGCCATGGACGGCTGCCAGCCGCGCGTTTTGCCGGGATTCATCAGGCCCAGGGGGTCGCTGAGTTTCTTGAAGTCGATTTGCATCGAGTCTATGGTTTTCATGCCGCCGTCTTCGATGGTGACCACATGCGGGTTGAAGATCACGCAGCCGCCTTGCGACTCGATTTCGCGGATCACCTCGTACTGGTGGGCTTCGCCTTTCCAGCGTACCAGCAGGATGGCAAAGGTGGCGTAGTCGCCATGCATACGTGCGAACTCGTGGTGCTGGTAGACGTCGTCACCGAAGATCGCGATGTGTCTGTCCACCACGGCCGGATCGAAAGGCTGGGCATACGCCACCTGCAGATAGGTCCAGGAGCGGTCGACCTTGAGCACCTGCAGGGTGGTGTGGTTGTAGGCACATTCGGCGGCCGACGGCAGGCCTTCGGCATCGAGTTCAGCCTCGGTGCGGGCCAGCGAGATGCTGCCGCCGTGGGTGTGTACCAACTTTTCGAAGGCCGCCATCGACGAAGGTGCGACCATGGCAAACATGGCGTGGCAATTGGCCGGGAAATAGGACTTGAGGTTTGTGTAATACGGCGCAAAACGCGCGTCAACAGCCGACAGCAGGAACAGTTCCAGCTCGGGAGTGCTCGCGGCCACGCCAAAATCCATGACCTTGCGGTAGCTGTCGAACAGCGCGATGCAATGCACCCATTCGACGGCCGGGCTCAGGGCCACTTCGACTTCGGTGAGGATGCCGTTGGTGCCGTAGGCGTGGTGCACTTTTTGGATGTCATCGCCAAACAGTTCAATCACCTGGGGTTCGCTCTCCACGGTCACGATACGTGCGCGTATCAGGTTGCCCGGGTCGCGCAACACGCCATGGCGCGTGGACCCAATGCCGCCGAAACCGCCGGCGATGAAACCGCCTATGGTCGCCACGCGCCAGGTCGAGGGCCACATGCGCAAGGCCTGCCCGGTTTCCCGCACTGCCATTTCAATGTCGTGCATGCGTGCGCCGGCCTGTACCATGACGCGGCCGGGCGCGACGTCGAGCACGCGGCTCATGGGCGTGACGTCCATCACCAGGCCACCGGCCATGGGCACACACTGGCCGTAGTTGCCGGTGCCGCCCGCACGGACCGTGAGCGGCAGTTTCCAGCGTGCGGCCACGGCGGCCACCTGCTTGACGTCGGCTTCGGTGCTGACCTTGACCACGAGGTCGGCCACGCAGCCGGCCAGCTGCTCGGTCAGGATGGGGCTGTACCAGTAAAAGTCCTTGGAGAGCTGTTTGCGCTGGCGCAATTCGCCGATCACATTCAGGCCGTCCAGGTCACGTTGCACGGCGGCCCAGTCGATGGCGGGACGGGTTTCTTCTGTAGCGGGCAGGGGGGCAGAGGAGATCAAAACGCGGGTCTCAGGTGGATACAGGGCGCAGACCGTCGAGGCTGCGAAAGTCGGGTCGCTCGGCATGGATGCGCTGGCCGGCGCGTATGACCTGGCGGCCCAGTTCGGGCCGGCTCAGGACCTCGGCGCTGGTACGGCCAGGGTGTAACACCAGGTCGGCGGGTGCGCCAGGGCGCAACACGCCGTCCCAGGCCAGACCCAGGGCGCCGGCTGCGGTGCGGGTGATGGCATGCGCCCATTGCGGCACGGCATCGTCGAGCTGGGCAGCGCAGGCGGCTAGCGCCAGGGTGCGCAGCGGATCGAGGTCGCCGAAGGGTGAAAAACAGTCACGGTGGTTGTCCGAGCCAAAGGCCACGGGAATGCCCAGGGCGCGCGCTTCGTGCACGGGCGTGATGCCGCGCCAGCGTGGCGTGTGGCGCGGGGCTTGCTGGCTGCTGTCCTGCAAATACAGGTTGGTCAACGGCAAGGACACCAGGCTTATCCCGGACGCGGCCACGACTTCCAGCACCTCGGACAGTTGCTGTGGCGCCAGGCGTGACAAGGCGCAGGCGTGGCCGCAGACGGTGCGGGCGCCGTAAGCACGTTCCAGCGCGAGGCGGGCCACCGGCAGGGTATGCACGTGGCTGGTGTCCAGGTGTTCGTCGATATGGAAATCGAGTCGCAAATCAAAACGTTCTGCCAGGTCGAAAGCGCGTGGCAGCAGGGCGGCAATATGCGGTGCGGCGTAGGCAAACAGGCCCAGGATGCCGCCGGCCTGCGCGACGTGGCGGGCCAGACGATCCGCGGCGTCCGCGTCGGCGAGTACATCGACCGGGGCCAGCGAGGTCAGCACCAACTCGATGCGGCCACGCCAACGTTCGCGTGCTTCGAGCAAGGCCTGCCAGGCCAGCGGGCTGTTGGGGTCGGACCAGTCGCAATAGGAATTGAGGGCTCGCGTGCCGTGGGCCCAGGCTTCCTGCAGGCCGAAGTCGATACGCGCCGCCAGTTCTGCGGCTGTCCAGCGGGCGTAGTCGGCCTGCACCGCTTCAATCGCGCCGAACAGGCTGCGCGCGGGTTCCATTCCCACAGCGAGCAGGTCGCCCTTGTCCAGGTGGGTGTGCGGATCAACAAAGGCCGGCAACACGGTGGCGCCGTCAAGGTCGAACACCGGCAGCGCGCCCTGGGCTTGGGGCTCGATCGCGGTGATCTGCCCGTCGGTGATTTGCAGCGCCACCGGGTCCACGGGCCGGGCGGGGGCCGCACGCTCCAGCAGATCGGCGGGCACGCGGGCATTGTTCAGCCAGTAGCTGGGCGGCAGTTGCTGGGGCCAGTGGGCAGTGGCGAAGGGATGGCGTGCGGGCATGGGTGATCAGTTTTCGCGCCGCATTTCGCTTTCGTGCCAGTGGCCCAGCACCCAGCGCGAGAGCGCCGCGAACACGATAAAAATCGCGATGCCCAGCAGGGACACCAGCAGCAGCGCCGCGAACATCATGGGGATTTCGGTGCGAAAGCTGGATTCGAGAATACGTGAGGCCAGCCCGGTTTCGCGGCCCGCCGTGCCGGCCGTGAATTCCGCCACCACGGCACCGATCAGGCTCAGGCCACCGGCGACCTTCAGACCGGCCATGAAGTAGGGCAGGGCGCTGGGCATCAGGAGGTAACGAAAACGCTGCCAGGGTGTGGTCTGGTACAGCGTGAACAGGTCGCGCAGGTTGCTGTCGGCGCTTTTGAGGCCGATCACGGTGTTGGAGAGGATGGGAAAAAAAGCGACGATCCAGGCGCACAGCAGCAGCGCGGCCGTGGTGCTGGAGACGTAGATCAGGATCAGCGGCGCGATGGCGACGATGGGCGTGACCTGCAGGATCACGGCAATCGGGAAAAAACCGATCTCCACCCATTTGGACATCGAGAACGCAATCGCCAGCAACACACCACCGGCGATCGCGGCGGCCAGCGCCAGCAAGGTGAGCTTGACCGTGAACCACAAGGCCGGCGATAACGAGTCCCAGTTGTCAAACAGCGTGCTCAAAATGAGTGAGGGCGCAGGCAGGATGTAGTGCGGGATGTTGTTGACACGCACCATGGCTTCCCAGAGCAGAAACAGGAAAGTGACAACGGCGATTGGCAGGACGATGCGCAGCAGCGTCTCGCGTCGCTGCGCGCGCGCCAGCCGGTCCTGGTTGCTGCCGACAGTCAGGCTGTCATCGGGCGAAGCCGGAGAAACGAGTGAAGCGGGCGCAGGCACGGCCATGCGGTCAGTGGTCGATGCTGAGGCCATGAAGGGCTCCGTGAAGCGAACGCGACACTGCAATGCAGTGTTCGTTGTAGCGGGTTGAGGTGCGGAAAGCGTCGCCGCGCGGATAGGGTTCGTCGATGCGGATCTCGTCGATCACCCGGCCCGGCCGGGCCGCCATCACGACGATGCGGTCGGACAGATAGACCGACTCGTAGACGCTGTGGGTCACAAAAATGACACTGAAGCGGTGTTCCTTCCAGATCGCCAGCAAGTCATTGTTGAGCTTGATACGTGTCATTTCGTCGAGCGCGGCGAAAGGCTCGTCCATCAGCAGCAGGCGCGGCCGGGTCACGAGTGCACGTGCAATCGAGACCCGCATCTTCATGCCGCCCGAAAGTTCACGCGGGTAGACGTCGGCAAAACGTGACAGGCCCACCATCTCCAGCACATGCTGCACCACCGGTGCGGCTTCGTCACGCTTCATGCCGCTGAGTTTGAGCGGCAGGTACACGTTGTCAAACACCTTGGCCCAGGGCATCAGCGTGGGCTCCTGGAACACAAAACCCAGGTCGCGGTTGATGCCGCTGCTGGCTGTGGGTGCGCTGCCCCAGACGACCTCGCCCGACGTGATGCTGGTGAGTCCGGCGATCAGGCGCAGTGCCGTGCTTTTGCCGCAGCCCGAAGGGCCGAGGAAGCTGACAAAGTCGTGCTCGCCGATGTCGAGGTTCATGCCCTCCAGCGCCAGCGTGCCGTTGGCAAAACGTTTGCCGACGTTGCGCAGGCTGACCAGCGGCTGCTTTGATGAAGCGTTGGTGTCCATGACCATCCTTGGTGGGGCTTATGTCCAGGCGGGGGCGTTGTCTAGGCGCGCTATCGGGAAACGGTCGATTTCTTGCAGCAGCTCGACAAAACGCTGGCCCACGTGGTCGAGCACGGCTTCGCCCTTGTCGGCGGTCGCGCGCGTGGCATCGCCGGCCGCACCTTCGGGGTTGATGTCCTGGGTCTGCCAGCCGAGCTTGCCGCTGGGGCTGATGGACAGGAAGCGGCCTTCCTTGGCGAGTTTTTCGGTTAAGGATGGGAAATTCTTGAAATTCTCGCGGCGCACATGGTCGGGCGTGAGCTTGAGCATGATCGAGCTTTCGAGATCGCCGGCATGGATGCCGTGTTTCATCTCATGCTCTTCAAACATGCCGCCGGGCAGGCCCAACGTGTACCAGTTGGCCGCGACGGTCATCATGGAATATTTCTCGCGCAGGTCGCGCGCCACGATGTCCATCACCGACATTTGGCCGCCGTGGCTGTTGAATAACACCAGTTTGCGCACGCCGGCCGCAGCCACGCAGGCGCCGATTTCGCTCCACAACGCGATCAGGGTCGAGGCCGACACCGTGAGTGTGCCCGGGTAGCGTGAATGTTCGTTGCTCTTGCCGTAGGCCATGGTGGGCAGGAACAAGGCCGGCAGTTCCGGCGGCAGGTGCCGGATCGCCGCTTGCACCATGCCGTCTATGGTCGCGGTGTCGGTGGACATGGGCAGGTGCGGACCGTGCTGCTCGGTGGCGCCCACGGGCAACACAGCGATCAGGCGAGACCGGTCTAGCCGGGAAAAGGCCTCGCTGGTCCAGTCGGACCAGTAGCGGCTGTGAAAAGGCGACGAATTCATGGGCGCTCCAGAACAGGATGTATTGCAAGTTTAGAAAATTATTTGACCTAATGGTCAAATATTATTGAAGAATTACCCGTAGTTGCCGTGTTTCATCTCATGTTCTTCAACCATGCCGTCGGGCAAACCCAGCGTGTACCAGTTGGTGGCGCTGGTCATCATCAGATGTCTCTCATGCAAGTCGCGTGCCACGAGTTTGGATTCTTGTGCGGCATAGGCTTGATTTTCTTATGCTTTTTTGAAAATTGTCGAATAGATCCAAAAAAATATATGACCAATTGGATAATTTATATACCGCCATTGTCTGCGGGTGCGGGTGACTGGCCCCAGGCTGAATGGGGATGGCCTGCGGGCCTTGTGCGGGCGCTTGCGTTTTTGCCCGCGGGTCGGGGAGCGGGGTATCGTTTGTGACGGTGGCCGTTTGACGCGTTGCCGTGCTGCTGCCGTGTAGGGGCCAGCGATAATCGCTTTTTCGAATCTCTTGAGGACAGCGCTGGCCGATGTGTGGCGGCGGCCTGTCCCGCCAACTTCAGAAAGCTAAGCGTGGACATTGTGTTGCTGATCAAGGCTGCCGTCATGGGCCTCGTCGAGGGCCTGACCGAGTTCCTGCCTATTTCTTCCACCGGTCACCTGATCCTGGCCGGCTCGTTGCTGGGTTTTGACGACGACAAGGCCAAGGTGTTTGACATCGCGATCCAGACTGGCGCCATCTTTGCCGTGATCCTGGTGTATTGGCAAAAAATCCGCGACACGCTGGTGGCGCTGCCGACCGAGAAGCAGGCACAACAATTTGCGCTGAATGTGCTGGTGGCCTTTTTCCCGGCAGTGCTGCTGGGCCTGCTGTTCGGCAAGGCCATCAAGGCCAATCTGTTCACGCCGACGGTGGTGGCCAGTACCTTCATCATTGGCGGCTTCATCATCTTGTGGGCCGAACGGCGGCAACAAAACAACCCAGCCGTGGCGCGTATCCAGGAAGTGGAAACCATGACCGTGATGGACGCGCTCAAGGTGGGTCTGGTGCAATGCCTAGCCATGATCCCGGGCACCAGCCGCAGCGGCGCCACCATCATTGGTGGCATGTTGTTAGGCCTGTCGCGCAAGGCAGCGACGGATTTTTCCTTCTACCTGGCGATCCCGACCCTGATAGGCGCGGGTGTCTACAGCCTGTACAAGGACCGCGCCTTGCTGTCGATGGCCGACCTGCCGATGTTTGGCGTGGGCCTGCTGTTTTCATTCATCAGCGCCTGGCTGTGTATTCGCTGGTTGCTGCGCTACATCGCCACCCACAGCTTTGTGATTTTTGCCTGGTACCGCATCGTGTTCGGCATTGTGGTGCTGGTGACGGCACACATGGGCTGGGTTACCTGGTCGGCTTGAGCCGACCACCTTATTCAGTCCATCAGGTTGCGCAAGGCGGCTTCGACGGCGGCCGCGGTGGCGATGGGTTTTTCCATGGGGAACAGGTGGCTGCCGTCCAGCATCATGATGCGGCCTTTGGTGACTTTTTCGGTCATGGTCATGCCCACTTGTTTCATCTCGGTTGACTGACGCCCGCCTATAAAAGCCACCGGGCATTTGAGCGGGTGCCGCTTGAGCAGGCCTTCCAGGTTGTGGGGCAAGGTGTTGTAGATGGCGGTTTCCACGTCGCGGTCAAAACTCAGCAGGCGCTGGTTGTCGCCTTCACCCTGCGCATCATGGGTGCCGTGTTCGATGTAGTCCAGCAACACCTGTTCGTCCCATTGCGCAAAAGCCTTTTTACTGCGGAAATGCGCCAGCACTTCGGCTTGGCCCAGCCACTGGTGCCGGCGTTTGCGGCTGATGGCGCCGGGGGAAATCGAACCCACCAGTTGCGCGCGTTTGGCGACGCTGAGCGCCGCGGCGCGCCAGCCGCCGAGGATGGGCGAGTCGATCAGCAACACGCCGCGCACCGGCAGGCCGCCCAGCACGGGGTTGCGCGCGGCACACATCAGGCTTAAAAAACCGCCCAACGAATGGCCAACCAAAAACACCGGCTGGCCGGTTTTTTCAACGGCTTCGGTGCTGAAGTCGGCCAGTTGCTGCACCAGGTGCGGCCAGTTGCTGGTGACGGGGTAACGCGGGTCATGGCCAAATTTTTCAATCGCCTTGATCTGGAAACCACGCGTTTTCAGGCTTTGGAACAAGACGCCATAGGTACTCGCGGGAAAGCTGTTGCCGTGGGAAAAAACGATGAGGGGTTTGGTGGTGGTGGGCACGAGGTCGTTCAGGAAGGTCAGTGCGGACGGGGTCCGCCATCCGGGGCTCCCGGATGGTGTCCGGAAGGACAGGCTCGGACGGGGATGAGTCCGCCCGGTCCGGGCTTAAATCAGTTTTTCTTCAGGCGAGGTAATTTTCTTCAGCGGCTGGTTGCGCGACAAGGGTGTCAGCAGCGGCACCTGGGTTTCACCGCCGCTCCACATCGGGTCTTCGATGCTGTCAAAGACCTCACGCAGCTTTTTGCCCCAGTTGTCGTGCAACATGCGGAAATAAGGGTTGTCGTAGTCGATGCAAACCACCTTGTCGGAGTGGAAGCTGTTGGACTCGTACACCACCATGTCCAGCGGCAGGCCGACCGACAGGTTGGATTTGAGTGTCGAGTCCATCGACACCAGCGCACATTTGGCGGCTTCGTCCAGCGGGGTGTCGGGGGTGAGCACGCGGTCCAGCACCGGTTTGCCGTATTTGGATTCACCGATCTGGAAATAAGGCGTCTCGGGTGTGGCTTCGATGAAGTTGCCGGCTGAATACACCTGAAACAGACGCATGGCTTCGCCCTTGATCTGCCCGCCGAAAATCAGCGAGACATTGAATTCCACGCCGTTGTGTTTCAGGTCATCGGCATCACGCTCATGCACACGGCGGATCGCCGAGCCCAGCACACGCGCCGCATCAAACATGCTTTTGGCGTTCCAGATGGTGATGGGCGGGCCGCCATCGGCGTCCTTGAGTTGTTCGACCTGCAGGATCTCGCGCACCGACTGCGAAACCGACAGGTTGCCGGCCGATAGCAACACCATGAAACGATCATCGACCTTTTCATAAATGATCATCTTGCGGAAAGTGCTGATCTGGTCCAGCCCGGCATTGGTCCGGGAGTCCGATAAAAACACCAGGCCGGCGTTCAGTTTGATGGCGACGCAATAAGTCATGGGGAAACCATAGTCTGTCGCTTAGCTGGCCGCAAGCTTTTTCAACTGGTACAAGGCGTCCAGCGCTTCGCGCGGGCTGAGCGCATCGGGGTCTATGCCGTTCAGCGCTTTTTCCACGACGCTGAGTTCGGCGGCCGGCGCCTCGGGCGGCGCGGCAAACAGGTCGACCTGGGCGCGTGAGGCGTTTTGCTGGGTTTCCAGCGCCGCCAGCGCATGCCGCGCATGGTTAACCACACCGGCCGGCACGCCGGCCAGCTTGGCCACGGCAATACCGTAACTCTTGCTGGCGGGGCCGGGTTCGATGTGGTGCAGGAACACGATGTCGGTGCCGGACTCGACCGCGCTGACATGCACATTGACAGCCGCATGGTGGCGCACCGGAAACTCGGTCAGCTCAAAATAATGCGTGGCAAACAGCGTGAAGGCCTGGGTTTTGTTGTGCAGGTGGGCGGCAATGCCGCCGGCCAGCGCCAGGCCGTCGAAGGTGGAGGTGCCGCGGCCGATTTCGTCCATCAGCACCAGCGAATGCGGGGTGGCCGCGTGCAGGATTTGCGCGGCCTCCAGCATTTCCAGCATGAAGGTGGACTGGGCGTTGGCCACGTCGTCGGCCGCACCTATACGGGTGAGGATGGCGTCGATGGGCCCAAGCCGGCACGCGCTGGCCGGCACGTAAGAGCCCATGCTGGCCAGCAACACAATGATGGCGACCTGGCGCATATAGGTGGATTTACCACCCATGTTGGGGCCGGTGATGACCTGCATGCGGCTTTTGCCGCCCAGATTGCAATCGTTGGCGATAAAGGCGCCGCCGCTGGTTTCGCCGAGTCGGGCTTCGACGACCGGGTGCCGGCCCTGGCTGATGTCGATGCAGGGTTCCCGGACAAACACCGGCGCGGTCCAGTTCAGCGTCAAGGAACGTTCGGCCAGCGTACACAAGGCGTCCAGGCTGGCCAGCGCCCGTGCCAGCCGGCTCAGGGTCGGGACAAAATTCTGCAACTGGTCGAGCAGTTGTTCGTACAGCCATTTCTCGCGGGCCAGCGCACGTTCTTGCGCCGACAAGGCCTTGTCTTCAAAAGCCTTGAGTTCGGGCGTGATGTAACGCTCGGCGTTTTTCAGGGTCTGGCGGCGCCGGTAGTCGTCGGGCACCTTGTCGAGCTGGCCTTGCGTGACTTCGATGTAAAAGCCGTGCACCTTGTTGAACTGCACCCGCAGGTTGGCAATGCCGGTGCGGGCTTTTTCGCGGCCTTCCAGGTCGAGCAGAAAGTCGTCGCAGTTGGTCTGGATGCCGCGCAACTCGTCGAGGTCGGCGTCGCAGCCGTGGTTGATCACGCCGCCGTCGCGGATCAGCGCGGCGGGTTCGTCCAGCACATAACGATGCAACAAGGCGGCGCAGGCCGGCGGCGCCTGCAAATCCTCGAAAATAGTGGTCAAAAGTGCCGGTAGCCCTTGCTGGACGGGCGCAAACAGCTCTGTTTTTTGTAGCGTATCGCGCAGAGCCACCAATTCGCGCGGGCGTACCTGGCGCAGCGCGATGCGGGCGGTGATCCGTTCCACGTCGCTGCAGCCCTTGAGTCCGGCGCGTAATTGTTGTTGCAGGCCGCCGCGCAGGACGGCAATCGCATCCAGGCGGGCCTGGGCCTGGCTGCGGTCGCGCCGCGGGCTCAGCAGCCAGCTTTTCAGCGCGCGGCTGCCCATGCCGGTGCTGCAGCTGTCCAGCAGCGAAAACAGGGTGGGCGAATCTTCACCGCGCAGGTTTTGCGTCAGTTCCAGGTTGCGCCGCGTGGTTTGCGGCAGCTCGATCAGCTCGCCGGAGCGCACGACCTGCAGGCTGTGTACATGGGGCAAGCTCCGGCCCTGCGTGTGTTCGGCGTAACCGAGCAGGGCAGAGGCGGCCGCATGGGCTTCGGGCAAGGCTTCGGCATGCCACGAGGCCAGCGAGGCGACCTGCAACTGGGCCAGCAGGCGGCGTGCCCCCAGCGTGGCGTCAAACTGCCAGGCGGGTCGGGCGCTGACCGCACAACGCTGGGTTTTCAGGCGCTGCTCGAAAGTCGGGGTGACATCCACGTTGTACAGCAACTCGCTGGGCGCAATCCGCGCAATCCAGGCTTCCAGCTCGTCGCTGGCGCAATGCGCCAGGTGAATCTCGCCCTGCGTGACGCTGAGCCAGGCCAGGCCGCAGGTGTTGCGGCTGCCCTGGTGTACCGCGAGCAAAATCGATTCGGTTTTGTCGTTCAGCAGCTCGGTGTCGGTCAAGGTGCCGGGTGTGACCACCCGCACCACCTTGCGTTCGACCGGGCCTTTGCTGGTGGCCACGTCGCCGACCTGCTCGCAGATCGCGACGGATTCGCCGAGCTTGATCAGTTTGGCGAGGTACCCTTCCAGCGAGTGAAAGGGCACGCCGGCCATGACCACCGGTTCGCCGGCAGACTGGCCACGCCGCGTCAGCGTGATGTCGAGCAGGCGTGCGGCTTTTTCGGCATCGGCATAAAACAACTCGTAAAAGTCGCCCATGCGGTACAGCAGCAGGGTGTCGGGATAGTCCGCTTTCAGGCCCAGGTACTGGACCATCATCGGTGTGTGTTTTCCGGCCGCGGCGGCGGGCGCCAGATCGGCAGGGGAGAGAGGTGGGGTGGGAAGGTTCACAGGGGGTTCAGGCGGTGTCGGTCAAAGGCTGAATACACGGGTGAACTCAGAGCGGGTGCGCGGGTGCAACATGACCGGCAAAATAATAGCACTTGCCGGAGAGCTGATCGGAGCGGCCAGCCAAGCCATGGCTGAGTTGCGCCTTGCCGCGCATAAACCACAGCGGCGGGCGCCGGGATTGCGAGGATTTGTAACGCTGTCACTGGCCAAGACGTGGTTTATCCGTGGGACGGCGCCAAACACCACGCCGTGGCGGGAAAATTCAGCACAAAAGTGGGGCACGGCCCAGCGTAAACTCCTTGAATTGACGCATCCAGCGCACAACTGCACTTCCCACGCCCTAGACCTAAGCGAAGGTTAGGCGGCAGGCTCCAAAAACTCTCTACCAAGGACCCGTGATGACCGAGCAGAGTTCAGCGACCACCCCATCCTCCGCCATCCTTCGTGACTGTGATGTCCTGGTGATTGGCGGCGGCCCGGCTGGCGCCACGGCTGGGGCGCTGCTGGCGCAAAAGGGCCACAAAGTGGTGGTTCTGGAGAAAGAACACCACCCGCGTTTTCACATCGGCGAGTCGCTGTTGCCGGCCAACCTGGCGCTGTTTGAAAAACTCGGGGTCGCCGATGCCGTGAAAGCCATAGGCATGGAGAAGTGGGGCGCCGAATTTGTCTCGCCCTGGCATGACAGCAAAAGCCAGACCTTTCAGTTTGCCGACGCCTGGGACAAAACCATGCCGTTTTCCTACCAGGTGCGGCGTTCCGAGTTTGACGAAATCCTGATCCGCAACGCCACCCGGCTGGGCGCCGAGGTGATTGAAGGCTGCAAGGTCAAAGGCGTGGATTTTGCGCCTGATCGCAGCGGTGCCACGGTGCAGGCGCAGCACGACGATGGCCGCGTCGAGCACTGGCGCGCGCGTTTTGTGGTTGACGCGTCGGGCCGCGACACGGTGCTGGGCAAGCAGTTCGACATCAAACGCCGCAACCCCAAACACAATAGCTCCGCGCTGTATGGCCACTTCACCGGCGCCACGCGGCATGCGGGCCAGGACGAAGGCAACATCACCATTTTCTGGTTCGACCATGGCTGGTTCTGGTTTATTCCGCTGGCCGATGGTTTTACCAGCGTTGGCGCGGTCGTCTGGCCGCATTACCTGAAAAGCCGGACCAAACCGGTCAAGGACTTTTTCCTCGACACGATTGCCATGTGCCCGGCGCTCGGCGAGCGGCTGGCCCAGGCGACTTTGTCGTCCGAGGTCGAGGCGACCGGTAATTTTTCCTATGCCTGCGAGCGCACACACGGACCCAACTACCTGATGATCGGTGATGCCTTCACCTTCATCGACCCGGTGTTTTCGTCAGGCGTCATGCTGGCCATGCAGGGCGGTTTTGTTGGCGCCGACACGGTGGACACCTGCCTGCGCGAACCGGCGAAAGCCGCATCGGCATTGGCCCGTTTTGACAAACAGGTGCGCCTGGGTCCCAAGGAGTTCTCGTGGTTTATCTACCGCGTGACGAACCCGACCATGCGCGACATGTTCATGGGTCCCAGCAATATCTGGCGTGTGAAAGAAGCTCTGCTGTCGATGCTGGCTGGCGATATTTTTGGCAAAACGCCGATCTGGCCTTCGCTGCTGATACTCAAGGGATTTTTCTACATTGGTTCTGCCCTGAACTTCAAACGCTCGTGGCAGGCCATGCGCCTGCGCAAGGCCAATATTCGTGTCGTCGAGGGTGTGGAGCCGGCCGCGCGTTAAGCGCCGGCTTAAGCACTGATTTATGGACTACAAACCACATGCCTTGCTGAAAAAATCGCTGAAGCTACACGCCAGGCACAAAAGCCTGCACGACACGCTGCGCATGCACCTGGGTTTTGTGGTGCTGGGCGTGATCTGCCTGGCGGTCACGCTGCTGGCTTTTCCGATGCGTGCAATCCTGCCGCGTGTGCTGAGCAAACGCCTGGGCCGCAAGCTGGTCACCGCCACGACCCGGGCTTATCTGCGTTTTCTGGTGTTGATGGGGGCTTGCCGGTTTGACCTGAGCGAACTCGATACCTTGCGGGATGGCCCGCCCATGGTGATTGCGCCCAACCATCCTTCCTTGCTCGACGCGGTCATGATTTTGTCGCGGCTGCCGAATGCGACCTGCATCATGAAGGCCGAACTCGTCAACAGCGTGTTTTATGGGGCCGGCGCCCGGCTGGCCGGTTATATCCGCAACACGCCGCTGCGCACCATGGTGCAACTGGGGGTGGATGATTTGCGCAAGGGCAGCCATTTGTTGCTGTTTCCCGAAGGTACACGCACCACGCGTTTTCCGGTGGGGCCCATGCAGGGCACGACCGGACTGATCGCCAAAAATGCAGGCGTGCCGGTGCAGACCGTGTTTATTGAAACCGACTCGGGTTTCCTGGGCAAAGGCTGGTCGCTGCTCTGGACACCGGCCATGCCCATCACCTACAAGCTCAGGCTGGGCAAACGTTTTGATCCGCCCCGGCATACCGCGCAGTTTGTCAGCGAGCTGGAGCAATACTTCGAATCCGAACTCGCGCATGCCCAGTTGCCCGACTTCCCCATCAAGCCGCCGCCGGCCTGAACACTGGCCTGCTGACGTTTCCCCTATTTTTTCGCCCACTTGCCATGCCGATGAATGTTGATTGTCCCCGCGTGTCCCGCACCCATCTTGTCCTGATTCCCAGCTACAACCCCGGTCCCAAAGTCTATGAAACCGTGCGTTCGGCACGTGCGCAGTGGACACCGGTCTGGGTGGTGGTGGATGGCAGCACCGACGACAGTGCCGCGGGCCTGTTGGCCATGGCGGCGCAGGATGACGGCCTGCGTGTGATTGTGTTGCCGCATAACGTCGGCAAGGGCGCCGCCGTGTTGCACGGGGTTGATTTGGCGGCGGCACAAGGCTTCACCCATGTGTTGACCATGGACTCGGACGGTCAACATCCGGCGCCGCTGATTCCCGACTTCATGGCCGCGTCCAGCGCCCAGCCGGCCGTCATGGTGCTGGGTGTGCCGGTGTTCGCGGCCGACGCGCCGCGTCTGCGCGTCAATGGCCGCAAGTTGTCCAACGGCTGGGCTGACCTGGAAACCCTGTGGGCCGGTATTGGGGACTCGCTGTTTGGTTTTCGCGTCTACCCGATCGCGCCACTGCGGCGCGTGATGCACGGGCAGCGCTGGATGCGCCGCTTCGACTTCGACCCCGAAGCCGTGGTGCGCATGTGCTGGTTGGGTGTCAAGCCGATCAACCTGCCGGCCACCGTCAAATACTTCCGCCCCGACGAAGGCGGCGTGTCGCACTTCAATTACCTGCGCGACAACCTCTTGTTGAGCTGGATGCACTCGCGCTTGTTGCTCGGTTTTGTCCTGCGTTTGCCGGTGCTGCTGTGGCGGCGCGTCAAAGGCGTATAGCAGTCAGCGAGCGAGCCTGGGTTTGCCCGCATTGCAAGCCGGGGCCGCGGATCTGGCTTTGCCAGTCCGCAGGCGCAGCGCCCCCTAGGGGGGCAGAGAGCTACGCGAAGCGAGCGAACGTGGGGGCCATATTCCTAGATCATTCCGCCGTTGATCGAGATGATCTGGCCGCTGATGTAGGCGGCCTGTTCGGAAGCCAGGAAAGCAACCAGGTCGGCGACTTCCTCGGCCTTGCCGGCGCGTTTCATGGGCACCAGCGTGGCAATCTGCTCCGGGCTGAATCTGTCCTTGGTCATGGCGGTGGCGATGATGCCAGGCGCCACGGCGTTGACGGTGATGCCGCGGCTGGCCACTTCGAGGGCCAGCGATTTGGTGGCAGCATGTAACGCACCTTTGGCGGCCGAATAGTTGACCTGGCCCCGGTTGCCGGCCACGGCCGCGACCGAGGTGATGGTGATGATGCGGCCCCAGCGCGTGCGGATCATGGGCAGGGTCAGCGGCTGGGTGACATGGAAAAATCCATTGAGGGACACATCCAGCACACGTTGCCACTGAGCCAGTTGCATGCCCGGAAAAACGGCGTCGTCATGGATGCCGGCGTTGTTGACCAGCACCTGGATAGCGCCGTCTTCCAGCAGCGCTTGCAAGGCCGCGGCCGTGGCGGCCGCATCGGTCACGTCAAACGCCACGGCCTGTGCCTGGCCGCCCTGAGCCACGATGTCCGCCGCGACGGCTTGTGCCGTGGCCAGATTGATGTTGGCATGCACGATCACGCTGAAGCCGTCGGCCGCCAGACGCCGGCAGATGGCCGAGCCGATGCCGCCGCTGCCGCCTGTGACCAGTGCGCGTTTGAGAGGCTTGTTCATCAACATATATTTCGTGGCGGGGTGATTCAGGCCGGGTGCGCGCCAGCAGGCGCCAGCGGCGAGAGTGCTGCGGCATCCAGCACCACCACGGCACGGCCGCTGAGCAGGGTTTGCGCGCCGGCCTGCACCTTGAAGTTATAAAGCACGGTGTTGTCATCCCCCGTGATGCGTTCTGCAGACACCGTCAAGGGGCCGGTCACCGTGTCCAGTCGGTCCACATGCAGGGTGACGCTACGCATGCTGGCCAGGTAGCCGACGCGAGGAGGGATGTTGGCGCTGCCTTCGGTCAGACTTTCAGCCACCAGCGCGCCGTGTACCGCCATGGCTTGCGCCGCATATTCCACGCCGCAGGCTGCGCCCAACCGGCCATACGCACGCAGCGGGTGATAGTGGGCGTTGTGGCTGTTGGCTTGGCATTGGATGTGGCTGTGGTCCCAACTTGTGACCGCGTCCAGCAGGCACATATTGCCCTGGTGTGGGATGCGCCTGGCGATCTCGTCGTGTTGCAAGGTGGCGGGCATGTGCGAAGGCATAAGTGTCATCGTGCCGCAGCGTCAGGGCGCCACCTGTACGGCCAGTTGCAGGCCTTCCAGGTAGTCCAGCACCACCGCACCAGCATGTTGTGTCACCACACTGCGTAGCAGCGGCAGGCAACGTGCGGCGGGAATTTTTTGGCGGACTTGTTCAAGAGCGGGGTCGTCCAGGCGATCCGACATAACACTCGTGAAGCAGGTGTCGGGTGCCAGCGTCCATTGCGCCAGGCTGCGTTCGCTGCGCTGTGGCGCCAGCACCAAGCCCACGCCCAGGGTGTCGGGCACGGGCCGCACACTGTGTAATGGCTCGGGATAGTCGGTGTCGTAGGCCATCAGCAAAACCGCGGTTTGCGCCACGACCACCTGCGTCATGGCTTCCAGCAGACCGGCGGCAAAACTGGCATCACGCGCACAGAGCACCGATGAAGACGCCATGGCGCCACTCGAAATACTCCAGTAACCTGAGGCAGCGTTGTGCACCGAATTGTGAAAACGCGTTGGCGAGATCAATCGGTCGCTGGATGCCAGGGCGCTGCAGATTTCGTGGCAGTTCACGGCGTCGCCGCTGGACGATGAAAAAACCGACGGCAGGGTGGCGGCTTGCAAACCAGAAGCTGTCACGGCCTCCTGACCCACCGCCAAGGAGACTTTCACGACGGCGCCGGCGCGGCGGCGCTCAGCCGGCGGCAAGGCCATGGGCAGGGGCAAAACACAGCGCACGGCCTGGTAGGGTGACTTGCCCTGAAGCAGTTCGCGGCCTTGTGCCCAGTTGTTCAGGCCGGGGCCCAGCAGGCCTATGCCTTCAACAAAAACGGTGAGAGGCCGGGCGGCCTTGGCAGCATGCAGCATCATTTTTTTCTGCCCTCAGCGGCGAGGCCAAAAACCAGGCTGCAGTTGGTGCCGCCGAAACCGAAAGAATTGCTCAGCACGTGACGTAGGGATTGTTCACGGTTGGCCAGCAGGTAGTTCAGGGGCAGGGTCGAGTCCAGTTGCTGCGTATTCAAGCCGCCTGGCAACAAGCCGTGTTGCAGGGCCAAGGCGCAGATCACGGCCTCGACACCACCTGCCGCACCCAGGGTGTGCCCGGTCGCGCCCTTGGTGGAACTGCAAGGCGTCGCCGACCCGAACAATGTGGCAACGGCCTTGGTTTCGGCCGCATCGTTGCTGGGTGTGGCCGTGCCGTGCAAGTTGATGTAGTCGATGTCGGCGGCGCCAAGACCGGCCATGTTCAGCGCGTCTTGCATCGCCAAACGTGCGCCCAGGCCCTCGGGGTGGGGGGAGGACATGTGGTGGGCGTCGCTCGATTCACCCACCCCCAGCAGCAACACGGCACTTTTGTCGAGCTGCTCGGGCACACGCTCGAGCAACGCAAAAGCCGCGGCCTCACCAATGGAAATACCGTCGCGTGTGGTGTCGAAGGGGCGGCAGGCTTGGGTGGAGGTCAGGCCCAGGGAGTGAAAACCGTACAAGGTGGTCAGGCACAAGGAGTCCACGCCGCCCACCACCGCCGCGTCTATCAATCCCGCTGCCATCATGCGGCGGGCCGAGGCAAACACCTTGGCGCTGGAGGAACAGGCCGAGGACACCACGGCAGCCGGACCGCGCAAGCCCAAATACTGGCGCGTGAAATCAGCCACGGAAAAGGTGTTGTGTGTGCTGCCGTACACAAAATCGGCAGGCAAAGCGCCGCTCACCGGGTCCAGCCGGCGATAGGCCAGTTCGGTTTGCAAAATACCGGAGGTGCTGGTGCCTATGAACACGCCCACACGTTGCGCGCCATATTTTTGGCTGGCGGCGCTCACGGCATCGGCAAAACCGTCTTGCATCAAGCCCAGTAAAGCGAGCCGGTTGTTGCGGCAATCAAAGTCGGCCAGGTGTGCGGGAAGCCGTATCTCATCCACACCCGCGACTTCACCCACATAGGTGCTCAGATCAACGGTATCGAATGCGCACGGTGCCAATCCGCCGTGTTGCTGTTGCAGCGCGGAGAGGGTTTGCTGGAGACCATGGCCGATGGCGCTGGTCGCGGTGAAATGGGAAAGCCAGAGCGAGTTCAGAGAAAACCAGCCTATCTAGATAAGGTGAGATGGTAGCAAATTCAGAGGGCAGATTGAGGTCAACACGCCTTCAGGAATGGGTTTGCGGACGGACTGAAACGGTGTACAGGCGAGGATGCAAGGACAGCCAGGCGCCCAGGCCTCCGAGCGCGAGACCAGCCCAGACATCGACTGCCACATGTTGGCGTGTGGCCAGGGTGGAATAGACGATCCCGACACACCAGAGCCAGTTCAATATCCGCAACCACGTCGGCCCGCCAAAGCGGCGTAAGGAGTGATGCAGCCAGGCCCCGGAAAAAAGAGCCGTGGCGACATGCAGGGAGGGGCTGGCATTGCCGGCCGCGTCCAGATTTTTGAGAAAATCCACGCCGGGGTAGAGGGCCCAGTCGATATCTGGCGTTGGCACTGCCGTCGGCCAGAAGTAGAAGATGACCAGGCCCGTGAGGCAGGTGGCCGTCATGGCCAGGCCGTAACGCTGAAGCTCGGACCGCGTCGCGAGTAACAAGGGCGGCAGCGACACATACACCCACAAGGAGAGGTACAGCGGCATCGCGAGCGGCTCAAAGGCGATCCACTGGTCTGGCCAGGTGATAGGCATCACCGTCACCGGGTAGGCCGGGTGTTTGAGCAGGTAAAAATAAGCCGCAAAAAATACGCCGATGAAAAGCATGGTCCCGCCGCCCTTCAGCAGTAAATGCTGAGGGATGACCGTGGCCATTTGACGGTACCAGGGGCGCTGTTGCGGTTGGCTCATGCCAGGGCCTGACGCAGGGTGACCACCCGCAGGCCGGCGGAAGCGGCAGATACCAGCACGGCGGGCAAGACCTCGAGAATGACCGGTGTGCCACTGGGCGTACGTGCGGCGTTGCCGTCATGCAGCAACAGAATGGCACCGGCTTGCAGGCCCTGCACCAGTTTGTGGCTGACACGGTCTGCGTCGCCGACACGGGTGTCGAAGCCGCGTACCGACCAGGTCGCCAGCTTCAACCCGAGCCGGGCCAGCACCGGTTCCAGAAACGGGTTGCGCAAGCCGGCCGGGGCACGAAAAAACAGGGGACGCTGGCCGGAAATGTGGGTGAGTGTGTCCTGCGCGGCCTGGATTTCTCGCGTCAGGCCGCGTGGCCCCATCAGTGAAAAATGATGGCGATGCTGCTGGCTGTGGTTTTCGACGGTATGGCCGCGCTTGACAATTTCGCGGCACAGTTCCGGGTAACGCGCGGCTTTTTCGCCTATGCAAAAAAACGTGGCCTGAACCGCAAAACGGTCGAGCAAGTCCAGCACCAGAGGCGTGACCTCCGGGTCGGGGCCGTCATCTATGGTCAGGGCGATTTCATGCCTGGCGATGGCAGCAGCGGGCAGCCGGGTCCAGTTCGGTCCCAGCCAGTGGCTGCGTGGCCACAGGCCGGCGCCGGCAATCAGCAGGTGATTCAGCACGAGGGCGGCCAGCACCCAGGGCCATAAGTCGGGGGCGGCGATGAGCACCACCAGGGCCAGCCCATGCACGGCAATGGAGGCGCGCATCAGAGGCGTGGAATGCCAGCGTGGCTCAGGCATGGGTGGGCTTCGCAAAAATCGCGGCATACACCAGCGCCAGGATCACACCCGGGGCGACGGTAGACCCCATGGCCTGCAGGATGGAGACATTGGAAAACGCCAGCAGGCCAAAACCCGCGACCGTGGTGAGGTTGGCGAGCAACATCGAGGCCAGGGTGCGGTGGGGGATGGGCGTGAGCGGTTCGGGCCGGTCAAAAAACAGCGCGTAATTCGAGCCCACCGCCACCACCAGCAGCAAACCCACCAGATGCAAAATCACCAGGGATTGTCCAAACAACGCCAGCCCCGCCGTGACGGTGATGACGGAGGCGACCAGCGGCGCGATGATGTGTAACACCCGCCGCGGTGAGCGGAAGATCACAAGCAAAAGCAGGACGATGGCCACCAGCCCGCCCAGCGACAGCAAGGTGGCTTCACGCAGGTAGCCGGAATACAGGCGATCGGATTCGGCTTTCATGTCCACGAACAGCACATTCGACAAACCGGTGGTGACCAGGGTCGCACGAATTTTGTCGGCCTGGATGCCGCTCCCTTCGGGCGCCTTGAGCGGCAGCAAGGCCGTCCAGCCACCGCGGGATTGCTGGAGCAGCAAGGCATCGACCGCCATGGCCATGGAGGTCCGCTCCAGGTCGCTGGCCTGTAGCAAAGGCCGGTTGCGGCTGCTTTCCACATCGGCCAGAAAAGGGGTGAACAGTGGCGCACGCACCGGCAGGCCTTGTACCGCTTGTGCCAGTCGTACTTGTAATTCATCGGGCGGTGGCAGGCTGGACTGACGGGCGCGTTGTGTGGCTATGCTGGGCAGATAACGGCTGGGGCTTTCAAAGCCGGCGAGTTCGCCCTGATCGACTTGTGTCTGCAACAGCGCCGAGACTTTTTCGGAGGCGGTCAGCACGGTTTCCCGGCTGGGGCCGGAGATCACCACCAGGTAACGCACGTCGGGCGCGCCCATGTCGCCGCGCAGGCTTTCATCCAGCGCGATATCGGCCCGCGACACCGGGCTTAGCGAAGAAATTTTCTCATCGAGCAAGCTGTCGTGGTGGAGGACCAGGATGGCGCAAGCGGCCAGCAAGACGATGATGGCCGACCAGCGCAAGGCGGCCGCACGTTCGGTCAGGCGGCTCAACACGCGGCCTATGGCCGAGACATCATGGATGCGAAACGTCGCCGGCAACAGGTGCGGCAACACAAAACGTGTCATGGCGGCTGCGGCCACCAGCCCGGCAATCGCATACAGGCCGAGTTGCGCCAAGCCGGGAAAGCCCGAGAACAACAGCGAGGCAAAACCGCAGATCGAGGTCAAGACGCCCAGACGTATGGTGGGCCAGAAGCGTTTCACCCATTGCTGCTGGTCCGCCTTGGCCTGTTCGGACTGCACAAACAGGTAGATGGAATAGTCCACGGCTTCGCCAATCAAGGCGGTGCCGAAGCCCAGGGTAATGCCGTGTACCGAGCCAAAACCCAGGCTGACGGCGGCCACCCCGGCCAGTACACCGCTGATCACAGGCAAAAAACCCAGGGCCAGCGCGGTCGGGGAACGGTAGACCAGCAAAAGCAAGGTGGCGATGATCAGGATGCTGATGAGGGACAGGCGGCTGACCTGGCTCTGGATGGTTTCGCGCGAGGTCACCGAAAACACACCGGGCCCGGTCATCACCAGCTTGGCCGTGGGGCTGGCCTGGGACGCGGTGTCAAACGCCTGCCGGATGGCGGCCATGGCGTGTTGCTGGGCATCGGTGTCCGAGCCCAGGGCACGTGTTTGCATCAGCAGCAAGGCGCGTGCGCCGTCACGCGAGGCCCAGGCGCCATCGACCAGGGGCGGGTGGGTGCCGCTGTCGAGCTGCCCCAGCAATTCCACCATTTCACCGGTCGGGTCATTGGGCAGCAGGGACTTGACCATCAGGCCGGCGGGCGAGGCCAGCAGGTCTATGCTTTCACCCAGGGCGGCATGCAGGCCGTCGGTGCTGAAACGTTGCGGCGTGACGGCCGGGCTGAGCAGGTAGCGGTTGTTGAACAGGTAGGCCCGGTCGCGTTCGGTGTTGACGGGTTCACCATTGTTGACGGAGACAAAAACCGGGTCGGCGCGCAGGCGCTGGGCGACCTGTTTGGAAAGCTGGGCGCGGGTGGGCGCATCGGCGCCTTCAATGCCGACTAGGATCAGGCGTGAGGCCAGGCCGTCACGCAACTGGTCCATCAGCAGTTGTTGCTCGGGTGTCGGGTTGCGCGGCAAAAACGCCGACAGGTCGGTGGTGAACTGGGTGCGGCTGATGATGGCGCCGCAGGCCAGCAAAAACGCCAGCCAGAGCCAGACCGGCAGAAAGGCGCGCCGAAAAATCTTGCCCCTCATGGTGCGGCCATGGGGGTGATGACCATGACCGAGCGGTCTTTGTCGGTTTGCTCGATGTCTATGGTTTTCACCTCGGCGCGGCTGCCACCGATACGGATGCGTTGCACCACGTCCAGCATCTTGGTTTCAATGGGGCGCAGGGTCAAGGTCCAGCGCTCTTCGTTGCCTTCCAGGTCCAGGTTGTAAATACGTTTGAGCGCGGCGGTGTCGCCGGCCAGAGTGCCGCGTATGCTTTCGGTGAAAGCGACCAGCTCCGGGTAGTCCTGCAGGCGCAGCACCATGCGGCGTTTGCCGCGTTCGACGGTGAGGTTGCCGCCGTCAATCACCAGGGATTCGGGTTTGGGTTTGAGCGTGCGTTTTTCCAGGCGGTCGGGTGCGGTGTACAGCAGTTCGCCGGAGGACTCCACCGGTGCGTCCAACACGGCGATGTATTTCTTTTCAACAAAACTGGCACGGCCCGATTTGTTCTGGGCCAGGCCTTGCATGAGTTGCTGGATGTCCCAGGCGGCCAGGGCCGGTGTGCTGCACAGGCTGAGCAAGAGGCCGGCACCAGCCAGCCAGGTTTTCAGGCCACGGGTCATCAGGGAGGGGAGCACATTGTTCATGGGGCAAGGCCGGGGGTTGCGGCAGACGGCGCTTTGCTAGTCCGCCAGAAGTCAAAAAAGTTGAACCAGTTGTAGGGGGCTGCGCGGCAATGTTGCGCCAGCAGTTCGGCATAACGCGCCATCGCGGCTTGCACGGCCGCTTCACGTCCGCCCGCTGGAATCGCAGAAAAATCGGCCAGCGTTTCAAAATGAATATCGTAGCGATTGCCGCCCGCATACAGCCCGACCATGAACAGCACCGGGCGCCGCATGAGGGCCGCCATGCGAAACGGGCCGACAGGAAACTCGGCCGCTTCACCGAGGAAAGGGATGGGGCGGGTACTGTCCCGGTTCAGGCCACGGTCGGCCAGCATGCCGACGACACAACCGCTTTCGAGCAACTCGTGGACCTTGAGCATGGAGTCGGCGTGGCCCAGGGCCACGATGTCCTGCTGGGCCGCGGGGTTGATGGCGCTCAGGGCTGCGTTGATTTTGCGCGCGTTTTCTTCGTACATCACCATGGCCACACGCAGGCCGGGTTGGCGCCGGCCCACCGCGCGCAAAACCTCGAAGCTGCCGAGGTGGGCGCCCATCAAAAAAACACCTTGGCGCGTGGCCGTCAACTCGGCCACCAGATGCTCCTGGTGAATTCGGATATCGAAGCGATGAAAGTGGTCGTTGATCAGGTAGATCCGGTCATGGGTGCAGGAGGCAAAACTCAGGAAATGCCGGAACATCTGGCGCCAGCCGATTTGCGGCAAATTCAACACGCGGCGCAGGTAATCGCGCGAGGCGCGGCGTGCGCCGCCATTGGTGATGAAAAAATAAGCGGCAATGCCATACAGCACACCGCGGCCCGCGCTGCGGCCCAGGCGCAGCGAAATCCAGGTCATGATCCGCAACATCAACATGTTGCTGCGTTCCGGCCGCTGCTGCCAGGTGGTTGCCGTGTCCGGCTTGGGATGTGGCGTGTTCATGCGGCGGTCCCGAACACCAGCAGGCCGGTCGCCACGGGGCGGTCGCTGCCGGCAATGTCAAAACGGGTCTGGCCCGTGCCGCTGCTGCGCCAGGACAGGCTCAGTGTTTCGCCGGGCAAAACCGGGCTGAGAAATTTGGCCGAGCTGATTTGGCAGGTCGGGGGCGGGCTGCCGTCGGGGGCAGGATATGCCTGCATGAGGGCATGGATCGCCGCGTCCAGCAGCAACACTCCCGGCACGATGGGGCGTCCCGGAAAGTGCCCGGCAAACGCCGGGTGATCAGGGGCAAAGCTCAGGCTGGATTCACCCTGCATGGGGCTGGCCTTCCTGGCTGGTCCGAGCCTGGTGTTCCCTGGCCAGGGCCTGCAGGGTCTCGCGTGGCAATTTTCCGGTGCTATTGCGCGGCAAAGCGGCTAGCAATACCAGCGGACGCGGCAGGAAGGTGGTGTCTATGCGCTCCTTCAGTGCCGCGTGCAATGCTGCCGCCGTCATGCCGGGCGCCACCACAAAAGCCATCACGCGCACCACGCTGTCCTGGCCGCTGTCCTCGGGCATAAAAAACGCACCGTCCAGCACGCCGGGGATGCTGCCCAACTGGTGGTTCAGGTAATCCAGCGAGCTGCGTTTGCCGGCGATGTTGATGAGGTCGCTCAGTCGGCCATGCAGCAAAAAACGCCGGCTGTCGAGGGCTTCCAGCACATCGTTCATGGGCACGACCTGCTCGACGTGGCCGCCGCTGGCCCACATGCGGTCATCGTGAGGTGTCAGTGTGATGCGGGGGAACAGCTCCCACTCGGCCGTTTGGGCACTGCGCCGCGAGGCGATCTGGCCGGTTTCGGTGGAGCCATAAATCTCAAACAACGGGGCGCCAAAACGGGTTTCGCAGTCTTGCGCCAGTTGCGGCGGCAGGGGCGCCGTGGCCGATAACACCGCGTCTACGGCCGGCAGTTCCAAGCCGGACGCCAGGAGCACGCGCAAATGCACGGGCGTGCTGACCAGCAGCCGCGGGCGGGGGACGGCCTCGAGGGCGCTGACGATATCGGCCGGATAAAACGGTTGGCCGGCGTGGATCACCGCGCCGCTGTGCAGCGGCAGCAACACGGTGGATTCAAAGCCGTACATGTGTTGCGGCGGCACCGTGCCGATGATGCTGTAGGGCTGCCCTTCCCCCAGGCCGAGCCGTTCGGCCTCGGCGCGGGCGCCCTGCACCAGGGCGCCCCAGGTTTTGCGGTGCGGCAAGGGCAGGCCGGTTGAGCCGGAGGTGAATACATCGGCCACCGGCTGGTTGCCGGACAGATGCGGGATGTCGCAGGGCGCGTCCGGGTCCACATTGGCTGGGCCGCGCGCAAACGCGTCCTGGTAAGCAAAACCGGGCAGGTCAATGGTGTGGGGTGCGTCGGACAGGCAAAAAACATCCGGCGCCAGGGTTTGCAACTGGCGCACCATTTCCGGCGTGTGGGTGGGCGGCAGCAGGCTGATTTTTTGGGTCAGCAGCGCCGCGCCCAGACCTACCGTGAAGTGATAACGGTCATGGCAGGCATTGAGCATGTGCTGGCGGCCGGCCGGCAGCGACGCTGCCAGTTGCCGGACATCGGCGAGAAACTGGCGCACCGTGATGCGTTCGCCGTAACGCCAGGCCAGGGTGTCGTCGCCACTGTGGTGGGCAGTCAGTGCATAAGTGGTCATGGGCGGCTTCTCAAGGGGACGGCGGCACCGTGCCCGAGCTGGCTTGCCGGTAGGCGCGAATCGCCTCCAGCGGCCCGGCCCGGTCGGACGGTGCCAGCAGGCACAGGCGGGCGATGTATTCGGCGGCAAACATCAGGACCAGCAGCGGCAGGTTCAGCAGGTTGGCAAAAACCGACCAGACCGCGACCGGCGCCAGCCAGAACAGCAGCAGCGACACACCGGTGATGGCGGCGAAATACAGGGTCCAGGCCCAAGTGGCCTGGCGCGTGTAACGGGCCAGCGCGGGGGACAGGCCGCCATGCACGATGGCGGCAAAGCGCGAGATCATGGGCACCTGGCCGGCGCGCAGGCTGCGGCCGAAGGTCAGGCCCAGCAAGGCCTGGAAGCCGGCGTGTTGCAGCAGAAACACCCAGTTGTAATGCTGCACCAGCCAGCCGCTCAGGCCGTAGAGCGCGGCACAACCCACCAGGCAGAGCAACAACATCCAGGGCCGCTGCGGCGAACGCCAGGCCAGCAGGCCGGCCAGCGCCAGCAGCGGGGCGATGGCCACGGCCGCATCCAGCAGGTCCGGGTGGGTGTCGGCGGCCGCGAAATGGGACAGCACCGAGTAGGCGATGCATAAGCCGGCAATGGCTGCCCAGCGAGCGCCGCGCAGCAGTGTTGCCGTCAAGCCGGGTTTCACTTCGTTCTTTGTTGAGCGATGTGCGCGCTCAGGCTGCGCAGCGACTGGAAGATCGCGGTGTTGTCTTCATGGTCTGCGCGCAGCTGCAGGCCGTAACGTTTGGAGACCACCAGCGCGATCTCCAGGATGTCGATGGAGTCCAGGCCCAGGCCGTCGCCATACAGGGCGTCGTCGGGCTGGATGTCGGCCGGGGCGGTTTCGAGGTTGAGGGAAGAAACCACCAGTTCGGCGACTTCAAGCAGCAGGGCGGCGTCGGCGACGGCAGGCAGGGCGGAAGTGGGGGAAGAGGACTCAGGGATCGTGGACATGAATAGGGTGTTTTGATGATTTCCAGGGGAGGCGTCAGGGGCGCTCAAGGCCCGCTGCGGGGGATGGTTTGATGGTAACTGACATTGTTGGCCCACCCGCGCCGCGCTGTAGGCTCACCCCTCAGGAACGCGTCATCCAGTAGCGAAACAAGACGTAAAAAACAGCAACAACCGGGCGTGGTTTTTCGCCTGCCTGGGTGCGTGTGAGGCTGGGTTTCTCCTGCGTTAAGTATCAAACAGGCCTCCAGCCCAGAGGGAGCGGGCGCAAGCAGCTCTGCTTTTGATAGCGACTGTGTCGTTGCCGGTTCAGGCCAGCGCACGCGCTGCTGCCAGCCGCAGTTCCCTGGCCATGGCGCAGGCCAGGTCCAGCCGGCGCAGCAGCCAGGGTGTCAGGTCGGCCGCCATCAGCGGGTCGGGTCGGGGCTGGTAGGGCTGACCGGCCACCGGATGTGTGGCGGTTTGCGGCGGCGTTGCGGTGTCGGACAGTTCGGCGGCAATACGTTCGGCGGCCGCCGCCAGCGCCGGGGTGGCTACTGCCAGATCCAGTTGTGGTCGGTGCAGCAAAAGCAGCGACTTGACCGCCGTGAGCTGTGCCAGCAACTGGTAGCTGCGTGCCTGCAGGGCTTCCAGGGGTTCGAGCGGCGGGCGCACCTGGCGCGGTTCGGCCAGGGTGCGCTGGGTTGCCAGGGTCAGGTCCGAGAGGCTGTTGTAGGCCTCGCGGCGCGCCAGCCGCCAGCGCAAATCCGAGGTTTGCGGCCCGCCCAGCAAGGCCAGCGCCAGTTGTGCATGTTTGACCTGTGCCTGCACGCTGCGCCGTACCAGCCCCGGGATCTGGTTGCGCTCCCAGGCCGGCAAGACATAACTGAAGAGCCAGGCGATCAGCGCGCCCAACACGGTGTCGGCCAGGCGTTCGCCCACCGCAAACGTGGCTTGCACGCCGACCAGCAACAGGTGGGCCTGCAGCAGGCCGGACACCGTTGCCGCAATCGAGGTGTAGAGGTAGCGCCGCAGGGCAAAGGCATGCGCCAGGCCCATGCTCAACGCCACCACCAGAAAGAGGGTGCGGGCGCCGGGGTGGGTGGCCAGCAGGGCCATGACCAGGCCACAACCGAGCAGGGTGCCGGCCACGCGGGCATTGCGGCGCTGCAGTGTTTGCGCCAGGTTGCCACGCATCACCACCACGATGGTGAGCAAAATCCAGTAGTCATGGGCCACCCAGGGCAGGTGCAGGGAGATCACGTAACCTGCGGCGACCGCCAGCGTGGCGCGCAGGGCGTAGCGCAGCATGGGGGCGCGCCAGGCCAGTTGCCCCAGCAGCGGTTTCCACGACCAGGTGGTGGTGCTGACAAACAGCTGCCACTGCGTGCGCACCGCCGCCAGTTCGGGCGCCAGCTCGCCGCGTGCCAGGGCCGCCATTTTGACGGCTTCGTCGTTGATGTGGCCGATGCGATCAGCCATGTTGTGCAGCAAGGCCACGCTGTCGGGCGCTTCTAGTTTCAGGGCTTCGGGCGCCAGATTGTTCACCACAGCGGTGCGTGGCGGCAACAGGCCGGCCAGCGGCAGGCGCAGGTCGGCAATGGGCGCAATCGCCTGACCGGTTCGGCCCAGCAGCAGTGACATGCCCAGCGCGTCCAGGCGGTCGGCCGTGGCCTCCAACGTGTGTTGCAACGCCGGCAGGGTGGTGACGCCGGCGCCTTGTTCCAGCAAAAAGTCCAGGTCCAGGTCGCAGGCCAGCTGGTGGTCGCGGGCTTCAAGCAGGCTCAGCAACATGGCCGCCAGGCGCTGACGCGCTGGCGTGGTGGGCGACTCCAGCACCACGTCACGCGTGTTCTGCAGGTGGTCGGCGAACGTGGCTTGTTGCTGCAACATGCTGGCCAGCAGCGCCTGGTGATCGGGTTGCGCGGCAAAACGCTGGGCCTGGGTGCGCAGGATGTGCGCAAAACTGCTCAGGCATTCGGCCAGCAACTGGGTGCGAAAACGCTGGTTCAGCAGATGGGTGGTGAGCACGGCCCAGAGCAAATACAGCACCGATCCGGCCAGGAACCAGCCGGCATGTTGCGCGATGTGTTCCAGCGTGCCGGCGGGCGGCGCGGCCATGGAAAACAGCAGCGAAAACAGCAAGGAAAAGCAGATCGGTCCGCCGCGTTTGCCCCAGGCCATCATCATCACCGCCAGGAAGGTGCCGGCCACCAGCACCACACCCAGCAACACCACGTCCTGGCGCACCAGTTGCACCAGCGCAAACAGCGGCGCGCCCAGCAAGGGGGCGGGCAACATCTGCATGATTTTGCGTTTGCGCGGGGACGGCACGTCCGGCAGGCTGGTGATCAGCACACCGACCGCGGCGGTGGCGGCAGCCGCCAGGCCGGCGGCCTCGAAGATGGCCAGCATGATCAGCACCAGGCCGACCGCGACGCTCAGGCCGTTGGTCACATACTGGCTGAGGACGACACGCAAGGCGTTTTGCCACCTGCCTTGTGCCCAGCCATGTATCCGGGTAAGCAGCTGGGGCGTGGTGGTCATTTCAAGCGTTTGGCGGGGCTACACATCAACCACACTGTACCGAATGAATCGGCGCTCAGCCGCGGGGAGCGCTGGCCCCCGGGTTTAAAGGGCTTAAAGGGCTTAAACCGGCGCGTCTGGCGCTTGGTCGTCGCTCACGACGGGCGACGGCGTGTTGCCGGCCCGGATACGTTTGGCTTGTAGCCTGGGTTTGGGCGCCGGGGCATCAGCAGCAGGGACGTCCGCATCGGTCTCGCCAAAGGTCGAATCCAGCGTGGCGTGGCGCACCTTGGCCTTGTCGCCGGCGCCGGCAAACTTGCTGTATTTGGCGAGGGTGGTCACTAGTTGGCCGTAAATGCGCGGGTTGCCGGCCACACATTCGCCTTGCTCCAGGAATTCGCTTTCGCCGGTGAAATTACCGATCAGGCCACCGGCTTCGGTGACCAGCAGCGAGCCGGCCGCCACGTCCCAGGGCTGCAGGCCGGTCTCAAAAAAGCCGTCGGTGAAACCCGCGGCCACATAGGCCAGGTCCAGCGCGGCCGCGCCCGGGCGACGCACGCCGGCGCACTGGCTCATGACTTCGCCAAGCATGTTGAGATAGGGTTTGAGTTTGTCGCCGGGGCGGTAGGGAAAGCCGGTGGAGATCAGGCTTTCCTGCAGGCGGGTGCGTTTGGCCACACGGATGCGGCGGTCGTTCACGTAAGCGCCGCGGCCTTTGGTGGCGCAATAAATGTCGTTGCGGGTGGGGTCGTAAACCACCGCCTGCTCGACTTTGCCCTTGACGGCCAGCGCAATGCTGACGCAGTAAAAGGGAAAGCCGTGGATGAAGTTGGTGGTGCCGTCCAGCGGATCGATGATCCACACGAACTCGGAGTCTTTCGCGCCGTGTTCGCTGCCCGACTCTTCGGCCAGGATGCCGTGGCCGGGGTAGGCCGTGAGCAGGGTTTCGATGATCACGGTTTCCGCCGCGTGATCGACCTCGGTGACGAAGTCGTTGGTCTGTTTGGCCGAGATGCGGACCGATTCCACATCAAGCGCAGCACGGTTGATGATGGCGCCGGCGGCGCGCGCAGCCTTGATGGCCACGTTGAGCATGGGGTGGAGATTGCTGGACATATAGGACTAAGAAAGAGCGTAAGGGCTGCGCTCCGGTAACCGGAGGGCAGGCGACAATAGCGCCATTTTACCGGCTTGGCCCGCTTTTTCCGCACTTATCCATGAAAACCCGATTTATCCTGATCAACACCAGCCACGCCGGCAACGTCGGCGCCACCGCGCGCGCCATGAAAGTCATGGGTTTTGGCGATCTGGTGCTGGTGGCGCCGCGCTGGGCCAATGTGCTGAACCGCGAAGAAACCATACAACGCGCCAGCGGCGCGCTGGACGTGCTGAAAAATGCCCGCATCGTGGCCACGCTGGACGAGGCGCTGGATGGCATGACCCATTTGTGCGCCACCGCCATGACGCCGCGCGACTTTGGCCCGCCCACGCTGGCGCCACGTGTGCATTTCGCCAATTTGCTATCAAAAAACGAGCTGCTTGCGCCCACCACGCCTGGGCTGGAGGCCGATTTGGCTTCAAAACCCGAAGGCGTGGCCTTTTTGTTCGGCTCCGAGCGCTTCGGCATGCAAAACGAGGATGTTTACCGCTGCCATGTGGCGCTGAGTATTCCGACCGATCCGAAGTTCGGCTCGCTCAACCTGGCGGCGGCGGTGCAACTGATCGCCTATGACTGGCGCGAGGCGCTGGGTGGTTTTGCGGTACAGGCCGCCACCACCGAGCCCGTGCTGGCCGACGCGGCTGCGGTGGCCGGCATGCTGGGCCACTGGGAGCAGGCCCTGGCCGAGATCGGTTTTCTGGACCCGGCTTCGCCGAAAAAATTGATGCCGCGCCTGAACCAGTTGTTCAATCGGGCGCAACTGAGTCCCGAGGAGATTCACATCCTGCGCGGCATTGCCAAGGCCATGTCGCAGGCGGCTGCCAAAACCACGGCGCCAGCGGACACGCCCGCCAAGCCATAAACTCGCAGCATGTTTTCTCGACTCCGCTCCGACATCCAGTGCATCCTCGACCGTGACCCCGCCGCCCGCAGTGGCTGGGAGGTGCTGACCTGTTACCCCGGCCTGCACGCCATCTTGCTGCACCGGCTGGCGCACGCCTGCTGGACCCATGGGTTCAAATGGCTGGGACGTTTTATCTCGCAGATCGCACGCTGGCTCACGGGCATTGAAATCCATCCCGGCGCGGTCATCGGCGAGCGCGTGTTTTTCGACCACGCCATGGGGGTGGTGGTTGGTGAAACCGCCGAAATCGGCGACGGCTGCACGATTTACCAGGGCGTGACCTTGGGTGGCACCTCGCTTTACAAGGGCACCAAACGCCATCCGACCCTGGGCAAAAACGTGGTGGTCAGCGCCGGCGCCAAGGTGCTGGGCGGCTTTTTGGTGGGCGACGATGCCAAGATCGGCAGTAATGCCGTGGTCATCAAGCCGGTGCCCGCCGGCGCCACGGCGGTGGGTATCCCGGCACGCATCATCCCGTCCAAAACCGGTGAAAGCGCCGATGTCACGACCGCGCAGAACAAGTTCTCGGCCTATGGCATCACGCTGGACGACGACCCGGTGTCCCAGGCCATGAAGGGCCTGATCGACAACGCCTCCTCGCAGGAGCACCAGATCGCCCTGCTCTGGCAGGCGATCGAGAAGTTGTCGGACAGCGGCAGAGCGCACCGGGACTGTGTGCCGGATGATGCGGCTCGGCAGGAGACGTTTGAGGCTGAGAAGCTTAATCAGTTGATGGGGAAGTAGGGCGGTTGACGTCCTCTTTGATTCGGCGGCCTGTAGCTCGCCAGCAAGCCGGGTCTCGCCCCGGCGGCCGCCTCACTTTCTTTTGCTTCGCCAAAAGAAAGTAAGCAAAGAAAAGGCGACCCCACTGTCTGCGACCCTTCGCTTTCGCTACGGGTAACCTGCGGTGCTCGGTTCAGTCGGGGTCGAGCTCGAACTCGCCTTCGGCTCAGACAATCGCTCGCCCTGATCCGACTGAACCTCCGCTCCTCGGCGCAGCCAGAAGGGGTGGGGGAACGCAAATACCAATTCGGGGAGACATGACGCGCGAGCGCGTCATGTCGACGCACAAACGGCGGTCATTCATGCACGCGCTTGCAGCACACGCGGCCAAATGAAATCCCCCTCCATCGCCCAGCGGGGCGAGGGAGGGGTTAGGGGTGGGAGTGGGGAGTCCGGCCTACTGTCCAAAAGCAGACCGCAGGCGCAGCGTGATGCTATTAAATAAATAGCTGTCTGCGCCCAAGAACTAAGGGCTAGACCCAAATTTGATGCCTGAAAATCAGGCCTGTGGTGCCCGAATTGCCGATTTCGGCCGAAACGCCTTGCACACGGCGTCGTCGGTTTCCAGATAAGGCCCGCCTATCAGGTCGATGCAATACGGCACGGCGGCAAAAATGCCGGCGACGGCTTGGGAGCCGTCGGGGTTTTTCAGGCCTTCCAGCGTTTCGGCGATGGACTTGGGCTGACCGGGCAGGTTCAGGATCAGGCTTTGGCCGCGAATCACCGCGCATTGGCGCGACAAAATCGCCGTCGGCACAAACTTCAGGCTGATTTGCCGCATTTGTTCGCCAAAACCTGGCATTTCCTTGTGTGCCACCGCCAGCGTGGCTTCCGGCGTCACGTCGCGCAAGGCCGGGCCGGTGCCGCCTGTGGTCAACACCAGTGAGCAGCCGGCCTCGACCAGCTCGATCAAGGTGGCGCTGATACGCGCCTGCTCGTCGGGGATCAGGCGTTCTTCGAAGGTGATGGGGTTGCGCAGGGCGCGGCCCAGCCACTCTTTCAGCGCGGGCAGGCCCTTGTCTTCGTAGATACCGCTGGAGGCGCGGTCGCTGACCGAGACAATGCCGATCTTGACCGCGTCGTGTTGCTCGCTCATGGCGTCGCTGGCATCAGCGCTTGCCGCACCAACTGGAAAATTTCGCGGTAGGACTTGCCGTGGCGTGGCGCTTCGCCGGGTTTTTCGGGCTTGGCGTCCTTGCGGGCCTGGCGGATCAGGGCGCGCAATTGTTGCGAGTCGGTGTCCGGGTGTTCGGTCAGCCAGGTGCCCAGGGCCTCGTCGTCGGCGATGAGTTTGTCACGCCATTGTTCGGCCAGGTGCAGGATCAGCGTCAGGTCGGCCGAGCCATTGGCCTGTTCGTCGATGGCCGCACGGATCGGTTCGGGGTCGAGCGGACGCATCAGCTTGCCGATAAATTGCATCTGGCGGCGTCTGCCCTCGAAATTGCTGATACGTTTGGCCTCTTTCAAGGCGTCCAGCAGTTTTTCGGGCAGGTCTAGCCTGGCCATCAGGTCGGCACGCAGGGTCAGCAGCGCTTCGCCGAGCGCCTGTTTTTCATCGGCCTCGGCCTTGAGTTGGGTCTTGCTGGGCGGGCCGACTTCTTCCAAAGCAATTTCTTCGGGTTTGACGAATCGGCCGTTGGACCAGTAGCCCTTAATAGGCTTGGGAGTCTTGTTGTTCATAGCAGTCAGTATCATAGCTACCCATATGACCCTAAAGACCTCCAAGACATCCTCCCGTCCGAAACAATTGGCTCAACCTGAGTCAGGTTTCAGCTACCACCGTGATTTTTTCGAAGAATTGGTGGACAGCGCGCTGGCGCACGCCAAGAAAATCGGCGCCACCGATGCCGCTGCGGAAGCCTCCGAAGGCTGCGGTCTGAGTGTCAGCGTGCGCAAGGGTGAGCTGGAAAACGTCGAGCGTAACCGCGACAAGTCGTTGGGCATCACGGTCTACGTCGGGCAAAAACGCGGCAATGCGTCCACCAGCGATTTCTCCAAGGCGGCGATCGAGCAGACCGTGCAGGCGGCTTACGACATTGCTCGTTTCACGGCCGAAGACAAAACCTCCGGCCTGCCGGCGGACCGCGACATTGCCAGAACCCACCGCGAGCTGGATTTGTTCCACCCCTGGGCCATCGACTCCGAAGGCGCGGCCAAACTGGCGCTGGAATGTGAAGCCGCGGCTTTTGCGACCAGCAAACTCATCACCAACAGCGAAGGCGCGGGTGTGTCGGCCCAGCAAAGCCATTTCTTCAGCGCCCACAGCAAGGGCTTTCGCGGCGGTTACGCCAGCTCGCGCCACAGCATTTCGGCCGCGGCGATTGCCGGCAAGGGCAGCCAGATGCAGCGTGACGCCTGGTACAGCTCCATGCGGGACGCCGGTGATCTCGCCAGCCCGGAGGCCGTGGGCCGTTACGCTGCTGAACGTGCTTTGTCGCGCCTGAAAAGCCGCAAGATCAAGACCACGCAATGCCCGGTCTTGTTCGAGTCGCCGCTGGCCGCTGGCTTGCTGGGCGGTTTTGTGCAGGCCATCAGCGGTGGTGCCTTGTACCGCAAAAGCACCTTCTTGTTGGACAGCCTGGGCAAGCCGGCGTTTCCCGACCACATCGACATCAGCGAAGACCCGTTTGTGCTCAAAGGCAAGGGCAGCGCCCCGTTTGATGAAGAAGGTGTGAAAACCCGTGCGCGACAGGTGGTTGAGGCCGGCATCGTGCTCGGCTACTTCTTGAGCACTTACTCGGCGCGCAAGCTGGGCATGCGCACCACGGGCAATGCTGGCGGTTCGCACAACCTGGTGCTGACCAGCCGCAAAACCGCTGCTGGCGACGACCTGGACGCCATGCTGAAGAAACTGGGCACCGGCCTGTTTGTGACCGAGCTGATGGGGCAGGGCGTGAACTACGTGACCGGCGATTATTCGCGCGGTGCCTCCGGTTTCTGGGTAGAAAAAGGCCAGATCGCTTTCCCTGTGGAGGAAATCACGATTGCCGGCAACCTGAAAGACATGCTGATGGGCATCCAGGCGGTGGGCGCGGACATGTACAACTATGGCGCGAAAAGTGTGGGGTCGATTTTGATCAACCGCATGAAAATAGCCGGCTCCTGATTTTCAGGCGATGCTCGTGAAAAAGCCCGAAATCAGCAATGATTTCGGGCTCCAGCCCAATTGGCACGGGCGCAAGCAGCTACTGATTTTGTAGCGAATGAAGCCTCAGGGAGCCAGCGCGGCCTTGACTGCTGCCGATACCTGGCCCATGTCGGCCTTGCCGGCCAGCTTGGCTTTCACTGCGCCCATGACCTTGCCCATGTCGCCGGGGCCCGAAGCGCCCAGTTCGGCCACGATGGCCTTGACTTCGGCCAAGACCTCTTCGGCGCTCAGGCGCGCCGGCAGGTAGGCCTGCAGCACGGTCAGTTCGGCCGCTTCCTTGTCTGCCAGGTCGGTGCGTGCGGCCTTCTGGAAGGCTTCGATCGAGTCCTTGCGCTGCTTGATCAGCTTGTCGACGATGGCGACCACGGCGGCATCGTCGAGCACCACACGTTCATCCACTTCTTTTTGCTTGACGGCGGCCAGCAGCAGTCGGATGGTGCCCAGGCGCTCGCTGTCCTTGGCGCGCATGGCGGTTTTCATGTCTTCGGTGATTTGGTCTTTGAGTGACATGGCGATCTCCAGGAAACGGGTTGAATAGGCATCAAAAACACAAAAGCCCGCAGAGCGTCCTCGTGCGGGCTTGGAGTTGCCGTGAGGCAATACCGGAACTGCTGGTTTAGAACAGTTTCTTGGGCAACTGCATGGCGCGGATGCGTTTGTAGTTACGCTTGACGGCGGCTGCCTTCTTGCGTTTACGCTCGGCCGTTGGTTTTTCGTAAAACTCGCGGGCGCGCAGGTCGGTCAGCAGGCCGAGTTTTTCGATGGTGCGTTTGAAGCGGCGCAGGGCGACGTCAAAGGGCTCGTTATCTTTTACGCGAATGGTCGTCATTGATGAATTGATCCAAAAGGTGCGCCTTAATTGATCTGATCAGGATCAGGCCAGGCGCGGGTTTGCTAGCAAAGCCTAAGATTATAGCGGGAATTTAGCGTCACTTTGTGACAACTGGATGGGCGGCACGCTCAATGGTCGGCCAAGGCAGTTTGCCTGGCGACCAGCGCCTGTGCGCAGGCATAAGCCGAAGCCCAGGCCCACTGGAAATTGTAACCTCCCAGCCAACCGGTCACGTCGACCACTTCGCCAATGAAAAACAGGCCGGGCTGCTTCGATTCCATCGTTTGCGAGGAGAGGTCGCGCGTGTCCACACCGCCCAGTGTCACCTCGGCTTTTTTGTAACCTTCGGTGCCGGTGGGCACCAGTTGCCAATCCGCGAGTTGGGCGGCCAGTGTTTCCAGGGCCTTGTCGGTGGCGTCACCCACGGGTTTTTGCCAGGCGGCGTCGCGGCTGACCCAGGCGTCAGCCAGCCGGCTGGGCACCAGGGTGGCGAGTTCATTGGCGATGAGTTTGCGCGAGACCGCTTTGGCGCGCAGCAACTGGCCGGCGAGGTCGGTGCCGGGGGCCAGGTTGATACGGATGGCCTGGCCTTCGCGCCAGAAGCTGGAGATCTGCAACACCGCCGGACCGCTGAGACCGCGGTGGGTAAACAACAGGTCTTCGGCGAAAACTGTGGCTTTTTTGCGTTGTTTGGGCGTGGCGTCCAGTGTCCCGGCTTCGATCAGCACCGGCAAGGCCAGGCCGCTCAGCCCGGCATAAGGCGCCCAGCCTTCACCGTCAAAGGTCATAGGCACCAGGCCGGGGCGCACCGGCACCAGGCGCAGGCCAAACTGCTGGGCCAGCCGATAGCCAAAGTCGGTCGCGCCTATCTTGGGAATCGACAGGCCGCCGGTGGCGATGACCACCTGGCCGGCGCTGACCGGGCCGCGGTCGGTTTGCAGGTGATAGCTGCCGTCCGCCTCCACCGCCACGTCCTTGACGCTGCAGGGCTGCCAGCGTGTGACACCGCCCAGGTCACATTCGGCCACCAGCATGTTGATCACGTCTTCGGCCGAGCGGTCACAAAACAGCTGACCTTTGTGTTTTTCGTGGAAAGCGATGTTGTAACGCTGCAGCAGGGCGATGAAATCCTGCGGCGTGTAACGCGACAGCGCCGAGCGGCAAAAATGCGGGTTCTCGCTGAGGAATTGCGCCGGCGTGGCGTCACGGTTGGTGAAATTGCAGCGGCCGCCGCCTGAGATACGGATTTTTTCGGCGATTTTTTCGCTGTGATCCAGCAATAACACCTTCAGCCCCCGTTGCCCGGCCACACCCGCACAGAACAAGCCGGCTGCGCCGGCACCCACCATCACCACGTCGAAATTTTGCATGGACAGCAGTGTAGGTGCTGCCGCGCGGCGGCGGGACGGCCGTTCAGGCGCTTGGTTGGTTGCGCACCGCCAGGTCCATGGCCTTGCGGGACAGGCCGTCTATTTCGCCGGTGATGCCGGACAACACATTGGCAACGACTGAAAACTCGCGTCCGTGTTCGCCGGCGCGCGCTGCCATGATCTGGGCATTGAAACTCACCATCTTGGCTTCGCGGGCCACGGTCTGGATGTCGGACACGATGCCTGTGAGTTCTTTCATCAACAACTCGGCCTTGCCTTTGGTGATCCGGTCAAAGGTGGTGGTGGCGGTGTTCAGGGCTTCCAGCACCGTGTCGGTGCTGGCGACCAGGGTGTCCAGCGCACCTTGTGCCAGACTGGCCGCGCCGGTTTCGATGTATTGCAGGGTGGTGCGCATTTGCCGCATGAACTGTTCGATGATGCTTCCCACCCCGCGCGGACCGTCGTAGGTGTCGCGTATCAGGCGGGCGCTGGCTTCATCCACGGAGGCCGGATCCAGCAGCACTTGCTGGCTCTCGCAAAACAACTGAAATGATTTTTGCGCCGCCTGCAGCTTGCCGCTGGCGCCGGAAGCGGCCAGCACCGTCTGCAAAATCATGCGCTGGGACAACATGCGCTGGCGTGCGGCCAGGTTGACGATGGACATCGATTCGGTGGCGGTTGCTGCGGTCATGAGGCCTTCTCCAGGAGTTTTTCCTGGAGAGTGATGTGCAATAAGCGGGCCAGTGATGGCCGACATCGACCTCAGGCGGCCTGCACGGCCTGGGGTGTTTGTTGCAAGGCGAGCAGACCCTGCAACACGTCGCCGACCACAATCACACTGGGGCTCGCCAGGTGTTCATGCTCGACGCTGGCCCGCAGTTCCGCGAGTGTGCAGACGATGTGGCGCTGCGTGGGCAAACTGGCGCTCTGGATCACGGCCACCGGCGTCGTGGCGGGCAAGGCGGTCAACAATTCGTCCTGGATATGCCGCGACCCGCTCACGCCCATGTAAATCACCAGGGTGAGTTTGGCTTTGTGCGCGGTGTCGGCCAGGGCGCGCCAGTCGGTGCCGCTATCGCCGGGTTTGGCGTGGCCGGTGATAAACACCACGCCGTGTGCATGCTGGCGGTGTGTCAAGGGCACACCCAGCGAGGTCACGGCGGCCAGGCCGGCGGTGATGCCGTTGATGACGGTCACTTTGATACCGGCAGCTTGCAGGTGTTCGACCTCCTCGCCGCCGCGCCCGAAGATGAAAGGGTCGCCGCCTTTGAGGCGCACCACGTTTTCGCCTTCGCGCACGGCCATGATCATCAGTTTTTCAATAAATTCCTGCGGCGTGGACTTGCAGCCGCCACGTTTGCCGACATGCACGATGCGTGCGCCTGGCTTGGCGAAGGCCACGATCTCGTCGCTGACCAGGTCATCGACCAGCAACACGGTGGCCGCCTGGATGGCCTTGAGCGCCTTGAGCGTCAGCAGTTCCGGGTCGCCCGGGCCTGCGCCGACCAGGGTGCAGAGTCCGGTGGGATGGAGGTGGTGGGTGTTGCTTGTCATAGGTGTGAAGCCAGTTGCAAGATATGTTCCACCTGGCTGGCAATCGAGGCCGGCACCGCATGTTGGCCCGACAACACCGCGCGGATATACGCGGCGGTGCTTTCGCTGTCAATGTCCTTGGGCAGATCCGGCACGCTAGCCAGAGTGCCGGGCTGCGCGGCCTGCAGCAAGCGGCGCTGGCCGGCGATAAAAGCCTCCATCTGCGGCGTGCGGCGCGCGTCGGCCACCACCTCGCCTTCGGTGCCGCGCAGCAGCAAGGCATTGGCCTGGATCAGCTCAAAGGTCTGGCCCATGGAGATGGCGTATTCAGGGTGGGTATAGCTGCTGACCACCAGCGCTTTGCCCAGGCAGGGGTTCATGAGCTTGACCAGGCTGTGCGCGGGGTTGCGCAGGCCGACGGCGCGCCGCACATCCAGCAGGCGTTTGAGCCCCGGACACAGCAGCTCGGTGGCGGCAAAAACCACCTCGCCAGATGCTATGGTTCTGATAGCTGTCAGCGCATGTATATCCAGGGCTGAGAGCACTTTTGATGCAAAAATCCGGCTGGACTCCGTAGCCGTGCCATGCACCAGCACCGGCAGGCCTTCACGTGCCAGCAACAGTGCCAGCAAGGGTGTGAGCACCGGCAGCTTGCGCGCGCCGTTGTAGCTGGGCAGCACCACCGTGGGTTGGTCCGTGGCGGGGAAACGCTGCATGCGCTGGTAGGTGGCATCGAGGAAACCCGCCATCTCTTCGGGCGTTTCGCCCTTGATACGCATGGCCAGGCAAAAGCCGCCTATCTCCAGATCGGTCACCGTGCCGTCCAGCACCTGGCCAAATAGGTCGCAAGCCTGTTCACGCGACAGCGGCCGTGCGCCGTCTTTGCCGCGGCCTATGACTTTGATGTAGTGAGCGATGGACATTGATCAATTGTCCGCTAAGGCAGATAACTTTTTCTTATGAGCTTAGAGCCTGCTCACGGCCTACACGGGGTCGCGTTGGGGTGCAATCGGGATGAGTGGGTCGCCCGGGCACGCCGCATGGGCTGATGCCCATGCAAGGGCTTGGGTGGCTCAATCGCCCGATTTCACCCCAACCCGTAGGGCAAGTGCCTTTTCGGGCAGTCTGCGGCGTTGCGCTACTTGCCAATAGCCGGGCTATTGGCGGCGTACCGCGCCTTGCATCCCCTCCCGGAAAGGTACTTGCGCGACCCCGTGTAGGCTGTGAGCAGGCTCTCAAGCCAACACCTTGATCGGAATCACCGTGCGTTTGACCACTGCGTGGCTCCGGATCAAACGTTTGATTTCGGGCACACAGGAGCCGCAGTTGGTGCCGCATTTCAGTTGCTCTTGCAGCCCCAGCAGGCGTTCATCGGCGCTGGCCAGAAAGGCAGCGCCACCCAGGGCTTGGTCCATGTCGCTCAGGCAAGTATTGATCTGCTCATCACTCACGCTGAAGCAGGTGCACACCGGTTTGCCGCGTGAAGGCAGGGCGACCGGCGCCTTGGCGCCTGACAGTAAAAGCAGGCGGCCGTAAGTTTGCGCCGGCAACTCGTCCTGCAGCAGGGTTTTGATCCAGGCCTGGGCACTGACATCGCCGGCCAGCACAAAGCCGGCCAGCCTGGCCTGATCGCCGTCGCGTATCAGCCGCGCGGTGCGGCGCTGGCCTTTCTTTTTGTCGGCATAACGCAAGACATCCGCGCCGCCCAAGCCGAGAATGGTTTCAATTTTTTCCAGCATCCCGTCCGGCGGAGCTTCAAAACCGGCCGCACGAAACAAGACACCGGTGCGCTGGCGGCCCGGCTCGCTCAACGGCACTTCGTTGGAGAAAGGCACACAACTGCTGAAAGCAAAGGCCGCCATCAGCGGCTTGAGTTGTTCACGCGCGGTCAAGACCTGTTCATCGGGCAGCCAGGCCATGGCCAGCAGCGACCAGGGCAATTCAGCCTTGAGGATTTTGACCGCCGCGTGTTTGAGTTCGGGCTGTTTGGAACTCGGGCAATACGCCGAGGTGGTGAGGGCGTTGACCCCGGCCAGGCGTTCACCGGTGCTGGACAGGCCGCTCAGGTAGTCGTCGCCCCAATGCATGGCCATGAAGGCCTGGCTCACCGCCAGTTCGGGCGAGGCCTGCAAGGGCACAACGATGGAGCCGCGTTTGGACGTGACATGCACCAGGTCGCCATCTTTCAGCAGGCGCCGCGCCATGTCCTGCGCATTCATCTGGATGGATGGCTCGGCGACATGGCCGAAGAGCCGGCCCAGGGTGCCGGTGCGGCTCATGCCGTGCCACTGGTCGCGCAGGCGACCGGTGGTCAATGAGAAGGGGTAGCGCGATTCGCGTGGTTCGGCGACGGGTTTGTAAACCGTGTTGACGAATTTTGCCTTGCCGTCCTCGGTCGGGAAAACACCGTCTTCGTACAAGCGGACCTGGCCCGTGCTTTCACCTTCACGCAGCGGCCACTGCTGCGGCGCGTCTTCCAGCATTGCGTAACTCATGCCGGTGATGTCCAGGTCGCGGCCACGCGTGGATTCGCGGTGTTCGTTCCATATTTTTTCAGGACTGTCGTAGGCGAACAGGCCTTGCGGCGCAGGGGCGGGCAGAAGTTTTTCCAGGCGCTGTGCAAAAGCCACGGCGATGGCCCAGTCGTGCCTCGTTTCTCCGGGCGCGGCCACGGCCGGCCGCACGCGGCTGACGCGGCGTTCGCTGTTGGTCACGGTGCCGGTTTTTTCGCCCCAGGTGGTGGCCGGCAGCAAGAGGTCGGCGTAGTCGCAGGTGGACGGCGTGGCAAAAGCTTCCTGCACGATCACCAGTTCGGCGCGTTCCAGTGCCCGACGCACGGTGGCCTGGTCGGGCATGGACTGGGCCGGGTTGGTGCAGGCTATCCACAAGGCCTTGATGTCGCCGTCGGCCGCCGCCTGGAACATCTCGACGGCCGTCTTGCCGGGTTTCTCCGGCACCGAGGAGACGCCCCATAACGCGGCGACTTCAGCGCGGTGTTGCGGGTTCGCCAGGTCGCGGTGTGCACTCAACAGGTTGGCCAAGCCGCCGACTTCACGGCCACCCATGGCATTGGGCTGGCCGGTCAGTGAAAAAGGCCCGGCACCCGGCTTGCCGATCTGGGCGGTGGCCAGGTGCAGGTTGATCAGCGCGGCATTTTTGGCCGTGCCGCTGCTGGACTGGTTCAAGCCCTGGCAATACAGGCTCAGCGTCGCGGCCGAGGTGGCGAACAGCTTGGCTGCCGCGAACAGGTCTTCCTTCGTGATGCCGCAGGTTTGCGCCACCAGGTCGGGGGTGTAGTCGCGCACCGTGGTTTTGAGGGCTTCAAAACCGTTGGTGTGTGCGGCGATGTAAGCAGGCTGCGTCCAGCCCTCCCACAACATGATGTGCAACAGGCCGTTGAACAGTGCGACATCGGTGCCGGGCTGGATGGGCAAATACAAATCGGCGATGCCGGCCGTATCGGTGCGGCGTGGATCGCAAAATATGATCTTGAGCGCCGGGTTGGCCGCTTTGGCATCCTCGATGCGCCGAAACAAGATCGGGTGCGCGTAAGCCGTGTTGCTGCCGACGATAAAAATGCACTGTGCGTGATTCACGTCGTCATAACAGGTGGGCGGCGCGTCGGCGCCCAGGGTTTGTTTATAACCCGCGACCGCGCTGCTCATGCACAGACGCGAGTTGGTGTCGATGTTGTTGGTGCCTATCAAACCTTTGGCGAGTTTGTTGAAGACGTAATAGTCTTCGGTCAGCAATTGGCCCGAGACATAAAACCCTATGGCATCCGGCCCGTGTTCACGGATGATTTCCGCAAAGCGCCCGGAGGCGAAAGCCAGCGCCTTGTCCCAGGACACGCGTTGGGGTGCTTGATGCCGGTGTTCGCGGCGCATGGGGTACAGCAGCCGTGTCTGCCGGGTCACGGCCGCAGAGGCGGTCAGCGCCAGCGTGGAGCCCTTGGTGCAGAGCCGGCCGAAATTGGCCGGATGGTCCGGGTCGCCACGCACACCCGTGATCGTATCGCCCTGCGATTCGATGATCACACCACAGCCCACACCGCAGTAGGGACAGGTGGAGCGGGTTTCGTTGGCGACCACGTCAAGCTTCATGTGCTGGCCAGTTCTTTGCGGGCTGGCCCGGCCACGGGTCGCGTCAGTTCGGTGGCCAGGGTTGCCAGTTCGGTGCTATCCAGATGCACGGCGCCGTCCTCTACCCGAACGCTGAATTTGGGCGTGCAACCCTGGTCCGGCGCCCTGGCGCAGCCGCCCTCCAGGTCGATGGTCCAGTTGTGCAGCGGGCAGGCCACACTGGTACCGAACACAATGCCCTGGCTTAACGGGCCGCCCTTGTGCGGACAGCGGTCCAGCAGGGCAAACACGCCGTCTTCGTCGTTGCGGAACACGGCCACGTCGATGCCGTGTGCACGCGCCACCCGTCGCGAACCGAGCACCGGGATGTCGGTGACCAGGCAGATTTTTTTCCATTCACTCATGATTTTGTTCCTGTGTTTATCCGAGAACGCGCGCATACAGGCCGGTGACCCGGTCCATGACCTGGAGCAGGTTTTCGCTGCTCACAAAAACATCGGACGCCGCTTTGAGGCTGCTCACCCTGGCCTTGAGGGCGTTGTCAAAAAAAAGCCACTGGTTGTCGGCCAGGGCCAGTTCCTGTTTGATCTCTGTCGTGGCCTCGGGGGCGTTGCGCAGGAGTTCCAGCGCCGGCACAAACTCCTCACGCGCCTTGCCGATTTCCTTCTGGCTGGCGACGCTGTCCACGTTCCAGTGGCTGGCCAGGTAAAACTGCGCCATGCGTTGCGACAACATGCGTTGGCGGCCGGCGACGTTGACCAGCTTCGCGCCCGGCTTGCCCGCCTGCTGCTCGAACAAGCCGGTGCCCTTGTGCGCCAGCGCCAGCACTTTGCCGGCCTGGTCCAGCACCGACTTGGCCTTGTCCTGGGACGGCGCCGCACCGACCAGCAGCCCTTTGTAGTCCGACCAGGCGGACTCCAGTTGCACATAGGTGTCGCGGGTTTCTCCGGCCGGCGCAAAGGTCTTGAGCTCGACCTGTTGCCGGTCGAACATGGCCATGGACTGGTCCAGCACGCGGCGGGCTGACTCGGCCTGTATGCCCAGGCCCAGGCCGAACCAGGCCTTGGCCATGCGCTGCGACAACATGCGCTGGCGACCGGCCTTGTTGATGGCGTCGCCGAGTCCGGCGACCTGCGCATGAACCGGCGCCAGGGTGGCGAGCGCGAAGCCGCAGAAAACGCGGCGCTGAAGGGGGTAGGTCATGGCTGTCTTCATTCTGAAAAGTTGGTGATGACTCAGGCGCTGAGGGCGGAAAACTGCCGGGTATCCACCGCCGCTTCTTTCAGCTCAAACCAGGGATCCGGTTCGCCGTCGAGCGCAAACTGCAGGCGTTCCCACAAGGCCTGGCGGCCGGCGTGGTCCTCAAGAATGCGTTTCTTGACGTAGTCCAGGCCCACACGGTTCACGTAATGCACGGTGCGTTCCAGGTACCAGCCTTCCTGGCGATAGAGCTCGCAGAAAGCACCGGTGTACTCCAGCACTTCTTCGGCGGTTTTGAGTTTGGTGAAGAAGTGGGCCACTTCGGTCTTGATGCCGCCGTTGCCGGCGATATACATCTCCCAGCCGGAGTCGACGCCTATGATGCCCACGTCCTTGATGCCGGCCTCGGCGCAGTTGCGCGGGCAGCCGCTCACGGCAAATTTGACCTTGTGCGGCGCATACATGCGCCACATCGCGTGCTCCAGGTCTTTGCCCATTTGCGTGCTGTCCTGTGTGCCCATGCGGCACCATTCGCTGCCCACGCAAGTCTTCACCGTGCGCAAAGCCTTGGCGTAGGCGTGGCCGGACGGCATGCCGATGTCGTTCCAGACGTTTTGCAAGTCCTCTTTTTTGACACCCAGCAGATCTATGCGCTGGCCGCCCGTGACCTTGACAGTCGGAATTTTGTATTTGTCCACCGCGTCGGCAATACGGCGCAATTCGCTGGCCGTGGTTTCGCCGCCCCACATGCGTGGGATCACGCTGTAAGTGCCGTCTTTCTGGATGTTGGCGTGGCTGCGTTCATTGATGAAGCGGCTTTGCGGGTCGTCTTTGGCCTCCTTGGGCCAACTGCTGGTCACGTAGTAGTTGATAGCCGGGCGGCAGCTGGCGCAACCGTTGGGCGTTTTCCATTCCATGAATTGGTAGACGGCGGATATGCTGAGCAGCTTGTGTTCACGGATGGCGTCGCGCACCGCCTGATGGCCGTGGTCGGTGCAAGCGCACATGGCCTTGAGTTTGGGTGTGGCCGAGTAATCGCCGCCGGCGGTAAACATCAGGATTTGCTCCACCAGGCCGGTGCAGGAACCGCAGGAGGCGCTGGCCTTGGTGTGTTTGCGCACCTCGTCCAGCGTGAACAAACCTTTTTCCTTGATGGCCTTGCAGATCGTGCCCTTGTTGACACCGTTGCAGCCGCAGACCTCGGCTTCATCAGGCATGGACGCCGCCTTGCTGTGGCCCTCATGGCCGGCATCGCCGATGTTGGATTCGCCGAACATCAGCTTGTCGCGGATCCCGGCCACGCTGCGGCCGTCGCGCAAGAGTTTGAAGTAATAACTGCCGTCCACGGTGTCGCCGTACAGACAGGCACCTATCAGCTTGTCGTCCTTGAGGACCAGCTTTTTGTAGACGCCGCCAAACGGGTCGGACATGACGATTTCTTCCGTGCCTTCGCCGCCCATGAACTCGCCGGCCGAGAACAGGTCAATGCCCGTGACCTTGAGTTTGGTGGATGTGAGCGAACCGGTGTAACGGCCTATGCCGAACTGCGCGAGGTGATTCGCCGCGACCTTGGCCTGCTCAAACAGCGGCGCCACCAGGCCGTAGGCGATGCCGCGGTGGGCCGCGCATTCACCGACCGAATAAATACGCGCGTCGGTGGTGGTCTGCATGGTGTCGTTGACCACAATGCCCTTGTTGCAAAACAGGTGCATGGACTCGGCCAGCTCGGTGTTGGGGCGTATGCCCACTGCCATGACCACCAGGTCGGTGGCGACTTCGCTGCCGTCCTTGAAACGGATCGCGCTCACCCGGCCCTCAGCGCCACCGACCAGCTCCTGCGTTTGCGCACCCATGAGGAAGCTCAGGCCGCGTTCTTCCAGTGACTTTTGCAGCAGCTTGCCGGCCACGCTGTCGAGCTGGCGCTCCATCAGGGTCGGCATCACATGCACCACGCTGACGTTCATGCCGCGCAGCATCAGGCCGTTGGCCGCTTCCAGGCCCAGCAGGCCGCCGCCTATGACCACGGCTTTTTTGTATTTCTCCGACGCGGCAATCATGGCGTTGGTGTCGGCGATGTCGCGGTAGGCGATCACGCCTTGCAAGTCCTTGCCGGGCACCGGCAGGATGAAGGGGTTGGAGCCGGTGCACATCAGCAGGCGGTCGTAACTTTCTTCGGTGCCATCGTCGGCGCGCACCACCCGTTTGATGCGGTCGACTTCGACCACCTTTTTACCGGCGTGCAGGGTGATGTGGTTGTCGGTGTACCAGTCCCAGGAGTTCAGCACAATTTCGTCCAGCGTTTGTTCACCGGCCAGCACCGGCGACAGCAGGATGCGGTTGTAGTTGGGATGCGGCTCGGCGCCGAACACGGTGATGTCGTACAGATCGGGGGCGATCTTGAGCAGCTCTTCGAGGGTGCGCACGCCGGCCATGCCGTTGCCGACCATCACCAATTTCGATTTTTTCATGTGTTCACTCCAGAGGGATGGGAGGGGGTCGTCACCAGCGCCCACTCAGGGTGGCGTTCGCAGGCGGGCGTCTCGCGGCGGAGGCGCTGGACGCCGGATGGCTGGGGATGAAAAATGGCGGTAAAAAACATGAGGGTCCTTCCTGTCAAACAGGGACACGGCTGTGGAGCCGGTGTGAGGCACATCCTTGCGCACGCCCTTGTGCGCAGACCCGCAGTGCTTTCCTTCAGGTTGGGCGCTCCGTTACGCCCGCAGAGATCACAGCAAAACTTGTGCCATGTCACGGCAAACCGGCAGTGCCCCACCACATGGCGCGCGACTTGCATGCGCTAAGAGCCTGTTTACGATCTCAATGGGGTCGCGTTGGGGCGCAATCGGGATGAGTTGATCGCCAAGATCACGCAGCATGGGCTCATGCCCATGCAAAAGGTTTGGCGGGCAAATCGCCCGATTTCGCCCCAACCCGAAGGGCAGATGCCTTTTCGGGCGGTCTGCAGCGTTGCGGCGCTTGCCAATAGCCAGCTATTGGCGGCGCACCGCGCCTTGCAGCCCATCCCGAAAAGGCACCTGCGCGGCCCCATGGAGATCGTAAACAGGCTCTAAAGGCTGTTTTCCTTCTCACATAAGCGATGGTGATGACTTCCGCACTGGTTTTTTCAAACAACCCGACCGGCCCGCAGACGCTGGTCACAGACCTGGGCGCCGTGGGTATCCAGGTCCTGGCCTGTGTGGAAGAGCGCCAGAAACTGCTGCAGGCGGTGGTACGCCAGGCGCCGGACTTGCTGATTTGTGATGTTGCCGTGCCCGATGCGGCCTTGTTCACGGCCCTGGACATCGTGGGGAGCACCTCGGCGCTCCCCGTCATCGTTTTTACCCCCGATGGGGATGCCGGCAAGATCACACGCGCCACGGAGGTCGGTGTGCATGCCTACGTGGTGAACGGTTATGGCCAGCAGCGCCTGCGCCCGCTGATTCATCTGGCCCAGGCCCGCTTCGCGCGCGAGCAGGCCTTGCGTGCTGAACTGGCCGAGGTGTCCAGCCGGCTGGAAGAACGCAAGGTGGTGGAGCGTGCCAAGGGCATCCTGATGCGCGCCCGCCAGATGTCGGACGACGACGCTTTCCAGATGTTGCGAACCACCTCCATGCACAGCAACCAGCGCTTGGGCCAGGTCTCGCAACACATCATTCATTCGGCCCGTTTTGCCGAAGATGTGAACCGTTCCGGCCAGGTACGCATGTTGTCGCAGCGCCTGGTCAAGCTGGCGCTGCTGCAAGCGGCCGGTGTGCCGCTGCCTCAACTGTCAGAGCGCATGCACGAGTCCGTGGCACGCACAGATACCAACCTGGTCGCGCTGGGAAAAAGCCTGTCCCAGCCGACTTTTGGCGACCTGCTGGGCCAGGTGCAACACACCTGGGCGCAACTGAAGCAGGGCCTGGCGGATACACGCCAGCCGGGCCGCATGGCGCAGCTGGATGTGGTGGCCGAACAACTGCTGCAGGACGCCGAACGCCTGACCAGCAGCCTGGAAAACGCCGGCGCCATGCCGCCCTTGCAGGTGCTCAATCTCGCGGGCCGACAACGCATGTTGAGCCAGCGTTTTGCAAAATACGCCTTGATCGAGCGGCTGGGGGCCCAGGCCGCCATGCCGCGCAATACACCGGCCCTGGCCGAGGCCAGGACGGCGTTTGAGCAGGCGTTGTGTTATTTGAACGAGATTCCGCTGAGCAGCCCGGCGATTCGCGTTTCGCTGGACAACGCGGCCGTTGGCTGGGACGCCATGCTGGCCGGTGTGGCGGCCGGCGCGCCAGGGCTGGAACATGTGGCGGCCGCCAGCGAAGACCTGCTGGCGGTGTTCGAGACCTTGTCCGAGCAGTACGAACGCAGCCTGCAGATGCTGGTGGGTTAAGCCGGGCTTGTTGCACTGCACCAAAGACGGGCGCCGCATCGCCTGATTCTGGTGCATGGCTTGGATTTTGTGCTTTTTATACGTATTTTTGGCCTCCAGCCCTTTAGCCACGGGCGTAGGCAGCTATTTATTTGATAGCGAATGAGGGATCTTGCTGCTTACGAAGACAAACCCAGCAGCTCCACGCCATGCACTGCGCTGCTGCGCCCCGGCAGGGAAAACCGCCTGCGGCGCCCGGTTTTCACGCTGCCGCCCACTTCGTCCAGCAGCGCGGCGCTGGCGGCAATTTTCCAGCCGGCCTGGTAGGCATGTTTTTGCAGCAACAAACTGGTGCTGACGGTGTCGCCGACGGGCAAGACCTGGGATTTTCCGCGCAGCGGGTCCAGCAGTTTGGCCAGGGTGACGGCACCGCTGTTCAGACCCACGCAGACCTCAAAACGCGGCAGGGCGCGGTCAGCAAAATGGCTGGCCATAAACCCTTGCACCCGGTGCGCCGAGTTGATCAGGCCCAGGGCCGCCCGGGTGGCGCGCAGGCTGCAGTTGACGGTGTCGGTGTCCGAGCTGCCGGTAAACACCGCCAGCAGGCCTTCGCCGACAAATTGCATGTGGTGGGCGCCGAACAGGTAGACGGTATCGCCGGCATGGTTGTAGAACTGGCGCACGACCGTGCTCAGCTCGGTGTTGGAGAGTTTTTCGGACAGGGCCGGGAAGTTGACGACATCGACAAACAGCACCGTGGCATGCGCCAATTTGTTGTCGTCCTCAGCCGATTCGGCCGAGGGCCATTTGTCACTGAGTTCGGCCAGCAGCCGGTTCTCGTACAAACGGGTCAAACGTGCTTGCTGTTCCTGCAATGCGGCGCTGATGGCGGTGTCCACCGCACTGGCTTGGGCGAACTGGCGCATCAGCTGTTTGTTGAGCTGGGTGGCGGCGGCCTCGCGCAACTCGTCAAACACCAGGGGTTTGATCAGGTAGTCGTCGGCGCCGCTGCTCATGCCGCTGCGCACGTTTTCGCGTTCTTGCAGCGAGGTCAGCAAAATGACGGGCGTGGCCTGGATGGTCGGGTCGGCGCGCAAGGTCTGCAACATGGCAAACCCATTCATCACCGGCATGTTGACGTCGCTGACGACCAGGTCGGGCTGGCGGCTCCGCACCAGCGCCAGCCCGGTGGCGCCGTTGTCGGCCTCCACCACCTCGTAGCCTTCAAAACGCAGCGCCGCCGCGATCAACGTGCGTATTGTTTCGTCATCGTCGACCACCACAATCAGAGCCATCGTTTTTTTGTTCCCGTAAACGCAACAAGTTGCAGCTTTTGAGCTTACCAGTGCTTGTGTTGTTGACGGGTAAAAACCCTGCGCCGGCCTTGCTCTGGCCGAGGCGGGTCGATGGCGTGTTCGGTTGCTATTCAAACGATAGCTGCTCACGACCGCCACATCAGGGTTAGAGTCCTGATGTGGCGAAAAGCGACGAGTGCTGACGACTCAGGCGGCTTTTTCGACGTGGCCCTGGCGGGTGTAGAGAAAGTCGATCACGGCCTTGCGGTAACCCAGGTAACGAGCGTCTTCGGCCAGCGCCACCCGTGAGCGCGGCCGCGGCAAGTCCACATGTAACACTTCGCCGATGGTGGCGGACGGGCCGTTGCTCATCATCACGATGCGGTCGCTCAGCAGCACCGCTTCGTCCACATCGTGGGTCACCATCACCACCGTGCTCTGGGTGGTGCTGACAATTTGCAGCAACTCGTCCTGCAGCTTGGCGCGGGTCAGGGCGTCCAGGGCGCCGAAAGGTTCGTCCAGCAGCAAGACCTTGGGCTCCATACACAGGGCGCGGGCAATACCCACACGTTGCTTCATGCCGCCGGAAATTTCGCCGGGGCGTTTTTGCGCGGCAGCACTCAGACTGACCATGGCCAGGGCCGCGTCGGTGCGAGCCTTGAGTTGGGCCCGGGTTTCTGTGGCGGCGAAGACCCGCTCCACCGCCAGGTAGACGTTGTCAAAACAGGTGAGCCAGGGCAGCAGCGAGTGGTTTTGAAACACCACCGCGCGCTCCGGGCCGGGGCCGGCGATTTCGCGGTTGGCGCAAAGCAGGGCGCCTTGTGTCGGTGTGGTCAAGCCCGCGATCAGGTTGAGCAAGGTCGACTTGCCGCAGCCGGAGTGACCGATCAGCGCAACAAACTCGCCCTTGGCGACCGTCAGGTTGATGTCTTGCAGCGCGCAGAACGGACCTTTGCGGGTCTTGAAGCTTTGCGCCACACCCTGGATTTCGATGTATTTGCTGCTCAGTGACGGGTTCATGCTTTCACCTCTTCAAACGTAAATGCCGTGGCCAGCTTGATCAGCGCAAATTCCAGCAGCAGCCCGACGATGCCGATCACAAAAATCGCGATGATGATGTTTTTGACGTTGAGGTTGTTCCACTCGTCCCAGACCCAGAAGCCGATGCCGACGCCGCCAGTCAACATCTCGGCGGCCACAATCACCAGCCAGGCGGTGCCCACGGCCAGGCGCACGCCGGTCAAGGTGTAGGGCAAAACGGCGGGAAAAAGGATTTTGGTGAAAATTTTCCACTCGCTGAGATTGAGCACACGCGCCACATTCATATAGTCTTGCGGCACACGTTGCACACCCACCGCGGTGTTGATGATCATGGGCCAGATCGAGCAGATAAAAATCGTCCAGATCGCCGCCGGGTTGGCGCCCTTGAAGACCAGCAGGCCAATCGGCAACCAGGCCAGCGGCGAGACCGGCCGCATCAGGCTGATCAGCGGGTTGAACATGCGGCTTAAAAACGTGAAACGCCCGATCATGAACCCGGCCGGAATGCCCACCGCAGCCGCCAGGCCAAAACCGACCGCCACCCTTTGCAGCGAAGACAAGACATTCCAGCCCACGCCCTGGTCATTCGGCCCCTTGCTGTAGAAGGGGTCGCTGAACACATCGACCGCCTGGTGGAAGGTCGCCAGCGGCGAGGGAATGCTGTTGCCCGTGGACGCCGACACCAGCTCCCACAGGCCGACCAGCAAACCCAGGCCTAACAGCGGTGGCAACACCGCCATCCAGACGCCGCGCCAGTCGAACGGCGGTTTGGCGGTGCCGGCCGGGTCTGTGGTTTGCAAGCCTTTTGAGGCTGCAGCCCCCGTGGCTATTGCGCTGGCAGCTATGGAAGGAATAGCGGGCTTGGCGCTCTCCGGGGTGGCGGGCGACGCGGCCGGGGGCGCGTCGTCGAAAGGAGGATGAAAAACAGCGCTGACCATGATGAGTTCCTTAGACGGGCTGCCTCAGCAGCGTATGGGTGACTGGGCTGGAACGGTGTCGGCAGCCGAAAGCGTTTTCCGGGGCGGCTATCCGCAGCAAGCGGGAGCCCTTCGCCGTGCCGTTCATGCTTTCACCTTGAAACCGTCGGCGTATTTCTTCGGGTCCTTGCCGTCCCAGACCACGCCGTCGATCATCTTGCTGGTGCGCATCAGGTCCTTGGGCACCGGTGTTTTGCTGGCGCTGGCGGCATCCTTGTAGACGTCGATGTGGTTGATCTGTTTCGCCAGGGCCAGGTAGTCCGGGTGCTCCTTGATCAGGCCCCAGCGTTTGTGCTGGGTCAAAAACCACATGCCGTCGGACAGGTAGGGGAAGTTCACCGCGCCGTCGTTGTAAAACTTCATGTAGTTCGGGTCGTCCCAGGTTTTGCCCAGACCGTTCTGGTAACGCCCCAGGATGCGCTGGTTGATCGCGTCCACGCTGGTGTTGACGTAACTCTTGTCGGCCACGGTTTCGGCCATCTTCATCTTGTTGGACAGGTTGGCGTCAATCCACTTGCCGGCTTCCAGGATGGCTGCGGTCACCGCGCGTGCGGTGTTGGGATTTTTCTTGACGAAGTCGGCGGTGGTGCCCAGCACTTTTTCCGGGTGGTCTTTCCAGATGTCCTGGGTCGTCACGGCGGTGATGCCTATGCCGTCCATGATGGCGCGGTGGCCCCAGGGCTCACCCACACAAAAACCGTCCATGTTGCCGACGCGCATATTGGCCACCATTTGCGGCGGCGGCACGACGATGGCGCGTGCGTCCTGGAAGGGGTTGATGCCGGCACTGGCCAGCCAGTAATACAGCCACATGGCATGGGTACCTGTGGGGAAGGTCTGCGCGAAGGTGTATTCGCGTTTGTCGGTTTTCATCAGCTTGGCCAGCGAGGCGGCGTCCACCGCGCCTTTGTCGGCGATTTTTTTCGACAGCGTGATGGCCTGGCCGTTGTTGTTCAGGTTCATCAACACGGCCATGTCTTTTTTCGGGCCGGCCGTGCCCATGTGCACGCCGTAGACCAGGCCGTACAACACGTGGGCAAAGTCGAGTTCGCCATTGACCAGTTTGTCGCGCACGCCGGCCCAGCTGGCTTCCTTGGTCGGGATGATCTTCACGCCATATTTTTTGTCGATGCCCAGCACCGAGGCCATCACCACCGAGGCGCAGTCGGTCAACGGAATAAAACCAATCCTGACTTCTTTTTTCTCCGGCGCATCGGAGCCCTGGGCATAGACCACGGCACGCAGCGCCGGGCTGATGCCCGCGGCGCCGACCGCGGCGGCCTGTAAAACGGTACGGCGTGTCAGTGAAGATTTCAGCAGATCTGTCATGGTCTGGACTCCAGAAGTGAAAACAAAGAAGCAAAAACAAAAAAGGCGCTCGACCTCTGCCCACACACGTGGTGTGAAACTGGGTGCGAACGCCTTTGTTCTGTGAGGCTTGCCGCTTCGCCGTTGAAGCGGAAGGCCTGGTGTTTAGCTCAACGCAAAAGCTGTGCCAGTCTCCGATTTGGCTCTTTTAGCCTTCGATTCACGATGAAATTGGCCTTCAGCCCTTGATACATGGGCGAAATCAGCTATGGAATTCATAGCGTTTGCCGTGGCGGCTGCACCTGGTTCTGGATTTCGCCGGACCTGCACTGTATTTGTGCGCCGCACCATTTCGGCGTCAGACCCCGCGGGCCGCTTCAACCCAGCAGGTCGGCGGCGTCCAGCATGCGTTGTGCGACTTCGCCCAGGCGCAAGCCCTTGTCCATGGCGGCTTTGCGCAGTTTTTCGTAGGCCGCCTGTTCGCTGAGGTTTTGCCGCTGCATCAGCAGGCCTTTGGCGCGGTCTATGACTTTGCGGTCCTGCAGCTCGGTCCGGGCGTGCGCCAGTTCGCGCCGCAGACCTTGTTCGTGTTCAAAACGCGCCATCGCCACGTCCAGAATGGGGCGTATACGTTCCGGCGACAAACCGGCCACGATGTAGGCGGACACACCGGCCGCCACCGCGTCTTTCACGTGGCTGGTGTCCTTGTCATTGGTAAACAGCACAATCGGGCGCCGCGCGTCACGGGTGGCCATCACCACATGTTCGAGTGAATCGCGGGCTTCGCTTTCCGCGTCCACGATGATCATGTCGGGTTGCAGCTCGCTCAGGCGTTTGTCCAGGTAGGTATCGGCCGGCAAGACAGCCACCACGTTGTAGCCGTTTTCCAGCAGGCCGATACGCAACTGGCGCGAGCGTTCCGCCTGTAGCCGCGCATGGGGGTCCGTGGTCACGCCTTCCAGCAGATCTGGAGCAATGATCACAAGGCGCAAGGACTGGGACGGCGTCATGGGCATTTTTATGCAAGATTCGCGCCACGGGTGGCGCGCCCAGGATGCGCTGCCGGCGGTTTACCAGCGGGCCTTGAAGGTTTTGCGCAGTTCGCCGATGTGTGTATCGCTCAGGGGTTCGGGCAGCGAGGGACTGAGGCACAAAAGTTTGGCGGTTTCTTCGAGTTCTTCCAGCGTGGCCATGGCCGCGGCGGGCGAGTTGTGCCAGACATTGGGCCCCAAACGCGCCAGCATGACGGCGCGTATCGGTGTCCCCGCTTCGCCATAACGGCGAATGGTGTCGGCCACCTGCAGGGCGGCTTCGGGCGCGCCGGGCCGGTGGTAGCTGATCAGTGGCACGTGGCCGACCTTCATCACAAAGTAAGGGGTAAGGGCGGGCAACAGTTCCGGGCCGACGTCAGGCCTCAAGGTCAGCGCCACGCAGTGGCTGCTATGGGTGTGGATCACACACCGGGTTTCAGGGTCAAACTGGCTTGCAGCCCTATAGATATGGGTGTGAAGTGTTATGGTTTTACTGGCAGTGTCGCCGCTGACTTGTTGGGCTTGTGCATCCAGCCTGGCGAGCCGGGCCGGGTCCAGCGTGCCCAGGCAGGCATCGGTAGGGGTGATCAGAAAACCGCCGCCATCCGACTCTGGCAGCCGGACACTGATGTTGCCGGCCGTGGCATGAACATAACCGCGCTCGAACAGGCTGCGGCCGACACGGCAGATTTCCTCCCGGGCCTGGGTTTCCGTCATGCGAGCCTCGCAAAAGCTTTGCTGAAAAAGTCGTCCGTGCCGAAGTTGCCCGACTTCAAGGTCAGGTGTATGCCTTCTTCGTTGGCCGCCTCGGTTTGCGCATAACACCAGGGCACGCCAGGGTCGATTTGTGTGCCAATTTTCATGTGTTTGATGGCCAGGGCCTGCACACAGGCACCCGAGGTTTCGCCGCCCGCCACCACCAACTGGCGCACGCCGTGTTGCACCAGTACACGCGCGATGGCGGCCAGGGTGCGTTCCACCAGGGCGCCGGCTTCTTCGACCCCGAGCTGCGCCTGGACCGCCTTGACGACGGCCGGGTCCGCGGAGGAATAAATCAGCACCGGCCCCTGAGCGAGTTTTGGCGCGGCCCAGGCCAACACCTCGGCTGTCACGTCGATACCCACGGCTTCTTTCTGGATGATTTGCAAGGCATCCACAGCCAAGGCCGGATGCCCGGCCTGGATAAAAGCTTGCACCTGCCGGTTGGTGGCCAGCGAACAACTGCCCGACACCACCGCCTGCCAGCCCGTGGCCGGCGGCAAGGCGCTGGCCGTGGACGAAGGCGTGATGCCGAAGTTGGCTGGCAAACCGATGGCCAGACCGGAGCCTCCCGTGAGCAAGGGCATGGTTTTAAGCGCCGGCGCCAGGCGCAACAAGTCGTCGTTGGAAATCGCGTCCACGATGGCGATGCCCACACCCTGCTCGCGCAGCGTCGCCATGCGGGCTTGCACCGCGGCCGAGCCCTGCGCCACCACGGTGTAATCAATGAGGCCAACCTTGCGTTTGCATTGCGCCTGCAACACCCGCACCAGGTTGGCGTCCGTCATGGGGGTGAGCGGGTGGTTTTGCATGCCGCTTTCATGCAACAAGACCTCGCCCACAAACAGATGGCCCTTGAACACCGTGCGCTGGTTGTCGGGGAAGGCCGGCGTGGCGATGCTGAAGTCGCTGCCGGGCAGGGGCGCCAGCGCGTCCATCAGCGCTTCGGTGACCGGGCCGATGTTGCCTTGCGGCGTGCTGTCAAAGGTGGAGCAATACTTGAAATAAATCTGCTGCGCGCCCTGCGCCTGCAGCCAGTGCAGGGCGGCCAGCGACTGCGCAACCGCCTGGTCCACCGGCAAGGTGCGCGACTTGAGCGCGACGACCACGGCGTCGGTCTCGGCTGCCAGCGGCTGATCGGGCAGGCCTATGGTTTGCACCACACGCATGCCGGCACGCACCAGGTTGTTGGCGAGGTCGGTGGCCCCAGTGAAGTCGTCGGCGATACAGCCCAGCAGCAGTTTTTTCATGTTGCAGCGACTTTACCGTGTCTGAATGCCCGCAGCTTGCCGAGCAGCGCCAAGCACCATGGCGTGCAACGCGCGCTCCCGAGCGGAGCCTGAACCTGTTTGGCCTAAACTTCGGGCCTATGCAGGAAAACTTGTTGGTGTTGGGAATTGAGTCGTCATGCGACGAAACGGGTGTGGCCTTGACGGATGCGTCGGGGTCGGGTGTGCCGCGGTTGTTGTCGCACGCCTTGCACAGCCAGATTGAAATGCACCAGGCCTATGGGGGCGTGGTGCCCGAGCTGGCCAGCCGCGACCATATCCGGCGGGTGTTGCCGCTGATCAACGAGGTGATGAGCCAGGCGCAACGTTCACTGGCGGATGTTGATGTGATTGCCTATACCCGCGGGCCGGGCCTGGCCGGGGCCTTGCTGGTGGGGGCCGGTGTGGCCTGCTCGCTGGCCGCTAGCCTGGGCAAACCCGTGATGGGTGTGCACCACCTGGAAGGACATTTGTTGTCGCCTTTCTTGAGCGCCGATCCCCCTGAATTTGCTTTTGTGGCGCTGCTGGTGTCGGGCGGTCATACGCAATTGATGCGAGTGGACCGCGTCGGCAGTTACGAGTTGCTGGGCGAAACCATTGATGACGCGGCTGGCGAGGCCTTTGACAAATCGGCCAAATTGTTGGGGCTGCCTTATCCCGGCGGTCCGGCGCTGGCCAAGTTGGCAGGGCAGGGTGATGGCCAGGCCTTCAAGCTGCCCAGGCCTTTGCTGCACAGCGGCGACCTGGATTTTTCCTTCTCCGGCCTGAAAACAGCGGTGCTGACGCAGGCCAAAAAACTCGGCGAAACCATGAGCGATCAGGCACGCGCCGATCTGGCCGCCTCGACGCAGGCGGCGATTGTGGAAGTGCTGGTCAAGAAGTCGCTCAAAGCGCTGGAACAAACCGGCCTGAAGCGGCTGGTGGTGGCCGGTGGTGTGGGGGCAAACACCTTGCTGCGCGAGCAACTCAATGCGGCTTGCAAGAAACGCGGGATTCGTGTGCATTACCCCGAGCTGCATTTGTGCACAGACAACGGCGCGATGATTGCGCTGGCGGCCGGCATGCGTCTCCAGGCCGGGCTGGAAGACATACAGCGCAGCTACACCTTTGACGTGAAGCCGCGCTGGAGTCTGGCAGACATCGCGCTGTAAACCCCCGTGCTCTGTGGCGCACAGCCTTTTCCGACGGGCCGCCCCTAGGAAAAGACGGCCCCATCGGGGGGCAGGGCGCTACACGAAGTGAGCAACCGTGGGGGCCGGTTTGTTTATTGGATGGGGAGCTGAGCCACTTTGCTCTCAGGGATTTTTTTGCCCAGCGACAATGTCAACACGCCATTTTCCAGTTTGGCGGAGCTGCTAGCGGCATCAATTTCCAGCGGAAAACGGTAGGCGGCCTTGACTGAACGCGCCGCGTCGGTTTTGCTGTTGATACGCACAACGTCACCTTCGATGCCGATGTCCAGTTGCTCCTTGCTCAGGCCGGGCACATCGAGTTGCAGCGAATAGGCGGTGTCGCCGTCTTCCACCTTGGCCGTCTGGTTGGGTCGGGCGCCGGCCAGGTTGTTCAAGGTGTCGCTGAGAAAATTGTCGAGCGCGCCATTGTTCACCAGTGAGGGGGCGTGGCGTTGGGCGTTATGGGCAGGACGGCTGGCGAGTGAATAAAACATGGAGACTCCAAGGGGTTGGGCGGGGAAAATTTCCCCTACACTTCGCGGCTCTCAACCGTGATTGCCGCATGCAGAGCAGGTAGGCGTGTTGCGAAGAATTTCAAGGAAAATGTCGAATGTATTTTTTCATCCCCAAGCTCTTGAAACGCGCGGCCTTGGCCCTAGCGGCCGGCGCCTCCCTGTTGTCGCCAACTGTGTTTGCGCAGCCCGCGACGACGACTCAACCGCCTGTGCGCGTGGCTTTGATCGAAAGTCTATCCGGGCCTTTTGCCAACACCGGCGAGGCCGTTTTTCGCAATCTGGCATGGGCCGCCGAGCGCGTCAACGCGCGTGGCGGCATCAAGCTGCCCGGTGGAAACCGTCCGCTGGTTTTTGAGCGTTACGACAGCAAGGGACAGAACGAAGAGGCCTTGTCTGCCTTACGTTCGGCTATCGATGACGGCATGAGCTTGGTGACCCAGGGCAATTCGTCGTCGACGGCCGCGGTGCTGGTCGATGCGATCAACAAACACAATGAACGCGAGCCGTCCAAGCGGGTTCTCTTTTTGAACTATTCGGCGGTGGACCCCGTTTTGACCAATGAAAAATGCAGCTACTGGCATTTTCGGTTTGATGCCCACGCCGACATGCGTATGGCAGCGTTGATGGATGTGCTCAAGGATGACAAGGCGCTCAAGAGTGTTTACCTGATTGGCCAGGACTACAGTTTTGGCCAGGCTGTGTCGCGCGAGGCCCGCAAACAGCTGACGGCGCAGCGCCCCGATGTACAAATCGTCGGCGACGAGTTGCACCCCATGGGCCGCGTCAAGGACTTCCTGCCTTATGTTGCCAAGATCAAGGCCAGCGGCGCGCAGGCCGTGCTTACCGGTAACTGGGGCAACGATTTGACCTTGCTGGTCAAGGCCGCGAAAGAAGTTGGTTTCGAGGGACGTTTCTACACCTTCTACGGCAATGCGCTGGGTGTTCCGGCCGCGCTGGGTGATGCCGGTGTCGGCAAGGTGATTGCGGTGGCCGACTGGTTTCCCAATGAAGCCGGTGCCGCCTCCGAGACTTTTTACCAATCCTTTCGCCAGCGTTTCCCCAAGCCGCAGGACGACTACGTGCACATGCGCATGCAGTTGATGGTGGAGGGCCTGGTGCAGAGCATTGAAAAGGCCGGCACGGTCGAGTCCGCCGCGGTGGCCGCACAAATGGAAAAAATGAAGGTCGTGTTTGCGGGGCATCAGGGCGTGATGCGTGGTGCTGATCACCAGTTCCAGCAGCCTTTGCTGGTGGCCGTGATGGACAAGCAGGGCACACCTGGCGTCAAGTTCGACGTGGAGGGTTCGGGTTATGGTTTTCGCGTGATCAAGACCATTCCTGCGGCACGTTCCGAGCAGCCGCATTCCTGCAAAATGGTTCGCCCCTGAAAGGCCGTAGATGCGACAAGTTGTCCTTGATCTCGAAGAGTCCTTGATCCGTCAGGTGGCCAATGCGGGCATAGGCCGCAGCGACGTGCTCAAGTTCTGGTTTGGCGAAAGTGATGAAGTCACGCCCGCTTTTATCCGCGATGCGGCGGCCCAGTCCTTGAGCCAGGGCGAAACCTTTTACGCGCATAACCTCGGGCTGGCCGAGCTGCGCGAGGCCATCGCCGTGTATTGCAGCGCGCGGCGTCGTGAGGGTGCGGCGCCTGTGGGTGCGGACCGGATTGCCGTGACCTCGGGCGGCGTCAACGCGCTGATGCTGGCGGTGCAGGCGGTGGTGGATGCCGGCGACGAGGTGGTTGTCGTCACGCCGGTCTGGCCGAACCTGACCGCGCAGCCGGCCATCATGGGGGCGACGGTGCGCTGTGTCAGCCTGAAACCTGTGGTCGGCCAGTGGCAGCTAGATATGGAGGAATTGCTGGCGGCCATCACGCCTGCCACCCGGCTGCTGATTGTCAACTCGCCCAACAACCCGACCGGCTGGACCTTGAGCCGAGCCGAGCAGCAAACCCTGCTGGCGCATTGCCGCAAGACGGGCACCTGGATTCTGGCGGATGAGGTCTATGAGCGCCTGTATTACGCGGGCGACACGCCAAACGGCTGCGCTCCGAGTTTTCTCGATATCGCTGCGCCTGACGATCGGCTGATGGTGGCGCACAGCTTTTCGAAAAGTTTTCTGATGACAGGCTGGCGCCTGGGCTGGCTGGTGCTGCCGGCCACCGCCACGACCCACATGGGCAAGCTGATCGAGTTCAACACCTCCTGCGCGCCGGTTTTTGTCCAGCGCGCCGGTGTGGTGGCCTTGCAGCGTACGGAGGAGGTGACCCCGCAGGTGGTGGCCCATCTCAAAAGCTGCCGGGACACCCTGATTCCCTTGCTGCAGGCCTTGCCTGGTGTCGAAGTTTCGGCGGCGCCTGGCGGCATGTACGCGTTTTTCAGGCTGACCGGGCAGGGCGACTCTTTCGAGGTGGCCAAACGCCTGGTGGTCGAAGCCGGTCTGGGGCTGGCGCCGGGCAACGCTTTCAGTGCGGATCCTTCGCCGGCCATGCAGGGCTGGTTGCGCTGGTGTTTTGCCAGCCAGGACCCGGCCCGGCTGCAGGAAGGTGTGGGTCGCCTAGCCCGCTGGCTGGCGCAGCGATAAATCGGGCGGGATTCCTGGGCTATAATCCAAGGCTCTGCGTAAAGGCGGGTTGTTTCATTCGTGAAGCTGCCTGCCGCAGAACACGACGACGCCGGTCAACTCTCACTTTGGGAGCACTGGCTCGCTCGCAAGTTACACAAGGAAAACCCATGATTGCAAAATCCATCAAGGCTGAAATCGTTCAGTCCAACGCCCGCTCTGTCGGCGATACCGGCAGCCCGGAAGTTCAAGTTGGTCTGCTGACCGGCCGTATCAATGAACTGATGCCCCATTTCAAAACCCATGCCAAGGATCACCACGGTCGCCGTGGTCTGTTGCGCATGGTGAGCCGCCGCCGCAAGCTGCTGGACTACCTCAAGTCCAAAGATGCGGCCCGTTATGTTGCGCTGATCGCCAAGCTTGGCCTGCGTAAATAAGCGGTAAACCCAATAGGAAGCGCCTGAGTTAGTTCACTAGCTCAGGCGTTTTTTACTTCGGAGCAAGGCAAAACGAATACGCGCTGTGTCATTCCACAAGAAAAGCCCTGGAAATCAGGCGGTTTGTGGAATGGCATCGTGTTCGGCCAGCCGCCGCTCCGGGCCTCTCGCGCTGCCTCAAGTGCCTGAAACTAGTGGAGAAAAGAACATGAGCATTTTCAACAAAGTTACCAAATCCTTCCAATGGGGCCAGCACAAGGTCACGATGGAAACCGGCGAAGTCGCTCGCCAGTCCGGCGGCGCTGTGCTGCTGGACATGGACGGCACCGTGGTGCTTGCCACCGTGGTCGCCAAGACCGAAGCCAAGCCTGGCCAGGACTTCTTCCCGCTGACCGTTGACTACCTGGAAAAAACCTACGCCGCTGGCCGCATTCCAGGCAGCTTCTTCAAGCGCGAAGGCCGCCCCAGCGAATTTGAAACGCTGACCTCGCGCCTGATCGACCGCCCGATCCGCCCGCTCTTCCCTGAAGGTTTCTTCAACGAAGTGCAGGTCGTGATCCATGTGTTGTCGCTGAACCCTGAAGTCGAAGGTGACATTCCTGCGCTGATTGCCTCTAGCGCAGCGCTGGCGATCTCCGGCATCCCGTTCAACGGCCCTATCGGTGCGGCTCGTGTGGCTTACATCGACGGCCAGTACGTGCTGAACCCCGGCAAGACCCAGCTCAAGGATTCCGTCATGGATCTGGTTGTTGCTGGTACCGAAGCCGCTGTGCTGATGGTCGAGTCCGAAGCCAAGCAGTTGTCCGAAGAAATCATGCTGGGCGCCATCGTGTTTGGCCATGAGCAAGGCAACATCGCCATCAACGCGATCCATGAACTGGTGCGTGACGCCGGCAAGCCGGTCTGGGCCTGGGAAGCACCCGCTAAAGACCTGCCGCTGATCGCCAAGGTCAATGAACTGGCCGCCGCCAAGCTGCAAGCCGCATACCAGATCCGCGCCAAACAAGCCCGTACGCAAGCTTGCCGCGTGGTGACGACCGACGTCATGAGCGCGCTCAAGGCCGACGGTGTGGCGTTTGACGGCGTGGCCGTTGAAGGCATGTTGTTCGACATCGAAGCCAAAATCGTGCGTAGCCAGATCCTGGCCGGCGAGCCACGTATCGACGGTCGCGACACACGCACTGTGCGTGCGATTGAAATCCGCAACAGCGTGCTGCCGCGTACCCACGGTTCGGCCCTGTTCACCCGTGGTGAAACCCAGGCGCTGGTCGTGACCACGCTGGGCACCGAGCGTGATGCACAGCGCATCGACGCGCTGTCCGGCGACTACGAAGACCGCTTCATGCTGCACTACAACATGCCTCCGTTCGCCACTGGCGAAACCGGCCGTGTGGGCTCGCCAAAACGCCGCGAAATCGGCCACGGCCGTCTGGCCAAACGCGCGCTGATCGCCGTGTTGCCTTCGAAAGAGGAATTCCCCTACACCATGCGTGTGGTCAGCGAGATCACCGAGTCCAACGGCTCCTCCTCCATGGCTTCGGTCTGCGGCGGCTGCTTGTCGCTGATGGATGCTGGTGTGCCGATGAAAGCGCATGTGGCTGGTATCGCCATGGGTCTGATCAAGGAAGACAACCGCTTCGCCGTGTTGACCGACATCCTGGGTGACGAAGATCACCTGGGTGACATGGACTTCAAGGTGGCCGGTACCACCGCCGGTATCACCGCGCTGCAGATGGACATCAAAATCCAGGGCATCACCAAGGAAATCATGCAGGTCGCACTGGCTCAGGCCAAGGAAGCCCGCATGCACATCCTGGGGAAAATGCAGGAAGCCATGGGCCAGGCCAATGCCGAAGTGTCTGACTTTGCACCGCGCCTCTACGTGATGAAGATCAACCCCGAAAAAATCCGTGACGTGATCGGCAAGGGCGGCGCCGTGATCCGTGCGCTGACCGAAGAAACCGGCACGCAGATCAACATCGAGGAAGATGGCACCATCACCATCGCGTCGAACGACAGCGCCAAGGCAGACGAGGCCAAGCGCCGCATCGCCGAGATCACCGCTGAAGTCGAAATCGGCAAGGTCTACGAAGGTGCCATCACCAAGATTTTGGACTTCGGCGCCCTGGTCAACTTGATGCCCGGCAAGGATGGCCTGCTGCATATCAGCCAGATCGCCCACGAGCGTGTCGAGCGTGTCACCGATTACCTGAAGGAAGGCCAGATCATCAAGGTCAAGGTTCTGGAAACCGACGAAAAAGGCCGCGTCAAGCTGTCCATGAAGGCGCTGCTGGACCGTCCGGCACAAGGCCAGGACCAAGGTTGATTCGCTATTGATTTTGTAGCTGCTTGCGCCCGTCCCTTGGGGGCTGCAGCCGAAAATGATTGAAAATTCCATGCGAGCTGTTGAAATTACCTCCTACGGTCCGCCCGACGTTCTGCGTCTGGGCGACCGGCCAGCGCCGCTTGCCGGCGCTGGCGAATTGTTGATTCGTGTTGCCGCCTCCGGTGTGAACCGGCCTGACGTCTTGCAGCGCACTGGCAACTACCCGGTGCCACCGGGCGCTTCCGATATTCCCGGTCTGGAAGTGGCCGGCGAAATCGTCAGCGGCGATGCCGAGGCCATGGCCCAGGCAGGCCTGAAAGTTGGCGACCGCGTTTGCGCGCTGGTGGCTGGCGGCGGTTATGCCGAGCTGTGTGTGGCCCCGGTGGGTCAGTGTCTGCCGGTGCCTGCGGGCTTCAGTGATATCGAGGCCGCTTCGCTGCCTGAAACCTTCTTCACCGTATGGAGCAATGTGTTTGACCGCGGTCGCCTGCAAAAGGGCGAAACGCTGTTGATCCAGGGTGGCTCCAGCGGCATCGGCGTGACTGCCATCCAGCTCGCCAAAGCCATGGGCGCGACGGTGCTGGTGACGGCCGGTAGCGATGAAAAATGCGCGGCCTGCGTGGCGTTGGGTGCCGACCATGCCATCAACTACCGGACTACTGACTTTGCCGAAGAAGTCAAAAAGCTGACCGGCGGTAAAGGCGTGGATGTGATCCTGGACATGGTGGCTGGCAACTACGTTGCGCGCGAGGTCGAGTGCCTGGCCGAAGACGGCCGTATGGTGTTCATTGGCGTGCAGGGTGGCATCAAGGCCGAAATCAATGCCGGCCTGGTGCTGCGCAAACGTCTGACCATTACCGGTTCGACCTTGCGTCCGCGGCCGCTGGCGTTCAAGACGGCGATTGCCAACGCGCTCAAGGACAAGGTCTGGCCGCTGCTGGCGAATGGCAGTGTCAAGCCTGTGATCCACAGCACCTTTCCGGCAGCCGATGCCGCGAAAGCGCATGTGCTGATGGAGTCCAACCAGCACATCGGCAAAATCGTTTTGAGCTGGTAAACATCCAAGGCCATGAAAAAGCTGATTGCGGGAAACTGGAAGATGAATGGCAGCCTGGCTGCCAACGAGGCTTTGCTGCGCGACATGCTGGCAGCTTTGCCGGCGCCACTGCCTTGTGAGGTCGCGCTGTGCATTCCTGCACCCTATCTGGCGCAATTTCAGGCCTTGGCTGGGGCTTTGCCGGGGCTGTCTTCGATTGGTTTGGGCGCGCAGGACGTGTCGAGCCAGGTCGCGGGTGCGTTCACCGGTGAAGTCAGTGCGTCCATGCTCAAGGAGTTCGGCTGCCGTTATGTCATCGTGGGCCATTCCGAGCGTCGCCAATACCACGGGGAAACCGATGGGGTGGTGGCGCAGAAGGCCCAGCAAGCCTTGGCCGCAGGGGTGACGCCAATTGTGTGTGTCGGCGAAACGCTGGCCGAGCGTGAGGCCGGGCAGACGCAAGCCGTCGTCAAGCGTCAGCTGGCGGCTGTGATTCATGCCAACGGTCATTGCATCAGCGAAATCGTGGTGGCGTATGAACCGGTCTGGGCCATAGGCACGGGCAAAACCGCGACGCCCGAAGAGGCGCAGGCGGTGCATGCCGTGTTGCGGCTCCAGCTCAAGGCGGCGACCGATCAGGCCGCGCGCGTGAAAATTTTGTACGGCGGCAGCATGAATGCGTCCAACGCCGCTGCGCTGCTGGGTCAAGCCGATATCGATGGAGGCCTGATTGGCGGCGCGTCGCTCAAGGCCCCGGACTTTTTGAAAATTATTGCTGCAACCGCCATTTGACGGGCGCGGACCGCTATTAAATTAGGAGTTGATATGAATGTTTGGTTAACCGTTGTTTTGGTGATTCAGATGCTTTCCGCACTGGGCATGATTGGTTTGATCCTGGTGCAGCACGGCAAGGGCGCCGACATGGGTGCAGCCTTTGGCAGTGGCGGCTCGGGCAGCCTGTTCGGCGCCAGTGGTAGTGCCAACTTCCTGTCGCGCACAACGGCGGTGCTGGCTGCGGTGTTTTTTGTCTGCACCCTGGCGCTGGCCTACTTCAGCAACGCACGTCCGCAAACCGGCTCCAGCGTGCTGGAAGGCTCTGCCTTGACCGCCCCTGCACCCGCATCCGCCGCTTCTGGTGCTGCGCAAATTCCGGGGACCGCTGTCCCAGCGACCGGCACCGGTGCCTCAACCGTGCCGGTTGCACCCGCAACCCCAGGCGCAGGTCAAATCCCGACGAAATAGCGCGAGAAAGACTTCGCGCCGCACTGGGCGCAGTGCAATTTCAGGGTAAACTCTAAGACTGTCCGGAAAGCTAAAAATCGCAAGATTTCCTCATGCCATCCGGACACAACTTAAAACCGCGGACGTGGTGAAATTGGTAGACACGCTATCTTGAGGGGGTAGTGGCGAAAGCTGTGCGAGTTCGAGTCTCGCCGTCCGCACCATTTATGGTGATCTGTCTTGCGCACGCAAGAGTGGGTTGCCTGAAGCAGCAAACTGGCCCAACTGCAAAGGCGGCTTCCAGAAGTTGAATCGACAATGAACCTCGACCAATACCTTCCTGTCCTGTTGTTTATTCTGGTGGGCGTTGCTGTCGGCGTTGTACCCCAGGTTTTGGGTCGTCTGCTGGGTCCGCACAAGCCGGACAGCGAAAAAAATTCCCCTTACGAGTGCGGCTTCGAGGCGTTTGAAGATGCCCGCATGAAATTCGATGTGCGCTACTACCTGGTCGCCATCCTGTTTATTCTTTTTGACCTTGAAATTGCCTTCCTGTTTCCATGGGCCGTGGCGCTCAAGGAAGTTGGTGCGGTGGGTTTTTGGTCCGTGATGGTTTTCCTGGGCATTCTGGTCGTGGGTTTTGTCTACGAGTGGAAAAAAGGTGCGCTGGACTGGGAATAGATAGCCACGATTCAGCGGCAGCGCAAGCTTCCGCCACAAAGGTACGGGTATGTCACTAGAAGGTGTTTTTAACGAAGGCTTCATGACCACGAGTTACGACTCGGTGGTCAATTGGGCCAAGACGGGTTCGCTCTGGCCCATGACATTTGGTCTGGCCTGTTGTGCCGTCGAGATGATGCATGCCGGTGCTGCACGTTATGACCTCGACCGTTTCGGCATGTTGTTCCGTCCCAGCCCGCGCCAGTCCGACCTGATGATCGTGGCCGGTACGCTGTGCAACAAGATGGGGCCAGCCCTGCGCAAGGTCTACGACCAGATGTCCGAGCCACGTTGGGTCTTGTCCATGGGTTCGTGCGCCAACGGCGGTGGTTATTACCACTACAGTTATTCGGTCGTGCGCGGCTGTGACCGCATTGTCCCGGTCGATGTTTATGTGCCAGGTTGCCCGCCCACGGCCGAAGCGCTGATGTACGGCATTATTCAACTGCAGCAAAAAATTCGCCGCACCAACACCATTGCGAGGGCGTAATGGGGCCTTTGCATCCCGCTTCTGCTGAACAGCTCGCAGACATTGTTGCTGCTGCCCTGGGTGAAAAAGCCAAACGCACCACGGTGGCGCTCGGTGAGCTGACCGTGGTGGTGGCCGCAGCCGACTACCATGCTGCCGCCCTGATCTTGCGCGACACCCCAGGTTGCCAGTTCGAGCAAATGATTGACCTGTGCGGTGTGGATTATTCCGAATACGCCGAAGGGCGTTACGACGGCCGGCGTTTTTGTGTGGTCTCCCACTTGTTGTCCATCAGCCTGAACCAGCGCGTGCGGCTCAAGGTTTTCTGTGACGACGACGATTTCCCGGTGGTGGCGTCGATCAACGATGTGTGGAATGCCGCCAACTGGTTCGAACGCGAGGCCTTTGACCTGTTCGGTATCATTTTTGAAGGTCACAACGACCTGCGTCGCATCCTGACTGACTACGGTTTTATCGGTCATCCTTTCCGCAAGGACTTCCCGACAACGGGTTATGTCGAAATGCGTTACGACCCCGAGCAGAAACGTGTGATTTACCAGCCGGTGACGATTGAGCCCCGCGAAATCACGCCGCGCGTGATTCGTGAAGACAACTACGGTGGCCTGCAGTAAGCGGCGCCGGCAAGAGATACGACATGGCTGAAATCAAAAACTACACGCTCAACTTCGGGCCGCAACACCCTGCGGCCCACGGTGTGCTGCGCCTTGTGCTCGAACTCGACGGCGAAGTGATCCAGCGCGCCGACCCGCACATCGGCCTGTTGCACCGCGCCACGGAAAAACTGGCTGAAAGCAAAACCTACATCCAGTCGCTGCCTTACATGGATCGGCTCGATTACGTGTCCATGATGTCCAACGAGCATGCGTATTGCCTGGCCATCGAAAAACTCATCGGTGTGGACGTGCCGGTGCGCGCGCAATACATCCGTGTGATGTTCTCCGAAATCACGCGTCTGCTCAATCACCTGTTGTGGCTGGGCGCGCACGGTTTCGACTGCGGTGCGATGAACATCCTGATTTATTGCTTCCGCGAACGTGAGGCCTTGTTCGACATGTATGAAGCCGTCTCCGGCGCGCGTATGCATGCCGCGTATTTTCGGCCGGGCGGTGTGTACCGCGACCTGCCGGAAACCATGCCGCAGTACAAGGTCAGCAAAGTCAAGAACGCCAAGGCGATTGCCGCGCTCAACGAGAACCGCCAGGGTTCGCTGCTCGACTTCATTGACGACTTCAGCACCAAGTTCCCCAAGCTGGTCGACGAATACGAAACCCTGTTGACAGACAACCGCATCTGGAAGCAGCGCACCGTTGGTGTCGGTGTGGTGTCGCCCGAACGCGCACTGAACCTGGGCTTTACCGGGCCCATGTTGCGCGGCTCTGGTTTTGCCTGGGACTTGCGCAAGCAGCAGCCGTATGACGTGTACGCGCAGATGGATTTTGACGTGCCGGTTGGAAAAACAGGCGACTGTTATGACCGCTACTTGGTGCGTATTGAAGAAATGCGCCAGTCGAATCGCATCATCAAACAATGTGTGGACTGGCTGCGCGTCAATCCCGGCCCGGTGATCACCAGCAACCACAAAGTGGCTGCGCCCGATCGCGAGTCGATGAAATCCAATATGGAAGAGTTGATCCACCACTTCAAGTTGTTCACCGAAGGCTTTCATGTGCCTGAAGGTGAGGCTTATGCGGCGGTGGAACATCCCAAGGGGGAGTTCGGCATCTACATCGTCAGCGATGGTGCCAACAAACCTTATCGCCTGAAGATCCGTCCACCGGGTTTTCCGCACCTGGCCGCCATGGATGAAATGTCGCGTGGGCACATGATTGCCGACGCCGTTGCCGTGATCGGCACGATGGACATTGTGTTTGGTGAAATTGACCGATGAAAAGCTGTTGCGCAGCTCGCTACGCTGTTGGGAGCATGGAGTGATATTGTCTGAACAAACCATAACGCGCTTCGACCGCGAAGTCGTCAAGTACCCGGCCGACCAGAAGCAGTCTGCCGTCATGGCCTGCCTGGCCATCGTCCAGCAGGAGCAGGGTTTTGTCAGCGCCGAGAGTGAAAAGCTGGTCGCCGACTACCTCGGCATGGCGCCGATCGCCGTGCACGAAGTCACGACCTTCTACAACATGTACAACCAGAAGCCGATGGGCAAGTACAAGCTCAACGTCTGCACCAACCTGCCTTGCCAGTTGCGCGACGGCACCAAGGCGCTGGCCTACCTGGAGCACAAGCTCGGGGTCACCATGGGCGGCACGACCGACGACGGTTTGTTCACCCTGCAGCAGTCCGAGTGCCTGGGTGCCTGTGCTGATTCTCCGGTGATGCTGGTCAACGACCTGACCATGTGCAGCTTCATGAGCAATGAAAAGCTTGACCAATTGATCGATGGCCTTAAATCCGCCGAGGCGAAATAACCATGTCCGCTTCTGCATCCACAGCTGCTTCCAGCCTTCTTGCCCAGTTTGAGGCCACCGGCGTTCAGACCTCCTTCCATGGCCGGCACATCAACCCGCAAATCATGGCGGGCCTGGATGGCACCAACTGGCGCCTGAAAGACTACGAGGCGCGCGGCGGCTACCAGGCCTTGCGCAAGATTTTGGGCAAGGACGGCGGCGAGCCCATGACGCAGGACCAGGTGATCGCCGAGGTCAAGGCCGGCAGCTTGCGCGGCCGCGGCGGCGCCGGTTTTCCGACCGGCCTGAAGTGGAGTTTCATGCCGCGCCAGTTTCCCGGCCAGAAGTACCTGGTTTGCAACTCGGACGAAGGCGAGCCGGGCACGGCCAAAGACCGCGACATCATGCAGTACAACCCGCACATCGTCATCGAAGGCATGGCGATTGCGGCGTATGCGATGGGCATCAGCGTCGGCTACAACTACATCCACGGCGAAATTTTTGCAACCTACCGGCGTTTCGAAGAAGCGCTGGAAGAAGCGCGTGCCGCCGGTTTGTTGGGCGACAACATCCTGGGCAGCAACTACAGCTTCCAGTTGCATGCGGCCCATGGCTTCGGTGCCTACATCTGCGGCGAAGAAACCGCCTTGCTCGAATCGCTGGAAGGCAAAAAAGGCCAGCCGCGTTTCAAACCGCCATTCCCGGCAAGTTTTGGTTTGTACGGCAAGCCGACGACCATCAACAACACCGAAACCTTTGCCGCTGTGCCCTGGATCATCCGCAATGGTGGTCAGGCTTATCTGGAATGCGGCAAGCCCAACAATGGCGGCACCAAGATTTTCACCATCAGCGGTGATGTCGAGCGCCCCGGCAATTACGAAATCCCCATGGGCACGCCGTTTGCCAAGCTGCTGGAACTTGCCGGCGGCATGCGCGGCGGGCGCAAGCTCAAGGCCGTGATTCCCGGCGGCTCCTCCATGCCGGTGTTACCTGCCGACATCATGATGGCCACCGACATGGACTATGACTCGATAGCCAAGGCCGGCTCCATGCTGGGCTCAGGCGCTGTCATCGTGATGGACGAAACCCGCTGCATGGTGAAAAGCCTGCTGCGTCTGTCTTATTTCTACATGCACGAAAGCTGCGGCCAGTGCACACCCTGCCGCGAAGGCACGGGCTGGCTCTGGCGCATGGTGAATCGCATCGAAAACGGGCAGGGCCGCGAAAGCGACCTCGAGATGCTGAATTCGATTTCAGACAATATCCAGGGACGCACGATTTGCGCCCTCGGCGATGCCGCCGCGATGCCGGTGCGCGCGATGATCAAGCACTTCCGTGCCGAGTTTGAGCACCACATCACCCACAAGACCTGTCTGGTCCCGGTTTACGCCTGACACGCGCCCCCTCTAAAAGCAATTCACCATGGTTGAAATCCAACTCGACGGTCAGAAAGTGGAAGTGCTCGAAGGCAGCACGGTCATGCACGCGGCTGAAAAAGCCGGCACTTACATTCCGCATTTTTGTTATCACAAGAAACTCAGCATCGCGGCCAATTGCCGCATGTGCCTGGTCGATGTCGAAAAAGCGCCCAAGCCCATGCCGGCCTGCGCCACGCCCGTGACGCAGGGCATGGTTGTGCACACCAAGAGCGACAAAGCCATCAAGGCCCAAAAAGGCGTGATGGAGTTTTTGCTGATCAACCACCCGCTGGATTGCCCGATCTGCGACCAGGGCGGCGAATGCCAATTGCAGGACTTGGCCGTGGGTTATGGCGGCAGCGGTTCGCGTTACGAAGAAGAAAAACGCGTGGTTTTCCACAAGGACGTGGGCCCGCTGATCTCGATGGAAGAGATGAGCCGTTGCATTCACTGCACCCGCTGCGTGCGTTTCGGCCAGGAAGTGGCCGGCGTGATGGAGCTGGGCATGTCGCACCGCGGCGAACATGCAGAGATTGAAACCTTTGTCGGCATGTCGGTGGACTCTGAACTGTCCGGCAACATGATCGACATTTGCCCGGTGGGCGCGTTGACCAGCAAACCTTTCCGCTACAGCGCCCGCACTTGGGAGCTGTCACGCCGCAAGTCGGTCAGCCCGCATGACTCCACGGGTGCCAACCTGGTGATCCAGGTCAAGAACAACCAGGTCATGCGTGTGGTGCCGCTGGAAAACGAAGATATCAACGAGTGCTGGATTGCCGACCGTGACCGTTTCTCCTACGAAGCCCTGAACAGCGACGAACGCCTGAAGACACCCATGCTCAAGCAGGGCGGTGAGTGGAAAGCCGTTGACTGGCAGACCGCGCTTGAATATGTGGCCAACGGCCTGAAACAAATCAAGGCCGACCACGGCGCTGAAAGTATTGGCACCTTGGCCAGCCCACACAGCACGCTGGAAGAGTTGTACCTGGCGGCTTCGTTGATGCGCGGCCTGGGCAGTGACAACATCGACTACCGCCTGCGCAGCGCCGAGTTTGCCCCCGCGCAGACCGTGCGCTGGCTGGGCACATCGATTGCTTCGCTGTCGCAACTGCAGCGTGTGCTGGTTGTCGGCTCGAACCTGCGCAAGGACCATCCGCTGTTTGCACAACGAATTCGGCAGTCTGTCCGCAAGGGATGTGCGCTGAGTGCTATTAATTCCGTAGCGGAACTGGCGTCGGTCGACGCCTGGGCCATGCCCGTCGCCAACAGCCTGCAGGTCGATCCGGCCGCCTGGGTGCAAGCGCTGGCCGATGTGGCTGCGGCCATAGCGGCAGAGAAGGGTGTTGCGGCGCCAGCCTCCGGACAGGCCAGCGAGTCCGCCAAGGCGATTGCCCAATCCCTGCTGGGTGGCGAACGCAAAGCTATTTTGCTGGGTAACGCGGCTGCACATCACGCCAACGCGAGCAGCCTCCTGAATCTGGCCAACTGGATCGCCGAACAAACCGGCGCCAGCGTGGGTTATCTGACGGAAGCCGCCAACACCGTGGGTGCGCAGCTGGCCGGTGCCTTACCGGCTGACAAAGGTCTGGATGCGGGTCAAATGCTGGCTGGCAAACTCAAGGCCGTGCTCCTGCTGGGCAATGAACCTGAATTTGATTCGGCCGCCGGTGTATCCGCCAAGGCTTCGCTCAATGCCTCCCACATGGTGGTGACCCTGAGCCCGTTCAAGGCCAATATGGCGTTCAGCGACGTGTTGCTGCCGATTGCGCCTTTCACGGAAACACCAGGCACGTTTGTGAACGCCGAAGGCCGCGTGCAGAGTTTTCATGCGGTGGTCAAGCCTTTGGGCGAAACACGCCCCGCCTGGAAAGTCTTGCGTGTGTTGGCGAATTTGCTTGATTTGCCCGGCTTTGATTTCGAGTCCGCGCAGGATGTGCTCAAGCAGATCCCGGGTGCCGAAGGCGCACAAGTGCCTGCAGACCGCCTGGGTAACAAGACCGAAGCTGGTATTCAACTGGCCGCAGGCGGCGCAGCCCCTGCCGTTGCCAGTATTTACCAGCTCGACAGTTTGGTCCGGCGCGCGACATCGCTGCAGCTGACCGCCGATGCGCGGCAGGCTGTCCATGTTGAAGGAGTGGCCGCATGATTGACGCGATTTTTGCCTTTGGCCAGGGTTTGATGGGCGGCATTTGGCCGGGCACGGTCTGGCCGGTTGTGTGGGCGCTGATCAAGATCGTCTGTGTGCTCCTGCCCCTGATGGGCTGTGTCGCCTACCTGACCTTGTGGGAGCGCAAGGCGATTGGTTTCACCCAGATCCGTCTGGGCCCAAACCGTGTCGGCCCATTTGGCCTGCTGCAGCCGATTGCCGATGCACTCAAGCTGCTGACCAAAGAAATCATCATGCCGACGGCGGCCAGCAAAGGCTTGTTTGTGCTGGGTCCCATCATGACCATCATGCCGGCGCTGGCGGCCTGGGCCGTGATTCCTTTCGGGCCCGAGATCGCGCTGGCCAACATCAATGCCGGCCTCTTGTTCCTGATGGCCATCACCTCGCTGGAGGTCTATGGCGTGATCATTGCGGGCTGGGCTTCCAACTCCAAATACGCGTTCCTGGGTGCCATGCGCGCTTCGGCGCAAATGATCAGCTACGAAATTGCGATGGGCTTCTGCCTGGTGGTGGTGCTCATGGTGTCGGGCAGCCTCAACATGACTGACATTGTGATGAGCCAAGGCAAGGGCAGCATGGCCAGCCAGGGCTGGACCTTCCTGTCGTGGAACTGGTTGCCGCTGTTGCCGATTTTTGTCGTGTATTTCATCTCCGGCCTGGCCGAGACCAACCGCCACCCGTTCGACGTGGTGGAAGGCGAGTCCGAAATCGTGGCGGGCCATATGGTCGAGTATTCGGGCATGGCTTTCGCAATGTTCTTCCTCGCCGAATACGCGAACATGTGGCTGGTCGCCATCCTGGCCGTGCTGCTGTTCCTGGGCGGCTGGTTGCCGCCTGTCGAAGCCCTGAGCTTCATTCCGGGCTGGATCTGGCTGGGTGCCAAGACCTTTGTCGTGGTCACCATGTTCTTGTGGGTGCGCGCCACCTTCCCGCGCTTCCGTTATGACCAGATCATGCGTCTGGGCTGGAAAATCTTCATTCCTGTGACCCTGGTCTGGCTGGTGGTCGTTGGGGCCTGGATGCAGACCCCTTACAACATCTGGAAATAGAGTTATGTCTGCAATCGCGTCCGTCAAGGATTTTGTGTCGAGCTTCATGCTCACCGAGCTGTTCAAGGGCATGGCCCTGACCGGCAAGTACATGTTCAGCCGGAAAATCACAATCCAGTTTCCGGAAGAAAAAACGCCGTTGAGCCCGCGTTTTCGCGGCCTGCATGCGCTGCGCCGTTATGACAACGGTGAAGAGCGTTGCATCGCCTGCAAGTTGTGCGAGGCGGTGTGTCCGGCCATGGCCATCACGATTGAGTCGGATGTGCGCGACGACGGCAGCCGTCGCACCTCGCGTTACGACATCGACCTGACCAAATGCATTTTTTGCGGCTTCTGCGAAGAAAGCTGCCCGGTGGACTCCATTGTTGAAACCCATATCTTTGAATACCACGGGGAAAAACGAGGCGACCTGTACTTCACCAAAGACATGTTGCTGGCGGTCGGTGACCGTTACGAAAAAGAAATTGCGGCCAACCGTGCCGCTGATGCCAAGTACCGCTGAACAAGACCAATAAGTAGTTGGCTCAAGAAAGATTCGCAGAACATGGACGCTAAAACAGGTCTCTTTTATGTCTTCGCCCTGGTGTTGCTGTTTGCCGCATTCAAGGTGATCACCGCCCGCAATCCGGTGCATGCCGCGCTGTATTTGGTCTTGGCCTTTTTCCAGGCGGCCGCCGTCTGGATTTTGCTGAAAGCCGAATTCCTCGCCATTACCCTGGTGCTGGTGTATGTCGGCGCCGTCATGGTGCTGTTCCTCTTTGTGGTGATGATGCTGGATGTCAATCTGGACGGTGTGCGCAAGGGCTTCTGGAAACATTTCCCCCTGGCCGCCACCGTGGGCGCCTTGATTGCACTGGAAATGGCCGCCGTCCTGATGGGTGGTTTTCGTCCCAGCCAGGAACCCAAGCCGGTGCTAGCGGTGGCCGGTGAGGTGGTCGCCCAGGTGTCGAACACCAAAGAGCTTGGCAAGGTGCTTTATTCGGAATACATCTACCCGCTGGAAATCGCGGCGGTGATTTTGCTGGTGGCCATCATTGCGGCCATTGCCTTGACCCTGCGCGAGCGCAAGGACTCCAAATACATCAATCCGGCCGACCAGATTCGCGTTAAACCCGGCGATCGGGTCCGTCTGGTCAAGATCAAGCCCACTGTTGCCGCACCTGTAGCGGCCGCTAACGAGGAGAAGGCATGATGGTCACGCTTGGACATTTCCTGACATTGGGCGCGATGTTGTTCGCGCTGTCGGTGATCGGCATTTTCCTGAACCGCAAGAACCTGATCGTGTTGCTGATGGCGATCGAGCTGATGCTGCTGGCGGTCAACATGAATTTCGTGGCGTTCTCCTACTACCTGAACGACATGGCCGGCCAGATCTTTGTCTTCTTCATCCTGACGGTTGCGGCTGCCGAATCGGCCATTGGTCTGGCGATTCTGGTGCTGCTGTTCCGTAACAAGTCCAGCATCAACGTGGACGAACTCAACACGCTCAAGGGTTAACTGAATGAACCCCCACGCTTTTCACTTCGTGTACACGCTGCCCCCCGAGGGGGCACAAACCGCCCTTGGGGCGCCCCTACGGACGGTTCAACAATGAGTCAAACCCTTTCCGCAGCCACGCTGTTGGTTGTTCCACTGGCGCCGCTGGCGGGCGCTTTGCTGGCCGGTATTTTTGGCACCACCTTTGGCGGCAACTGGATAGGCCGTCGCCTGTCGCATACGCTGACCATTCTGGGCGTGCTGGTTGCTTTCATCATCTCGGCCATGACGCTCAAAAGCGTGGCCATGGACGGCGCGCGTTTTAATGAAACGCTTTACACCTGGATGGTCGTCGGCAATCTGAAGATGGAAATCGGCTTTCTGGTCGACGGCCTGACGGCCATGATGATGTGTGTCGTGACCTTTGTCTCGCTGATGGTGCACATCTACACCATCGGCTATATGGAAGAGGACGAAGGTTACAACCGTTTCTTTGCCTACATCTCGCTGTTCACCTTCTCCATGCTGATGCTCGTCATGAGCAACAACATGCTGCAGCTTTTCTTCGGTTGGGAAGCCGTGGGCCTGGTGTCTTACCTGCTGATCGGCTTCTGGTTCAACAAACCCACTGCCATCTTCGCCAACATGAAGGCCTTCCTGGTCAACCGCGTTGGTGACTTCGGTTTTATCCTGGGCATTGGCCTGCTCGCGGCCTACGCCGGTTCGCTCAATTACACCGAGGTGTTTGCCAAATCCGGTGAGATCGCCAAGATCGGTTTCCCCGGAACCGACTGGATGTTGATCACCGTGATTTGCATCTGCCTGTTTATCGGCGCCATGGGCAAATCGGCCCAGTTCCCCTTGCATGTCTGGCTGCCAGATTCGATGGAAGGCCCGACACCTATCTCTGCGCTGATCCACGCCGCCACCATGGTGACGGCCGGTATCTTCATGGTGGCGCGTATGTCGCCGCTGTTCGAGCTGAGCGACACCGCCTTGAGTTTCATCATGGTGATTGGGGCGATCACGGCGTTGTTCATGGGTTTCCTGGGCATCATCCAGAACGACATCAAGCGCGTGGTGGCTTATTCGACCTTGTCGCAACTCGGCTACATGACGGTTGCCTTGGGCGCGTCCGCGTATTCCGTGGCGGTTTTCCACCTGATGACCCATGCGTTCTTCAAGGCCTTGCTGTTTCTGGCGGCAGGCTCGGTCATCATGGGTGTGCACCACAACCAGGACATCCGCTGGATGGGTGGTTTGCGCAAGTACATGCCCATCACCTGGATCACAGCCTTACTGGGCTCGCTGGCGCTGATCGGTACGCCGCTGTTTGCCGGCTTTTATTCGAAAGACAGCATCATTGAAGCGGTGCATGCCAGCCACTTGGCGGGTGCAGGCTTTGCCCATTTTGCGGTGCTGGCCGGTGTCTTTGTGACGGCGTTTTATTCCTTCCGCATGTATTTCCTGGTCTTCCACGGCAAGGAACGGTTCGATCAGAATCCCGACGCGCATCACCATGCTGCGGACGAGGAGCCTGATCCGCATCATCATCACGATGACCACCATGCACCGCATGAGTCGCCCTGGGTGGTGACCGCGCCGCTGATCCTGCTGGCCATTCCTTCGGTGGTGATCGGTTTCATCACCATCCAGCCCATGTTGTTTGGTGACTTCTTCAAAGACGCGATTGTGGTTGACGCGAGCAAACACCCGGCCATGGCCGAGCTGGCGGAAATGTTCCATGGGCCGGCCCAGATGGCGCTGCACGGCCTGATGACCGCGCCGTTCTGGCTGGCATTGGCCGGTGTGGTCGCGGCCTGGTATATGTACCTGATCAACCCGGCCTTGCCGGCAGCGATCAAGCGCCGTGTCGAACCCCTCTACACCTTGCTCGAGAACAAGTACTACATGGACTGGTTCAACGAAAACGTGGTGGCCCGCGGCACACGCGCCCTGGGTACCGGCCTCTGGAAGGGCGGTGACGAGAAGATCATCGACGGCGCCCTGGTTAACGGCTCCTGGAAGCTGGTGAGTTGGATATCGGGGGTGGTGCGCAAGGTGCAGACCGGTTACATCTACCACTACGCCTTGGCCATGATTCTTGGCATCTTTATTTTGATCAGCTATTTCGCGACCTGGCCGATGATCAAAGAACTGCTCAACAAATAAGCGACAAGGAGAAGAATAAAAATGGGATTGTTGAGCCTTGCCATCTGGACGCCGATCATTTTCGGCGTCGTCTTGCTGGCACTCGGACGTGACGACCAGGCGCGCAGTGTGCGCTGGATCGCACTGATTGGTGCCCTTGTCAGTTTTCTGGTGACCCTTCCGCTGTATGGCGGGTTTGAGCTGGGCACGCCGGCGATGCAGTTTGTCGAAAAGGCAGTCTGGATCGAGCGTTTTGATGTCAATTACCACCTCGGCGTGGACGGCATTTCGCTGTGGTTTGTGTTGTTGACGGCGTTTATCAACGTGGTGGTCATCATCGCCAGTTGGGAATCCATCACGACCCGCGTCAACCAGTACATGGCGTCCTTTCTGGTGCTCAGTGGATTGATGATCGGCGTTTTCTCGGCGCTGGATGGCATGCTGTTTTATGTGTTTTTCGAGGCGACGCTGATACCGATGTACCTGATCATCGGCATCTGGGGCGGCCCGAAAAAGATCTACGCGGCGTTCAAGTTTTTTCTCTACACACTGCTCGGCTCCTTGTTGATGCTGATCGCGCTGATTTTTCTGTACGTCAAGTCGATTGGCAGTTTTGACCTCGCGACCTGGTACACGCTGCCTTTGAGCGGCAAGGAGCAAACCTTTCTTTTCTTCGCCTTCTTTGCGGCTTTTGCGGTGAAGGTGCCGATGTGGCCAGTCCATACCTGGCTGCCCGATGTGCACGTTGAAGCGCCTACCGGTGGTTCCGCAGTGCTGGCAGCCATCATGCTCAAGCTGGGTGCTTACGGCTTTCTGCGTTTTTCGATGCCGATTGCGCCCGACGCCGCGCGTGAGTGGGCCTGGCTGATGATTGCGCTGTCGCTGATTGCTGTGATCTACGTCGGCCTGGTGGCCATGGTCCAGCAGGACATGAAAAAGCTGGTGGCCTATTCGTCCGTCGCGCACATGGGTTTTGTGACCCTGGGCTTCTTTATCTTCAATGACATCGGTGTTTCCGGCGGCATTGTGCAGATGATTGCCCACGGTTTTGTGTCAGGGGCGATGTTCCTGTGCATCGGCGTGTTGTACGACCGGGTGCATTCGCGCGAAATTGCGAGTTACGGCGGGGTGGTCAACACCATGCCCAAGTTCGCCGCCTTTGCGCTGCTGTTCGCCATGGCCAACTGCGGCTTGCCTGCCACGGCTGGTTTTGTGGGTGAGTGGATGGTCATCCTGGGCGCGATCAAGTACAACTTCTGGATTGGCCTGGCTGCGTCCACGGCACTGATCTTTGGCGCTGCCTACACCTTGTGGATGTACAAACGTGTGTACCTCGGTCCCGTCGTCAATGACGATGTCAAAGGACTGAGCGACATCAATGCCCGCGAGTTCCTGATGTTGTCCCTGCTGGCGATTGCCGTGATGGTCATGGGCATCTATCCCAAGCCCTTCACCGATGTGATGGACAGTTCGGTTGCCGGCCTGCTCAAGCACGTCGCGATCTCCAAACTGCAATAAGCAACCCTTCCAAAGAATTCAGATGATTGACAAACTCAGTTGGATCGCGGTTTACCCGGAAATCGTCCTTTTGGTCATGGCCTGTGTGGTCATGCTGGTGGACCTGGGCGTCAAAAGCCCGCAACGCACGCTGACCTATGTGCTGACCCTGCTGACGCTGGCGGTGGTGGCGACGCTGGAAGCGGTGTACGCCCTCAACGGCCACACGATCCACGGCTTCGGCAACATGGTCGTGAGCGACCCCATGGGCAACTGGCTCAAGTGTTTTGCAGCGGTGGCCATGATGGTCACACTGGTGTACGGCCGGCCGTATGCGGCCGACCGGCAGATGCTGCGCGGCGGGGAGTTTTTCACGCTGGGTCTGTTTGTGCTGCTCGGCATCTTTGTGATGATTTCCGGCAACAACTTCCTCGTGATCTACATGGGGCTGGAGTTGATGACCTTGTGCAGCTACGCCCTGGTGGCGCTGCGCCGCGACAACGGGACGGCTACCGAAGCCGCCATGAAGTATTTTGTGCTGGGCGCCCTGGCATCGGGCTTCCTGCTCTACGGCATGTCGATGATGTACGGTGCCACCGGCTCGCTCGACATCAACGAAGTCTACAAAGCCATCGCCAGCCGCCAGGTCAAGCATTCGGTGCTGGTGTTCGGCCTGGTCTTTATCGTGGCCGGCCTGGCCTTCAAGCTGGGTGCCGTGCCCTTCCATATGTGGCTGCCTGACGTCTACCAGGGCGCGCCCACGGCCATCACCTTGCTGATTGGTGCTGCGCCGCAACTGGCCGCGTTTGCCATCTGTATTCGCTTGCTGGTGCAAGGCATGTTGCCGCTGGCCATCGACTGGCAGCAGATGCTCGCCTTGCTGGCGATAGGCTCCTTGCTGATAGGTAATCTGGCGGCGATCGCGCAGACCAACCTCAAGCGCATGCTGGCGTTTTCGACGATCTCCCAAATGGGTTTTCTGCTGCTGGCCTTGCTGGCGGGTGTCGTCAACGGCAACCAGCTCAATGCCGAATACGCCTATGGCTCGGCCATGTTCTATGTCATCACCTATGTGCTGACCACCTTGGCCGTGTTCGGCATCATTTTGCTGCTGGCCCGTGTGGGCCATGAGTCGGAGGAAATCTCCGACCTGGCCGGCCTGAACCAGCGCAGCCCGCTGTTTGCCGGTGTCATGGCCATTTGCATGTTCTCGCTGGCCGGCGTGCCGCCGGTGGTCGGCTTTTATGCCAAGCTGGGCGTGTTGCAGGCGCTGGTGTCGTCGCAGCAGACCTCTTATATTGTGTTGGCCGTGTTTGCCGTGGTGATGTCGCTGATAGGCGCCTTCTACTACCTGCGCGTCGTCAAGGTGATGTATTTTGATGCGCCCAACCCTGGCATGCCCACGGCCATTGAGGCCCCGGCCGATGCCCGCGTGGTCTTGTCGATCAATGGCGCGTTGGTCCTGTTGCTGGGGATCATGCCCGGCGGCTTGATGACCTTGTGTTCGCAGGCGATTGCCAGCGTTGTCAAATCGCTCGGTTCTTGAGTAGTTAAGGTATGAGCCAAACGGTTTCGGTATGGCTGGTGGTGGCGATCGCTTTCTTGGCCGCCAATCTGCCTTTCCTCAACAACCGCCTGCTAGCGGTTTACCCCTTGGCCAAACCCAAAATGCTGGCCGTGCGTGTGGCCGAGCTGGTGATCTGGTATTTTGTCGTGGGGGCCGTGGCGCTGTTCCTGGAACAGCGGGCCGGACAAATCGCGCCGCAGGGCTGGGAGTTTTACGCGATCACAGCGACCCTGTTCATCACCTTTGCCTTCCCAGGCTTTGTGTACCGCTACCTGTTCAAACACCGCTGACCATGGCATTGGCCGGCACGCCCGCACATCTTGCTGATCCGGCGGCGGATCGCCATCTGCGCGAAGAAAAAATCGAGAGCCTGGAATTGCTGAAGAGCAGTTTTCTGCACGCCTTTCGTGACACCGTTCGTTTGCCGGACGGGCGCGAAGCCTCCCGTGAATATGTGCGCCATCCGGGCGCGGTGATGATCATTGCCCAGCTCGACGACGGTAACCTGGTGCTGGAGCGGCAATACCGCTACCCGGTGCAGGCCGTGATGTTGGAGTTTCCGGCCGGCAAGCTCGATGCGGGCGAAAGTTCGCTGGCCTGCGCGCAACGCGAACTGCTGGAAGAAACGGGTTACACCGCCAATTCCTGGGCCAAAGCCGGTGTGATGCACCCGGTGATTTCCTATTCCACCGAGTTCATCGATATCTGGTTCGCAAAAGACCTGACAGCCGGGCAGCGGCAACTCGACGAGGGCGAGTTTCTGGACGTGTTCACAGCCAGTCCGGCCGACTTGCTGCAAGGGTGCCAGGATGGCAGCGTCACCGACGGCAAGACATTGGCCGGCGCCTTGTGGTTGCAGAACGTGTTGTCGGGCGCGTGGGTTTTGGACTGGCAAAAACACGCAGCTTGAGGCGCGGCCTGATAATCCGCACATGAAAGTTCTCAACCTCCAGTGTTCGCACCAGCATGCCTTTGAAGGCTGGTTTGCGTCGGAAGACGATTTTCAAAGCCAGCTGATACGTGGCCTGATCAGCTGCCCTTTGTGCGCAGATCCTGCGATCCAGAAAATGCCCAGCGCACCCCGGCTCAATTTCGGCGCCAGCGCACAAGCCGATGCGCAGGTGCAGCCCTCGCGCGAAGTGTCGGTGCCAGCTAGCGCTGCACCGGCTAGCAGCCCCACGCAAGACGTCGTGGCGACCAACCATCCAGCAGGGCAGGCGGCTTTTTTAAAAGCGCTGCGGCATGTGATGGCCAACACCGAAGATGTGGGCCAACGTTTTGCCGACGAAGCACGCGCCATGCATTACGGCGATGCCGAGCAGCGCAACATCCGCGGTCAGGCCAGCCGGTCTGAAGCCATGGAGCTGCTGGAAGAAGGCATAGATGTGATGCCTTTGCCGCTGCCGGCAGCGGTCAAGGAAACACTTCAATGACCCCCACGGTCGCTCACTGCGTGTAGCTCCCTGCCCCCAGAGGGGGCCGCTGCGCCTGCGGGCTGGCGAAGCCAGTCCCGCGGCCCCTGCTTGAAATGTCAAGGCGCTAACGCTGTTCTCTGCTCAGGGATACAAACCGCGCAACTCACGCGTATGCAGAATGCGTTTGCACGCGACGATAAAGGTCGCGGTGCGCAGGCTGACCTTGTGGTCTTGCGAGACTTGCCAGACGCCGGCAAAAGCTTCTTTCATGATGCGCACCAGGCGGGCATTGATTTCGGCTTCGTCCCAGAAAAAGCTGGAGAAATCCTGCACCCATTCAAAGTAGCTGACCGTCACGCCGCCGGCGTTGGCGATCACGTCGGGCAGTACCAGCACATTGCGTTCCTGCAGGATGTCGTCGGCCTCGGGCGTGGTTGGCCCGTTGGCGCCTTCAATGATCATGCGCGCCTTGATGCGGCCGGCGTTGTCCTTGGTGATTTGTTGCTCCAGCGCAGCGGGAATCAAAATGTCGCAATCCACTTCCCAGAAGAGATCGTTGGCTATTTTTTCAGCCTCGGCAAACCCCCCCACGCTGCCGGTCTCGGCCACATGTTTGAGCAGGGAGGGCACGTCCAGCCCGGCTTCGCGGTAAATCGTGCCGCCGTGGTCTTGCACCGCGACCACGCGCGCGCCAGCCTCGGCAAACAGCTTGCCGGCCACGCCGCCCACATTGCCAAAACCCTGCACCGCGACCCGCGCCGTACTGATGTCCATGCCGATGTGCTTGGCCGCTTCAACGCCTACCGTGAAAACGCCGCGGCCTGTGGCTTCGCGCCGTCCCAGCGAACCGCCCAGGTCGACCGGCTTGCCGGTCACCACGCCCGTGGAGGTCGAGCCGGTGTTCATGGAGTAGGTGTCCATCATCCACGCCATGATTTGCTCATTGGTGTTCACGTCGGGCGCGGGGATGTCCTTGTTCGGGCCGATGATGATGCCGATTTCGCTGGTGTAGCGGCGTGTCATACGCTCCAGCTCGCCGCGTGACAATGTTTTCGGATCAACCCGAATGCCGCCCTTGGCGCCGCCGTAGGGCACGTTCACCGCTGCGTTCTTGATCGACATCCAGGCCGACAGCGCCATGACTTCCGACAAGGTCACGTCCTGGTGAAAACGCACGCCACCCTTGCCGGGCCCACGCGAGACGTTGTGCTGCACGCGGTAACCCTCGAAGTGCGCCACCGTGCCGTCGTCCATGTGGATGGGCACGTCCACAATCAGAATACGTTTGGGGCGTTTGAGGGTTTCAGCCCAGCGCGCCAGACTGCCCAGGTGCGGAATGACACGGTCCACCTGCTGCAGGTAGTTGCCCCAGGGGCCGAGCTGGTCGGCTTGCAGGTAAGAGGGCAGGCGATGGGTGCCGGGGGCGGCGACGGGACCGGAGGCGTGCGACATGGAAAACTCCTTGTGGATAATCAATGGGCACAGCTTAGGCCTGCCGCGCTCAACTGTCCAAGGCCGGCTTTATCTTGCGTTATGTGAATAATGCATAACCAAGAGTTTGACGATAGGTCAGGCGACTGCCGCAGTCCGACACTCAGTCCATGAACTGCAGTGCCGCCAGCCGCGCATAAACACCGTTGGCCGCGACCAGCGAGTCATGGGTGCCTTGTTCGACCAGCTTGCCATGGTCGAGCACGATGATGCGGTCGGCCTGCTGCACGGTCGCCAGGCGGTGTGCAATCACCAGCGTGGTGCGGCCCTTCATGGCCGATTCCAGCGCGGCCTGCACCATGCGTTCGCTTTCGGCATCCAGCGCGCTGGTGGCTTCGTCGAGCAGCAGCAGCGGCGAGTTTTTCAGCATGGCGCGGGCAATCGCAATCCGCTGGCGCTGTCCGCCTGACAGGCGCACGCCGCGCTCGCCCAGGAAGGTGTCATAACCTTCGGGCAGGGCGCTGATGAACTCGTGCGCAAAAGCCGCCTGGGCCGCGGCCTTGGTTTCTTCGTCGCTGGCGCCGGGTTTGCCGTAGCGGATGTTCTCCAGTGCACTGGTCGAAAAAATCACCGCGTCCTGCGGCACGATGCCGACGCGGTGGCGCAAGTCTTCCAGGGTCATGTCCGCAGTCCGCACGCCGTCGAGTTCGATGCGGCCCGAGACCGGGTCGTAAAAACGCAGCAGCAACTGGAACACCGTGCTTTTGCCGGCGCCGCTGGGCCCGACCAGCGCCACGGTTTCGCCCGGTGCGACGCTCATGCTGAAATTGCTCAAAGCCGCCTGCGCCGGTCTTGAGGGGTAGTGAAACGTCACTGCTTCGAATTTGATAGCGCTTCCCGACCGTAACTCGGGGGCTGGAGCCGGATTGGAGGGTGAAAGAACGGGTGAGCGGGTGGCCAGCAACTCCATCAGGCGTTCGGTGGCGCCGGCGGCGCGCAGCAGGTCGCCGTAGACCTCGCCCAGCACCGCAGCCGCGCTGGCCAGGATGATCACATACACGACGGTCTGGCCCAGGTGGCCGGCCGTGATGTCACCGCGCATGACGGCTTGTGTGCCCTGGTACAAGCCCCACAGCAGGGCGGCCGAGGTGGCGATGATGATGAAGGCCACCAGTACCGAACGCGCGCGGGTGCGGCGCACCGCCACGTTGAAGGCATTGGTCGTCGAGACATTAAAACGGGTGGCTTCGCGGCCTTCGGCGGTATAACTTTGCACCACGGGAATTGCATTGAGCACCTCGGCGGCGATGGCGCTTGAATCCGCCACGCGGTCCTGGCTGGCGCGTGAGAGTTTGCGCACACGCCGGCCAAACCAGACCGAAGGCGCGACGATCAGCACCAGCCCGCCCAACACCTGCACCATCAAATAAGGGTTGGTGTAGACCAGCATGGCCAGGGCGCCTACACCCATCACGGCGTTGCGCAGGCCCATGCTCAGCGACGAACCCACGACGGTTTGTACCAGCGTGGTGTCGCCGGTCAGGCGGCTCAACACTTCGCCGGTTTGTGTGGTTTCAAAAAACTCCGGGCTTTGCCTGAGCACATGCGAATACACCGCGTTGCGCAGGTCGGCCGTGACGCGTTCGCCCAGCCAACTGACCATGTAAAAACGGCCGGCCGAAAAAAGCCCCAGCGCCGCGGCGACGGCGAAAAGTTCGAAAAAGTGGGTGCGCAGCCCCATCAGTTGCGCACCTTTGTCCGACGCATTCAGGCCGCCGTCGATCAGGCTGCGCAAGGCCAGCGGAAACACCAGCGTGGCCACCGCCGCCATCACCAGAAAAAGTATCGCCAAGCCAATCCGGCCGCGGTAAGGGCGCAAAAACGGCAACAGGCCGGACAGCGAGCGGGGAGAGCCCTTGCTTGCGGCGCGGGAGGCGGACAGAGAGGAGGGTGTGGCCATCTGGCGAGTTTAGCGACAAAGTTGCCCCTACAAACATAGCCTTGACAATGGTTGCCTAAGCAAGTAATATTCTGAGATGGCATCTACTGATAAATCCAACCCGTTCATCGACGCGATGTCCTGTTCGCTGGTCGATTTTTACCGCGCCGAAGGTTATGCACCGAATGAAAGCATTGGTTACCTGATGCGCCGCATCCTGGTCCTGATCGCCAATGAGGTGGAGCGCGAGCTCGAACCCAGAGGCCTGACCAATGCCCAATGGGTGCCTTTGCTCAAGCTGTACATGGGCCGCGCCTCCACCGCCGCCGAACTGGCGCGGGAGTGTGAGCTGGATGCCGGTTCCATGACCCGCATGCTGGACCGCCTGGAGGCCAAGGCCTTGTGCCGCCGTACCCGCTCGTCGGAAGACCGGCGCGTGGTCAAGCTCGAACTGACAGAGGCCGGGCGTGCGGCGGCCAAAGATATTCCGGCCATTCTCTGCCGGGTCCAGAACGCCCATCTGGCCGGTTTCACTATCGAAGAATGGCAAACCCTCAAGAGTTATTTGCGCCGCATTTTAGAAACGGCACAAACCCTGCAAGCGTCGGCTGATAAAAAATGAAAAACATAACAAATCCCTTTCCCCTTGCCTTACCCGCGTCCATGCCGCGCACCTTGCCGGTGTGGCACGCCTCCTTTCGCATGGTCGCGGTGGCCTCGGCCAGCGTGGTGGCTGCGGGCCTGATCGCTGGCGGCCTCGCCGGTTGCGCCGACATGTCCGGCATCCAGTCGCAGTCCAGCCTGCGCGAGGCGCCCTCGCTGGGCTTGCCGACCGTATCCGCAACACCTGCAGCCCAGCCCATCGCCGCCGAATGGTGGCGCGACTTCGGCGACGAACAACTCAATGGCCTGGTCACCCAGGCCTTGCAAAACAACCCCAGCCTCAAGTTGGCGCAAACCCGGCTGGCGCGTGCGCAGGCCGTGACCGAGGTGGCCGATGCCGCCAAGATGCCGCAACTCAGCGGCGGCATCGACCTGACGCGCCAGAAATACACGGCCAATGGTGCCGTGCCCGCGCCGCTGGCCGGTTCCATCCGCGAAAGTGGCACGGTCCAGCTCAGCGGCAGCTGGGAGCTCGACTTCTTCGGCAAATACAGCGCCGCGCTGGAGTCCGCCCTGGGCAGCGTGCGCGCCGCGCAGGCCGACACCGAGGCCGCGCGTGTGCTGCTGGCCAGCAATGTGGCGCGCAGCTATTTCCAGATCGCCCGGCTCAATGACCAACTGGGCGTGGCGCGCCGCACGCTGGCGCAGCGCCAGGAGACCTTGGGCCTGGTGAAAGACCGCGTCAACGCCGGGCTGGACACCCAGCTGGAATTGCGCCAAAGCGAAGGCGGCCTGCCGGAAGCCCGCCTGCAAATCGAAACCCTGCAAGAACAGCTGAGCCTGGCCCGAAATGCCATGGGCGCCCTGGTGGGTCAGCCCAATGTGGCCCTGGCCCTGACGCCACCAGCGCTATCAGCTATTAAAAATGCAGCGCGTGCGGACAACATTCCTGCCGACCTGTTGGGCAGGCGCGCCGATATTGCCGCCGCCCGCTGGCGTGTGGAGGCCGCATCCAAAGACGTGGTGAATGCGAAGACGCAGTTTTACCCCAACATCAACCTGGTGGCTTTCGCCGGTTTTTCCAGCATCGGCCTGAGTCGTCTGCTTGACGCCGGCAGCCAGCAGTGGGGCGTGGGCCCGGCGCTGCGCCTGCCGATTTTTGACGCCGGTCGTTTGCGTGCCAATCTGCGCGGCAAGACGGCCGACCTGGATGGCGCGGTGGAAAGTTACAACGCCGCCGTGATTGACGCGGTGCGCGACGTGGCCGACCAGGTCGCGTCCAGCCAGGCCATCACGCGCCAGCAAACCGAGCAGCGCGCCGCGCAAACCTCGGCCGAAGGTGCGTACGACATTGCCGTGCAGCGTTACCGGGCGGGTCTGGGCAATTACCTGAATGTGCTGACGGCAGAAACCAGCGTGCTGAACCAGCGCCGGCAAGCCGTGGACCTGGCCGCCCGTGCGCTCGACACACAAGTGGCGCTGATGCGCGCCCTGGGCGGCGGTTATACGCCGGAGGCCACAACGGCGCGACTAGATGCTCCTGAAAAAGTAGCTGGTAGCGCGGATGCAGAAAGGGCTGCAGGCCTTTTTTCCTTAAATTCTGGCATGGCAAGCCAATAAACCACGCCCACCCCCGAATTCAATACCGACCACAACAAACACATCACAGTCATCATGAATACCCCTCAAACCTCTGACACCCAACCCGCTGGCAACCCCAAACGCAAGAAGGCGCTGACGGCGCTGGCCAGCGTGGTGGTGGTCGCCGGCCTGGGCTGGGCCGCTTACAACTACCTGGTGTCCAGCCATTACGAGACCACCGACAACGCCTATGTGCAGGGCAATGTGATCCAGATCACGCCGCAAATCGGCGGCACCGTCACGGCCGTGCTGGCCGACGACACCGACTTCGTGAAGGCCGGCCAGCCGCTGGTGCAACTGGACCCGGCCGATGCCAGGGTTGCGCTGGACCAGGCCGAAGCCGCGCTGGCTCAGGCCGTGCGCCAGGTGCGCACCCTGTACGCCAACAACGGCTCGCTCGCCGCCCAGATCACGCTGCGTGAGTCCGATGTGGCGCGCGCCCAAAGCGAGATCGCTCGCGCCAATGAAGACTTGAACCGGCGCCAGGCCCTGACCGGCAACGGCGCGGTGTCCCGCGAAGAACTCGGCCACGCCCAGACACAGCTGGCCAATGCCAGAAGTGCGATGGCCGCTGCCCAGGCCGGTGTGGCCGCGGCGCGTGAACAACTCGCCAGCAACCAGGCGCTGACCGAAGGCACCAGTGTCGAGCAACACCCCAGCGTGCAGGTCGCGGCCGCCAAGGTGCGCGAGGCTTACCTGGCCACGCAACGTGTGGCCATGCCGGCGCCGGTGGACGGCTACGTCGCCAAACGCACGGTGCAACTGGGCCAGCGCGTGGCCGCCGGCACACCCATGATGTCCATCATCCCGCTCAAGCAGGTCTGGGTGGATGCCAATTTCAAGGAAGTGCAGCTGCGCAACATCCGTATCGGCCAGCCGGTCAAACTGACGGCCGACCTGTACGGCAACAAGATTGAATACAAAGGCATGGTCGCCGGTCTGGGTGTGGGCACGGGCGCTGCCTTTGCCTTGCTGCCGGCGCAAAACGCCACCGGCAACTGGATCAAGGTGGTGCAGCGTGTGCCGGTGCGTGTGGCGCTGGACCCGGAACAGATTGCGAAGAACCCGCTGCGCGTGGGCCTGTCGATGGACGCCCAGGTGGACATTCGCAACCGTGACGGCAAGACGCTGGCCGATGCGCCGGGCGCCGCCGCGGCGCAGAGCCAGGCCCTGCCGACTCCGGATGACGGGGCCGAGGCCCAGGTGCGTCGTGTGATCGCGGCCAACCTTGGCCGTGGCCGGGTTGGCAACGGCAAGGCGGGCAGCGTCGCTGCGGCTGCGCCTGCCATCATGGTGGCCCCCGCCGTCACTGCCAGCGCGAAATAAGCATGGCCAGCGCCGCCATGCCTGTCGTGCACCAGCCGCTCGAAGGATCGGCGCGCACCTGGGGCACGATTGCCCTGTCCGCCGCCACGTTCATGAACGTGCTGGACACCTCTATTGCCAACGTCTCCTTGCCTGCCATCGCCGGCGACCTGGGCGTCAGCCCGAACCAGGGCACCTGGGTCATCACCAGTTTTGCCGTGGCCAACGCGATTGCCGTGCCGCTCACCGGCTGGCTGTCGCAACGTTTCGGCCAGGTCCGCCTGTTTGTCGGCAGTGTCATCCTGTTTGTCATCGCTTCGTGGTTGTGTGGCCTGGCGCCCAACATGACCACCTTGATCGCTTTTCGCGCGCTGCAGGGTTTTGTCGCCGGGCCGATGATTCCGTTGTCGCAGTCGCTGCTGCTGGCCAGTTACCCGCGCGCGCTGGCGGGGCTGGCCATGGCGATGTGGGCCATGACCACCCTGGTCGCGCCGGTGATGGGGCCGCTGCTGGGCGGCTGGATCACCGACAACATCTCCTGGCCCTGGATTTTTTACATCAACATTCCCGTGGGCATTGTGGCTGCGCTGGCAGCCTGGAGCATTTACCACAAGCGGGAAAGTGTCACGAAAAAGCTGCCCATCGACACGGTCGGTTTATCGCTGCTGGTGATCTGGATCGGCGCATTGCAGATGATGCTGGACCTGGGCAAGGAGCACGACTGGTTCCATTCGCCCTTGATCATTGGCCTGGCCGTCACGGCGGTGGTGGGTTTTGCCTTTTTCCTGATCTGGGAGCTCACGGATGAACACCCGGTGGTGGAGTTGCGCCTGTTTGCCCGCCGCAATTTCTGGGCGGGCACCATTACCACCTCGGTGGCTTATGGTCTGTTCTTCGGCAACGTGGTCTTGCTGCCGCTGTGGCTGCAGCAGTTCATGGGTTACACCGCGACCAACGCCGGCATGATCATGGCGCCTGTGGGGCTGCTGGCATTGGTGTTGTCGCCGCTGGTGGGCAAAACCGTGGGCAAGGTGGACCCGCGGCGTTATGCGACCTTTGCCTTCCTGGTGTTCGGGCTGGTGCTCTGGATGCGTTCGCAGTTCAACACCCAGGCCGACTTCAACACCATCCTGATTCCCACCGTGATCCAGGGTGTGGCCATGGCGTTTTTCTTCATCCCGCTGATGACCATCACGATGTCCGGCCTGACGCCGGACCGCATGCCGGCCGCCTCGGGTTTGACGAACTTTGTACGTATCACGGCGGGCGCCATGGGGACCTCGATCTCGACCACGGTGTGGGAAAGCCGCGCCGCGATGCACCATGCCCATCTGGCGGAGGCCGTCAATGTTGGCAACCCGGCGGCACAGGCTGCGTTATCGGGCCTGACCGCTTCCGGTCTGTCGCCCGAGCAGGCGCTGTCGCAGATCAACCGCCTGGTAGACCAGCAGGCCTTCATGCTGGCGGCCAACGACATCTTCTACATCTCGGCCTTGCTGTTCCTGGCCTTGATTCCGCTGGTGTGGCTGACCCGTCCGCAAAAAATCACGGCCGACGGACTGGACGCGGCCGCCGGAGCGCACTAAGGCGAAGAAACCCCAGCCTTGCCGGCCTTGCGGGGCCGGCGATGCGGGGTGCCACCCACCACTTGCCGCAAGCCGGCCAGGGCGGGCGCCAGGACGGCCATGTCGGCGTTGTCTGCATACACGGCGTAAGCCGGGTACAAAAATTCAGGCGCGCCCAGCACCCGGTGCAAGCGTCCCTCCGCCAGCAGGTCGCGCACGACGTTTTGCCGGAAATAACCGGCGCCGCCCACGGCCAGCAGGTACGCCAGCCCCAGCGGGCCCAAACTGGAAGACACGCCGACACTGGAAAGTTCAGGAAACGCCAGACTGTGTTGCGCCGAGAACTCGCGGCCCCAATCCACATACACATAGTTGGCCGCCTGCGGCGCTTCCAGGCTGGACGCGGTGGTGACCATCACCAGTTTTTCCTCGATCAGCAACTCGATGCGCAAGCCGGTGCGGTGACGCGGCGCATAAGCAATCACAATGTCCAGCGTGCCATTGGCCACGCGTTCCAGCAGGTCTTCCGCCACGCCGACTTCGGTGCGTAATGCCAGGTCTGGCGCGTTGGGGCGCATCCAGAGCAGCCAGTCCAGCATCAAGGGGTCCCAGAGGCTGGTCTCACAAGCCACGGTGACCACCGCCCGACGCCCGGGCGGTACGGCCACCTGGTGGCGGGCGCGCTCCCAGACCTGCACCAAAGCCTGTGCATGGCGCACAAACTGCTCGCCAGCCGCCGTCAACGAGGCGCCGGCCTTGTTCCGCACAAAAAGCTGGCGCCCCAGCAAGTCCTCCAGCGTTTTCACGCGTGCGCTGATCGCGGTCTGTGTGACATGCAGCCGCTCCGCGGCCTGGGCAAAACTGTGGCTGGAGACGATTTCCAGAAAGGTCCGGGCGAGGGTGATGTCCATGGCCGACTCCAGTTCATCAAGGCTGATTTTTAAAGCAATTTAATTGCATTTAAGCGAAATATAAGTCGTTTTGTTGATATCGGCGTAAACCCTATAATTTTGACGTGACCCCTGTTTCGGCAATCTTCTTCTGCCGTTCAAGTCCGTTTGAAAGGAAACCTCATGACACGCACCGTACTTTTTGCTGGCCAAGCCTCAAGCACCACGAGCAGCAAGCGCGCCGCGCCGGCGGCCTCCCGGGTCCGCAAGACGCTGGACGCCGTGTACTTCCTGATGTTCGGCGCCTCGCCCCGCGTGTTTGCCAAGGTCGCGCAACCCTACCCCTGGTTGCCGGCGCATATCCGCAGCAACATGAGCCCTCGCGCCCAGCGTTTGATGCGTTCGGATTATTGAGGCCAGGCGCCCAGCCGCTGCCTGATCGCCATGGACCGCTTATCTACCGTGTCCGACGGCCCGCTGGCCATCATTTCCGATGGCCACGCACACACCTTGCACCAGTGCACCGCTGTGCGACGCCTGGTGCTTCTTCTCTGCGAACACGGCTGCGATGCCGAGGCGCAGCGGCTTGGCCTGCAAATCCTGCGGCACTTCGATTCGGCCGCTTTTCAGAACCATGCCGAAGAAGAGGAATTCCTGTTTCCGACGCTGCTGGAGTCCATGGCCGGATCGGACGCCGTCTGCCTGCGCGAAATGACCTCGGGCCTGACCCAGCAACACCGGTTGCTGGAGCACATGTGGGCAGGCTTGCGCATGCAGGTGAGCGCCATTGCAACAGCCCAGTCGGCCGCCCTGGATGCCAGCGCCGTCGAGGCATTTATTGAAGCGAACCAGCAACACATTGAGCGTGAAGCCTCAGAAATGTTGCCGATGGCATCACGCCTGTTCACCGACAACGAACTGGCCTATCTCCGTCACGCCTTGGACGGGCGTCGCCAGCCGGCCATGCAGGCGGGCGTCTGCTGACGCCGTATTCCGTGAGTTAAGACGAAGCGCGTCGGTCAGCCTTCGTGCTGACGGACGCTGAACGCTTGACGAAGCGAACCTGTCCATCTTCCTGGATGCCGTCATCCACCCAGCCAAGATGTCGGTAAAACCCGTTTGCACGGACTGAGCGACGGCTGTCCGTGACAAGCCAGATTTCTTCGCAGCCGTGCGAGAAGAGCCATTGTTCGGCTTCATCCATGAGCCGTCGGCCCAAGCCTCTGTCGTCGCTTCCTGGCCGCACAAACATGGCGAAGACCGTTGCCTCTGCAGCATCTGCCATCGCAAACGCCAGGATGCTGCTGTCTTCTTCTGCAACCCAGCCGCGGCCCTCGCCGTCAAGCATGCTCGCGAGTGTGTCTGGCGTGACGCCGATGGCTGCCAGTTCCTCCATGGACATGTGATTTTCAAGAACACGGGTTCGAACTTCAAACATGGCGAGGATGTCGGAAGGGGTGGCGATGCGAATTTGCATGAATAAATGGTTGGAGGTGTTAGGTTGGATGCGCCATGAACATGATTCACAGTGAAGCTTGCCCCTGGCGGTCCGCTGATATCAAGGACCGGCGTGCTGCAAGAAGCCTCAGGAGCTGGTCGTCCGTAGATAGCTCGCCTTCCAGGCAAAGCACCGGGCACGTTCGACTTTTCAGCCAGTGCCGATGCCGTGCAAGGCTGCGACCTTCTGCCGTGCCTGCGTCATACTGCGCCGCCCACGCCAGGAAGGCCGGATCCGCTTTGCCGAATCGGCGTTCTTCCCGTAGTTGGAGGCGCGCCACCCGGATGGCGGTCGGAAGATAGAGAAAAACCACCAGATCGAAAGTATCTTCGAGGGTTTCGCCCCAAGCGATCAAGGAGCCCGCGACAACCGCGCTGGGACTGGTGCGCAAATCCTTCAGCAAGGCCGAGCAGCGCTCAGCTTCATCGTACTTGTCCCGGTAAGGCGGATCACTGGGGCGCCAGAAGTAGTCGTCCGTTTCAAGGTGTCGCGAGGGGGTCGCGTCAGAAAACGCTGCGGCCAAGGTTGAGGTGCCGGAGCCGGCGGCGCCCGTGATCAGGATATGCATGGCCTGCAGGAAGAGTTGGGATGGAGGGTTGAAGAATCGCCGCGGGCTTGAGTGTCCGCAGTTGAACGTATTCTGCCGGAGCCGCATTCTGCGCAGCCTCCAGTGTCTGCAAAGCAGGGCGAATCTTTCCCGCGGCATGGGGTTTGTATTACCCATACAAAGCGCGTAAGCTTTTGCTGGACAAGCGGATCAACTCTTTGGAGCAATGCGATGAGCAATCATGTCTATAAGCTGCTTGAACTGACCGGTTCCTCCAGCGTCAGTATTGAAGAGGCTGTGAGTACCGCCATCGCCAAGGCGCATGAGACGGTGCGGAGCATCCAGTGGTTCACCATCACCGAGACCCGGGGCCATGTGGTTGATGGCAAGGTGGCGCATTGGCAGGTTTCCCTGAAGATTGGATTTACGCTGGAATAGCCGCGACGGTCGTTCCTCCCGGCTTCTGGGAAGCTGGAAGCCGGCAAAGTTTTCGCAGACCTCTTCAGCATGAAAATCAAGTCATGTTGTTTCGAATTTTTGCGCGCTAAATCGCATTGTGCACCCTGGTGCTGCAACCCGAAAATAGCGAGACATGAAAACGCGCCTTCGCACCCATGGCGGCGTTGCCATCCTTGTGAAGGCGGCATGGTCTTCACCGCATCACAAGCTCAAAACCGCGGTATAGCCCGTCATCTCCACCTAGCTGCGCACGACGCGCTTGCCATTGCTGTCAATCAGCTCGCTCAGGCCTTCCCCGTAAATCGCGCAGGTGGACTGGCGGCATCGGATGTGTTTTGTGCCTTGGCGCTGATTATTTTTGCTGCTGATTCTGCTGGTGTTCTTGACGAAACACAGCAGCGGCGAGGCGGGCAGTACGGATGCGGCGGCCGGGGCGCATTGAGGCCGGGCACGCAGCGCAATGGTTGACTACGCGGCCTCGGTTCGGTCAAGGTTTAAAGCTTGGGAATACGCAGCGTCTTGCTGATCATCAGGCTGCCCGACAGCACGAAGAGCAGGGCCACCGGATGCAGCAGCCAGGGCCCGATCAGGAAGGCGCCGCCGTAAAGCGCGTCGCCGACGCGCCCCTGCCAGGCGGCTAGGGCCAGCAGGGCCGTCAGCAGCACGCTGGTTGGAATCGGCGTGCCTTCAAAATGCGACACCTTGCCGCTGCCCGCGTCCAGCGTTTCGGCCGTGACGTTGTAGCGCGCCAGCCGGCTCACGCCGCAGCAGACAAAGTAGATCAGCGCCGCTGCGTCCCAGCCTCCCTGCAGGCCGGCGGCAAAGCCCAGCGCAGCCGGCGCCACGCCAAACGAAACAATGTCAGCCAGCGAATCCAGCTCGCGGCCCAGCGCCGAGTGCTGGTGCCGCGCCCGCGCAATGCGGCCGTCCAGCACATCAAAGGCAAACGCAGCAGGCGCCAGCGCCGCCGCGGCAAAGAAATGAAACGGCAACTGGCTGCGCATGTAGAGCATGGCAAACAACACGGCGCCCACGCCGCAGGCGGCATTGCCAAGCGTGAAGAAATCGGCGAGGTGAAAATCCCGCAACATGGAGAAGTGCCGGGGCTGGGTGCGTTGCATAAGATCCTTTGAGCTTGTTCCGAAGCCGTTTTTTTTCTGCGTCGGCGAATTGTCAAGTCTAGGGCGCGCCACCCGGATCAAAGGTCAGACCCGGCCAGGGGCGCCTGTCGGCGGCTTCCCACGTGGGCTTTTCGTTGTTTTTAAGAAAAATAGGCGCTTTGCCCATAAGACACGGGCGAGAGTAGCTATCAAAAGCGTAGCGATTCTGGCGCGAGACGCGCTCGCTCACAGGGTCAATCGTGCGGCGTAGCCCGTCATCTCCAAATAACCACGTCCGACACGTTTGCCATTGCTGTCCATCAACTCACTCAGGCCTTCCCAATAAATCGCGCCGGTGGACTGGCGGCTGTCGAGTTCCTGGTTGTCGACGACGGCGCGCACGGTGTAAAAATCGGCGGGGGTGCGCACCATCCATTCGACCGGGTAGCTGGCCTGGCTGAGCGGGCTTTTCCAGCGCCGTAGCGGTTTGAAAACCACCTCGCCGCGGCTGAAGGTGTAGAGCTCGCCCTGGGCCGAACGGAAGGAGCCGCCGTCCCACAGCGTGTTGCCCTGTTTGTCGCGCAGCCGAAAAGCGGTGAGGGCAAAGTCCGGCGTCGCGTGTTGCATCGCAGGTATTGGCATCGGTACCGTATCGAGTCCGGCGGCTCGGGATCCATGGAGCGCACGGCCCTAAAATCCAGCGATGTCCAATGAAATCTACGAAGCCAATCGCCGCTCCTGGAACGCGGCAACCGTCGCACACAACAGCCACAAGGGCGACCAGGCGGCTTTTTTCCGCGAGGGCGGCTCGACCCTGTTTCCCGAGGAACTGACGCTGCTCGGCGATGTCAATGGTTTGCGCTTGCTGCATCTGCAGTGCAATGCCGGCCAGGACAGCCTGAGCCTGGCGCGGCATGGCGCGCAAGTGACCGGGGTCGACATTTCCGACGAGGCCATCGCGTTCGCGCGGCGCTTGTCGGCTGAGGCCGCTCTGCCGGCCAGTTTCGAGCGCGCCGAGGTGGTGCAATGGCTGGGCCTGGCGGCAGCGCAGGGCCAGCGTTTCGACCGGGTCTTCGCCTCCTATGGTGCGCTGTGCTGGCTGGCCGACCTGGGCGCCTGGGCACGCGGCATCGCCGGGGTGCTTGCTCCCGGTGGGTGTTTCGTCCTGGTCGAGTTCCACCCGTTCGCCATGCACCTCGACGAGAACTGGCAGCCGCGCTACGACTATTTCGACAAGGCGCCGGTCGGCGAAAGCGGCGTCGGTGACTACGTGGCCGACTCGCTCGACGGTCTTGCACCGGACGGCGACCGCGAGGGGGTGCAGGATTTCGTCAATCCTCATCCGAGCTTCGAGTTTTTCTGGGGGCTGGGCGACGTGGTCACCGCGCTGGCTTCGGCGGGACTGGCGGTGGAGCAACTGCGCGAGTACCCCTATGCCAACGGCTGGCGCGGCTTTGAAGGCATGCGGGACATCGGCGGGCGGCGCATGGCGCAGTCGGCGGGCGTGGCCCGCATGCCCTTGATGTACGGGCTGAGCGCGCGTCAGCTCAGCCGCCCATGACGGTCGTTACGCCGGCCTCCACCGTGTCCCGCCAGCATGCCCAGTCGTCATCGACGGAAACCGCTTGTTCGCGGCGCTACAAGCGCAGCGGCGCCGCATACCCCGTCATCTCCAGATAGCCGCGTCCCACGCGCTTGCCATTGCTGTCTATCAACTCGCTCAGGCCTTCCCAGTAAATCGCGCCTGTGGATGGGCGGCTGTCGAGCTCCTGGTTGTCGATGACGGCGCGCACGGTGTAAAAATCGGCCGGTGTGCGCACCCTCCATTCGACCGGGTAGCTGGCCTGGCTGAGCGGGCTTTTCCAGTGCCGCATTGGTTTGAAAACCACCTCGCTGCGGCTGAAGGTGTAGAGCTCGCCCTGGGCCGAACGGAAGGAGCCACCGTCCCACAAGGTGTTGCCTTGTTTGTCGCGCAGGCGAAAAGCGGTGAGGGCGCTGCCGTCGTCCAGGTTCATGCCTATCCAGTCCCAACCCACGGCATCGGGGTGCATCAAGGCTTCGCTCCATTCGTGGTCAAGCCAGGCTTTGCCGCTCACCTCGAAGTTCTGGTCCTTGATACGCAGGCGGCCATTGGTGGCCAGTTGCGGCTGGCTGTAGTAATAACTTGCCTGCTGAGGATCTGGGCCTTTGCGTGACAAGCCTTTGTTGCCCTGCAGCAAGATCGCCTGTGTTTCGCTCAGTTGCAGAGCTAGCGCGAAATCCGTCGCCGGCAGGGTGGCGAGGTATTGGCCCCGCTCGTGTTTCAAGGACCAGTCGCGCAAGCGGATGTGCGTGTCTTGTTCACTCGCGCTGGCCAGCTCGAATCCTTCACGCGCAATACGCTGGTCGTGCCAGAGTTTTTTGCCCTGTACGTCGGTAACAGCGGCATGCGCGAAGATCAATTGTTTGGCGGCGAAGCGGGAGCGCATGGCTTGTGTGGCATCGACCCGTGAGCGGAAAAAAGTCAGCTGAAAACCAAACTCCCGCGCACCCGACATCAGATGGCCGGTGATGTACCACCACTCGGTGCGAAAGTCAGGATGCGCGCCCAGGTCGCGCGGAAACTGCTGCGTCTTGGCCGGCAGCGCCAGCACGGGGCGGTTGCCGACCATGCCCGCGAGGCCGGCGGCCAACAGGAAGTGGCGCCGGTGCAGGCCGGGCATCAAGGAGGGACTCATCGCCTGATTCTCGCAGCAAGGGATGACCTGCCTTGCAGCGCACCAAGGGAAGGTCTATGCTCGAAACTGTTCATGGGCACCATGGACTTCAGGTCTATACAGGAGGTTCATCATGTACAAACGAATTTTGTTGGCTTATGACGGTTCCAAATCCGGACAAAAGGCTTTGCTGGACTGCCGGGACATCGCGCAGTGGAGCAACGCCACCCTGAATCTGATCGCCGTGACGCCGCTTTATATGGACCTGATCGGCGTGGAAGGTGGCGTCTACGACCGCAGCCTGGCAGACAGCGAAAAAGAAAAATACAAAGGCATTCTTGACGAAGGCCTGCGCCAGTTGGCCGATTCTGGCCATCAGGCGCGTGGTGAAGTTCTGGTGGGCGAAACCGTCGACGAAATCAGCAAATACGCGAGCAAGATAGAGGCTGATCTGATCGTCGTCGGGCATAAACACCTGGACGGATGGGCGGCGCGCTGGTGGCGCGGATCGGTGTCCAAATCGCTGATTGAAAACGCGCCCTGCAGCGTGTTGGTGGTCATCACGCATTGAGTTGCCGAAAGACCGAGATATTTAACGTCCCCGCGCCTGGTGCGGTACCACGGTGTGGCGTTTACCGGTTTGCTTGTGTGCCGGCGCATCGGCATGTGACTGTTTGCGGCTACGTCGCGGTGTTGCGGTCTGGCTAGGTACCGAGTCGGTTTCTACTGCTGGTGTTTTTGAAAAATAAGAACCCAGTTGCGCGCTCAGCGCGCTCCAGCTTGGCAGCAGCCAGATGATCAGCAGACAAACCAGTGCCAGCACAATGGCGGCAAACAGGATGTTCATTGCGTACCTCCTAAAAGAGGGCTTCCCGTACCCACTCCCACCATGCTACGCCTCTTGAGCGCACCGTGCACGGGAATTTTTGATCTGTGTCAACGCCTGTCCTGGCGCCATGAAGCGGGTGCATCCAGCAGCGCGGGGATGTCGCCGCGGCCCAGACCCAGGTCCTTGAGTTCGCAGGTGCTCATTTGCCGAAGCAAGGCCAGATCCTGCTTGCGCTGCCGGTGTTGCCGGGCCCATCGGCGCAGGGGCACAAGCAACGGCAAGCCCAGCCGACCGGCCAATCTATTCGGCAACGCGCCGAAAAAAATGCTCCATGCTTTGAGCAACATCACGCGACTCCTGAAACGGAAAGGTTCTGATGGTGCGATGGATCATGGTATTGTGGAAGTTGAATTTACTGATGTCATCTATCAGGAAAACTAATGCGTGAACTCAATCTGGATCAATTAAGAACCCTGGTCGCCATCACCGACCTGGGCACTTTTTCAGCGGCGGCGCGGGCGCTGCACCTGGCCCAACCCACGGTGAGCCTGCATGTCAGCGAGCTGGAGAGCCGCCTGGGCACGCCGCTGGTGGTGCGCGGCGGCAGGCATGTGCAGCCGACGCCTGCGGGTGAGGTGCTGGTGGAGCGCGCCAGACGGCTGCTGCGGGCTGCCGACGATGCGGTGGATGCGGTGCAGCGCCACGTCGAAGGCCGGACCGGCCGGGTGCGCCTGGGCACCTCCACTGGCGTGCTGGTCTACCTGTTGCCGCAGGTGCTCAAAGCCATGGAGCACGCACATCCGGGCATTGATGTCGAGGTGAACATTCTTGGCTCAGCCGACACCGTGGAGCGCCTGGGCCAGGGCACGCTTGATGTGGGGCTGGTCGCCACGCCGCGGCCCCCGCAGCGCGGGCTGGTCATGACGCACTGGCGCAGCGACCCGATGATGGCCTTTGTGCCGCAGAGCTGGCCCGCGCCCAAACGCATCACGCCGCAATGGCTGGCCAGCCGGCCGCTGATTTTTAACGACGCGACCACCCACATGCACCGCCTCACCATGCAATGGTTTGCCGAGGCGGGGTTGACGCCGCGCGCCCGCATCGAACTCAATTTCACCGAGGCCATGAAAAGCCTGGTGGCGGCTGGTTATGGCGCGGCCCTGCTGCCGCTGGAGCAAACCGGCAAACCGCTGATTCCGCAGGGCGTGCAGGTGATTCCCCTGAGGCCGACGCTGACGCGTCACACCGCGGTGGTGCATAGACCCGCTGCGATGGTGGACGGCGCCACACGCAAGCTGCTGCAGACCTTGATGCAATTCCGCCAGGCCTAGTCAATGGCCAGCCGAAATCTGGAAAACAATTTCACCGCTGGGAATATGCACCACGCGGATTTCCTGGCGCGTCGGGTCGGCCAGGCTTTTGACCGCCACGGCAACGGCCAGTGAACGATCCGCGTAACACTCCTTGAAGGTGGCGTTCGGTAACAGGCTGCCCAGCAACGGGTCCCTGCTTTCAATGCGGAATTGAGCGAACGCCATGGTGAATGCCCCTTTGAAGTGAGGCCTCCATCGTAGGGGGGCCTTGGGGCGCGGTGATGACAATACGACGACTAAAACGTGACGAAGGTAAGCAAACGAAAGAGTCAATGGCGATGCGCCGTCGCATAGTGCGCGACAGGAAGGCGCAGACTCACCAGTCTTCCTTGACCGCCAGCACCGCATCCTTGCCGGCCGCCGCGCGACCAGCCAGCCAGGCGGTGACGGTGCCGGCCAGCACCACCGCCGCACACAGCAAGAACAAGCGGGGCCAGGGCAGGGCCAGGTCCATGGTCCAGTGAAAACTTTGCGGGTTGACCACATGCACCAGCACCAAGGACACCGCCAGGCCCAGGCCCAAGCCGGCAATGGCGCCGGCCAGTGTCCACGCCGCGCCTTCACCGGCCACCAGGGCCAGGATTTGCCGCCGCGTCAGGCCCAGGTGTGCGAGCAGGCCAAACTCCTTGCGCCGCGCCAGCACCTGCGCGCTGAAGCTCGCCGCCACGCCGAACAGGCCGATCGCAATCGCCACCGCCTGCAGCCAATAGGTCACGGCAAAGCTGCGGTCAAAAATCCGGAGTGAGGTCGCTCGAATCTGGCTGCTGGACGCAAACTCGATCAGTTCGCCCGCGCCGGACTGCGCTTGCGCCAATTGCCGCACGGCCTGCTGCAATGGCGCAACGTCGGTACCGGGCGCCAGCCACAGCGCGAGGTCGTTGATACGCCGGTCGCCGGTCAGGGCTTCAAAATCGCGCTGGTTCATGGCGATGGCACCGAACTGGCGTGCATAGTCGCGCCAGACGCCGGCCACGTAAAACGTCGGGTTGGCTTGATTCGCTCCTGAATCAATAGCTGCGTGCGCCCGTCCATCAAGGGCCAGAGCCTTAAAAGATGCTGATAAAGGCGTAAAAATCGTGCCCGGACGGGCGCCGTATAAATCAAGCATGGGTTCGCTGACGTAAATGCCGACGTGGCCCGCAGGCACCGGCAGCGGGCTGCCGACCAAAGGCAGGCTGCGCGCCGGGTCCTGCAGCTCACGCGCGATCAGCGCCACGGTGGGCTGGCCGGGGTCCAGCAGCAAGGGGGTGAGTCGCAGGGTGGTAACACGTGTCACGCCCGGCAACTGCGCCACCGCCTGTACCAGGGCCGGCGTGAAATACACGGTGTCGCTGGCCGCGCTGGCCAGGCCGGTACGCACGTAGAGGTCGGCTGGTAACACCACATCCAGCCAATGCGTGACCGAGCCGCGAAAACTCGCCACCATCACCGTCAGCGCCACCGCCAAGCTCAGCGAAGCCACCACGCCGCTGACCGCCACCGCCGCGCTGCCACGCACGCGACGTGCCCGTTCGACCGCCAGCAACGGCAGCAGGCGCCGCGCCACGTGTGGGCTGAGGTGGTTGTACAGCAGGGCGATCAGCCAGGGCAAGGCGCTGATGCCACCCACCAGCAGCAAGCCGACCGAGAGGTAAGCGCCCAGCGGAATGCCGAAGACCGGTGGCAGCAGGGCCAGCAACCCACCGGCCGCCATCAGCACCAAGCCTACGCGTTGCGACTGGCCGCTGTTGGGCGCCAGGCCCAGGCCTTTGAGGGTTTGCGCAGGCGGCAGTTTTTGCGCCTCACGCGCCGGCCACCAGCCGCCCACCAGCGCTGCGGCGATACCCAGCAGACCATAGACCACGGCCGCGCTCGTGCTCCACTGCAAGGCGGGTGCCACGCCGGAGAAATACCCACCGCCCAGGTCACCGCCCAACAGCCGCAGCGCCAACGCGGCCAGCGCCGTGCCGAGTACGATGCCGGCGATGCTGCCAACCGCGCCCAGCAGCGCCGACTCCCAGAGCACCAGCCGCAGGCGCTCGCGGCCGGTCAGGCCCAACACGCCTAACAAGGCAAACTGCTGCGCACGTTTGGCCACGCTGAGCGACAGCACTGAAAACACCAGGAAGGCGCCGGTGAACAGCGCCACCAGCGCCAGCACCGTGAGGTTGACGCGGTAGGCGCGCGACAGGTTGCTGATACGTTGGGCCGCATCACCGGGTTCGGTGGCTGTGATGTCTGGTGACCGCAGCGCGGCGATAAAAGCTACGCGGTCGGCGCCGGCCCGCAAACGCACATCAATGCGCGAGAGCTGGCCGATGCGGCCAAACAGTTCTTGCGCCGCACCGATGTCCATCACCGCCAGCGGTGCGCCGCCGGCGGCCACGCTGCCCGCCACTTGCACGTCCAGCAACTGCAGGCCGCTTTGCAGCCGCAGGCCGGGGCCAGGCAAGGCTTGTCGCGCGGCCGGGTTCAAAAACACCCTACCGGGCGCGAACAGTGACAGACGGTCGGCGTCGGGCGCCGGCACGGGCATCAGGGCCGGCGCCAGCGCGGCCACCACCAGCGCATCCACACCCACCACACGCAGCGCGATACGTTGGCCGTCTGCGCTGAGGGCATAGGTGGCGAGCTCCAGCACCGGGCTGGCGGCGGCGACCTGCGGATCCTGAGCTACACGCTGGTACAGCGCTTCGTCAAATCCGCCGCGCACGGCGCGCAACTCCAGGTCGGGCTGGCCGTTGACGGAACGCACCGCCTGGGAAAATTCGCTGAGGGCCGAGGCATTGATCAGTTGCACCGAAAACGCCAGCGCCACGCCCAGCATCACGGCCAGTACCGCAGCGGCATTGCGCCAGCGGTGATGATTCAGTTCCTGCCAGGAAAAAGTGCTCAGCAGGCGCAACATGCGCGTGGCCTCAAAGCGTGCGCCAGAAGCGCAGCGGTACGCAGGTTTGCAGGCGTTTCACGGCCTGGTCCATCAGCGCCGGGTGAAGTTCGTGGCCGATGCGGGAGGCGATGTCGCAGGTGGCGTCGGCCTTCAGGGCCATCAGCTGCGCATAGTCTTGTTGCACCTCTTGCACGGGCACCACGGCATCGGTCCGGCCATGCAAGAAGTGCAAGGTGGTCAGAGCCGGCGCCTTGTCGGGCAGGGCGGCGAAGCGGCCGCAAAAAGCCAGCACCCGGCCGACCAGGCCGTCGTGCAGCTCGCTGAGTGCCAGCGCCAGGGTCGCGCCTTCGGCAAACCCGGCCAGCGCGGTGTCGGACTGCAGGATGCCAAAACGCTCCTGCTGTTCGCGAATAAAACCGGCCAGCGCGGGCACGGCGGCGGCCACACGCTGGGGCCGGTTGTCGTCGTTCAGCCCCAGGACGGGGAACCACTGCCGCTCGGTCTTGCCGAGGTGGATGGATTCAAAACCTTCGGGGATCACGATGGCCGCTTCCGCAAACGCGTCGCCCAGCACCGAAGCCAGGCCCAGCATGTCGACCGCCGCACCGCCGCCGCCATGGAGCAGCACAAACAATTGCCGTGGCGTGCCGACAGGGAGCAGGTCGATGGAGGCGATGTCGCTGTTGGTCATATCGGTATTTTTGCGCGGCGTGGGGTGTTTGTCAGCCGCTGATGCCGTCGCTGCGCAGGTGCAACACACGGTCGGCCCGTGCCGCGGCCGCTTCCGAATGGGTCACCAGCACCAGCGCTGCGCCGTGTTCGCGCGCCTGACCGGCCAGGGCGTCCATCACCTTGGTGGCGGTGGCCGGGTCCAGGTTGCCGGTGGGTTCGTCGGCCAGCAGCAGGCTGGGGCGGTGCACCAGGGCGCGGGCGATGGCCACACGCTGCAGTTGCCCGCCCGAGAGTTGTTGCGGCAGGCGGCCACCCAGACCGCCCAGGCCCACGGCCTCCAGCATGGCCAACACCCGCTGGTCGTCATGCTGGCCCAGCAGCAGCAAGGGCAGCGCCACGTTTTGCGCCACGTCCAGATGCGGCAACACATGAAAAGCCTGGAACACAAAGCCGACTTTTTCGCGGCGCAGCAGCGAGCGCTGGTCGTTGCTCAAGGCGCCCAGGTCTGTGCCTTCCAGCAGCACCGAGCCCGCGTCCCAGCTGTCCAGCCCGGCCAGGCAGTTGAGCAAGGTGGATTTGCCGACGCCGGACTCGCCGACGATGGCGACAAACTCGCCGCGTGCCACCTGCAGCGAGACATTGCGAAACACCGCGACTTCGCCGTAGTGTTTGCTCAGGTCGCGAACCTGCAGGCTCAGCACGCTCATAAGATTTGACGCACCAGCGCCAGCACCTGTGGCAGCGTCGACTGCCCATCGCAGGCCACGACCTGGCGCTCGGGCATGGAGCGCAGCCAGGTGATTTGCCGCTTGGCGAGCTGGCGTGTGGCGGCAATGCCTTTGTCGCGCAACTCGGTCATGGGCCAGTCGCCATCGAGCGCTTCCCAGGCCTGGCGGTAACCGACGCAGCGCATGGAAGGCAAGTCGGTATGCAGGTCGCCGCGTGTTCGCAGGGTACGCACCTCGTCGAGAAAACCCGCTGCCAGCATGGTGTCAAAACGCAGGGCGATACGTGTATGTAACCACGCCCTGTCTTGCGGTTCAAGAGAAATAAGGGTTGCAGCTCCCGTGGATTGGGCGCCAGCAGCTCCCTTTTCGATAGCGTTTTTCTTCTGGAAAAACGACAGCGGTTGGCCCGATGCCCGGAACACTTCGAGTGCGCGCGAAATACGCTGCGAGTCGTTGGGCGCCAGCCGCGCCGCCGTGACGGCATCGACCAGCGCCAGTTCCGCATGCAGGGCCGGCCAGCCTTTCTCGGCGGCTTCGGCCTCCAGCGCGGCGCGCAGGGCCGGGTCGGCTTTGGGCATGTCGTCCAGCCCGTCGCGCAAGGCCTTGAAATAAAGCATGGTGCCGCCGACCAGCAAGGGCAGCTTGCCGCGTGTACTGATCTCTTCAATCAGCCGCCCGGCATCACTCACAAACTCGGCCGCGCTGTAGGCATGCAGGGGGTCGCGGATATTGATCAGGTGGTGCGGCACGGTGGCCAGTTCGGCACGGCTGGGTTTGGCCGTGCCTATGTCCATGCCGCGGTAGACCAAGGCCGAATCGACGCTGATGATTTCGACCGGATGCTGCTCGGCAATGGCCAGGGCCGCTGCGGTTTTGCCCGAGGCCGTGGGCCCGGCCAGACCTATCCAGCGGGGTGTGGTCATGGTTGGGCGGGCGGCGCGATCACGATCGGCTCGCCATATTTATGCACCAGAATCCAGGCGGTGGCGGCGATGCAGACACTCCAGAACAACACGCCATAAGCCAACGGAAACACCGTGCCGTCCATGTGTGCGCCCAGCCAGCCGCCCATGGCAAAAGCGGCCAGCATGGTCAGGCAACCGCTGAGTGCCGACGCCGCGCCGGCCGCCCCCGGAAAAGGCCCGACCGCGCCGCTTTGGCTGCAGGGCTGGTGCACGCCGTGCGCCAGGATGAAGAGGTAAAAAGGCAGCAACAAGGCCCAGACCGAGACCACCCCGGCCCAGGCCAGCGCGGCCATGCTCACGCCGCCGCTCAGAGTCAGGACGGCGGCCATGGCCACGGATCGGCGCACGCCAAAACGCGGCAACATGCGCCGGCACAAAAAAGTGCCCAGCAGGTAGACGAAAGACATGGAAAACATCAGCAGGCCGTACTGCGTTTTACCCAGGCCCAGGACCTTGATGAAGATAAAAGACGAAGATGCCAGAAAAGTAAACAGGCCACCATACGACGCGGTGGACAGGGCCGAATAAGCGATAAAGGTCGGGTTGCGGACAATCGCCCACCAGGTATGCGCCAACATGCGCGGCTCCAGCGCACGTGGATTTTTATGCGCCAGGGTTTCTTCAAAACGCAGCACAATCACGGCCAGCGCGGCCGCGCCAAACACGGCCAGCGCCAGCAGCGCTACGCGCCAGTTAAAAAGGTCTGAAAGCAGGCCGCCCAGCGGTGCGCTGAGGCAGGCGATCACGCCCAGGCCGCTCAGGCCGCGCGACATGGCGCGGGCGCCGGCCACGGGGCTGTAGAGGTCACGCACGATGGCGCGTGCGCACATCACGGCCGCACCCATGGCCGCGCCCTGCACAATGCGCCAGACCACCAGCAGCGCCATCGACGGCGCCAGCGCGCTGCCGATGGCCGCCACCACATAAGCGGCCAGGCCCAGCAACAAAATCGGCCGGCGCCCGAAACGGTCAGACAGCGGGCCCCAGAACAGTTGCGAGATGCCGAAGGCCAGCAGCAGCGCGCTGAGTGTGAGCTGGGCTTGCGCCACCGGGGCGCCAAAACCTTCGGTCAGCGCGGGCAGGGCCGGCAGGTAGAGGTCGGTGGTGACGGGCTGGATGCCCAGCAACAAGGACAAGACCAGCACCACCAGGGCGGGTGACATGGCGGAGGGGGCGGTAGCCAGGGAGAGGGACGCAGGAGGTGTGGAAGACATTCATCTGAGCGTATCAGATCGCCTGCGTAAATATTGCTTCCAGCAGGGCTCAGTGTGTGCCCATCAAGGCGTGCAAACGCGCAAAGTCGGGGTGCTGGCGCAGGCCGGCATTTTCGGGGGCGTTGATGATCAGCGGCAACTGGCCACAACCCTGGCGCGCGGCGGCCAGGGCGAGTGCCATGGCCTGGTCCAGCTCGCCCAGGCACAGCAGGACGGCGAGGTGGTTGGCGCGCATGCTCACGCCCTCGTCGGCAGATTGGGCCATCAGCCCGCGCGCCCGGTCGGGTGCTCCGCAGCGGGCAAAGAGGTAGGCCAAGGTCGAGGCAGCAAAGGGCCAGCTGCCGGGCCCCAGGGTGATTTGTTCGGCCTGGGCCAGCAGTGCTGTGCGCGGCTCCAGAAAGGCCTGGTAGCCCAGCAGGTAGACCTGCGCGGCCAGGTTGTCCGGGGCCATGTGGGCCACCTGCTCGGCCTGCGTCAGCCCGGCCTGCAACTCGCCACTGGCGGTCAGGCAACGCGCCCGCAACACACCCAAGGTCACCGAAAACGGGTTCAGCTCCAGCGCCAGCTGCAGCGACTCGGCGGCCTCCCGCGCCTGGCCGGTGCACAACTGGTGCCAGCCCAGGTAGTGCAGGGCCTGATCGTCCAGCGCTGCGCCGGCAGCAGCCCGTTCGTGCATGTCGCGGGCTTCGGAAAAGCGCCACTGGCAATCCAGCAGGTGGGCCATCTCGGCGTGCAGGCCGGGCAGGTCCGGGGCCTGGGCTTCAATCAGCCGCAATTGCGCCAGCGACTCGCGCAGGCTGTCGCTTTGCACGGTGAGGCCACAGCTCACCGCGCTGCTCATACATTCGGCCAGCGCCAGTTTGGCGGCCAGGTAGTCCGGGGCTTGTGTGATCAACTCGCGCAGCAAGGCTTGCGCCCGCACCAAGCCGGCGCCGGTACGCTGGTGGGTCAGTTGCCGCGCATGCAAGAGGGTGGCCACCTGCCGGGGCTGGGCCATGGCTTCGTGGTGCAGCCGGGACAAGGGCGGAATGGCCGCTGCCACGGGGACGCCTGCGGTCGTGGTAGCCAGGGTCAGGCGGTAACCGGTCCGGTAGACGGCGCTGATCCCCAGGCCGCCTTGCGCGCTCAAGGCCGGCCGCAGCTGCGCCACGCAGCGGGCCAGGCTTTCGTCGGACATGGGCTGGTTGCGCCAGATGCGGTTGGCAAACACTTCTTTGGGCACCACGTCCGGCCAGCAGGACAGCAGCAAATGCAGCACCGCCCGCTCCTTGGGCGGCAGCTGCAGCGGCAGGCCGCGCAGGCAGACAAAACCGTCGTCCCGCGCGGTGTAGCCGTGTTCGGCCGGGCTGTGAAGGGCGGGTGGCTTGTCCGGAAAGTGACGTCTCATCATGTTTTCATCAAGATTGCCCTTGATTGTGCGGGTAACTTGAGCCGCACGACATCAGGTTTGCCCGAGGGTGTCTCAACAAAATGATCAGGAGACGATTTGCCATGAAATTTTTTAACCCCTTCCCCTTTAACCCGCTGCGCCTTGTCTCAAGCCGGCGTGTGGTGTCGGCCCTGGCGGCCTGCGCCTGCGTGGCCGCCCACGCGCAAGCGCCGCAGTTGCCGCCACCCGATTCGGTGCTGCTGGACAAGTTGGGCTACATGAACGCCTTCCCGCCCGCGCCTGACAAGCTGGTGGATGATGGCAATCGTGGGCGTTATCCGCAAATGAGCTGGGCGCTACAGAACGCGCGCCAACTGACCTCGACACGCAATATCCGCCGCGGCACCCAGCCGCCGTCCGAGCTGCCGCGCTGGGAAAAGAATCTGGACGACTGGGCGTTTGCCGACGACAAGGGCCAACGCACCACCTTGGCCGAATGGCAACGCAACACCTATACGGACGCCTTGGTGGTCTTGCACCGCGGCCGCATTGTTTATGAGCGTTATCGCAACACCAAGCCCGAGACGCCGCACTTGCTGTTTTCCATCACCAAAAGTTTCACCGGCCTGCTGGCCGCACAACTGGCCCACGAAGGCAAGATAGACCCGAATGCGTTGGTGACCCAGTATGTGCCTGAGCTGGCCGGCAGCGCCTGGGGCGACATGAAGGTGCGCGAGGTGATGGACATGACGGGCGCGGTGCGCTTTCGCGAGGTCTACACCGACCCCACGACTGAAATTTTCCCCTATCTGTTTGCCAGCAACATGATTCCTAAACCGCCCAATTACGCCGGGCCCAAGACCATCTACGATTTCCTCAAGACGCTGAAGAAAGAGGGTGAACACGGCGCTGGTTTTGTGTACCGCACCGTGCATTCGGAGGTGTTGGGCTGGATTGTTTCGCGTGTGAGCGGCCAGCATTTTGCGGACCTGATGAGTGAACGCATCTGGAGCAAGCTGGGCATGGAAGAAGACGCCTATGTCATGGTGGACCCCGCCGGTACGCCGCTGCAGGGCGCCGGGCTCAATGCCACGGCCCGCGACCTGGCGCGTTTTGGTGAAATGCTGCGCCGGGGCGGCGAGTTCAACGGCCAGCGTGTGTTCGACAAGGCCGTGATCGACGACACCCTCAAGGGCGGCGACCGCGAAAAGTTCAAGGCCTCGGGCCTCGCGTTTCGCGCGGGCTATTCGTACCGCAACCAGTGGTGGATGCTGCACAATGCCGACGGCGCGTTCGAGGCCTCGGGCGTGCATGGCCAGATGGTGCACATCAACCCGGCGGCCGAGATGGTGGTGGTCAAGCTGTCGTCGCACCCGGTGGCCGGCGCGGGTTTCACACACCCGCTGACGCTCAAGGCCTGGGCGGCGCTGGCGGAAGCCGTGCGCCGATAAGGCTTATTGCAGGCCGAACAGCTGCGCCAGCGCTTGCCGGTACTGCGTCTGGCCGACCGCGTTGGTGTTGTGGTGCGAACCGCCTTCCACCAGTACAAACAGCTTGGGCTGGGCCGCGGCGTCATAGAGCTTGCGCCCCAGGCTGGGCAGGATCAGGCGGTCATCGCTGCCATGCACCACCAGCAGCGGCGAGCCGATGGCCGCGACCTGGCGGATGGCTTCAAAACGCTGGGTGATCAGTAGCGAGACCGGCAGCCAGCCCCAGGAGGTGGTGTCCACCACGTCGGCAATCGAGGTGAACGTGCCCTCCACCAAGGTGCCGCGTTCGTCATGGACTTGCGCGGCCAGCTGGATGGCAATCGGGCCACCCAGCGAATGGCCAAAAATATAACGTGGCCGGTCCGGGTATTTTTGCGCCAGCCAGTCCCAGGCGGCGCGGGCATCTTCATAAGCGCTGTCTTCCGAGGGCAAGGCCTGCGTACTTTTGCCGAAGCCGCGGTAGTCCACGGCCAGCACCGAAAAGCCCAGCTCCTGCATGCGGCGCATGCGCGGGGCCGAACCGGTCACGTTGTAACGCGCGCCGTGCAGGTAGAGCAGGACCGGGGCATTCGGCTGTTCAGCGGCTAACCACAGGCCATGCAGGGTGGCGGGGGGCTCACTGGACGCGGTCTTGAGCTTGATCCAGACCTCGTCCATGCCGTCGGCCGCCGCCAAGCCGCCGCTCCAGCTGCGGTCGCTGGGCTGGAAGATCCAGCCACGTTGTTTTTCGTCAAGCACCGCGCAACTGGCCGTGATGGCTGCCACCAGCGCCAGGCAGACAAGGAGGGGCCAGCGTTTCATCGGTTGATGGAGTGCGGCAGCAGGCAAAAAGTTCGCAGGCGGGGCCCGACCCAGCTGAGGCGGCTAAGGCAGCAGCGGTTTTTGCGCCTCGGCCAGCGCCTGACGCGCTTCGTCGAGCTTGCGCTGCCGCTGGGCGATTTTGTCGGGATCACCCTTGCGTTGGGCCTCGGCCAGATCCTTTTCACGTTCCGCCACTTTTTTTGTCGCCTTGCGGATGTTGCGCTCACGCTCGGCGGCTAAGGAAGCATCGCTGCAATGGGCCTTGTTGGCGCGCAAGGCCTTTTGCAGACCTGCAACTTCCCGACTGTTGCCTGCGGCTTGCGCCCGCTCGATTTGGGCTTCAATACGTGCACGTTGAGCCTCACAGGCGGCGGATGGCTGCTGCGCCCACAGGGGGGCCACGGCGAGGACCAGCACGCTGGCGAGGATGAGTTGTTTCATGGAGACTCCGGCAAGTTGATGGGGGGACGGTCCATGGTAATGCCAGTTTTTAGACGGCGCCAGCCCAAAGAAAAAGGGGCCTCATGGCCAATGCCGCTCAGTTAAGCAAAGGTCTTTCGAGGCCTTTGTTGTTTGTACAGTTCAGGGCTAACAAGAAGACTGCGCGATGAGCCAGTCAATGGCCCATGCTGTACGAAGATCTGAACGAAAC
>NZ_JAWQLX010000005.1:0-285020 GCF_033446725.1 Polaromonas potterensis | reverse complement strand
TTTGCCACTTTTTCCTTGCATCCGGTAGGGAGCGACCAAGTGGGCCGCAATGATGCGTGCATCCAATCCTAGAGCGACCATCTTGCGGGCCCAGTGGTGCGCACTGGAGCTCGCTTCCATGGCCAGCAGGCAACCCGGTGGCAGTTGAGCGCACCAGGCCATGAATTTGTCGCGGGGCAAAGGCCGATTCGTCACCATCGCGCCTACCGCATCAACGGCGTGAACATGGATCACGTGCTTTGCCAGGTCAACGCCAACTCGTGTAATCTCGCGCATGGGACTTCTCCTTCATATAGGTTTCAGATTGAATTCAACAACCCAATCTTGGCACTTGATGCCGCTACCGTGAAGTGGGAAGTCCCTTCGTATTCCCCTCGCCCCGCTGGGCGATGGAGGGGGACTTCATTTGGTCTTGTGTGCTGCAAGCGCGTGCATGAATGACAGCCGACTTTGTTTCGGCATGACGCGCTGCGCGCGTCATGCCTCCCCGAATTGGTATTCTGATTATTTTGTCAACCCGTTTGGCTGGGCCGAGGAGCGCAGGCAAAAGCGGATCAGGGCTCGCGATTGTCTGAGCCGAAGGCGAGTTCGAGCGAGACCCCGCTTTTCACGAGCACCGCAGGCTACCCGCAGCGAAGCGAAGGGACCCGGACAGTCGCCCGCCGGGGCGAGACCCGGCTTGCAGGAAGACCCACAAACTCACAAGCTGACAAAGGCTCCGAGAGCCTCAGCCGGACAATGGTCTTAAACCGCAGCCCAAAAAACCGCAAACCAGTCTTCAGGATCCGTCCAATAACTGATCCGCGTGAAACCCGCACGCCGCAACAATGCGGACATGGAAGCCACCGTGTATTTGTAAGAGCTTTCGGTGTGTATCCGCTCACCGCCTCGGAAAAGCCGTTCACCTCCCGGCCACTGCACGGTCAGGTTGCGCTGCGCCTGCAAATGCATTTCTATGCGTGATTCGGCTTCGTTGAAGAGCGCGAGATGACGCCATTGGCGCACATCAAAATCGGCGCCCAGCAAGTTGTTGACATGGCGCAGCAGGTTTTTGTTGAAGGCCGCGGTCACACCCAGCGCATCGTCATACGCGGCTTCCAGCGTGGCCTTGTCCTTGACCAGGTCTATGCCTAGCAGCAGGCCGCGGGCCTGGCCCTGGGCCGGGTCGGCGATGTGCTGTAGAAAGGTCAGGGCTTGTTCGGGTGAAAAATTGCCGAGGCTGGAGCCGGGGTAGAAAAAAACCCGGTCGTGTTGTTGCACCTCGGGCGGCAAGACCAGGCCGGCTGAAAAATCCATGCCAACACCGACGATGTCCAGCGCCGGAAAACTGCTTTGCAGCTGCTCCGCCGCGTCCCGCAGAAAGTCCACCGAAATGTCCACCGGCACATACTGCCGCGGCTGCAGGTGCGGGATCAGGCGGCTGGCCTTGGCGCAGTTGCCGGCGCCCAGGTCGATCAGGCAGGGGTGGGTGATGCCGGCCTCGGCCAGCGCACCGGCGATCTGGGTGTGGGCCGCTTCAAAAATGCCGGCTTCTGTGCGTGTCGGGTAATACTCGTCCAGGCCGGTGATGGCCTCGAACAGCTTGGAGCCCAGTGCGTTGTAGAAATACTTGGGCGAGACACTGGCCGCCGCCGCGCTCAGGCCCTCGGCCAGCTCGTACACCGCGCTTTGCGCCTGCCCTTGTGAGGATTGGCGGTAGCGGTCGATGAACTGTGGAGAGGCCGGCGGCAGGGCCAGATCGGGGAGTTTGAGCGCTAAGTTCAAAATAGTTGTTATTGGTGAGGGCTAGCTGAGATTTAAAAGCAATCAGGTCATCCCCTTTGTAGGACTGTTTCGCTTTGCGTGCAATCGGGTGATTGCGGGTTGATGCCCGGGATGCCCTGTGCGAGGACTTGGTACTGGCTTCCTGATAACCTTGCTCAACAGCATGAACCCGTTCTTACATTCCCTGCAATTCAGGCGCCAATTTTTACAATCAACGCTGCTGGCGGCCGGCAGTTCTCTGCTGGGGCGCCATGCCCTGGCCGCGAACGATGTGGCTTACACGGTCTCGCCCTGGCAAGGTGTCGCGCCGGCCTTCCAGGCTGTTGACACCACCGGCAAAACCTGGCGCCTGGCCGACCTGAAAGGTCGCGCGGTCCTGATCAACTTCTGGGCCAGCTGGTGTGAACCTTGCCGCGCCGAAATGCCCACCTTGCAGCAGATCGCCGATTTGTATGGCCCCGACAAGCTGCTGGTGTTGGCCCTCAATTTCAAGGAACACCCGACACGCGCCATGCAGTTTGCCGCGACCACCGGCCTGAGCCTGCCGGTGCTGCTGGACCCGCAAGGCCAGGCCGCACGCGCCTGGGGCGTCAAGGTGTTTCCAACGACGTTGCTGATAGACCGCCAGGGCCGGCCACGCCAGCGTGTGCAGGGCGAGATGGACTGGACCGGTCCGCAGGCGGCGCAGTTGATTGAAGCCTTGCTAAAAAGCTAGAAGCCGCGCCTCGGGTTTTATTGAAGAGGCAGCACCATGTCTGCCGTCCCAGGATGAACCCAGCGCGAAAATTCGCGGGTGGTGTCCATACATCCACCGTCCTGGTAAACCCCGCGCGGTTCGCGGTAACGCTGCATCAAGTTCAGGATGCGTTTCACTTCCGCCGCATCCTGCTGCGTGGTCGCCACCAGCGCTTCAACCTTGTCTTCGTCGATACGTTCGTGGCCCTGCGCATCCCGATATAAGGCGTGGCGCCAGTGGTAAATCTCCAGGCACTTGTCGCTCAACGTATAAGGCTTGTGGCGTTTCCAGAAATTGCTGAACAGGCCGCCGCCCAGGTAGATGACCCAGGAGCCTTCGTAACCCGAGGCCTCTGACGACGCGGCATCGGGGTTGCGAAACCAGATCCTGTCGCCGGGCACAAAATAACGCGGCGGCAGGGGTTGCGCCATGGAGCCCTGCTCGCGCAAAAAAACCTCATGAAACTCGCCCGACATGATGGGCCGCTCGGTCCAGAGTTGCTGCAGTTGCCTGAACAACACAGGGTTGCAATGCAGCAGTTCCTCCGCAATGCCCAGCAGCATCACGTATTCGGTGGCGCGGTAACACGAGAAGGAATACAGCGCGCCCGACACCTCGGGCTGGGTTGCCTTGGCCAGGGCCGCCAGCAGCGGCACGCCGGGCAGGATCACAAAACCGCAGTCTTCCTTGTAGGTCCAGCAGTCTTCCGGCCGTTCCGCCTGGCTGGTGTGAAAGGCCAAGGTGGTTTTGCGGGCCGCCTGCACGATGTTGTGCCGGATACGCACGGCCGACACCAGCTCGGCGATACCGGGAAAAGTCACCACCACCGGTCCCATCAGCAAGGCCAGCACGATTTCACGCGTGAGGTCAGACGGCCGGTGTTCTGTGTCGAGTTGCAGCCTTTGGCTCAGGCCCAGGGTGTCTTGCCCCGGTGCCCAGGCGGCCGTCTGAATCACGTTCAGACTGAACTGTAGGTAGGGGCCCGCTTCATCCATGCCCTGACGGCCGACGACCCAGGGTGCCAGATTGGTCGCGTCCAGTTGCGTCAGCAGCAAGTGCTGCGCGGCCGCCAGGCCCTGGTCCGCGCCGCCCCGAAGCAGGACCCCGCCCAGTGGCCCTGTTGTTGTGTCCCATGCGTCCATGCGCGCTCTTGCCTCCCGCGTTATCTCATCGTTGTTGTGGGCCGCTCTGTCCGTGTCATCGGCGGCGGCTGCGAGATAAATATAACCCAGCCTTTTCTAGGGATTTACCCGTCCATGCGGGGGCGGAAGAGGTGCTGGCTTGACGGTGCTGCCGGGGGAAAACGACGATAATTGCGCCCTCGGCTCAGGGGGATTTCCCTGCGCCGCACGGACACCCCGGCGCACCTTGTCATGCCCGGTCACGTCGCCCCACCACCACCCGGAGTTCTCTTCATGACCACCGTACGCCGCACCTTCCTGAAAAATACCGCTGCAGCCGCCATGGCTGCTGCATTTCCCGCTATCAATTTTGCGCAAGCTCCGGCCCGCCGCGAGTTCGTGCCGCAAAGCGGCGCCTGGCGCACCTTCGAGGTGACGACACGTGTCGACATCGTCAAGCCGCAGGGCGTGACCAAGGTCTGGTTGCCGATTCCTTCTGTCAACAGCGACTACCAGCGTTCGCAGGGCAACAGCTTCACCAGCAACGGCAAAACCGACCTGACCGACGACGGTGTGGACGGCGCAAAAATGTTGTACGCCGAGTTCGCTGCCGGCCAGGCCCAGCCTTTTGTCGAGCTGACCAGCAAGGTGCAGACCCAGGGCCGCGCCATCGACTGGGCGCAGAAAACCGCGGTGCGCGAAGACGCGGACACCTTGCGTTATTTCACCCGCCCGACCAAGTTTTTGCCGACCGATGGCATCGTGCGCACCACGGCCCAGCAGGCGATTCGCGGTGCCAAAACCGACGTCGAAAAAACCCAGAAACTTTACGACTGGATCGTGGCCAACACCTACCGCGACCCCAAGGTGCGCGGCTGCGGCGAAGGCGACATCAAGACCATGCTGGAGACCGGCAACCTGGGCGGCAAATGCGCCGACCTGAACGCCTTGTTTGTTGGCCTGTGCCGCTCGGTCGGCATCCCGGCGCGCGACGTCTACGGCATCCGCCTCGTGCCTTCGGCTTTTGGCTACAAGGAATTGAGCGGCAACCCGGCCAGCCTCAAGGGCGCGCAACATTGCCGCTCGGAAGTTTTCCTCAAGAGTTACGGCTGGGTGGCGATGGACCCGGCCGACGTGGCCAAGGTCATGCGCCTGGAAACCGCCGACTGGATCAAAAACACCACCAACCCGGTGGTCGCGCCTGTCAACAAGGCCTTGTTCGGCGGCTGGGAAGGCAACTGGATGGGTTACAACACCGCGCACGACATTGCGCTGCCCAATTCAACGCAGGAAAAGCTCGGCTTCTTCATGTATCCGGTGGCCGAAAACGCAGCCGGGCGTTTTGACTCCTACGCGCCCGACGATTTCAAGTACCAGATCACGGCCAAAGAAATCACCGCCTGACAAGGCTTGCGCGCTTCGGACGGTTCAACCCACGCCGTCCTCCGGGCCTGCCGATGCCGGTGTATGCAGCAGCGCAAACAGCTGGTTGCGAAAGTGGATGCCCAGTCGTGCAAAGGCTCGGTTGCGGTAGGTCTTGACCGTCGGCATGCTCAGTTGCAGGTCGCAGGCAATGCCTTCCTGCGTCATGCCGAGCAGCAGGCGTGCGCACACATCGAGTTCGCGCGGTGTCAGTGCCGTATACCGCCGGTGCAGTTGCTGGCGCCAGTACAGCAGCGCTGAACCGGCTTCCTCCATGGAGTCGGCCAGGGCAATGTGTTTTTGGGTCAGCGACAGCAGTGCCGGCGCCATGCTCTCGAAATGGCCCAGCGCCGCGTCGTTGAAGGGGCGCTGGTGCTCGTGCCGGTAAAAATTGACGGCGAACAGCGCGCCGGCCGCCTGCTGCACCACCGACAGGCGCTCCGCCACGCCGTGCGCCTCGTATACGCGGGCCCGGTGTTCCACTGGCACCTCGGACGCGGTGATGTGGCACAGCAGCGCCTGGTGGCTGTCCGCGGCATCGCGCACAAGCGTGCGGTCACTGATGTAAGGGCCGGACAGGTAGGCCTGCCAGCAATCGCGGGTGGTGTCGCGCACGCCGTAGCTGGCCGACATGAACAGGCGCGGCGCGCAGTTGCGGCCGGTGCGGTAAATCGAGCAGGAGGCTGCCGGCACCAGCGGTTGCAGTTGTTCCAGCAACGAGGACTCGAAACGCTTTTCACCCAGTCGGCCGATCAGCCCGGCCAGGGCCTGGCCCGGGCTGGTGCGTGCCGGGCTACTGTCCAGTGTCCACTGTCTCATGCGAAAACCTCCATAAGCCGTCATCTTCAGGGATGACAGCGCTCCGGCGCCACCGGACTTACGCTAGGCCGCATGCATGAGTTGCCCACCCCTTCCCTTCGTTTTTTTGCCGACCTGTCGGTCCAGGTAGACCGGCCGCAGGAAGTTGGCCGCACCGTCCACGGCCTGCGCCGGCTGATTCCGATCCTGGGTGGGCAGGCCTGCGGCGACGGCTGGCAGGCGCGTGTGTTGCCGGGCGGGGCCGACTTCCAGCTCATCGTCAACGACCGGCTGGCCGAGCTCGACGCCCGCTATGTGCTGGAAACCGATGCGGGTGACCTGATCTACGTGCAAAACCATGCGGTGCGCACCGCAGCGCCGGAGTTCATGGCGGCGCTGGTGCGCGGCGAAGCGGTGGATGCAGCCCAGGTCTATTTCCGCTGCAGCCCGCGTTTTGAAACGGCATCGACAGCCTTGGGCTGGATCAGCGAGCGCCTGTTTGTGGGCACGGGTGCACGCCATCCCGACCAGGTTGTCATGCGCTTCTTTGAAGTGGCCTGAGTTTTTTGCCAAGCGCCTTGACGGGACGTGCCGGCGGGGTGCCCCGATTTATTTCAATGTTCAGGAGACAAAACCATGAAAACTTTCACATCGACATTTCCCGCATCGACCTCCCGCCGCGCCGCACTGGCGGCGCTGGCCGTGTTGGCCTGCGCCGCCGGCGCGCAGGCGCAGGCGCAGGCGCAAGGCAACTACCCGGTCCGGCCGGTGCGTATCATCGTTGGGTTCCCGGCTGGCACAGGCCCCGACATTGTGGCGCGACTGCTGGCGCAAAAACTATCCGAAGGCTGGGGCGGCATGGGTGTGGTGGTGGACAACAAGCCGGGCGCCGGCGGGTTGATCGCTGCCGGCGAGGCAGCCCGCGCTGCACCGGACGGCTATACCCTCATGCTGGGCGAAACCGGCCAACTGAGCATCGCGCCCAGCAGCTACAGCAAGCTGCCCTACGACCCGGTGAAAGACTTCATCCCGGTCAGCCAGGTGGTGAGCTCCGACTTCGTGCTGCTGGTCAATCCGCAGAAAGTGCCGTCCCGTAACGTGAAGGATTTTGTCGGCTGGACGCAGCGGCAAAAGGGTCTGTTCATGGCCACGTTCGGCGCGGGAACGCCGGGCCACTTCGGCGCCTTCATGTTCGGCGATGCCGTCAAGCTCAAGCCCGAAGCCGTGCATTACAAGAACACGGCGGATGCGCTCGGTGGCCTGTACAGCGGCGATGTGCAGGGGGTGTTCGCCAGCGTCGGGCTGGCGGCGCCGCAGGTCAAATCGGGCAAGCTGGTGGCGCTGGGATCCACTGGCGCCGTGCGTGCGGCGGCCCTGCCGGATGTGCCGACCATCAAGGAGCAGGGCTACCCCGACCTGACATTCACGTCCTGGTTCGGCATCGTGGCCCCCGCCAGAACACCGGCCGAGATTGTTGCGAAGTTGAGTGCCGATGTGCGCAAGGCGGTCACAGCACCCGAGGGCCGGAGGAAGATGGAAGATGCGGGCTTTCGTGTGACCGGCACCAGCCGCGAGGAGTTCGAGCGCATCATCGCCGCCGACACGGTGACCTGGGGCAAAGCCGTGGCGGCCACAGGCTTCAAGGCCGACTGAGTCCTGGCGTGTCAGGCCGGTGGCAACACCAGCTGTTGCCGGCTTTCAAATCGCCGCACTTCGCCGCTGAAGGGGTCGTCAAAAGCGATGGCTTTTGCCAGCAACTGCAGCGGGTAGCGGTAGTCGTCGTCGGGCGTCGGGTCCAGCGGCGGGTAGACGCGGTCATTGACGATGGGCAGGCCCAGTGCATACATGTGTACACGCAACTGGTGTTTTTTACCGGTCACCGGGCTCAGGCCGTAACGCGCCAGCGGCCCGCTGACCTCCAGCACCTCAATGTGGGTTTCGCTGTTGGGCAGGCCAGGCACTTCGGCCTGGCGAAAAAAAGGCTGACCCTCGACGATGCGGCTGCGGCTGATGCGCGGAAAGCTCAGATCGGCCCGCCAGGGCGCGATGGCTTGATACGACTTGTCGACCTCGCGTTGCCGGAACAAATCCTGGTACGCGGCCCGCTCCTGCGGCTGCACCGAAAACAACACCACGCCGGCGGTCTCCCGGTCAATCCGGTGAATCGGGCTCAGGCCGTCCAGGCCCAGCCGGTTTTTCAGGCGCACCAGCAGGGTTTCCTGCAGGTAGTGGCCCGAGGGCGTGACCGGCAAAAAATGCGGCTTGTCGACCGCCACCAGGTGGGCATCCTGGAACAGCAGTTTTTCCTCAAACGGGATGCGGGTTTCGGGCGGCAATGCGCGGTAGTAATACAGCCGCATGTGGCCCTGGTAAGGGCGGTCCGGCGTGACGGGCTGGCCGAACTCATCGATCACCTCGCCGCCGGCCATACGCTCCAGCCAGACCGCGCGCGAAATCGCCGGAAAGCGCTGCACCAGAAACTCGGTCAGGGTGGGCCAGTCGCCGCCGGGCAGGCTGACACAACTCGGGCTCACGCCTGCGCGTATAGGAAGACCGCCGAGCGCGAGCCGCTCTTTCACACGCGTTCGAACACCAGGTCCCAGACGCCGTGCCCGAGCTTGATGCCGCGGTTCTCGAACTTGGTCAACGGGCGGTAATGGGGCTTGGCGGCATAACCGTCGCTGGATACGTCTGCGGTGTTTTTCAGCAGGGGTTGGGCGCTCAGGACTTCCAGAATCTGCTCGGCATAGGGCTGCCAGTCGGTGGCGCAATGCAGGTAACCACCGGGCTTGATGCGTGTGACCAGCTGCGCAATCAGCGGCGGCTGGATCAGGCGGCGCTTGTTGTGTTTTTTCTTGTGCCAGGGGTCGGGGAAAAAGATGTGCACGCCGTCCAGGCTGTGCGGCGGCAACATGTGTTCCAGCACTTCCACCGCGTCGTGTTGCAAGATGCGGATGTTGGTCAGGTCCTGCTCGGCGATGCGTTTGAGCAGTGCGCCCACGCCCGGGGTGTGGACTTCGCAGCAGAGAAAATTTTTCTCTGGCATCAGCGCCGCAATGTGCGCCGTGGCTTCACCCATGCCAAAGCCGATTTCAAGGATGACAGGCGCGGAACGGGCGTAGGTCGCTGCAAAATCAATCGCGTTTGGCGTGTAGGGCAGCAGGTATTTCGGGCCCACGTCCTCAAAGGCCTTGGCCTGGCCGAGCGTGGTGCGGCCGGTGCGGCGTACAAAGCTGCGGATGGTGCGGTGGTGGGCGGTATCCGGCGCGGGGGCGGCCGGGTCGCTGGGGGGAGTAGTTTCAGTCACAGCCGTGATTTTACGGCTGCGCGGCTTGCTCACGCCCATGAAGGGCTGCCCACTGCGGCACAGCCTGGGCCAGCCAGTCGGCAACGCTGCTGGCGCCGGCCACCTGCAGGCCCAGCACCAAGCCGGCGGCCGCCAGGCTGGCCAGCGGTTGGTTGGTGTTGAGCGGCTGGGCGCCGTTCTGTTTGGACAACTTTTCACCGTTGGCGCCACGCACCAGCGGCACATGCAGGTAACGCGGCGTGGGCAAACCCAGTACGCCTTGCAGCAATATCTGGCGGGCGGTGTTGTCGGTCAGGTCTTCGCCGCGCACCACGTCGCTGATGTTTTGCGCGCCGTCATCCACCACCACGGCCAGCTGGTAAGCCCACCAGCCGTCGGCGCGTTTGAGCACGAAGTCGCCCACGGCCTGAGCGACCTGTTGTTGCTGCACGCCCAGGCGGCGGTCATGCCAGAGCACGTTTGAACTCGCTATGAAATCCGTAGCTTCTTGCGCCCGTCCTGTCTGGGCTGGAGGCCTATTTTCCGTAAGAAATTCGGTCAGCAAGCGCCAGGCCCGTGCGGGCCGGCCCTGCAAGCCCTGGCGACAGGTGCCGGGATAGACCAGCTCGGCGTGGCGGGGACGGGCTTGTCCGCTCTCAGCCAGTGCCCGTGCAATGTCCTGACGGGTGCAGCCGCAAGGGTAAGCGCGTTGCCCGGCGATCAGGGCATCGAGCGCTGTTTGGTAAAAGGCGCTGCGCTGCGACTGGTACAGCGGCGGTACGTCGGGTTGCAGGCCGCAAGCGGCCAGTTGCTGCAGGATGATGGCATCGGCGCCCGGCACACAACGCGGTGTGTCCACGTCTTCGATGCGCACCAGCCAGGTGCCGCCATGGGCGCGAGCGTCCAGCCAGCTGGCGAGCGCAGCGACCAGTGAGCCCGCATGCAAGGGGCCGGTGGGTGAGGGGGCGAATCTTCCCTTATAGCCGGACAAATGAGAAACCATGGACAGGATGGAATGGTGTCGAGGCAAACTTCAAAGGCCGCCGCACCGGACGTTCTCTTCACGCCAGCAGGGGCCGCGGGACTGGCTTTGCCAGGCCGCAGGCGCAGCGGCCCCCTAGTGGGGCAGGGCGCTACACGCAGTGAGCAACCGTGGGGGCTAACAAATAGCCAGCGCCATTTCCAGGCCGGAGACAAAACCGTCTTCCACCCGGTGGCCCAGGCACCAGTCGCCGCAGCTGCCTATGCGCGATTTGGCGTCCCACAAATGCGACTTGCCCAGGGTCTGGGTGGTCTGGGCATGGCGCCAGCGGTGCACCGCAGCGTGGTGGGGTTGGGCGCGTATGCCGGTGACTTCGGTGAAGGCCTTGAGCAGCTTGGCTTTGACACGTTCGGCGTCGTCTTCCAGGTGGCGTTCGGACCACTCGGGGCTGGCCTGCACAGTCCAGCGTTCGATAGCGCTGCGTCCGGGCTTGGACGATTCCCGCGCCAGCCAGGCGATGCGGTGATGTGTGCTGCGGGCGGCATTCCACTGCGGGCCCAGGTGCGGCAGCGTGGGCTGCAGCGCTTGCGGGAAGGCCAGCATCAGGGTCCAGCAAGGGGCGATGCCGACGCCGCTGAGGGCTGGCATCAGGGCCTGGCCTTGCTGTGAACTCAGCAGCAAGGCATGGGCCTGCGGCGAGGGCACGGCCATCACCACGGCGTCGAAGCCAGAGTAGACGCGGCTGCGGGCGCCCGGGCCGTCGGTCTGCAGCTGCCAGAGCTCGGGATGCAGCTTGTCGGCTTCCATACGGATCACCTGGGTTTCCAGGGTCAGTGCACCGCTGGCGGCCAGCGGCTGGGCCCATTGTTTGACCAGCGCATTCATGCCCGGTGTCGCGACCCAATGGGCTTCCTTGGACGGCAGCGAGGACGCCACCACGCGGCCGGCTTCGTCCAGAATACGCACGGTGTTGGCGCTCCAGGGCCGGACCAGGCCGGTGCTGGTGGCCAGCGCTTTTTCGAAGCGCGCATCGCGCACGGTGAAGTACTGGGTGCCGTGGTCAAAATCGCCAAAATTGGTGTGCTGCGTGGCCATGCGGCCGCCGGGGCTGGCGTGTTGTTCAAACACCGTCACGCGGTGGCCGGCTTGTACCAGCGTGCGTGCGCAGGCCACGCCCGCAATACCCGCACCCACCACAGCATAGTGCCGCAGTGCCGCTCGCATGGCCGGGGGCGCCGCCGGTGCGGCCCGCTTCGCGGCGGGCGCCGAAGTACTTTTGGAGGGTTTCTTGGCGGGTTTTGATTTTGCGGTCATGTCTGCACTCTACACGTTGTGATGGCGCTCCAGCAATGCCAATCGTGTTTGCGGGCGAGCCAGTTGCGCCAGCCACCAGCTCAAGGCGCGGCCGTTTTGTGGTGGCCGGCTCGGCTCGCCAGCGGTTTTGCTGCTTTTTTTGACGGGTGCAGGCGCTGTGTTGTTGTGGCCGCGCCAGGCGTAACTCATGGCGACCACGCGGCGCGGCCGGTCCACCAGCTTGACCACCAGTCGCCCGGTGTCGATGTAAGGCCGCGCCAGGTAGTCGGGCAAAAAACCACAACCCAGGCCACGCAACTGGGCTTCCAGTTTGTATTGCATGGTCGGCACCGTCAGCACATCCTGGCCGCCCAGCAAACCGATGCTGATGCCGCTGCCGCGCAAGGTGGTGTCGGCCACGGCCACCGCCCGGTGTTGCTGCAGTTGCGCGTCACTGATGCTGCCGCTGATCTTGGCCAGTGGGTGGTGCGGCGCCACCACAAACACAAAAGGCACATCGCCCATGGGCTGGTTCAGAATGCCGCTGGACTGGGTGACTTCCACCACGCAGCCGATGGCCAGATCGGCTTGGCCCTGCACCAGGGTTTCCCAGGTGCCGGACAGTGTTTCGGCGCGTATCCGCAGCCGGGTCGGCGGGTTCAGGGCATAAAAAGCCTCGCACAGCTCGAACAGCGCGGTGCTGGAGATCAGGCCATCGGCGGTGATGGTGAGTTGCGGCTCCCAGCCGGTGGCGACCCGTTTCACGCGATGCGCCACGGCGTCGAGTTCGATCAGCAGGCGATTGCCTTCACGCAGCAACTCGTGGCCGGCTTCGGTCAGCCGGGCCTGGCGCGAGGAGCGGTCAAACAGCAACACATCCAGCGCGTCCTCGATTTGCCGCACGCGATAAGTCAGCGCGCTGGGCACCACGCCGAGTTCGCGTGCGGCCGCGGCCAGGCTACCGGTACGGTCCACGGTTTCGATCAGGCGAAGCGCTTCAGGAGTCAGGACATCACGGCCGCTGTGCATGGTATTGGTTCAAATAATTTGAATGATGCCATCAATTGGCAACAAGGATCAATCGGGTCAGGAGACCTACATTGGAGTCATTCAAACAGCATTTCATTCCCGAAAGGACGGCCCCTATGTTGACATTGCGAACTTCCGCCGAACGCGGTTACGCCGACCACGGTTGGCTCAAGTCTTACCACTCGTTTTCCTTTGCCGGTTACCACGATCCGGCCCACATGGGTTTTGGCAATTTGCGTGTCATCAACGAAGACCGCATCGCACCGGGCACGGGTTTTGGCACCCATGGCCACCGGGACATGGAGATCATCAGCTACGTGTTGAGTGGCGCGGTTGGGCACCAGGACAGCATAGGCAACGGCGCGTCCATTCCGCCCGGCGACGTGCAGCGCATGAGCGCCGGCACCGGCATCCAGCACAGCGAGTTCAACCACGCGAAAGATGAAACCACACATTTCCTGCAAATCTGGATCGAACCGAATGTCGAGGGCATACGGCCCGGCTACGAGCAAAAGACGTTTGATACCAGTGAAAAACGCGGCAAGCTGCGGTTGGTTGCTTCGAACGACGGTGCTCAGGATTCAGTGACGGTGCATGCCGATGCCAAACTTTATGCCGGTTTGTTCGATGGCGACGAAACCGCCGAGTTGGCGCTGAACCCGCGACGCAAGACCTATGTGCATCTGGTGCGTGGCGAGTTGCAGGTCAATGGCCAGACCTTGCACGCCGGTGATGCGGCGAAACTCGAAGCAGAAAAACTCCTGCAGCTGTCGAACGGCAAGGAGGCCGAAGTGCTGGTTTTTGATCTGGCAGCCTAAATTTGCAGAGCCACTTTCTCCGACACGGAACTTTCATTCGTTTCGGGCACACTGACTTGCGCGCACCGACGCTTGGGTTTATCTTTTCGTTTTTTGACAATTTTTCATAAAGGGCTTTCCATGCTTAACTCACTTCAACCCCTGTTCTCCCTGATCGGACGTGCTCTGATTGCCTTGCTGTTTATCCCGGCCGGTTACGGAAAAATTGCCGGCTTTGCCGGTGTGTCGGGTTACATCGCTTCCAAGGGGGTGCCGCTGCCCGAAGTGGCGGCTGCTATTGCCGTTGCGGCTGAACTGGGTTTGGGTTTGCTGTTGCTGGTCGGTTTCCAGACGCGTTGGGCTGCGCTTTTGCTGGCCATCTTTACCGCCGTCATCACCTTCATCTTTCACGCCTTCTGGGCTGACCCTTCGCAGTCTCAGGCTTTCTTCAAGAACATTGCTGTTGTGGGTGGCCTGCTGACCATTGCTGCCTGGGGTGCGGGCGCATGGAGTGTGGACGCCAAACTCAAGCGCTAATCCGTTCGGCCTGTTGTATTTTTCGCAGGCCAGCCTTTTAGAGCCTGTTCCCGATTTATAAGGGGTCGCGTTGGGTCGCAATCGGGATGAGTTGCTCGCCAACATCTCGCCGCATGGGCTTCGGCCCATGCCAGGGATTGGGTGGGCAAATCGCCCGATTTCGTCCCAACCCGAAGGGCAAGTGGATCTTCGGGCGGTCTGCCGCGTTGCAAAACCAGACAAGGCCACCAGCCTTGTCTTGGGTTTTGCGCCTTGCCGCCCATCCTGAATATCCACTTGCGCGACCCCTTATAAATTGGGAACAGGCTCTCAGGGCTGGCCTGTTTTTTTTTTGAGCCAAGGACACAAGAATGACAACTGTCGTGGTGCTTTACCACTCTGGATACGGTCACACCCAGCGCATGGCGCAAGCGGTGGCTGAAGGTGCAGGCGCCGAGCTGCTGGCGATTGATGCCGATGGCAATTTGCCGGATGGCGGATGGGACAGCCTGGCCGCGGCCGATGCCATCATCATGGGTTCGCCCACCTACATGGGCAATGTCAGCTGGCAGTTCAAGAAATTTGCCGAAGCGTCTTCCAAGCTCTGGTTCACGCAGGCCTGGCAAGACAAGCTGTTTGCGGGCTTTACCCACAGCGCGGCGATCAATGGCGACAAGTCATCGACCTTGAATTACCTGTTCACGCTGGCCATGCAACACGGTGGCCTCTGGATCAGCCAGGGTGTGTTGCCGAGCAGCAGCAAGGCGGCGCAACGCAATGACCCGAACTACCTGGGCGCTTACAGCGGCGCCATGGCCCAATCGCCTTCCGATGCGGGCGCCCATGAAATGTTGCCGGGAGACTTGGCGTCCGCGCGTGCCTTTGGTCAGCGTGTGGCCGAGGTGGCGGGACGCTTCCAAGCTTAGTGCGTTCGGCGTTAAAGTCAGTAGCGCACGGTCGCCGTTAACGGTTTCTTCTTCTTTGCACTACAGGAGTTCGTCATGTCGATTGAATTAAAACGCGAGCGCTCGGCGGCCATGGCCCAGACCTTGACTATACGCAGCCATGTCTCGCTCGTCGATGGCACCGAAGCCGAAGGCGGTGCCGACCTTGGTCCCAGCCCGCATGATTTGTACGACGCGGCGCTGGGCGCCTGCAAGGCCCTGACGGTGATGTGGTACGCCCGCAAAAAAGGCATACCGGTCGACGACATTCAGACCGTGGTGGAGCGTGACGACTCGGGTGAGCGCAGCGGGGTGTACCGCCTGGCGACCAAACTCCGGGTGCAGGGCGATCTGACAGACGCCCAGTTGCAGGAGTTGCAAATGGTCGCGCACAAATGCCCGGTGCACAAACTGATGAGCACGGTCACCACCGAAATCACCACGCAGGTGGAGCGTTTGTCATGAGCGCCCAATTGCAATTGAGGGGCCACGACAAAGACCTGGGCGGTGGCTTCATGGTGCGCCGCCTTTTGCCTTCGGCGCAGCGCCAGGCTATAGGTCCTTTCCTCTTTTTTGACCATTTCGGTCCTGTCACCGTGTTGCCGGGTGCGGCCCATGATGTGCGGCCACATCCGCACATCGGGTTGGCCACCGTGAGCTATTTGTTTGAAGGCGCGATCATGCACCGCGACAGCGTGGGCTCGGTCCAGCGCATCGAGCCCGGCGCGATCAACTGGATGACGGCCGGGCGCGGCATTGTGCATTCCGAACGCGGTCCGGAAGATTTACGCGGCACCGCCTACGTCAACCATGGCCTGCAACTGTGGGCGGCCTTGCCCCAAGCCTTTGAAGAAGTGGAACCCGAGTTTTCACACACCCCGGCCGAGGCCATTCCCGTGGTGACGCTTGGCGGGGCCGAGGTGCGGGTGCTGATTGGCGAGGCTTTTGGACAGACCTCGCCGGTCAAGACCTTTTCCAAAACCATTTACCTGGACGTCAAACTGGACGCCGGCGCGACCTTGGCGCTACCGGCCCTGGCCGAAGAGTTGGCGGTGTACGCGGTGGACGGCGATTTGACGCTGGACGGCGAGCCCGTGGCGGCGCATACGCTGGCCACATTGACACCGGGTGTGGTCACGCAGATTGGCTGCAGCGCGCCGACGCGCTGGGTCGTGATCGGTGGCGATGCGCTGGATGGACACCGCTTTATCTGGTGGAATTTTGTCTCCAGCCGCAAGGAACGGATTGTGCAGGCCAGCGATGCGTGGGAAGCCCAAACCATGGGCCAGGTCGAGGGCGACACGGAATGGATTCCCTTGCCTGAACGAAAGTTTGTAGCGGGCTGAGTCCGGTGTGTGAGGATTTAAGATCAGGCCATGAAAATCTTCACGCTGCTTCCCTGGACCGACTGGCTGGCCATGCTCTGGTTTTTTTCGGGCTGGCTGGGTTATGCCTGGTTCGCGCGGCATTACGGGGCCAGGCGCTCGTCCTTGCTGCACACCACCAACCGCTACCGGCATCTCTGGCTGATGCAGACCACCGCCCGCGATCCGCGCGTGATCGACGGCATCATCACGCAAAACCTGTCCAGCACGCCGGCCTTTTTTTCATCGACCACCATCATCATCATCGGCGGTTTGTTCGCCTTGCTGGGCACAACCGACAAGGCCGCGGAACTGGTGCGGGAGATTCCGTTTGCGGTGCGCACCTCGGTGCTGATTTTTGACCTGAAGGTCTTGTTGATGGTGGGCGTGTTTGTCTACGCTTTTTTCCGCTTTAGCTGGTCCATGCGCCAATACACCTTTGTGGCGCTGCTGATTGGATCCATGCCTTCGCCGCACGAGTTTGAGGCGCAAAAATTTGACCGCGAAGTGTTTGCCACCCGGGCCAGTCGCATGGTGAGCCTGGCCGCTGAAACCTTTAACGACGGGCTGCGTGCCTACTATTTCAGCTTCGCCATCATGGCCTGGTTTTTCTCCACCGTCGCCTTTGTGATCGCCACCGCCGTGGTGGTCTTGATTCTTTACAACCGCGAGTTCAATTCCGACGTTCTGGGCGTCCTGCGTGAATAAGTCGCCCCCACGTTCTTCACTTCGTGTAATACGCTGCCCCCGAGGGGGCTGTGCTTGCTTGGGGCGGCCCTGCGCGGCGCACGGCTTAGTGGAAAATAAAACCGTCAGACGATGTCGCGTGCCAGCCGCAGGCCGCTGAATTGCCACTGCGCCTCGGGCGGAAAAAAGTTGCGGTAGCTGGCCCGGAGATGGCTTTGCGGTGTGGCGCAGGAGCCGCCGCGCAGCACAAACTGGTTGCACATGAATTTGCCGTTGTATTCGCCGACCAGGCCTTCCCAAGGTTTGTAGCCGGGGTAGGGGTTGTAGTTGGACTGGGTCCATTCCCACACATCCCCAAACATCTGTACCGGGCTGCCAATACTTTGTTGCTGCAGCGCAATCGGGTGGTAGGCCGCGCTTTCAACAAAGTTGCCTAGCGCCGAGGATGAGGTGGGCACGCTGCGTGCGGCGAGTTCCCATTCAAATTCGGTCGGCAGGCGCGTGCCGGCCCAGCGCGCATAGGCGTCGGCTTCAAAATAATTGAGGTGGCAGACCGGCGTGTGTGGGTCGACCTGCACCAGGCCTTGCAATGTGAAATGGCGATAGCCCTCACCCGCTGTGCTGGTTTGCCAGTACAGCGGCATCGTGGCCTGCCTGGTTTGCACCCAGTCCCAACCCAGGGACAGCCACAGGTCCGGCCGCTGGTAAGCACCGTCGGCTATAAACGCCATCATTTCGCCATTGGTGACCAGGCGGCTGCCGATTTCAAACGGCGCCAGGTAAACCTGGTGGCGCGGGGTTTCATTGTCGAAGGCAAAGACGCCATCTAGAGCAGTGTCAAACCCATGCGCCAGCAAACCGCCGTCAAAACCCATCCAGCGCAGGGGCTGGGGACTGATACCGGCCAGCGGCCAGTGGCGGGCATAGGCCGGCCGCGACGGGTTGAAGGACAGCGCGTGTTTGATGTCGGTGAGTAACAACTCCTGGTGTTGCTGTTCGTGCTGCAGGCCCAGGGTGATCAGCGTGTTGATCTCCGCATGGTCAGGCGCATCGGGGCTGGCTTGCAGACGCTGGACCAGTTGCAACACACGTTCATCCACCTGCGCCCGATAAGCCAGCACCTGCTGCAAGCTCGGGCGGCTGATCAGGCCGCGTTGTGGTCGCGGGTATTTGTCGCCCACGCCGTTGTAATAGCTGTTGAACAAGACCCGGAAGCTGGCATCAAAAGCTTGGAAGGCAGTTTCAAATCGTTCCAGGATAAAAGTTTCAAAAAACCAGGTCAGGTGGGCCAGATGCCATTTGGCCGGACTGGCATCGGGCATGGACTGCAGTTGGCAATCTTCGGCGCTCAGCGGCTGAATCAGGGCTTCGGTCTGCCCACGGACTTGCTGAAAACGTTGCGCCAGGCTGGACGCCAGCAGGCCGGCATGTGGGGCAGGGTGGGGTGAAGGCATGGTGAAGGACCGGTTGAGACGGGCTGCTGACGGGATGTCGGCGGGTCTAACAGCTTTTCACGGTTTGAGCGTCTCAGCTGTCAGACAAGGCGCCGACATTCACCTTGGGCGCCAGCGCCGGATCCAGTGCCCGGCGCTCGTCGAAGACAAAACACTCACCGTCAAAATGGTCGTGGCCATTCACTTCAAAATATTTCAGAATGCCGCCGTCCAGCTGGTACACATGCTGCAGGCCGGCCTCCTGCATGAAAATCGCGGCTTTTTCGCAGCGTATGCCGCCTGTGCAAAAACTCACCACGGTTTTTTCGCGCAATTCATCGCGGTGGTCCAGCAAGGCCTGCGGGAACTCGGTGAATTTGGTGATGCGCCAATCGATGGCCTGTTGGAAGGTGCCGACATCGACCTCAAAGTCATTGCGCGTGTCCAGGGTGACGACGGGTCGGCCGTCATCGTCATGCCCTTTGTCCAGCCAGCGTTTGAGTGTGGCCGCGTCCACCGAAGGCGCGCGCCCCGCCGAGGGCCGGATGGCCGGGTGGTCCATGCGGATGATTTCCGGCTTGATCTTGACCAGCAGCTTGCGAAAAGGCTGGGCCGTGGACCAGCTTTCCTTGACTTCCAGGTCCTGGAAACGGCCATCACTACGCAGCCATGCCAAAAAATCATGAATGTCGCTGCTGCCGGCGGCCAGAAACAAGTTGATGCCTTCTTCCGCGAGCAGCACGGTGCCACGCAGGACGCGGGCTTGCGCCGCTTCCAGAAGCGCCGCTTGCAAGTCGGCAAGGTGGTCCAGGGCGATGAATTTATAGGCGGCGATGTTCAGAATCTGCATGTTGCGCCTGATTGTAGGCAAGGCCACGGCGACAGGCGGCTTGCTGGGAGAAGGGCTTTCCAGCCTCAGCCCTAAAATGAAGCCATGTTTGTCCATTTACGTATTCACACCGAGTTTTCAGTCGTCGATGGCACCAACCGCATCGATGAAATCGTGGCGGCCTCCGCCGCCGACCGCCAGCCCGCGCTGGCTATCACCGACCTGAACAACCTGTTCGGCACGGTGAAGTTTTATAAGAAAACCCGTGGCGCCGGTGTCAAACCGTTGATCGGGGCGGATGTGTGGGTACAAATTCCGGGCAAAGAGGCCGGCACAGCACCAGCCAGGTTGCTGTTGCTGGTGCAAAGCCGCCAAGGCTACCTGAACCTGTCGGAGTTGCTGACACGGGCCTGGACCCGGGGCCTGGTACGCGACCAGCCCGTCATCAGCCTGGAATGGCTGCAGGAACTCAATGAAGGTCTGATTGCCTTGTCAGGCGCGCAAGGCGGCGCCGTGGGGCAGGCCCTGCTGCAAGGTGATGACCCGCGTGCGATCGAGTGTGCGCTGTACCTGGCGGGACTTTTTCCGCATCGTTTTTACATCGAGTTGCAACGTGCCCAACGTGTCGACGATGAGCGCCATGTGGCGGCCGCCGTGCAACTGGCGGCCCGGCTCAATCTGCCGGTGGTGGCCACCCATCCGGTGCAGTTTTTGGGTTACGACGACTACGAGGCCCATGAGGCCCGCGTCTGTATTGCCGAAGGTGAAATCCTGGGCAATGCGCGGCGTGTGCGCAAGTTCACGCGCGAGCAATATTTCAAATCTTCGGACCAGATGGCCACCTTGTTTGCCGACTTGCCGTCGGCCCTGGCCAACACGCTGGAAATTGCCAAACGCTGCAACCTGAAGCTTGAGCTCGGCAAACCCATGTTGCCGGACTACCCGACGCCCGAGGTCAACGGCGTGCGTATGCCGATCAACGACTACTTCCGCCATGCCTCGTTTGAAGGGCTGGAAGAACGCCTGGCGCATCTCTACCCCGATGAAAAGCTGCGCGGGGACAAACGACCTGCCTATGTGGAGCGGCTGGAGTTCGAGATCAACACGATTTTGAAGATGGGCTTTCCAGGCTACTTCCTGATCGTGGGCGACTTCATCAACTGGGCCAAAAACAACGGCTGCCCGGTGGGGCCGGGCCGGGGTTCGGGTGCCGGCTCGCTGGTGGCTTATGCGCTGAAGATCACCGACCTGGATCCGCTGCAATACAACCTGCTGTTCGAGCGTTTCCTGAACCCGGAGCGGGTGTCCATGCCCGACTTCGATATCGACTTCTGCCAGACCAACCGCGACCGGGTGATCGACTACGTCAAGGCCAAATACGGCAAGGAGGCCGTCAGCCAGATCGTCACCTTCGGCACCATGGCGGCCCGCGCGGCGATTCGCGACGTGGGCCGTGTGCTCGATTTTTCCTACGGTTTTTGCGACGGCATCTCCAAGCTGATCCCCAACAAACCCGGCCAGGCCGTGACCTTGCAGTTGCCGCCGCCCGGTCATGACGCCAAAAACGACAAGCTGGTGTATGCGCTGGAAGCCGAACCCATTCTGGCTGAGCGCGAGAGCAAGGAAGAAGACGTGCGCACCTTGCTGGAGTTGGCGCGCAAGCTTGAAGGTCTGACCCGCAACGTCGGCATGCATGCCGGCGGGGTCTTGATTGCACCTGGCAAGTTGACGGACTTTTGCCCGCTCTATCAGCAGCCGGGCAGCGACTCGGCGGTCAGCCAGTACGACAAGAACGACGTGGAAGCCATCGGCCTGGTGAAGTTTGACTTCTTGGGGCTGGCCACACTGACGATTCTCGAAGTCGCCCGAGAGTTCATCATCAAGCGCCACCCGGGCCAGCAGAACTTTCGCTACGAAGACCTGGCGATTGATGATGCCCGTGTCTACCGGCTTTTCTCGGAAGGCAAGACGGAAGCGGTGTTCCAGTTTGAAAGCCGCGGCATGCAGGGCATGCTCAAGGACGCCAGGCCGACGCGGCTGGAAGACCTGATCGCGCTCAACGCCTTGTACCGCCCGGGGCCGATGGACCTGATTCCCAGCTTCGTGGCGCGCAAACACGGCCGCGAGGAAGTGATTTACCCGCACCCGCTGGTGGCCGACATGCTCAGCGAGACCTACGGCATCATGGTCTACCAGGAGCAGGTGATGCAGACCGCCCAGATTCTGGGTGGTTATTCGCTGGGCGGCGCGGACATGTTGCGCCGCGCGATGGGTAAAAAAGACGCGGACGAAATGGCCAAGCACCGGCAGATTTTCCGTGACGGTGCGGCCAAGAACGATCTCAACGAGGCCCAGGCCGACGAGGTGTTCGACCTGATGGAAAAATTCGCGGGTTACGGCTTCAACAAGTCGCATGCCGCCGCGTATTCCCTGCTGGCCTACCACACGGCCTGGATCAAGGTGCATTACACGGCCGAGTTTTTCTGCGCCAACATGACGGTTGAAATGGGTGACACCGACAAGCTCAAGGTCTTGTTCGGTGACGCGATGAAAATGGGCTTGAGCTTCGAGCCGCCCGACGTGAATCGCGGCAACTACCGCTTCGAGCCGATCAGCAACACCAGCATCCGTTACGGCCTGGGTGCGGTCAAAGGCACCGGCCAGCAGGCGATTGCCGCCATCGTGGCCGAGCGCGAAGAGGGCGGGCCGTTCACTTCGCTGTATGACTTCTGCGTGCGGGTCGACAAGTCCAAATTGAACAAACGCACGGTCGAGGCCTTGATCAAGGCCGGTGCGTTTGACAACCTGCAGCTTAACCGCGCTTCGCTGCTGGCCTCGGTGGACCGGGCCTTTGAATTTTCCGCCGCGACGCAGGCCAATGCCAACCAGGGCGGGCTGTTCGACATGTCGGACTCGCATGCGGCCAGCACCCAGGAGCCGCCGCTGGTCGAGGCCTTGCCGTTTGGTATCAAGGCGCGCTTGATGCTGGAAAAAACCGCGGTTGGGTTTTACCTGTCCGGTCATTTGTTCGATGCGGTCGAGCGCGAAGTGCGCCAGTTCGCCAGACGCAAGATTGACGACCTGATCGACTCGCGCGACCCGCAACTGCTGGCCGCCATCGTGACCGATTTCCGCGTTATCAACGGCCAGCGCGGCAAGCTGGCGCTGTTCAAGTTGGACGATAAATCAGCGCTGCTGGAAGCCACCGCCGACGAAGCCTTGATCAACGCCAACCGCAACGTGTTGAAAGACGATGAGCTGGTGGTGGTGCAGGGCATTTTGCAGCAGGACCGCTTTTCCGGCGGGCTGCGGCTCAAGGTCACGCAGATCTGGGACCTGGACGCGGCGCGTTGCCGTTTCGGAAAATACCTGCGCGTGGCGGTCAATGGCACGGCGCCCGATGTGCAGCGCATCGTCAAGGATTTCCCGCCGCGCCGCGAGATGACCGAGCAGGGCGAAGTCAACCGCGGTTTGCCGGTGCGCCTGAGCCTCAAGCGCGAGGACGTGGTGGCCGAATTGCAACTGGGTGAAGCCGCGAAGTTTTTCCCGACCGACGCGGCGCTGGCCAGCTGGATGGCCCAGGCCGACCAGGGCCAGGCGCAGATCGTTTATGAATGAAATAGGGCGCTAGCCCTTATCTGACGGGCACAAGAAGCTATTTTATTGATAGCGACTGGAGGCGCTGCCTCCAACCTTGCCAACTGCTGCGTTATCCCCGCCAAGCGGGGTCCATCGCCCCTCACTTTGCGGCTTAGTCCTTGGGCCGGAACTCCAGGATCATGGGTGTGGGCACGCGGCCGTCCACGTCGCGCGGCATGGTTTCGGTGCGGATGATGGCCTTGATCACGGCGTCGTCCCAGGCCTTGTTGCCGCTGGACTTGATCAGTCGCTGGCTGATGATGCTGCCGTCCAGCGCGGTGCGCACTTCCACCTCGGCGGTGGGGTTGCCGGCGATGTCCTCGGTGAACACGATGTTGGGTTTGACCTTGGCACGCACCTTGCCGCCATAACTGGCCGAGGGGCCGCTGGCTTTGAGCGCCGTGCCTTTGGCGTCTGCGCCGCCCGTGGCGCCGGCCAGGCCCATGGCCCGTTTGATATTGTCCTGGCGCTGTTTTTCGGCGGCGGCGTCTGCCTGCTTTTTCTTGTCCGCTTCTTTCGCGTCCTGCTTTTTGTCTTCGGCTTTTTTGGCTTCCAGCTTTTTGGCGTCTTCCGCCTTGCGCTTGGTCAGCTCTTCCTTGGCCTTTTGTTCTTTTTCTTTTTTGGCCTGAAGTTCTTTCAGCCGGTCCTGTTCCTTTTGCTCTTTTTGCGCCTTCAACAGTTCGGTTTCTTTTTTCTGCAGTTCCAGCTTGCGCTTTTTCTCGCGCTCCAGCGCAATGTCGGCGTCGGGCGCGGGTGGCGGTGGTGGCGCTTTGACCACGGGTTCAGGTGCCGGAGGTGGGGGCGGCGGCGGTGGCGCTTCCACGAGTTTGGGCGCGGCCTCCTGTGGCAGGCTGGACCACAACTCGGCCTCAAAAGAGATATCGGGGGTGCTGCGTTTCCAGTGCACGCCCCAGGTCAAGGCCCCCAGCAGCAGCAAATGGACCAGCAAGGCCAGGCTGTAAGAGCGCAGCGCACCGGGCTCGCGGTGCGGGGCAAAGTCGGGGCGATCGCCAGCGCTGGGCATAGGGTGTGTGAGCGGCTCAGTTGCCGGTTTGCACGGACAGGCCGACACGGGCCACGCCGGCTTTTTGCAGCGCGTCCATGACCTTGACCACGGTTTCGTATTTGATGGACTTGTCGGCGCTGATCACCACCGGGGTGAGTTGTTCGCCGGCGGGCACGGCCGGCTGCAGGCGCTTGACGGCGGGACCGACCTCGCTGAGCCTGGCCGGCACCGATTGGCCGTCCGACTTGATCTGGATGACTTCTTCCTTGCTGATCTCGATCTGGATCGGCTTGGGCGGCTGGCCGGGCGCTTTGCCGACACGCGGCAGGGCAATCATGCTGGGCGTGATCAGCGGCGCCGTCACCATGAAGATGATCAGCAGCACCAGCATCACGTCGATGAAAGGCACCATGTTGATTTCATTGATGGTGCGGCGACCTCGGCCGCGCGAGTTGATAGCTGGCATGGTGGGTCAGGTCTCTCTGGGGCAGTCCCAATGGGCAGGCGAAGCCGAAAATGTGAGGGCCAAGCATGTTTCCGACGGGCCGCCCCTAGGAAAAAAAGCCCCCTCGGGGGGCAGCGCAGTACGCGTAGCGACAAGCGTGGGGGCGAACATCTTTAGTGGCCGGAGGGCGACTGCACGCCCAGGTTGCGTTGCAGGATGTTGGAGAACTCTTCGATGAAGGTCTCCAGCTTGTTGGCGACGCGGTCGATGTCGTGTGCAAAACGGTTGTAGGCCACCACTGCTGGAATGGCGGCGAACAGGCCGATGGCCGTGGCCACCAGCGCTTCGGCAATGCCGGGTGCCACGGTGGACAAGGTGACTTGCTCCAGCGCGGCCAGGCCGGTGAAGGCGTGCATGATGCCCCAGACCGTGCCGAACAGGCCGACATATGGCGAGACCGACGCCACCGTGGCCAGGAAGGACAGGTTGGACTCGACCGCATCGACCTCGCGCTGGTAGCTGGCGCGCATGGCGCGGCGGGCGCCGTCGAGCAGGATGTTGGCGTCGTCCATGCGGCGCTCGCGCAGCTTCTGGAACTCGCGCATGCCGCTGGCAAAAATACGTTCCATCGGACCGCTGTGTTTTGCATTCTGGTTGGCGGCGGCGTACAGGTCGTTCAGGCTGCTGCCGGACCAGAACTCACGGTCAAACTGGTCGTTGAGCGACTGCACACGTTTGAGCGAAATGATTTTTCGGAAGATGGCGGCCCAGCTCGCAATCGACACACCGGCCAGCAAAAGCACCACACCCTGGACCACCCAGCTGGCGTTGAGGATAAGGCTGACGATGGATAAATCCTGGTTCATGTTGTGGTTTCCAGACGGTCAAGGAGGTGAGCGGGAATTCTTGCAGGTTTCAGGCTGGCAGCGTCCACCCAGCCGATACGCACCGTGCCTTCGCAGAGCAATGTGGCCCCCACGCTTTTCGCTGCGCGTAAGACGCTGCCCCCCGAGGGGGCTAATTTTCCTAGGGGCGGCCCGTCGGAAAATTGCACGTTGCCCAAGTGGCTGTCGGGTAGGTGTGGTAGCTCTGATTTTAATAGCGCCTGCTGCCCGATTATCAAGGACGCGCGGCCCTTTTCGATCAGCCCCGCGGTAACAATCAGTTCATCGTCGAGGCGGGCAGGGCGGTGATATCGCAGCGTGGTGTCGGTGACCACAAAGATGCCGCCTGTGGTTTCGCGCAGTTGCTGCTGGGCTATGCCTAGTGATCGGAGCCACTCGGTGCGCGCACGTTCAAAAAATTTCAGGTAGTTGGCGTAAAACACGATGCCGCCGGCATCGGTGTCTTCCCAGTAAATGCGTAGCGGCCACTGGAATGCGGCTGGCTTAAGCAAGCACCGCCTCCAGCCGCGCCACGGCTTCTTTCAGCTCGGCCATGGAACTTGCCGTCGAAAAACGGATGTAACGCTCGGGCGCATCGGTGCCGAAATCGCGACCCGGCGTGACCGCTAGGTGGGCGCGTTTCATCAGCTCGAAGGCAAACTCCCAGCTGCCGCCTGTGGCCGGGTCCACGCCCAGCTTGTGTGCCACCGCCGAGCAGTCGGCATAGGCATAAAAAGCGCCGTCAGGCATGACAGGCACGGTCAAGCCGAGGCGGTTCAGCTCTGGGATGAAGTAGTTGCGCCTGGCCTTGAACTCGGCGCGGCGGCGTTCGTACTCCGCCAGGCTCTCGGCCTCAAAGCAGGCGAGTGCGGCATGCTGGGCGATGGTGCTGGCGCAGATGAACAGGTTTTGCGCAATACGTTCGACCACCGGTGCCAGGGCTTCGGGCACGACCAGCCAGCCCAGGCGCCAGCCTGTCATGTTGAAATATTTGCTGAAGCTGTTGATGCTGACGATGCTCTCGCCCAAGCCGTCCCCCATGGCCAGCGCGGTGTGGCCAAAGTGTTCTTCGTAACTCAGGCCGAGGTAAATTTCGTCAATCAGGGTGATGCCGCCACGGCTGTGCACAAACTCGTGGATGCTGCGCAGCTCTTCAGGCGCAATCGAGGTGCCGGTCGGATTCGAGGGCGAGGCCAGCAACACGCCGCGGGTCTTGTCGGTCCAGGCGGCTTCGACCTTGGCGCGGCTCAGCTGGAAACGTTCTGCGGCCGTGGTGGGCAGCAGCACCGCCGTGCCTTCGGCGGCGCTGACAAAATGCCGGTTGCAGGGGTAGCTGGGGTCGGGCATCAAAATCTCGTCGCCGGCTTCGATCAAGGCCAGGCAGGCCAGCTGCAGGGCGGCGGACGCGCCGGCGGTGATGATGATGCGGCTGGGCGCCACCTCGGCCTGAAAACGGGTGGCGTACCAGTCGCTGATGCGTTCCCGCAAGGGCTGCAGGCCGGTGGCGGGGGTGTACTGGGTGTTGCCATCCTGGATGGCGCGGGTGGCGGCCTGCTGTACCAGCGGCGGCGCGGTGAAGTCGGGCTCGCCAATGTTCAGGAAAATCATCGGTTGCGCGGTGTGGGCGACCTCTTTGGCCATGGCCGCCGCCGCCTTGGCCACTTCCATCACATAAAAAGGTTCTATGCGCTGGGCACGCCTGGCGATGCGCAATGAATTCGATGAACTCACCGGGTTCACGCCTTGTCTGCGGCGACTTCGGCGGCCCGAAAGGTCGGTGCCAGCTTGTGCAACACGCCATTGACGTATTTGTGGCCGTCGGTGCCGCCAAAGGCCTTGGTCAGCTCGATACATTCGTTGATGACCACGCGGTAAGGCACGTCCAGGCAGTGTTTGAACTCATAAATGCCAATCCACATGACCGCGTGTTCGACCGGCGATATTTCCGCCATCTTGCGGTCCAGCAGCGGCGTCACGCTGGCGTCCAGCGCCACGGCCTCGCTGATGCAGCCGTGCAGCAGCGCGTCGTAGTGCGCCGAGTCGGCCTTGTGAAAACCCACCAGGTCGCGGGTGAAGGCGTCGATGGACGTTGCTTCATTGCGGCCCACCAGATGTTGGTACAAGGCCTGCAGGGCGAACTCGCGTGCACGTGTGCGCGGCGATTTGTCCGCCGCTTTTTTCACGCCGGTGTCGGTCAGGCCGGTGCGGGTCTGCGGCGGGCGTTTGGGTTTTGTGGTGTTTGTTTCGGACATGGCGCGTTTATTCGGGAGGGTTGGCAGGGAGTGCTCAGGCAAGTTCGTTCAGCAGGTTGGCCATTTCCACAGCAACACGCGCCGCGTCGCGGCCTTTGTCGATCTGGCGCGCCTCGGCCTGTTCGACGTTTTCCACTGTCAGGATGGCATTGGCGATGGGCAACTGGTAGTCCAGGGCCAGCCGGCTGACGGCGGCGCCGCTTTCATTGGCGACCAGTTCAAAGTGATAGGTTTCACCACGGATGATGCAGCCCAGGGCGATCAGCGCGTCGTATTCGTCGCGCTCAGCCAGAGCTTGCAGGGCGGCAGGGATTTCCAGTGCGCCCGGCACCTTGACGTGGTGGATGTTTTTTTCTTCCACACCCAGTGCCAGCAGTTCTTGCCAGCAGGCTTGCGCCAGGGTGTTGGTGATTGTTTCGTTAAAACGCGCCTGGACAATGCCAATCGCCAGTTTTTTGCCGTCCAGCTTGTCGGCTGAGCCTTTTTCTGCACCAAACACAATTCAATCCTTTTTGTTGGCGATATAGCCGGTGATCTCTAAGCCGTAACCCGTCATGCTGGGCATGCGGCGCGGATTGCCCATCAACATCATTTTGTGGACGCCGCATTCGCGCAGGATCTGTGCGCCCACGCCGTAGGTGCGCAAATCCATGCGGCCGCGTTCGGGCGCCTGGCTGGGCCTGGCCGTGCCTTCAAACTGCGCCAGCAACTGGGCCGCGCTTTCCCCGCAATTGAGGAACACGGCCACGCCTTTGCCTTCTTTGGCAATGTGCGCCAGGCTTTGGTCCAGGCTCCAGGAGTGCATGGAGCGGCCGGTTTCCAGCAGGTCCAGCACCGACAGCGGCTCGTGGACCCGTGCCGCCACGATGTCGTCGGGTGCCCACTGGCCTTTGACCAGGGCCAGGTGCAGGCCTTGGCTGGGTTTGTCCTTGAAGGCATGCGCCGTGAACTCGCCAAAAGCGGTCTGGATGGTGCGCGCGCCGATTTTTTCAATCAATGATTCGTTGCGGCTGCGGTGTTCGATCAGGTCGGCAATCGTGCCAATTTTCAGGCCATGCTCGGCGGCGAAAACCTGCAGGTCCGGCAGGCGCGCCATGGTGCCGTCGTCTTTCATGATTTCGCAGATCACCGCAGACGGAGAGCAACCAGCCATGCCGGCCAGGTCGCAGCCAGCTTCGGTGTGGCCGGCGCGCATCAGCACGCCGCCGTCCACCGCCTGCAGCGGGAAGATATGGCCGGGCTGCACCAGGTCGCTGACTTGGGCGTCCCTGGCCACAGCCGCCTGCACGGTGCGGGCGCGGTCGGCCGCCGAGATGCCGGTGGTCACGCCTTCGGCCGCTTCGATCGACACCGTGAAAGCGGTTCCCATCTTGGTGCCGTTGCGCGCCACCATGGGCGGCAACTGCAGCCTTTCGCAGCGCTCACGTGTCAGGGTCAGGCAGATCAGGCCACGGCCGTAACGCGCCATGAAGTTGATGGCTTCGGCGCTGACGTGGTCGGCGGCCAGCACCAGATCGCCTTCGTTTTCACGGTCTTCTTCGTCAACCAGGATGACCATGCGGCCGGCCCGCATGTCGGCGACGATGTCTTCAACGGGGGAAATGGCAATGGTCATGGGTCAGGGTTTCTTTCCGTCTTGGAGCATGCGCTCGACGTAACGTGCGATCAAGTCAATTTCGAGGTTGACCTGCGATTGTGGGTGCAGATGTGCCAGGGCGGTGTTCTGGACGGTGTGGGCAATCAGGTTGATGCTGATCTCGCAGCCGGCCTGGCTGCCTTCGAGGTCGGTCACCCGGTTCACGGTCAGGCTCACGCCGTTGACGGTGATGGAACCCTTGTAGGCCAGGTATTTGCCCAGCTCGCGCGGCGCCAGGATGCGCAACTCCCAGCTTTCGCCGACCTGGGCAAAATGTGTGACCTCACCAATGCCATCCACATGGCCGGCCACAATATGGCCGCCCAGGCGGTCATGGGCGCGCAAAGCTTTTTCGAGGTTGATGGGACCGGGTTCTGCCAGTCCGCTGGTTTTGTCCAGCGATTCGGCTGAAATTTCAATCAGAAACTGCCGGTTTGGCAGGTCCAGCTGGGTCACAGTCATGCAGGCGCCATTGAGGGCGATGCTGTCGCCCAGGCCCACGTCGTCAAGATAGCCAGAGGGCGCCTCAATCGTGAGACGCTTGCCGTGGTCCAAAGAGCTGCCCAGGCGATGGACAGCGACGATGCGCCCCACGCCGGTGATGATTCCGGTAAACATGGGGGTATTTTCGCAGAGATTGGCCGCTCGCAGAGGCGCCGGCTCAGAAACCTTGACCTAAAACTGGTCGCGGCCCTGGACTCTGGCCACAATCCGCAGGTCCGGCCCCAGCTTGTCAGTCGAGCGAAACTCCAGTTCCATGGCCTGTGAAAGCGCGGTGATCGGGCCAAAGTTGGCCATGCCGCGCCCCTGGCCTATCAGTTTGGGCGCCAGGTAAACCACAAACTCGTCCACCAGGCCTTCACGAATCAGCGAGCCATTGAGCTTGTGCCCGGCTTCGACATGTAGTTCGTTCACCTCGCGACGGGCCAGATCGCGCAGCATGGCCGCCAGGTCCACCTTGCCGTGGGGGTCGGGCAGGTAGACAACCGTGGCGCCGCGTGCTTCGAGTGCCGCTTGTTTGGCATCATTTTGCTCTGCAGCGTAGATGTAGAGCGCGCGACCAGCTATAAAAAGATGAGCGTCCAGCGGCGTCTCCAGACGGCTGTCCACCACCACCAGGTGTGGCTGGCGCGGTGTGTCGACCAGGCGCACATCCAGCCGCGGGTTGTCTTCCAGCACGGTGCCGATACCGGTCAAAACAGCACAGGAACGTGCCCGCCAGGCATGGCCGTCGGTGCGGGCAAGGTCGGAAGTGATCCATTGGCTGGCGCCGTTGTCCAGCGCGGTCTTGCCGTCCAGCGATACCGCCACTTTCATGCGTACCCAAGGCGTTTTGCGGATCATGCGGCTGAAAAAGCCGATGTTGAGCTCGCGGGATTCTTCGGCGCCCGGACCGACTTCAACTTTAACGCCCGCAGCGCGCAAGCGCTCAAAACCTTGACCCGATACCAACGGATTCGGGTCTGCGATGGAGGCGACCACTTTTTTGATGCCGGCCGCAATCAGCGCGTCGCAGCACGGGCCGGTGCGGCCATGGTGGGAGCAAGGTTCGAGGGTGACGTAGGCGGTGGCGCCGACGACGGAATGGCCTTGTGCTGCAGCGTCGCGCAGCGCCATGACTTCGGCGTGGGGGCCTCCGGGACGTTGTGTGTGGCCCGCACCAACTACAAGGCCATCGGCGGACACAATGATGCAGCCTACAGAAGGGTTTGGAGGCGGGGCGAACCGCCCGAGGGCGGCGAGTTGAGTGGCGCGTTCAATCATTTCCAGTTTTCAGAGGCGCTCAGTTTACCGCCTGGCGGCTCAATCGCGCCAAACGTCGGGTCTTCCGACCACTGAAAAACTCTCTGCGGTAATCTCCATCGTATGAAACTCCGCCAACATGGATTTACGCTAATTGAGCTTCTAGTCACTGTCGCGATTGTTGCCATACTCGCGTCTTTGGCTGCTCCAAGTTTTAGTGGGCTTTTGGTCAGGCGGTCGGTTCAAGCTGCTGCTGACTCGTTGGTGAGCGATATGCGCTTTGCCCGGTCAGAGGCGCTCAAACGCTCGACCAGAACTGTTATTTGTCGCTCAACCAACGGTGCGAGTTGCTCAGGCACCGGTAGCTGGAGTGATGGCTGGATTGTTTTTGTGGACAGGGATTCCAGCAGCAACGTGTCCGCTGGGGATGATTTGGTCAAAGTACAGCAGGCACTCCCAAACATTGCGTCGATTCAACTGGACTCTAATCCCGCCAACACTATCTCTATATTCAGATACGAACCTACCGGGTGGGCAAAGGGTGCAACACAGACTTTCAATATCACACCGACTGGTGGGGTTCCTGCCGGTTATACCCGCCTGGTTTGTGTTTCGACAACCGGACGACCTGCTTTGAGGGCGGAAGGAACAGCAGCATGCGTATGAGCACGTCTTGCCTAGAACATGGCACGAGCCACCGCCATCAACAGCATGGTGTGTCGCTGATTGAGGTGCTTGTATCCATCGTGATTGCTTCCATTGGTTTGCTGGCATTGGCGGGCGTGAATGCTTCATCCATTCGCTACACCAAGATGTCGCAGTACCGTGGTACGGCGACTCAACTGGCCACTGACCTGGGCGAACGTATGCGCGCCAACAAGGTTGGGGCGGCCGGCTATGCCCTGGGAACGAGTTTCGCGACGCAGGCGGCATTGCCCTCAGCAGCCGGCACCTTGTGCAATTCGTATGCTGTGACGTGCACTGCCGCCCAGTTGGCTGCATACGACTTGCAAACCTGGCAGGTGGTGGTTCGCAGTCAATTACCCGAAGGGTCTGCCTACATCGTGTACCAGAATGTTCAAAGTGCGGCCGATGTCTGGCTCGTCTGGCGTGACCCGGCTGTGGCCAGTGCCGACGATGCGCCTACTACTGCGTCGGAATGCCCGGGTGCCTTGAGTGTGGCTGCTAGTCCCAGTGTGCGCTGCAGCTATTTCAGGATTAATTTATGAAACCAGTTTCAATGCGTTCAAGGGTCAGGGGTCTTTCCCTGATCGAGCTGCTGATTTCCCTGGTGATTGGCCTTGTGGTGGTGGGCGCTGTGCTGGTCAGCATTATTGGATCGAGTAAGGCGGGGCGGTTTCAGTCTGCCTACGCGGGGATGAATGAAGATGCCCAGATCGGCTTGAGCATCCTCTCTCGGGACTTGCAAATGGCGGGGTACGCCCAGCCGACGGCATTGACATCAAGTGGCGGGGCTTCGCCAACTTTCAGCTTGACATCGAATACCTTGGGTGTGGGTGCCTTTATCTTCGGGTGTGATACAGGTTTTGCAAACCCCAGGGCCGCGAACCTGGTCTGCGGCGCTTCGGCGACCCCTGCGTTTGAAGTCGCGTACGAGGCAGATGCGGACAACACGGTCCTCACTGCCGGCGGTGTGCCCTCCGATTGTCTGGGTACTTCGATTCCGGTGGGTCCTCCCTATGTGGCGCGTAACCGGTACTTTATTTCTGCAGGCGCTTCGGGACGGCCGGAGTTGTATTGCGCCAGTAACAACGCAGCGGGATCAGCGCAGCCGTTGATTGAAAACATTGAAAACATGAAAGTATGGTATGGCCTTTCCGTTCTGGCGAGCCCTACGCAAGTAGTTCGGTATGTCACCGCAACAGACATTGCTGCGCTTGGGGCGGTTCCGGCAGCGGCTGAGTGGGGACAAGTTATCAGTGTGCGTGTTTGTCTACTGGTGCGCAGCGCGGAACCCGTATTAAACGCTGGTGACGACACACTGACTTACCTTGATTGCGACTCAGTGGCGTCAGCGTCAAATGATCGCTTCTTGCGCCGGGCCTACTTCACAACCGCCAGCTTGCGTGTCCGGATGCCGCTTTGAATGCCGCTCATCATGATTAATATACCGACGCCTGTTTCGACGACCCGCCAAAAGGGCATCTCTCTCATCATCGTTCTGCTCCTGTTGGTGGTGATTGGCCTCACCGCAACGTCGGCGATGCGGGGCGCCACCTCAAGCCAGCGGGTAACAAATAACGTGCGTATGGACATCGTGGCCCAGCAGTATGCAGAAGCGGCGTTGCGCTATTGCGAAGCACAGCTACAAATTCCTGACGGCAATGTGGCGCCATTGCCGACCCGCGTCAATAGTCTTAGGGCCGCAGTCATACCAACGGTGGATATGACCATTGCGGTACCGGTTGGCGCGTGGGAGAACCCTCTTTCATGGACCGGCGCCGTGAACGCGGGCGGTGCCGCCGCGACTCGTACGGTTTTGGGCGCAGGTCAGTACAGCTCGGCCATCAGCACCTATCTACCAGCAAAAGCGCCTGAATGTGTAGCCGAAATTCAGACTCTCGGGAGCCCAACAACCTTCACCGTGACCGTGGTTACAGCGCGGGGGTTCAGTCCTGACTATCGGGCCGACAACGCCGGAAACACCACCAATGGTTCGGTGGTCTGGCTGCAATCCATTTTGAATTTGTGAGCGCGAAGGAAAATCCAAATGTTTTTTGCCACTTTTTTATGCAGCCCTATCCGTGCCCTGCTTGTGGGTTTGCCTCTGCTGATGATTTTTATTCCGGGCGTGCAGTCGCAGCCGGTTCCTGCTCAAATTCCCCTTTTGAACATCTCGGGCGGTGGGGTGACGCCCAATCTCATGCTGACCATGGACGACTCCGGTTCCATGCACTTTCAGCACATACCTGAAAACCTATTTGCTGGCGGAACTTTTGCAACGGTAAATCCGGTGGGTAGCCAAACTGTGCGGTGGGATCCTCGGGACGATTATCAGGTTGGTGTTAATTTCGCAGGAACGGTGCCCGGAAACATCAATTCGACCAATTACGTGTTGCGAGCCCTTCGCTCGCCCGATACCAATTCCATTTTTTACAACCCTGAAACTCTATACCGCCCCTGGATGACTAGCGATGGCGTGACCCGCCTGCCCAATTCTCCAGCAGCTGCGGCCTACAAGGACCCCCTCATTCGCACCGGAGTCGCTGCATCGGTCATCGATCTGACGTCCTATACGGCGCCCGGTGGCAGTAGCAATTGGTGTAACTTCAACACCACTGATTCTTTCGCTGCCGGGTCATTTGTCGTTGGGATGAGTTACCAAATCACTGCAAGTGGGACAACAAACTTCACTTCGATTGGCGCAAGTAATAACAATGTGGGCAGAAATTTCACCGCCACCGGAGTCGGGGCTGGTACAGGTACAGCCAAGCTGCGAAACAACTGTGACAACGTAAACAATAACACGGCATCGCTAAATCATGACCCTGGCGTTTATTTCAGGCTGCAAAAGCAAAATGTAAATGCAGGGTCCTTTGTGACCGGCACTACTTACACCATTACCACAGTCGGCACAACCAACTTCACGTCGATTGGAGCGGCGTCCAATACTGTTGGCGTGGCATTTACCGCTACGGGCGCTGGCTCCGGTACGGGCGTGGCGCAAGGCTACAAGGCGGTTAACAACTATGCCAACTACACCGGCTACAGCATAAATGTCGCCGCGTCATTTTCCAAGGTGGCGGCGCGCACTGATTGCTCTGGTGCGGTTGGGGCCACCGGCTGTACGCAAGCCCAAGAGCGGCAAAATTTTGCCAATTGGTTCACCTACTACCGTACGCGTAACTTGTTGGCGCGTGGATCCATGATGGAGTCATTTGCGAACGTCGGCAATACAATTCGGCTCGGCTTTGGGCGCATCAACAAAGGTTCAGCAGCGGTCGATGGCGTCAACACCACAGTGATTGAATCCAATACCACGCTATACGGTGGTGGTGGTGTGAGGGATTTCACCCAAGCGCGCAAGAATCAGCTGTACAAATGGCTTGAAGACCTGCCTGCATCAGGGGGTACGCCCTTGCCCGCTGCGTTGGACGCCGTAGGTCGGTATTACAGCCGTACAGATGGTAGAGGTCCGTATACCGATGATCCGAGCGTCAGCAATGTGACCACGAACAACAAGACTTGCAGACGTTCTTACCAACTGATGGTGACCGATGGTTACTGGAACGGCACCCCGCCAACCGTGGGTGATCTCGACAGTACAGCGGGAACTCAGATGGCTGGCGGTAGTTATACGTTCGCCGCAAATACCAAACCTTATGCGGACGGGTTTACCGATACGTTGGCCGATGTGGCGATGAAGTACTGGAAAAATGATCTTCAACCTAACATCGCAAACAAGGTGGTCGCCAACAGCGTCGATCCTTCGTACTGGCAGAGCATGACCAACTTCATGGTGGGTTTGGGGGTACGCGGTGACCTAGACCCAGCAATAGATTTGCCGGCGCTGACGGCTGGCACCAAGTCGTGGGCTCAGCCCTCGGAATCAGCTTCGCTGCCGGCCAATATTGACGATCTTTGGCACGCTGCGGTGAATAGCCGGGGTGCTTATTACAGTGCCAAAGACCCTGCTAGTTTGGCTGCGGCTATTGCGGGCGCACTCGCTGGGGCACAAGGTGGAACCGGCGCGACTGCCGGTGTGGCCACTGTTTCCTCTGTACTGCAAAACGGTAATCGGAAATATGTACCCACTTTCAACGGAAGTGTTTGGAATGGCGATATTTCGGCCCAACCGCTGGATGCGAACGGGCAGACAACAGCGGCCGTGTGGAGTGCAGCGGCTCGGATGCCGGCATGGAACTCGCGCAACATCTTCACCTGGGACACCGCCCCGATTAGTTCGCCATTGGTACCTGGCGCTGTGGCGTTTAACTGGGGAGCCCTCAGTTCTGCCAATCAAACGGCCATGACTTCCGGCTCTCTCAATCTTGTTAATTTTTTGCGCGGTGATCATAGCAACGAAGTCAGCTTGGCCGCGCCATCAAATCCCTTTCGGGAGCGTAAGGATGCGACGGGTACTCCGTTTGTTTTGGGTGATTTTGTCAACTCCAATCCGGTCCTGATCAAAGGGCTGTTTGATGGCGGGTACAGCAGCCTTAATCTTGGTGGGACAAATGGGTATCAAATTTTTACCGCCGCGAAGACCGCAAGAGATGCTGTGCTTTTTGTAGGGGGAAACGACGGAATGTTGCATGGCTTCAAGGACGTCAATGCGCAACCCCCACTTGCATCAACAGCTTCGACCGATGGGCGAGAGGTGTTTGCCTATGTACCTAGAACTGTTTATCCGGACCTGTACAAGTTGAGCGACAAGAGTTATGGCGCTACTGTGCCACACAAGTTCTATGTTGACGGCCCGCAGAGAGAGTTTGACGCCTTCGTGGCGGGGCCCGCTTATCCGGCATTTTCCGGCCATCCAGCCTGTGCAGCGGGTGCGACATGTTGGCGAAATTACCTCATGGGCTCGCTGGGTGCAGGCGGGCGCGCGGTGTATGCGCTGGACGTGACGAGTTCACCGAATCTGAATGCTTCCAATATTCGTTGGGAGATTTCCAGTGCCACTGATTCGGATCTGGGTTATGTCCTGGCGCCTATTGAAGTTGGTGTGCTGCCCAGTGGGAAATGGGTCGCTATCTTTGGCAACGGTTTTTCCAGCACCAATGGATATGCGACCTTGTTCATCGTGGATCTCGCGACCGCCGCCATTACCAAGCTCAATGTGGATACCTCAGGTAGCAATGGCTTGGGAGGCGTTGGTGTCATACGCAACAGTTTTGGACAAATTACCAATTTATATGCGGGCGATTTGAAGGGCAAACTCTGGAAGTTCGACTACAACACCCCCAGTGTTCCTTTTGTGGTGTCGGGTGGAGCGGCATTGTTTACGGCGACGGGTCCGAGTTCGCTAGCCCAAGCGATTACCCAGCCGCCTTCGTTATTTGATCATTCGCTGGGCGGCAAGATTGTTGTTTTCGGGACCGGCAAGTTGTTGACGGCTGCGGACCAGGTAAATACAGATGCCCAGACCATTTATGGTATTTGGGATAAGCCCGCAGACAGTGTGTCGCGTCCTCTCTCCAGATCTGCATTGGCAGCCAGAACACTGACTGCGACAAGCGGAACCGGTTCCGCGGCAACTAGAGTCTTTTACAGCCTTGCCGGGGCCTCTCCGAACTGGGCGACCCAGCGCGGTTGGTATATAGATCTATCGCCGGCCATCACTGGTGGCCGTGTTATTTATCCAAGTCAGTCTGTCACCTCAGCGCTGGTTCTTGTGACTGCGGTGGCTCCGCCGCAATCGGCCGAGGTTTGCGATTCAAGCACCGGTATTGGCATTGACTTCGTTTTTGGCGCGGAGCTTGGTGCAGCGGCTACAACGCCTATTTTCGATACCAATGGTGATGGTGTTGTCAATAGCCATGATGCTTTGGTCATAGGTGTACAGACAGCTTCTGTGGGTATTCGTGCTTTGGTAAAAGGTATTGGTGGCGGAACAATCTGCGAGCCCGGATACACGTTGATAAGCAAGCAGCAAGCCGACGGGCAGGACAGTCTTTGTGTTAAAGACCCCACACTCACGCCTACCCGCCTGTTTCAACGTATCCAGCGGCGCATCATCAATCCCCCCATTCGTTGAAGTATTTGAATAGGATTCCGACCATGTTGTTACGCCCCTGTATTTCTGTTCCATCCGCGAGAAGGGCTCTGGGTTTTACCTTGATTGAACTGATGATCGTGGTGGCCATTGTTGGCATTCTTGCCGCTGTTGCGTTTCCAAGCTACACGGAGTACATCAAGCGAGGAAATCGCGCGTCGGCGCGCGCGGCTCTGCTGGAGGCGCAACAATTTATGGAGCGGTTCTATGCGGTGAACAGTCGCTACACGGCAGACGCTGCGGGCGCCACGGCGGTGGTGTTACCTGGCCGATTGGTGGCCGTGCCGGCGGAATCACCTAAATACGATATTGCGCTAGGCGCCCCGGTGGTGAACTCCTATGTTTTGACGGCGACCCCAAGGGGGACCGACAAATGCGGGAATCTGACGCTCACCAATACAGGCGTGAAAGGAACAAGTTCGGCACTGACAGTTCAGGAGTGCTGGAGATAAGGCTTCAATACCGGGTGATCGGTACAGTCATTTTGGACTACCGCCGCACTTCATCCACCAAGGTCTTGAAGTCATCAATATCCTCAAAACTCCGGTACACGCTGGCAAAACGCACATAAGCGACTTTGTCGAGTTTTTTGAGCTCGCGCATGACGAGTTCACCGAGTCGGGTGGAGGGCACTTCCCGAAGGCCCAGGTTCAGCAGCTTTTCTTCAATCCGCTCAATCGCCGAGTCCACCTGTTCGGTGCTGACCGGGCGCTTGCGTAACGCCAGCTTCATGGAGTCGAGGATCTTGCTGCGTTTGTACTCGATGCGGCGGCCGTCTTTTTTGACGATGGCCGGGAAGTTGACGTCGGGGCGTTCGTAGGTGGTGAAGCGTTTTTCGCACGCGCCGCACTGACGGCGGCGGCGTATGAAGTCTGCGTCTTCCGAGACCCGTGTTTCAACGACCTGGGTCTCGAGATGGCCGCAGAAAGGGCATTTCATGGTGTGTTACCTGAAGTTGTAGGCATAAATTGGCCTCCAGCCCTGATGGGATGGGCGCAAGCAGCTATAAAAATAATAGCGCCTGCGCCGTACATGGCTTAACGGTAAACCGGGAAGCGGCTGGTCAGGGCATTGACCTTGGCGCGCACCGCTTCGATGTTGGCCGCATCACGCGGGTTGTCCAGCACGTCGGCAATCAGGTTGGCCGTGATGCGCGCTTCTTCGTCCTTGAAGCCACGCGTGGTCATGGCCGGGGTGCCGATACGCACGCCGCTGGTGACCATGGGCTTTTCCGGGTCGTTGGGAATCGCGTTTTTGTTGATGGTCATGTGGGCGCTGCCCAACACGGCCTCGGCTTCCTTGCCAGTGATGCCCTTGGCGCGCAGATCAACCAGCATCAAATGGCTTTCGGTGCGGCCGCTGACAATGCGCAGGCCGCGCTGGGTCAGCGTCTCGGCCACGATTTGTGCGTTTTTCAGCACTTGTTGCTGGTAGCTCTTGAACTCGGGCGTCAGCGCTTCCTTGAAAGCCACGGCCTTGGCCGCGATCACGTGCATCAGCGGGCCGCCCTGCAGGCCGGGGAAGATGGCGCTGTTGATGGCTTTTTCGTGCTCGGCCTTCATCAGGATGATGCCGCCGCGCGGGCCGCGCAGGCTTTTGTGTGTGGTCGAGGTCACGATGTCCGCGTGGGGCACCGGGTTGGGGTACACGCCGGCGGCGATCAGGCCGGCGTAATGCGCCATGTCGACCATGAAAATTGCACCCACGTCTTTCGCCACCTTGGCAAAGCGGGCGAAATCAATCCCGAGCGAATAGGCCGAGGCACCGGCAATGATGAGTTTGGGTTTGGACTCGTGGGCCTTGCGCTCCATCGCGTCGTAGTCGATTTCTTCCTTGTCGTTCAGCCCGTAGCTGATGACGTTGAACCACTTGCCGCTCATGTTCAGCGCCATGCCGTGGGTCAGGTGGCCGCCTTCGGCCAGGCTCATGCCCATGATGGTGTCGCCGGGCTTCAGAAAAGCCAGGAAGACGGCTTCGTTGGCCGAGGCGCCGCAATGCGGCTGCACGTTGGCGGCTTCGGCACCGAAGATTTGTTTGATGCGGTCAATGGCCAGTTGTTCGGCCACGTCCACATGTTCGCAACCGCCGTAGTAGCGGCGGCCGGGGTAACCCTCGGCGTATTTGTTGGTGAGCTGCGAGCCTTGCGCGGCCATCACGGCGGGTGAGGCGTAGTTCTCGCTGGCGATCAGCTCGATGTGCTGTTCCTGGCGCGCGTTTTCAGCCTGGATAGCAGCAAAAAGCTCGGGGTCGGTTTGTTCAACCAGAATGTTGCGATCGTACATGGCAGTCCTGTAAAGACGTGGTCCCTGTCATCGGGTGGATGGAACAAGGGCTGCCCAGGCGAACGGCTGAACGCTGTGTGGTTTTAAACCCGACGCCAGCGGTGCGCTTCCCAGTGGTATCCCACGTCAGCAAGTGCCCTCGAATACGGGGGGCTTGCCTATCGCCAGTCGCGCACTACCGTAGTGTAACGGACTGGCGTTGCCCCTGGTGTCGGGGCAACACATACCCTCAGGACACGGCCAGGCTGGCGACTTTTTCACCGGCCTTGTCGTCCGGCTGGGTCTGGGCCTTGAGCGGCATCGAGGCCGGGATGGCCAGCGGCGGACGTATGGGCGAGCTGTGGGCCGGTGTCCGGCCGCCGGCCACGGCCGACAGCCTGGCGTGTTCGGCCATGACTTTGGCGGCATAACCGCCGTCGCTTTCCAGGTTGGCGGCGCCCACGTAGTACTTGAGCCCGGCTTCCACCGAGCCAGCACGGGCGATACATTCCTGCAGCACCTTGACGCCGACACGCAGGTTGGTCACCGGGTCAAAGGCGGCCAGCTTGCCGCCGAAGTTTTCGTACTTGTCGTGATGGATCTTGGTCATCACCTGCATCAGGCCCTGGGCGCCCACCGGGCTTTGCGCGAAGGGGTTGAAGCCCGACTCGATCGCCATGATGGCCAGGATCAGCGTGGGGTCGAGTTTGGCTTTTTGGCCAATTTCAAACGCCTCGGCCACCAGCACGCTCAAAGGCTCAGGCGCCACGCTGTATTTTTTGCTCAGCCAGAAAGCCACCGCCGCCTGCTGTTTGGGCAGGTCCGTGGGGTTGGCGGCCGTGGCGCGGTCAATGGCGTCCGGCTCGGTAAAGCCGATCGCCGCGTCCTGGCGCTCTTGCAACCAGCTCATCAGTTGGGATTCACCGGCCTGACGCAAGTCGGGCCGGGCGGTCAGTGTGATCACTGCAAACACAACGGCCAGGCCGACCAAGGCAAAGCTGTTGTGGGTAATTTCAAAAAAGCCCTGGGCAATGTCGTCTGCAATGTTTGCAAGACTGTTGCCGACGCTTTTTCGCAGGGTCCGCATCGTGGATGCGGAGATTGATTGTCCTAGCGCTGTCATAGCACTCCTTTCTACGCGCACTGGTTTTGAAGCCGTACGCTTTGATTGGGTCGCCATCAAACCAAGGCCTGGCCTTGCGGGTGTTTCACCTCTCGTTTGACTTAGCCGGGTTCGGCAGCGGATTCGGGTTGTCCCTTGGTTTTCTCTGGAAGGGCGGATTCTATGGGGGGTCTAAATAACTTGTCAATAATATCAAATCGTTTTGATATTCATATATGTGTATCAAAAGACCTGTTTCAAGCCCGAAACCTCCTGTTTCGGCTGTTTCCCGGACTTTTTGAGCCTTGGCTCTAAGCCCGGCTTGTTTCTAAAATTTTCGGAAAAATCTGAATGTTTCACCAATTCTTGAGGGCGACTCAAGTGTTGGTGGCAGGGTTCAAAAAGCACGGGAAGCTGGAAACCGACGCTTACCGGTGTATCGCGCATGGGTTTTCCTTGTCTGTAGGACAAGCGCTTTAGATGAAAAAAGCGCCCCAAAAAGAAACCAAAAACAGGCCAACAAGGCGCCAAGAAAAGCGCAATCGCGCAGCCATTTTTGATTACAAATTTCGACTTGCGAAGCGCGAGGCGGCGCGTTAACCTGCAGGTGCTTGAGTACCTCAAGCATTCGCTGGGTAACCAACCCCGGTAAAACTGGAAGCAATCACTTGCTTCCATCGCACTGGAGACGATCTTCTCTTCTTTGCGAAGCCCGACGGCATGAGCATCACGCCCGCCGTCAGCCCCGGTCGGCCTAGCTGCCCGGGGTTTTTTATTGCCTCCTCACCTCTGGCGTGAGCAAAAATTCATTGACCTTTCAGGCCGGACACGAAAGACTCGCCGCTTATGACAAGCAATGATGTGAAGAACAAATGGTCGACTTTCTCGAAAACTCTCCCGGCAAAAGCCGTCTCCGTGGCCAAGTCGCCGAAATGGCAGCGCCGCCTCGCCTGGGCCGTGGGGGCCTTGCTGCTCTTGTGGGCGCTGGCCTACCTGGCCGTGCCACCCCTCCTGAAGTCGCAACTGGAAAAAATCGCCTCTGACAAACTGGGGCGGCAGGTCACGGTCGGGGCGGTGGACTTCAAGCCCTGGTCGCTGGAGCTGACCCTCAGCGACCTGGCGATTGCCAAAAGCGGCGCTGCCACAGCTGCCGGCTCGGCCGCCAATCCCACCGCCGCGACCCCGGCCGTGCCCTTGCTTCCCCAGCTGAAAATCAAGCGTCTCTATATAGATGCAGAAATGGAGTCCCTGCTGCGCCTGGCGCCCGTGGTGGACGCGATTGCGGTGGACGATCCCGTGGTGTCGCTGACGCACCTGGGGGACGGGCGTTACGACATCGACGACATCCTGGCTCGCTTGCAGCCCAAGGCCGATGAAGCGCCTAGCCAAGCCCAGCGTTTTGCCTTGTACAACCTGGTTCTTTCGGGCGGGCAGATGGACTTCACAGACCAGACGGTTCACAAGACCCACGAGCTGCGGGACTTGTCTCTGTCCGTGCCTTTCCTGAGCAACCTGGCCTCCAAGCGCGAGGTCAAAACCTCGCCGCACCTGGCCTTCAAACTCAACGGCGGCAGCTTCGACACGGCCGTTGTCGGCACCCCGTTTGCCCAGACCCACAAGACCGATGCAAGCATCAAGCTCAGCGATTTTGACTTGAGCCCCTACTTGGGCTATTTGCCGGCCAGCCTGCCGTTTCGATTGCAAGCTGCGGTGTTGCAGGCCGATGTCAAAGTGGCGTTTGAACAGACCCCCATGACCGTGGTCAAGGTCACCGGCACCCTCACGGCGGACAAAGTTCGCCTGCTGGACAAGCAGGCCAGCCCTCAAGCCGCCGCGTCGGCTACCGGCCCGGATCTGCTGGCGTTTGATCGCCTGCAGGTCACGATGGATGATGTGCGTCCTCTGGAGCAGTTCGTCAAACTGTCCGCGGTGGAACTCACCGCGCCCACCTTACACATCCGGCGCAACCGGGCGGGGCGGCTGAACCTGCTGCCCGAAGCCGCGTCAGCCGCTCCTAAAAATATAGCTGCCAGCGCCCGTCCGGAAAGGGCGGAAGGCCAGAATAATGCACAAGCGCCAGCCGCCAGCCCTGCGGCCAGCAGCCCGGCGCCGATGGCCAAGGCCACAGCCGCCGCTGCAGCGCCCTGGAAAGTCCAGGTCGCCAGCGTGGCGGTGCGTGCCGGCATCTTGAACTGGCTGGATGAAAGCCTGCCTGTGCCGGCCCAGATCAAGCTGAGCGGCATCATGCTCGACGCCTCGGCGATTGCCATGCCCTTTACCGCCGCTTCGCCCTTGCAGTTCAAGGGTTCGCTGGGGTTGGACCCGGTCGCTACAGTCACGTCAACCGCGCCGGCGGTGCAGGGCAAGGCCAAGGCCAACACGAAAGTGGTCGCCGCAGCGCCGCCCGCCCTCGCCACCCCGGCGCAACTGAGTTTCAGCGGCACGGCCACCGACCAGGTGGCCCAGGTCGCGGTCAACACCAGCGCCTGGCCGCTGGACATGGCGGCCAAATACGTGGGTCAGTTTTTGCTGCCGGCCCTGAACGGCCAGCTCGATGCCCAGCTTGCCGTGAACTGGCAGGCCGCCAGCGGCGACAAGGCGCAGATGCTGAACATCACTGCGCCGCAGATCGCCCTGCGCGAGGTGCAACTGGCGCAAGGCAAGGTGTCGCTGGTGTCGGTCAAGCAGGTCGATCTGGCGGACGTGGCCATTGATGTGGCCGGCCAGTCTTTCAAGGCCGGCAAGTTGCAACTGACCCAGCCCAAGGCCCGCGTGGACCGCGATGCCGACAAACGCTGGATGTACGAACGCTGGATGGTGAGTCGCAGCTCAGCCATGGCACCGCCGCCGCCCACGTCGGCGGCCACGCAGGCCGCAGCGCCGGCCTGGGCAGTGTCCATCAACGAGGTATCGCTGGACGGCGGCGCCATGTCGTTTTCCGACAAGGCCGGTGCCAAACCCGTGGCGTTTGAGGTCACGGCGGTCAAGGCGCAACTGCAGGGGCTGGTGCTGGACGACAAAGCCTCGGCCAAACCGATGCCGCTGAGCGCCTCCCTGCGCTTGGCGACCGGTCACTTTGAGCCCGGCAAGCTGGACTTCAAGGGCAATCTGGGCCTGACACCGATGCAGGCGCAGGGCCGGCTGGTATTGGAGCGGCTGCCGGTGCAGGCTTTCGAGCCTTATTTCGCCGAGTCGCTGAACATCGAGTTGCTGCGGGCCGACGCCAGCTTCAAGGGCCGGGTTGCCTACCGCCAGACTCCGGCCGGGCCGCAGGCCCAGGTGGCCGGCGACGTGTCACTGGAAGAGTTCCGGGCCAACACCCTGGCGCCCAGTGAAGACCTGCTGGCCTGGAAAGCCTTGAACCTGCGCGGCATCAATGTCGCGCTGGACCCGGCCAAAGCCACACGGGTCGACGTGAAAGAAACCGTGTTGACCGATTTTTTTGCGCGTGTGATTGTGATGCCCGATGGCCGCATCAATCTGCAGGACCTGGTCAAAACAACGCCGGCGGCAAGCGCAGACGCTACTAAAACAGGAGCTACTGACGTCCGACCAGCGGTGGCTACAGGGACAAAAGATGCACAAGCGGCGCTGAAAACCGGCAATGACCCGCTGGCGCCCATCATCAATTTTGGCCCCATGAGCCTGATCAATGGCAAGGTCTTGTTTGCCGACCGGTTCATCAAACCTAACTACTCGGCCGACCTCAGCGACCTGACCGGCAAGCTCAGCGCCTTTTCGTCGGTGTCCCCGGCCGGCGTGCCCAATATGGCCGATCTGGAGCTGCGCGGCCGGGCCGAAGGCACGGCCTCGCTGGAGATTCTGGGCAAGCTCAACCCGCTGGCCAAACCGCTGGCGCTGGACATCACCGGCAAGGTGCGCGACCTGGAATTGCCGCCACTCTCGCCTTACGCCATCAAATATTCCGGTTACGGCATCAACCGCGGCAAGCTCAGTGTGGATGTGAACTACGTGGTGCAGCCCGACGGGCAGCTCACGGCCAGCAACAAGCTGGTTCTCAACCAGCTCAGTTTTGGCGACAAGGTGGAAGGTTCCACCGCCAGCCTGCCGGTCAAACTGGCCGTGGCCTTGCTGGCCGACCGCCATGGTGTGATCGACCTGAATTTGCCGATCAGCGGCTCGCTCAACGACCCGCAATTCAGCCTGGGGCCCATCATCATCAAGGTCATTGTCAATGTGATTGTCAAAGCCATCACCGCACCCTTCAGCCTGCTGGCCGGCGCCTTTGGCGGCGGCGGGGATGAACTCAGCAGTGTCAGTTTTGCACCCGGCAGCGCTCAACTCGCAACAGAGGCCAAAGCCGGACTCGATAAAGTGGCCAAGGCTTTGCTGGACCGGCCCGCGCTCAAACTCACGGTGGTCGGCGGCAGCAGCGCCGAGGTCGAAAGCGAGGGTTTCAAACGTGAACGCCTGAATGAACTGGTGCGCGCCGAAAAACGCCGCAGCACGGTGAAAGAAGGCGGCACGACCACGGCGGTGGTGGCCATCAGCCCGGCCGAATACCCGGCACTGCTCAAGGAAGTCTACAAACGCGCCGACATGCCCAAGCCGCGCAACGTGGTCGGACTGTCCAAAGACCTGCCCGTCGACGAGATGGAAAAGCTGCTGCTGGCCAACATCAAACTCAGCGACGACGCCTTCCGCGAGCTGGCCGTGCAGCGCGGCGTGGCGGTGAAAGACTACCTTGCCAGCAAGGACTTGCCTAGCGATAGACTCTTCCTGGGCGCGGCCAAAACCGGGCCGACGGATGCCAAATGGACCCCGCGCGCCGAGCTTAATTTGGCTGCGCCGTAAAAACAGCGAAAATACACGTATTGCGCTTATTTGGCGCTCCTTCTTCCTTCTCCTTTCTGGCTTCATTCCTTGCCGCCACTCGGCTGCCGCTCGAAGCTGTTTTTCCGAACCGATGGTTTTAAATTTTTATGCTGCGCTTTCCCATGTCCAAATCTCCCAAATCCGAAACCACGCCCGTGAGTGCACCCTCCCAAGCCAAAACGGCTGAAGCCCACCCGCTGGACGGCTTGACGGGTGGTGCGTTTTCCGCGGCCACCTCGGGCGAACGCGCGGTGCGCATCCGCCAGTGGTTGACCACCGAACCGACGGCCGAACACATGGCCGAGGTCTACAAAGACCTGGCCAACCGCGACAAGGGCGCAGCCAAACCCCTCAAAGAAAAACTCGACGAAGTCAAACGCATCAAAGGCCAGGAAGCCGTGGCCGCCGAGTGGGCCGACAAGGCCACCGCCTTGCTGGGCCTGCCCAAACTGAATCTGGCCGATGCCCTGGCCTGGCAGCGTGACGCCGCCAAAGCCGGCGCCCCCTTGTCCAAGGAGCCGCTGGCCGGCCTCAAGGTGCAACTGGCCGAACGTGTCAAAACCATTGAAGACCTGCAGCACCGCACCCAGGTGCAGCGCGAAGCCGCCGTGTTGATCGCCCAGCGTATCGAGGTCTTGTCCATCAAGCCCTGGCGTGATGCCGAGTCCGCCCTGGAAACCCTGCGTGCCGACGTGGCGCACTGGCAAGCCCAGGCTGACGAAATCACGCAGGACAATAACTGGGCCAGCGTGGACGCCAAGTTCCCGCCCCTGCTCGACGCGTCACGCGGCCAACTGGTCGCCGTCTGGGATGCCTTCCAGGGCGCGCTGGCCACGGCCGTGAAAGCGGCGGAAGATCCATCCGCACCGCTGCCCGCCGTGCCGGTCTGGGCCGACGCCTTGCGCGCCGCCCGCGGCCTGCCTGCGCTGGCCAGTGAGCAGCCGGCGCGTGCGCCCAAGGCCAAACTTGATCCCGCCGTCTTGAAAGACATGCGCGAAAAAGCTACCGCCATCGTGAAGGCGGCGCTTGCCAAGCTGGAGCATGAAGTCACCGAAGGCCACGGCAAAGCCACACCCAAGGTTGCCGCCGATCTGCGCCAAGCACTCAAAGAAAACATCCGCAACATCGACCACACGCTGGAAGCCGCGGCCCACGCCGCGTTGACGGCCGCCGGTGAACTCGAAGGCTGGCAACGCTGGCGTGCCGACCAGATCCGTGAAGAACTGGTGGCCAAGGCCGAAGCCCTGGTGGCCAAACCCATGGGCGGTCGCAAGCAGCAGGACGCCTTGCGCGCCATGCGTGAACTCTGGAAAACCAGCGACCAGGGCGGCACGCCCAACCACGCGCTGTGGAAACGTTTTGACGACGCCTGCAACGAAGCCCACAAAGTGGTGGAAGCCTGGCTCGAAAAAGCCAAGGAACAGGCTGAAGTCATCAAGGCCCAGCGCCGCGAACTGATTGAAGAAGTGCAAGCCTGGGCCGAGGCCAACAAGGGCAACACCGACTGGAAACACCAGATCCGCAGCCTCAACGGTTTTGTCGAGAAGTGGACGGCTGCCGGCCACCTCAACGAAAAAACCTTTGCCGAAATCCAGCCGCAATGGAAAGCCGCGATGGATGCTGCCGACACTCCGCTGAAGGCCGCACGCGCCGAAAGCCTGGCCCACCGCAAAGCCATGATCGAAGAAGCCCAGGTGCTGGGCGCCGAGCCGCAATTGCGTATCGACGCGGTCAAACATCTGCAGCAGCGCTGGCAACACGAGGCGCAAGGCGTGCCTATCGAACGCAAACAAGAGCAAAAACTCTGGGACGCTTTCCGCAAACCTATCGACGACGCTTTCCAGCGCAAAACCGCTGATCGTGAAAAAGCCGCTTCGGCATTGGGTGAACACGACCGCATGGTGGTTGAGTTGTCCAAGGCGCTGGACGCCGCCAACGCAAGCGGCGATGTGCAAAAAATCCGCGCCGCCATGGCCGACCTGGAAGCCGGCCTGCGTGGCCAATACGTGCCGCCTGCAGCCGCCGCGCCCCAGGCCGAAACAACGGCTGTTGCCGAAACAGCACCGGATACAGAAGATAATCAGGCGCCAGCCCTTGATACACCTGCGTCAGAAGCTACTGAAACGATAGCGGAACAAGCCGCGCCTGAAGCGACTGAAGCCGAAGCGCCAGCGGAAAACGCCGATGCCGAAACCGCCGCACCAGCACCCGTCGCGGCACCGGCCAAACCCGCCAAGCCCGTGGTGGCCATGCGCGGCGACGACCGTCCTGGCATGAAAAAAGCCGACCCTGTGGCCCCTGGCCGCGGTGGCAAGTTTGGCGATCGCAAGGATGCCCGTCCGGGTGGCGGCAAGCCCGACGGACGTGGCAACCGCCCGGCCGACAACAAGTTCGAACCTTACCGCGCCGAACGTGAAGACCGTGCCCGCCCGGCTTATGAAGAACGTGGCCCGCGCCTGGGTGACGCCGCCTTCCGCGCCCAGCGTGAAGCCTTCGACCATGCCCAGCACGCTTTGCGCAAACTGGCCGAACAGGCCCACGGCGAAGTGCTTACCCACTTGCTGAGCGCCTGGGAAAAACGCGACCCGGCCTTGCTGCCGAGTGCGCAAGAGCTGGGCAAACTTGTCACGCCGGCCACACGCACGGCCTGGACCCAGGCCTTGCCTGCGGCGCCCAAGGGTGACGCGGCCGAGTCCCTGCTGCGCCTGGAAATTGCCGCCGAGTTGCCGACACCTGCCGAACACCTGAGCGCGCGCCGCATGTTGCAACTGGTTCTGCTGACCAAACGCAACGACCCGGCACCCGCGCAAACCTGGGGCCAGGACGCCGCCAAAGTGCTGGCCGCGCCGTATGACGCGGCCCATGTCCGGCGCTTCCAGAATGTGCTGAAAGCGCTGATCAAGCGATGAGTGTGGAGGCCGGCACAGCCGGACGTAGCGCCGGGCCGTCCCAAGCAAGTCCAGCCCCCTCGGGGGGCAGCGCAGTACGCGCAGCGACAAGCGTGGGGGCCCAGTCCGATCGTCCCCAATCGCTGGGCGAGGAAATCGCCAACAGCATCAGCCACGGCCTGGCTTTGCTGGCGGCGCTGGTGGCCACACCTTTTCTTGTGCTGGCCGCCGCGCAACGCGGCGACACCGCAAGCCTTGTCGGCGTGAGTATTTTTGCCGCGACCATGGTGTTGCTCTACACCACGTCCATGCTGTACCACGCCTTACCGCCTACACCTGTGAAGAAGGTGTTCCAGATCCTGGACCACGGCGCGATTTATCTCTTGATTGCCGGCACTTACACCCCCTTCACCTTGGGTGTCTTGCGCGGACCCTGGGGCTGGACCTTGTTCGGCCTGGTCTGGGCCATGGCGCTGGCCGGTGTGACACTCAAGGCGGTGGCCGGCATCCGTTATCCCCGTGCCTCGACCGCGCTGTACCTGGCCATGGGCTGGATCGCCATCATCGCCGTCAAACCCATGTGGGAACTGGTGCCGGGCTGGGGCTTGTTCTGGCTGCTGGCCGGTGGCCTGGCCTACACCTTGGGCGTCATCTTTTTTGTGAGTGACAGCCGCTGGCGCTACGGACATTTTGTCTGGCACCTGTTTGTGGCCGCCGGCACCGCCTGCCACGTGGTGGCGGTCTGGGGCTACGCCGGCTAAGACTTTTGTTTCTGCCTTAAACCCACTCGCTTGACGCTCTATTTTTCATGCGGCATGATGGCATGAATAGTTACAAGGAGTTGCCATGCTCAAGGAAGTGGGTGCCAGCGGCCAGATATCGCTGGGTAAAAAATTTGCAGGTCGCCTGTTTGACGTGATCGTTCACCCCGATGAGCGGTTTGAACTCATTCCGATGAAGGCTGTGCCCGCCAGCCGGGCGCCGGAATCACGGCCCGTCGCCGTGGCCGACGGCTGGTTGCCACCGGGCGGCTACGGCCAATGCACCCAGTGGGCGCTAGACAACCGCGTGGCGCTTGAAGCTTATGCACAGCGTATTGCAGAAGACGGCACGGCCGCCGAGCAATTGCAGCGCTATCTGGCGGGCCATCCAGACGCGTTGCAAGGCTGACATGGCGCGCTTCGACGTTTACCGCAATCCCAATCCACAAGCCAGCCATGCTCTGTACCTTGATGTGCAAAGCGATCTGGTCAGCACCGCCACACGCTGGTGCATTCCCTTGCTGACAGCCAAACCCGGGTTCCCGGTCGTCAGCCGTGCACAGGGAATGTTGAGCCTTCTGGACGATAACTATGTGATGGACACCCCCAACCTGCTGTCCGTACCTGCGGCATTGCTGCGTCATCCCGTCAGCCATCTCAGCGCGCAGGAACAGTCCATGGCCGAGGCAGCCATCGAGTTCATGTTGCGGGGCTACTGAAAAAACATGACGCCCCAATCTTTCATCCAGAAATGGGGCCCCGGCGGCCCGGCCTTTCACCTCAACGAAGAGCAGGGCGCGCAGAGTCACTTTCTGGACCTGTGCGAACTGCTGGACGTGGTCAAGCCTGGCAGCGAAGTGGACTACCTTTTCGAGGAAAAGAACAGCATCGTTGGCGGGCGCACCGGTTATGCCGATGTGTTCCGGCGCGGATCGTTTGCATGGGAAAACAAGGCGCCGGGCAAGAGCCTGGACGCGGCGCTCAAGCAGTTGCAGACCTATAGCCTGGCGCTCGACAACCCGCCGATCCTGGTGGTGTGCGACCGTCTCACCATTCGCATCTACACCCAGTTCACCGGGCATCCGACCGAGACACACACCGTTTTGCTGGCCGAGCTGGACCAGCCCGACAAGCTGGCGCTGCTGCGTCGCATCTGGACGGACCCTGGGAGCTTCAGGCCCAAAAGAACCAGCCGCGATATCACCGAACAAGCCGCCAAAAGCTTTGCCACGCTGGCCGATGGCCTGCGCAAACGCGGCCCAACGAAAGAGCAGGACACGCTCGGCTTTCAGGCGCATGCCGACGAAGTGGCCCACTTCCTGACCCAGTGTCTGTTCTGCTTTTTTGCTGAAGACGTGGGCTTGCTGCCGGGGCGCATGTTTGAGGGGCTGGTCAACAACCGCAAACTCACCAGCGAAAAACTCACAGGTGGCCTGCGTAATCTATTCACCGTCATGCGCGATGGTGGCCTCTACGGCAATGACGACATACCGTGGTTTAACGGCGGCCTGTTCAAAAAAATTGCCGTGCCCGAACTCAGCGCGCCTGAGGTTGTTGAGTTGCGTAACGCCGCCTCGTTGAACTGGAGCGCCATTGACGTCTCCATCTTCGGCACACTGTTTGAACGTGGGCTGGACCCGAGCAAGCGCAGCCAACTCGGCGCGCATTACACCGACCCGGCAACGATCATGCGGATCGTAGAGCCAGTGTTGCAAAGACCGTTGCTCATGATCTGGGATAAGACATCGCAGGATATTCGCGCTGCCTTGGGCAAGAGCAAAAGCAGAAGGCGCGGGGCCTACGCTGCAGGTGGGCGTCGTTACAAGGCCTCAGCCGGCGATGCTTCTTATCAAAAAGCTGAAAGCCTTTTCAGAAAATGGCTTGAGGAACTTCAGAACTACCGTGTACTTGACCCCGCTTGCGGCAGTGGCAACTTCCTGTTTTTGGGCTTGAAGACGCTGAAAGACATTGAGCACAAAAGCCATATAGATGTCGCAGCCATGGGCCTGGACCGCGAGGCTGACCTGGTGACCGGCCCGCACAACATGCTGGGCATTGAGCTCAACGAATACGCGGCTGAGCTGGCGCGCGTGACGGTGTGGTTAGGCGAGCTGCAGTGGCGCCTGCAACACGGCTACCTGATTCCCAAGTCGTCGTCATTGCCCGCCCTGACGACACTACCTTCGGTATTCTGCACAGCCGTTTCCACGAACTCTGGTCGCTGCGCATGTGCACCTGGCTGGGCGTGGGCAACGATCCGCGCTACACGCCCACCACCTGCTTCGAGACCTTCCCCTTCCCCGAAGGCCTCACGCCCGCCGATACGGCGCATCAGGAAACCGAGGCCATCGCGGGCGGGGCGCTGATTCCCGCTGACATTGCAGAGTCAAATCGGGCTCCAGCCCAGGTGGGGAGAGCGCAAGCAGCTATGAAAATAGGAGTAATTCGCGCGGCCGCCGAGGCCATCGCTCGCACAGCCCATCGCCTCAACAATCTGCGCGAAGCCTGGTTTAACCCGCCGGAGTGGACGCAGCGTGAGCCTGAGGTGATTCCGCTGGGCATGGACACGTCACCCTATCCCGACCGCATCCTGCCCAAAAACGGCTTTGAGAAAGACTTGGCCGAACGCACGCTGACCAAGTTCTACAACCAGCGCCCGGCCTGGCTGGACGTTGCGCACAGGGAACTCGATGCCGCTGTGGCTACAGCTTACGGCTGGGCCGACTACACGCCCGACATGCCCGACGAAGAAATTCTCAAGCGGCTGCTGGCGCTGAATCTGGAGCGCGCTGCCGCAGGCTAGTGATTCTTCAGTAGCTATGGAATAAATAGCTACTAGCGACCGTTTCTATTGGGCTAGCGCCCTATTTCTCTTGAAGAATTCATCAAACAGGGCGGTCAGGGCTGCAAAGTCCTGGGTGAAGCGCTCGCGGTTCACGAAGTAGGCCTCACATGCCACAGCCAGAAATTCAGCCGGCGACTCCGCGCCATACGCGTCCAGCCAGGGCGACTCGGCGCCAAAACGTTCGGCCATGACCACCTTCTCGCGAAAGTCGTCGTAGGCGGTTTGCATGACGCCGTGCCAGGCGGCGCGCGCCGCGCGCGAGGGCAGGGGCGGGCAGCCGTCGGGCGCGCCGTCACGCATGTCTATCTTGTGGACGAACTCGTGAATCACCACGTTGTAACCCTGACCGGCGGACTCGCCGGCCGCGGCCACATCCTGCCAACTCAGGGTCACCGGGCCGCGCTCCATGGCTTCACCGGCCAGCACCTCGCTGTAGCGGTGCACCACACCAATGTCATCGGTCTTTTCGCGGCGCGCCAGCATCTGGCCCGGGTGCACCACGATGCCGACAAAATCGTCGTACCAGCCCAGGCCCAGGTGCAGCACCGGCAAGCAGGCCTGCGCGGCAATGGCGACGGCGATTTCGTCGGTGATGCGCATGTCCTGGGCGCCGTGAAACTCTTTTTGTGCGAGAAAGCGGCTGCTCAGGCTGCGCAGATGGGCTTGTTCCGCCTCGGCCAGTTGGGCCAGAAAGGGGTAATGCGCCAGGGTGTGTTGCCACAAGGCATCCGGGATGGCGTGTTCCGCCGCCTGGCCTTTAAAAAGTCGCCGCAACCAGTCCAGCATGGCGACGGTTCAGGCCAGCGCGATGCGCTGCAGGCCGGTCGCACTCAGGCGCAAGACCTCGGTACGCGCCGGCTGCGCGGCGGCGTCCCAGTCGCTGAGCACCACACGCCTCAGGCCTTGCCCCAGCTCGTGAGTGGCGGGTTGGTGGGTGTGGCCATGAATCAAGGTGGGCGCCTGCGCCGCCTGCAGCCACTGGCACACGGCGGCCTGCTTCACATCGACATAGGCTGCGCCCGCTTGCTGGCGTTTGTCGTGTTGTTGTCGGCTTTGCTGGCGCAGACCGCGCGCAATGGCCTGGCGCTCTGCCAGTGGTTTGGCGAGAAAGCTTTGTTGCCAGGCATCGCTGCGCACCTGCTGGCGAAACTGCATATAGTCCAGGTCGTCCAGGCACAAGGCATCGCCGTGGCTGAGCAGCCAGCGCTGCCCGGCAAAACTCAAGACCGTGGGATCGGCCAGCAGGGTGCTGCGGCACAAGGCCATGAATTGCGCACCGATCAGAAAATCGCGGTTGCCATGCATGAAGAACAGGTCCAGCCGTTCGCCGGTAGCCTGCAACACGCTGGCGCATTGTTCTTCGAAGTTCAGCGCGGGTGTGCTGGCGGACAGCTCGGCGCGGACTGCGTCGTCACCGACCCAGACGTCAAACAGGTCGCCCAGGATAAACATCGCGTCGGCCGGCGTGGTTTGCAAATACTGCGTCCAGGCCTCGAAGGTGGCGGCCTCGGCCGCCTGCAAATGGATGTCGGAAATGAAATCGACCGTGCGCCAGGACGGTGGAGCAACAAGCTCCGCGATCTGGGGCACGGCCGGGGTCATGGGCAGGTCTGAACGGCGGAGGCCGTGTTTAGAGGGCGACCGCTTTTTCGATCACGACATCGGTTTGCGGCACATCGCTGTGGCCGCTTTTGCTGCCGGTCTTGACGGCTTCGATCTTGTCCACGATGTCCTGGCCCGACACCACTTTGCCGAACACGGCATAACCCCAGCCGGAAGGCGTGGGCGAGGTGTGGTTCAGGAAACCGTTGTCGGAAGCGTTGATGAAAAACTGTGCCGTGGCCGAATCGGGCACGTTGGTACGGGCCATGGCGACGGTGTATTTGTCATTCTTCAGGCCGTTGGCGGCTTCATTGGCAATTGGTGCGTCCGATGGTTTTTGTTTCATGCCGGGCTCAAAGCCGCCGCACTGGATCATGAAGCCGGGGATCACGCGGTGGAACACGGTGTTGTCGTAGTGGCCCTTGGCCACATAGCTCAGGAAGTTGGCGACCGATTTCGGGGCCTTGGCCTGGTCCAGTTCCAGGGTGACGACGCCGAGGCCGGCAACGTGGAGTTCGACTTGGGGATTGCTCATGGTGATTTACCTTACGAGGGTTGCAGAGTTGATAAGAATCGGTGTTTTGGGAACATCGCTGGGGAAAGGGCCGCCCGGGCTGGTGGGTGTGGCCTTGATTTTGTTGACCACGTCCATGCCGCTGACCACCTTGCCGAACACCGTGTAGCCATAGAGCTGAGGGGCTTTGAGCAGTTGCGCGCGTGGCGTGTTTTCGTAGACGCGGCCCTGGTACTCAAACTTCGGCACCGGATCGCCCGGCGGGATAGGTGTGGGGTTGAGGAAGTCGTTGTTGCTGACGTTGATGAAAAACTGCGCGGTGGCGGAGTTGGGGTCGTTGGTGCGTGCCATGGCCAAGGTGCCAGTCACGTTTTTGTCGCCGCCCTTGGCCAGCGCTTCACGGCCTTCGTGGGCCACCGGGGTGCGGGTTTTTTTCTCGCTATAGCTGGCGTCATACCCGCCGCCTTGGACCATGAAGTTTTCGATCACGCGGTGAAACACGGTGCCGTCGTAATGTTTGTCCTTGACGTATTGCAGGAAGTTCTCGACGGTTTTGGGCGCCTTGTCGGGATAGACCTCGACGACAAAATCGCCGGCGCTGGTCGCAAACTTGACCCGGGGCGCGGGGCTGGTGTTTTGCGCCCAGGCCTGGCTGGCCACCAGGCTCAGGGCGGCCAGCGTCAGGCAGGCGCGGCGTCCCAGGGTTGTGGGGCTGGATGTCATCCGATCACTCCTTCAAAAAATATTTTCCATTGGTTGCCCTGGCGCACCCAGTATTGGCGCCGGGTCGGGCCGGTCAGTGCGCCGCTGGGCACCTCGCCAAAGGTGACCACCATGGTATCGGCGCTATCGGTCCAGCGCAGGTAGGACAGGTCCTTGAGTTGCACCGAACGCCCGCGCATTTTTTCGGCCTCGGCGCGTTGCAGCGCGATCCAGTCGGCCAGGGTTTTGCCGTAGCTGCTGAAGTCGCTGGTGTACAAGCTGCTTAACGTGCTGAGGTCGCCGCCCGATTTGGCCTTGTGCCAGCTGTGCAGGGCGTCTTCAAAAGACTTGCTGTCGGCCTTGACGCTGTGCGGCGCGACCCACTGCAGGCTTTGCGCAATCACCACCGGGGTGGAGCGCACTTCCACGGTGCGGATGATACGTTCCAGGTCCGGGTTGGCCAGCACCACGCAGCCGTCGGTGGCCAGCGGTGCGCGCGAGAACTGCGCCGGTGGTGTGCCGTGCAGCCAGATGCCGCTGCCGGTTTTGCCGCGTTTGACATCCAGCGGGTTGGGGTAATTGATGGGCAGGGCGCCCGAGCCGTAAAAGTCTTTCAGGGACTTGGGGTCCAGGTTGCTGGTCACAAAATAAATGCCCAGGGGGGTGCGCAAATCCCCTTCGGCAGTTTTTTCGGTCCCGGATTTGCCCAGCGAGATGTAATAGTCGCCCAGCAACTTGAGCCCGCTGGCCGTGTTCTCAAACAGGTAGAGCCGGGCCCGCGAGGCATCGATGGCCATCGCGTGTTTGTTGCGCGGCGACAGCGCCAGGAACTGCGAGGGAATGGTGCCTGCGGGTGGGCGTTCCCGCAGCGCTTTCAGGCGCAGCAAGGACTCCTGGCGCAACTCGCCCAGCATGCTAGCACCGGCTTTGGCCGCGCCGTCGGGCACATCGCCCAAGGTACGCAGGGGGCGCGAGCGGGCCGCCAGCAAATCGCCATAAACGAGTTGCGCGAGCTGGAAATTGGGGTGGTCCTTGACCAGGCGTTCGGCTTTGGCCAGCGCTTCACGACCTTTGGCCTGGCCCGTGAGTTTGTAAATCTCGATCAGGCGGGCTTCGGCTTCGCCATCCTTGACTTCCGGCCGGGCTGGCGCGCGCGGCAGATGTTTACGCTTGTCGGCTGCGGCGCGCGAAGCGGGCTTTTTCGGGGTGGGGGACTCGGCCCAAGCTGCGGCGCTGCCCAGCAGCGAAAAAGCGATGACAAGTGAAACTGCGGCGGCCCGTTGCATGGAGTGATCAGGAAAATAGTCAGGTAAGCGCAGGAGGCCGCGCTGGCCGGGTTCGTCGCCGCGGTCCATCAGCCGCCGGTCGATTCCTTGACAATCACCCAGCGTTCGCCGGCCTTGGCCAGGTCCAGCGTCTTGCGGCTGGAGACATTGAGCGCATCGGCGCTGTAGTCCTGCTTGAACCTGGCGGTTGCTGCGTTGCCTTTGACGGCCACGGACAGATTGCTCAGTTTCACGTTGATCCGGGATTTTCCGACGATGCGGTTGCGGCGTTCTTCTTCCCAGGCCTTGCGCGACTGTTTGCCCGGGGTGTCGAAGTCTTTGCCGTAAGCGGCGAGGTAAGTCGCCATGTCTTTGGACGACCAGGCGTTGGCCCAGGCGCGCACGGCGTTTTCAATTTCTTTTTCAGCGGCGCTGCTGACTGGCGTTGCAGCGGCGGGCGCAGGTGCGGGTGCTGCCGGCGCGGCGGCTGGTGGTGCGGACGCTGCAGGCGCCACGGCGGCGGGTTTCGCTGGTGCGGCTGGCGGCGGTGTGACCGGTGCGGCAGCAGCCGGTTTCTGGCCGGTGGACTCGGCGCTGAACAAGGTGCGGATCAAGGCCAGCTTGGGTTGCACAGCGGTGTTGCCGCCATCCAACTGCAAGGCCTTGCTATAGGCCTGGCTGGCCAGCTTGGCGTAAACATCGCCAAGGTTTTCGTGGGCGGTGGCATAGCTCGGGTTGGTGCGTATCGCCATTTCAAGCGCGGCGCGGGCTTTCTCGAACTGGTTTTGGCCAGCGTACAACACAGCAAGATTGTTGTAGGGCTCCGGCAGTTCCGGGTAGTCCTGGGTGATCTTGGTGAAGCTGGTGATCGCGTCGCCCGGTTTGCCGGCCTCGGTCTGGATCACGCCCTTGAGAAAACGCATTTGCGGGTCGCGCGGTTTGGCCGCCAGGAACTGCTCGGCCTTGGCCAGGGCTTCCGTCAGCTTGCCGGCGCGGACCAGGTCGTTCACATCGCTGTAGTCGTCAGCCTGGGCTGCCGAGACAAACAAGGCCGCTGACAAAAACAGCCAGCGCAGGGCGGCGGACAGCGGTTTGCTTGAAGGGGAAGCTGACATGGGCATATTTCCTCTGGAAGGCGTTGGGGTGGCTGGCGCGAAACATGAACCTGCAAGACAACCGGCAATGCGGCTTGCTGCACGGGGTTCTGACCAGCTGGATATACTGGGCGATTGTATCTGAGGGGTATAGTTTATATCTCCGTCCCCCGTTCCAGCTTTCTCATCCGGTTCCGGCCATTCATGCCGGGCTGACACTCCAGACATTTCATGAGCCTTCGCATTTACAACACGCTGTCGCGTGCCGTAGAAGATTTTTCGCCTTTGGTGCCCGGCCAGGTGCGCATGTACGTGTGCGGCATGACCATTTACGACCTGTGTCATATCGGCCACGCCCGCATGATGATGGCCTTCGATGTGGTCCAGCGCTGGCTCAAGGTCAGCGGCTACGAAGTCGTTTATGTGCGCAACATCACCGATATCGACGACAAAATCATCAAACGTGCGGTCGAGCGCGGCATCACCATACGCGCCCTGACCGACGAGATGATTGTGGCCATGCACCAGGACATAGGCGCGCTGGGCATAGAGCCGCCGACGCTGGAGCCGCGTGCCACCGAATACGTGCCGCAGATGCTGGGCATGATTGATACGTTGGAGAAAAAAGGCCTGGCCTACCGCTCCGGCAATGGGGACGTGAACTACGCCGTGCGCAAGTTTGTGGGTTACGGCAAGCTGTCTGGCAAGTCGCTGGACGAGTTGCGCGCCGGCGAAAGGGTGGCGGTGCTGGACGGCAAGGACGACCCGCTAGATTTTGTATTGTGGAAATCAGCCAAGGCCAGCGAGCCCGACGACGCCAAATGGAACAGCGATTACGGCCCAGGCCGGCCCGGCTGGCACATCGAGTGTTCGGCCATGAGCTGCCAGACCCTGGGCGAGACCTTTGACATCCATGGCGGCGGCGCCGATCTGCAGTTTCCGCATCACGAAAACGAAATCGCCCAGAGCGAAGGCGCCAACGGCAAGCCGCTGGCCAGGTTCTGGGTGCACAACGGTTTTGTGCGGGTCGACAACGAAAAAATGTCCAAAAGCCTGGGCAATTTCTTCACGATCCGGGAAGTGCTGGCCAAATACGATCCGGAAACCGTGCGTTTCTTTATCGTGCGTGCCCACTACCGCAGTGCGCTGAACTACAGCGACATCCACCTCGACGACGCCCGGGCCTCGCTCAAACGCCTGTACACCGCTCTGCATCTGGTGCCGCCCGCGGACGTGGTGATGGACTGGACCCAGCCTTTTGCCGCCCGTTTCAAGGCGGCCATGGACGAAGACTTTGGCACGCCCGAAGCGGTGGCCGTGTTGTTCGAGCTGGCTGGCGAGATCAACAAGACCCAATCGGCCGAGTTGGCTGGTTTGCTAAAAAATCTGGGCGCTTGCCTGGGCTTGCTGCAGGGCGAGCCCGGTGCTTTCTTGCAGGCCGGAGCCGGGCTGGACGAGGCCAGCATCGTGGCCCTGATCGCGCAACGTGCCGCGGCCAAACAGGCCAAGGACTTTGCGGCGGCCGACCGTATCCGCCAGGACTTGCTGGCCCAGGGCATTGTGCTGAAAGACGCACCCGCTGGCACCACCTGGGAAGTCCAGTCTTGACCTCCTATTTAAGCCATTTCGGCCTCCAGCCCTTTACCGATATGCGCGACCAGCTATGAAAAATATAGTAAAAAGCGGCCCCGCCAGCACCGAGCTGACCGAAGTGGCCGAGCCCGTCGAGACCACGACGCCTGACTACTGGGCCGATGCCTGCAAACACCTGATGAAAAAAGACCGGGTGATGAAACGCCTGATTCCGCAGTTCGGCGACGCCTGCCTGCAGTCGCGCGGCGACGCGTTCAGCACGCTGGCGCGCAGCATTGTGGGCCAGCAGATTTCGGTCAAGGCGGCACAAACCGTGTGGCATCGTTTTTCCGCGCTGCCGAAAAAAATGACGCCCGGCCATGTGCTCAAGCTCAAGGTGGATGACATGCGGGCCGCCGGCCTGAGCGCCCGCAAAGTGGAGTACCTGGTGGACCTGGCCATCCACTTTGACGCCGGCACCGTGCATGTGAAAGATTGGCAGGCGATGGATGACGAAGCCATCATTGCCGAATTGGTGGACATCCGCGGCATAGGCCGCTGGACCGCCGAGATGTTCCTGATTTTTTACCTGCGCCGTCCCAATGTGTTGCCACTGGACGATGTGGGCCTGATCAACGGCATCAGCCAGAATTATTTTTCCGGCGAATCCGTCAGCCGCAGCGACGCACGCGAGGTGGCTGCCGCCTGGGCGCCGTATTGCAGCGTCGCAACTTGGTATATTTGGCGCTCGCTGGATCCCTTGCCGGTGCTGGGTACCGAGCAGAATTGAAGTTTTAAGACAAGCCTGAGGAGCCCCATATGGCGAAAAAGACCTTCCTCGATTTCGAGCAGCCGATAGCCGAGCTCGAAGGAAAAATTGAAGAACTGCGTTACGTGCAGACCGAGTCTGCGGTTGATATTTCTGACGAAATCGACCAGTTGGCCAAGAAAAGCCAGCAGCTCACCAAAGACATTTACAGCGACCTGACGCCCTGGCAGATCACCAAGATCGCGCGCCATCCCGAGCGGCCCTACACCCTGGATTACGTCAACGAGTTGTTCACCGACTTTGTCGAGTTACACGGCGACCGGCATTTTTCCGACGACCTGAGCATCGTCGGCGGCCTGGCCCGTTTCAACGGCACGGCCTGTATGGTGCTGGGCCACCAGAAAGGGCGCGATACCAAGGAACGCGGCCTGCGCAACTTCGGCATGAGCAAGCCCGAGGGTTACCGCAAGGCCTTGCGCCTGATGAAAACCGCCGAGAAGTTCAAGCTGCCAGTGTTCACCTTTGTCGACACGCCGGGTGCTTATCCCGGAATCGACGCGGAAGAACGCGGCCAGTCCGAAGCCATCGGCCGCAACATCTTTGAGATGGCACAACTCGAAGTGCCCATCATCACCACCATCATCGGCGAAGGCGGTTCCGGCGGTGCGTTGGCGATTTCGGTCGCCGACCAGGTCGTGATGTTGCAGTATTCGATTTATTCGGTGATCAGCCCTGAAGGTTGCGCCTCCATTCTCTGGAAAACCTCGGCCAAGGCCGAGGAGGCCGCCGAGGCGCTGGGCATCACCGCCCACCGCCTCAAGGCCCTCGGTGTGATCGACAAAATCGTCAACGAACCCGTCGGTGGCGCCCACCGCGACCACAAACAGATGGCGGCATTTTTGAAACGCGCCCTGAATGACGCCTTCCGCCAGGTCAGCGATCTGAAGGTCAAGGAATTGCTGGACCGCCGCTACGAGCGCCTGCAAAGTTATGGCCGTTACACCGACACCAAAGCCGACGCCAAATAAGCCACCGGACGCTTCGACCGCGTCCGCGGGGCTGAACCGTCCCAACCCGGCGCTGGCAGCGCTGGATCAACGCCCCTTTTTTTCGCCCATCGGCGTGGCCTACAGCGGTGGTGCTGACTCCACGGCCTTGCTGCTGGCGGCGGCGCAGCGCTGGCCGGGTCAGGTCAGCGCCATCCATATCCACCATGGGTTGCAGGCGGCGGCAGATGATTTTGTGCGCGTGTGTGAGGCCACCTGTGCCGGCCTCCAGGTGCCGCTGCAGCTTGTGTATGTCGATGCTGGCCATGCTTCGGGCGAAAGTCCTGAAGATGCGGCGCGGCGTGCGCGTTATGCGGCACTGGCCGGCGCGGCGACACAGCTGGGCCTGGCGGGTGTGTTGCTGGGCCAACATGCCGATGACCAGGTCGAGACCCTGTTGCTGGCCCTGAGCCGCGGCGCCGGTTTGCCCGGCCTGTCGGCCATGGCGGCGCAGTTTGAGCGTGGCGGTATGGTGTTTTACCGGCCACTGCTGCAAGTGCCGGCCGCCAGCCTGCGCCACTGGCTGGTGCAGCAACAACACCCGTTTATCGACGACCCGAGCAACAGCGACGAGCGTTACACCCGGAATCGGATTCGCGCCCGCCTGCTGCCCGTGCTGGAGGAGGCCTTTCCCCAGTTTCGCGAGACCTTTGCGCGTAGCGCCCAACATGCGGCCCAGGCGCAGGCTGTGCTGCTCGAGCTGGCGCGTGAGGATATGGCGCGTACCGGTGCGCCGCCCGTGATCAAGGCCTTGCAAGGTTTGTCCCGGGCGCGGCAGTCCAATGTGTTGCGGCACTGGCTGCTCGAAGCGCATCAGGCCACGCCGAGCACGGCGCAACTGGAACAACTGCTGGCCCAGGTGGCGGCGTGCACCACGCGCGGGCACCGAATTCACCTCAAGGTGGCCACCGGCCATGTGACGCGGGCCGGGGACTGCCTGCATTACGCTGCCTAGCGCGTAGCGCAGGGCCGCCCCAAGCAAGCGCAGCCCCCTCAGGGGGGTAGAGAGCTACACGCAGTGAGCGAGCGTGGGGGCTCAATAGGTAGTACTCCTAGGTATAATTGAAGGCTTTGCTGGCGACCCAAGCCGTGTTGTACGGGGTGAAATGGGGCCTGCCATGAGCAATCTCCGTAACCAACTCCTGATTGATATCCTGCAATGGCTTTGATCGTTCATAAATACGGCGGCACGTCGATGGGCTCCACCGAGCGCATCCGCAATGTCGCCAAGCGCGTTGCCAAGTGGGCCCGCGCCGGCCACCAGATGGTGGTGGTTCCCAGTGCCATGAGTGGTGAGACCAACCGCTTGTTAGGCCTGGCCAAAGAACTGGCCCCGGCCCAGGCCCTGGACGCCTACCACCGCGAACTCGACGCGCTGGCGGCGACCGGTGAGCAGGCCTCCAGCGCGCTGCTGGCCATTGCGCTGCAAGCCGAAGGCATGCCCTCGGTGAGTTACGCCGGCTGGCAGGTCGCGATCAAAACCGACAGCGCCCACACCAAAGCCCGCATCGAATCGATTGACGACCAAAAAGTGCGTGCCGATCTGGATGCCGGCCGGGTGGTGATCATCACCGGTTTTCAGGGCGTGGACGATGGCGGCAACGTCACCACCCTGGGTCGCGGCGGCTCGGACACCTCGGCGGTGGCGATTGCGGCCGCGCTCAAGGCCCACGAATGCCTGATCTACACCGACGTGGACGGCGTTTACACCACCGACCCGCGGGTTGTGCCCGAAGCGCGGCGCCTGCACACGGTGAGTTTTGAAGAGATGCTGGAGATGGCATCGATGGGCTCCAAGGTGCTGCAGATCCGCTCGGTCGAGTTTGCGGGCAAATACAAGGTGCCCCTGCGCGTGTTGTCCAGCTTCACGCCCTGGGACATCAACATCGACGAAGAGGCCAAGTCCGGCACCCTGATCAGTTTTGAGGAAGACGAAAAAATGGAACAAGCCATCGTATCGGGCATCGCATTCAACCGCGACGAAGCCAAAATCTCCGTGCTCGGCGTGCCAGACACCCCGGGCATCGCCTACCAAATCCTGGGTGCCGTCGCCGACGCCAACATCGAAGTCGATGTGATCATCCAGAACATCAGCAAAGACGGCAAGACCGACTTCAGCTTTACCGTGCACCGCAACGACTATGTGCGGGCGGTGGACCTGCTCAAGGCCAAGGTGCTGCCCGCGCTGGGCGCGCATGAAGTCACCGGTGACGCCAAGATCTGCAAGGTCAGCATCGTCGGCATCGGCATGCGCAGCCACGTTGGCATTGCCAGCAAGATGTTCCGCGTGTTGAGCGAAGAGGGCATCAACATCCAGATGATCTCGACCAGCGAAATCAAGACCTCGGTCGTGATTGACGAAAAATACATGGAGCTGGCGGTCCGTGCATTGCACAAAGCCTTTGATCTGGACCAGCCTGTCGGCTAAAAATCACCTGATTGCTCGACAAGGGCTCAAGTCGTGAGATAATTCGCGTTAGCCAGGAAACGTGACCGAGTGGCCGAAGGTGCTCCCCTGCTAAGGGAGTATGGGGTGTAGAGCCTCATCGAGGGTTCGAATCCCTCCGTTTCCGCCAATGCATTAAAAAAGCCCATGTCAATCATGGGCTTTTTTTCGTCTGTACATAACGACGATTCAACCAAGCGAGCTAGGGCTGCCCGCAACTGGCGTTGGTTCAAGGACTGTATGGCTTCGACATCCCGGGGTGGGGCATCATTTTTTTTCCTTGTCGATGGATCTACGCTTGACGTCAATATGGCAATTCAGCCGTGTCAGGTGAACGTATTTCAGTGCAGGTACCTGGGTGATCAGGCCTTGAGAGCATTCATGCGCCCAAGCGATTCGCGCATCTGATCGATGAGTTCCGCCATTTGCGCCGCAATGGTGGTTGGCCGATCAATCGCGAAAACACTTTGCCCGGCCGCTTCGTAAATGAGGCGTGGGTCATCGTTCTCATGCATGGATGCAAAGACGTCGCCGGTGAGCGCTTGTTGCATGGGCATGGGCAGGGGAGTAGGGGCACCGGCTTCGGACCAGGCATCAATCCAGTCGCTGCGCACCACGCGGCAGGGCTTTCCGCTGTGCGCCCGGGTGATGACCGTGTCCTCGCTGCCGCTGTCGATCAGGCGTTGCAGCAGTGCCGGTGGTGTGTGGTTTTCCGCCGCAGCCATCCACAAGGTACCGAGCCAGCCTCCCTGCGCGCCCATGGCCATAGCGGCCACGATCTGGCCACCGGTGCCGATGCCACCCGCGGCTAGCACGGGCGTATGACCGGCCATAGCCACAATTTGTGGCACCAGTGAAAAGGTGCCAATGCCGCCGGTGTGTCCCCCCGCGTCATAGCCTTGCGCCACGAGCACATCAACACCCAGGGCAAGCGCCTTTTGGGCGTGGCGTACCGAGCCTATGAGCGAAAAAGTCAGCTTGCCACGCGCCTTGGCGCGCGCGATCAAATCGGCGCGAAGTCCGATCGCCGTCGCCACGCCGATCGCATTCGAGGCCAATACCTGCTCGATCTGAGATTCAAATAACTCTTCGGATCGCACTTGCGTGGTGAAAAAACTGGGTTTGACCGGCGGGGGCACGGCGAAGCGAGTACGCAAGCCATTCACGAAGTCCACATGCGCGCCGGGCAGCCCGGCGCGGACCTCGTTGATATTGCCTTGCTGCGGCACTTGCGAGGGCAGCATCAAGTCCACGCCATACGGACGTCCTTGCATACGGCGGTCTACCTCTTGCAGCAGGCCGGGGATTTCATGTGGCATTTCGCGGGCCAGTCCCAGCACCGGAAAGCCGCCGGCCCTGGCGATCTCCACCACCACATCAACGGAATGCGAGAAACCGAAAATGGGATGGGCAATGCCCAAGGTGTCGCAAAGAGGCGTGCGGAGATTGCGTGTCATGGTTTCCGTCCTTGGCTGACTCACTGGGGTTCTATGCCCGCTTGCTTGAGCACCTTGTTCCACCGGGTTGATTCAGCGGCAATGAAGGCGTCGAATTGCGCCGGGCTCTGAGGCGCCAATTCCATGCCCAAGGTGGCGAACTTGGCCTTCACCTCGGGCATATTCAGAATTTCGGCGACATCGGCGGAGAGCTTGCGCATCACGGCATCCGGCACCTTGGTTGGCGCGACCAGGCCAAACCAGGTTCCTACCTCGTAGTCGGGCAGCTTGGCAGCCTCCGCGACGGTCGGCAGATCCGGGAAGGCCGTCGAGCGCCTGGCCGTGGTGACGGCTAACGCGCGCAGCTTGCCGGTCTTGACGTAAGGCCCCGCGATGGCGGCGGTCAGCGGCATCATCGTGACCCGGCCTCCGAGCAGATCATTCATGGCATCGGACTGGCCGCGATAGGGGACGTGGGTGAGCTTCACACCGGCCATCTGGGCCAGCAATTCTCCCGACAGGTGGTTGGATGTTCCGACGCCAGCGGTGGCGTAAGACAGCGGTTCGCTGCTTTTCTTGGCCAGCGCCAGCAACTCGGGCATGGTCTTGACGGGCACGCTGGGATGCACCACAAACAGGTTGGGAACAATACCAATCCCCTGTATGGCGCGGAAGTCGCGAACAGGGCTCCAACTCAGGCCTTTGACCAGGCTGGGCAGTACGGCGTGGCTGGGGCTAACGCACAGCAGGGTGTAACCGTCAGGCGCTGACTTGGCGACGAATTCGGTGCCGATCGCACCTCCCGCACCGGTCTTGTTCTCCACGATGACGGGTTGGCCGTATTTGGCACCCAGCTTCTCGGCAATGATGCGCGCGGTGGAGTCCACCACGCCACCGGCCGAAAACGGCACGATGATGCGGATGGGGCGACTCGGAAAGCTGGCCTCCTGCGCGAGCGCAGACATGCTCAATAGCGCGGCAGTACTCAGTGAGAGGGTGGTCAAAATTTGGCGGCGGGTGAGTGTAGTCATGCTTGTCTCCTGGTTATAAGGTCATGAAATGGCGGTGAAGTGAGGGACGGTGCGCGGGATGTTCAGGGTTGCATGCGAATGGCGCGTCCCGAAGGCCGCCAGGTTGACCGGCTCAGTCTGGGCTTCACTCAGGCTGAGGACCGGCGTCACGCAGGCTTCCAGCGTTGAGAAATGCGCCGCCCATTGCGCCATGCTGCGCGTCAGAAAGCGTTGCTGAAAGCAGGCCGCCAGTTCGCCATGCCGGGTCTTGTCATGGCGTGGGGGCAAGGCGTCAGGCGCCAGTGCCAGACCTTGCACGAAGTTCAGATAGAAGCGCTCTTCGATGGCGCCCACCGCCATGTGGCGGCCTTCGGCCGTCAGATAGCTTCGGTACCAGGGAACACCGCCGTCAACCACATTGGAGGCAGGCGCGTCCTGCCAGGCGTTGACACCCAGGCGCGCAAACACGGCGGTGAGTAAATGCAGGCTGCCATGGGTCATGGCCGTGTCCACCACGCAGCCCTGACCACTAGCGGTGCGCGCGTGCAGCGCCGCGAGAATGCCCATCGCGGCGTACAGCGCCCCGCCGGCGAGGTCGCCAATGAGATTGAGCGGAACGCACTGCGGCCCGATGGCGTGCAGCGCACCCGACATGGCGATGTAGTTGATGTCGTGCCCGGCGCGCTGCGCCCACGGTCCTTGTCGGTCCCAGCCCACGATGCGCGCATAGATGAGGGCCGGCTTGCGTGCGTGGCAGTCCTGTGGCCCCAGGCCCAGGCGCTCCATGACGCCTGGCCTGAAACCTTCCAGCAGCACGTCCGCCTGGGCGATGGCGTCAAGCGCAGCCGCGCGGCCCGACGCCGTCTTCAGGTCCAGGGTCAGGTCGTCGCGCCCCCAGGTGCCGATGTCCGCGGCGGCGTCCACCGGCACGCCCAACTCGGGTGGGCGTGGGTTGACGATGCGCGTGATCTGCGCGCCCTGTTGCGCCAGCCACCAGCCGCAAAAGGGCACACCGCCTACCGTCGCGAACTCGACCACGCGCAGACCGGACAGCGGTTTCACGGCTTTGCCTTTTGTCCTTGCGCCAGCGCCACGGTGCGGCGTGCGATGTTGACCAGGTGAATCTGGCTGGTGCCTTCGTACAGACGGAACAAGCGCACGTCGCGGTAAAAACGCTCGGCCACGTTGTCGGCGATGTAACCGCCGCCGCCAAAAATCTGCACCGCACGATCCGCCACGCGGCCACACATTTCGGATGCAAAGAGCTTGCACATGGACGCCTCCAGGGTCACGTCCTGTCCATCGTCGCGTTTGCGGGCGGTTTCAAGCAGAAGCGCACGTGCCGCGTGAACCTCGACGTTGCTCTCGGCAATCATCTGTTGCACCAGCTGGAACTCGGCCACGGGCTGGCCAAACTGTTTGCGCGTGCTGGCCCGTTCAACCATTTCGTCCACCAGGCGAATGGCCGGACCTATACACAGTCCGGCCAGGTTGATGCGCTGCTTGTTCAAGGCCTTCATGGCCGTGCGAAAGCCAACGCCGGCTTGGCCGCCCACGATGGCGCTGGCCGGAACGCGGCAGTGATCCAGCAACACTTCGCCTACGGGCGAGCCGTGTTGTCCCATCTTGCGATAGGCCGGTGGTGTGCTCAGGCCGGCGGTGCCGCGCTCAATCAGAAAGGCCGTGACGCCAGCAGCGCCTTTGACCGACGTGTCCGTGCGTGCAAAGACGGTGAACAAGTCGGCGATAGGCGAATTGGTGATGAAACATTTTTTGCCACTGATGACATAGTCATCCCCTTCGCGCACGGCCACCGACTTGAGCGCGGTGGCGTCAGAGCCGGCATCGGGCTCGGTGAGTGCGAAACACCCTGTGAGTTCGCCGCTGGCCAGGCGCGGCAGGTAGCGCTGCTTCTGCTCCTCCGTGCCATCGACAACCAGGGACTCGGACGCGATCCCGGTGTTGCCACCGAAGCGCGCGCGAAAGGTGGTAGCGGCCTGCGAGACTTCAATGTTGATCAGCGACAGCTCTTCGGAGCTCAAGCCGGCACCGCCGTAGCCTTCGGGAATGCTGTGGCCAAACAGGCCCAACTCGCGCATGCGTTGTACCAGGGGTTCCGAAATAGTGTCGTTCCGGTCGACTTCGGCTTCGAGGGGGATGCATTCCGTGCGGATGAACTGGCGCACCTCGGCCAAAAGCTGCTTGAATTTCTCAGGATGACGGATCATGGTGTGTGTCTTTCCGGGTTAATGCAGGCCACAAGCGACTTCAATCTGCTGAACGGCCTCCAGTAGTTGGTTTGCCGCAAGCTTTTCCAGCGTGTTTTTGCCCAGCCGAAAAACCGACAAGGTGCAATTCAATGCCATGGGTTCTTCGCGTTGCATCTGGCGAATCGGAACTGCCAGGGCGTGTATGTCTTTGTGCCAGTCACCGCGCGAATAGCAATATCCGCGTTCGGCAAATGCGATCTGGTCGGCTTCCCAAAGGGGTTTGTCGAGTTCAAAACGCTGAGGGTCTTCGATCTTGAGCCGGTTCAGGATCGCCTTGCGCTCTGCAGGCGGGCTGGCCAGAATGAGGGCGCGTCCTATGGCCGTAGACAGCAGCGGTCGCGTGCTGCCGATATCTGGCTGGTACACATTGCCCTGGTCCACCCGGCAGGTGTCGACATAAACGACATTGGTCCGATCACGCATTCCGAGGTTCACGTTGCAACCGGTTTCCCGCGCCACTTTTTCCATGATCGGCCGTGCAATCTGCCGCACCCGCATGTTGGCCAACAAGGGGTATCCCAGCGACAGCACGCCTGAGCCCAGGCGGTACTTTTGCAGTTTGTCCACCCGGCTCAGATAACCCAGCAGGGTGAGTGTGTAGGTCAGACGCGAGACTGTGGGTTTGGGCAAGCCGGTGCGGTCCGCTATCTCGCGATTACCCAGCAGCGAGTCGGCCAATGTGAAAGCGCGCAAGACCTCCATGCCACGTGCCAGGTTCATGGAAAACTGGCGATCGGCGCTGAGGTCGTGAGGGTTGACCAGACCGGGTAGATGGATGGAGGACATGGTGCGTGGCTTGCGTTTGTTGGTGTTCATGATGGTTTGCTTAAAAACTGAAGTCAATGAATCCGGAAGACTGTTTCGCACAGCGAAACAGTCATTGTGTGGCGGACGGCATTCTGGCAAAACTCCATGAACCAACGCTTGCAACACGGAGATATTCAATTGAACGCAATACCAAACAACAGCGGCGCCCTGGCGGGCGTGCGCATTCTGGACATGGCCACCGTCCTGGCCGCTCCCTTTGGCGCCACCCTGTGCGCTGACCATGGGGCGGATGTGGTCAAACTGGAACTGCCTGATGGCAGCGACCCCTTGCGAACGCTGCAGCCGGTGAAGGACGGCAGCGCCCTGTGGTGGAAGGTGGCCAATCGCGGTAAACGTGGTATCTCCCTCGACGTACGCAAGCCCGAAGGGCGTGAGTTGTTCTTGCAGATGCTGCCGAGTTTTGACGTTCTGGTCGAGAACTTTCGCACGGGCACCATGGATCGCTGGGGACTAGGCGCGGCGACGCTGTTTGCCGCAAATCCGCGCCTCGTCATCCTGCGGGTCACCGGTTTTGGTCAGACCGGGCCTGACCGTTTGCGCCCGGGTTTTGCCCGCATCTTTGAAGCCAAGAGTGGCTTTACCAGCCTGACCGGTGAAAAAGGCGGTTCGCCCCTGCATTCCAATTTTCCGGTCGGCGACGCGGTGGCTGGCTTGTTTTCCGCGTTCTCCATTGCCGCTGAAATCGCGCGGCTGCGCGGTGACCCTCAGGCCAAGGGGGTTGAGATCGATCTGTCTGCGACCGAAGCGCTGTTTCGCCTGCTGGACCCCTTGCCGGTGGAGCATGAGCAACTCGGTCAGGTGCGTAAACCGGAGGGCAACTGCGCCAGTTACACGGCTCCCAGCAATATGTACGCGAGCCAGGAGCGGGTGTACTTTTCCGTTGTGGCCTCGTCAGATGCCATTTTTGTGCGTCTGGCCGAGGTCGTAGGCCAACCCGGTTGGGCCAGCGATCCGCGCTTCGACACCAATCCGCATCGGGTGCAGAACCTGCAAGCACTCGATGAGGCCTTGTCGGCCTGGTTCGCGAATCATCCGTATGCCCATATAGAAAGCGTGCTGGAGGCCGCTGGCGTCCCCTTCAGCAAGGTTTATACGATTGAAGACATTGAGACGGATCCGCAATTCATCGCGCGCGAGGCGATCGTGCGTTTGCCAGACCCCTTGTATGGCAGTCTGCCCGCGCCTTGTATTGTTCCGCGCATTCTGGGGCGCACCATGCCTATCCCGCGCACCGGCCCGGATGTGGGTGAGCACAACGCTCAAGTCTTTGCGGAGTTCGGCGTGGGTGCTGATGAACTCGCGGCGTTGAAAGCGCAGGGCGTGGTGTAGGTCTGATTTTTAAACCTGAACCGGTAAATCCATGCACACATTCAAAGCTTTTCGCCTGCTGGTCGGTGACAGCGAACCGGTACGGCAGTTTGCCGAGCTGTCTATTGACGATCTCAGCCCTGGCAACGTCGTTATTCAGGTCGCCTACTCCAGCATCAACTACAAGGATGCTCTCGCGTCCAAGGGCCTGAACGCCATCATCCGCACCTGGCCCCGCATCGGCGGGATCGACCTGGCAGGTACCGTGCTGGAGTCGGCTGATGCGCGCTTTCAGGCCGGCGACGAAGTCGTCGTACACGGTTTCGGGATCGGGGTCGATCATGATGGCGGACATGCGCAGGTCGCCCGGGTACCAGGCGACTGGGTACTGCGTATTCCCGACGGCTTGAGCCTCTTCGATGCAGCGGTGCTGGGCGCCGCCGGCTACACCGCCGCTTATTCGCTGCACCTGATGGAACTCAATGGGCTGGCGCCCGGCCAGGGTCCGGTGCTGGTGGATGGCGCCACGGGTGGTGTCGCCAGCGTGGCGATCGACATGCTGGCCCAGCGCGGCTACCAGGTGACCGCCATGAGCGGCAAGACCGATGAGGTGCCGTATCTCAAGAGCCTGGGCGCAAGCGAAGTCATTGGGCGCCTGGCGCCGCAGGACAAGCCGAAACCGCTGGAGAAGGCACAGTGGGCGGGTGCCGTGGATTCCGTGGGCGGCGCGACGCTGGCCTGGCTGACCCGCAGCATGCTGCCCGGTGGCGTGATCGCCGCCTTCGGCAACGCAGGCGGCGCCGAGCTGGCGACCACGGTGCTGCCCTTCATTCTGCGCGGCATCCGTCTGCTGGGCGTCAATGCCAACTCGCCCATGCCGGTGCGGGAGATCGTCTGGAAGAAGATAGCCATGGAGTACCGGCCCAAGCACTTGGCACAAATCGCCTGTGTCATCGGACTGGACGAACTGCCGAGCTACCTGGACCGCACGCTGGCGGGGCAGATCCGCGGCCGTACCGTGATTGACATGAACAAGTGAGCAAGCCGCTCTTGATCACCGGGGTGGGGCGCGTGATCGGGCGTGCCATTGCCTGTGCTGATGCTCAAACCGGTGCGGCCATGATGTGCCGCCCATCACGCGTCAAGTTGAGCATGAAAAAATTGACTGGGTAACAGACATGTTGAACCTGCCGCCGCGAAAATCGCATTTGGTTTTTAGCGTGTAAGCGCCTGCTCACGATTTCATCTGGATAGAGAATCCGATACGTGAGATGTCCGCGCTGGGGGACCGCTGTGACACGCTCCTTGCCCTCAGCGCATCACCGTGGCGAAGCGATCAGGTATTTGGCCAGCGCGTGGTAAGCCGGCAGCGAGGTCGGGTCGTTGGCCGCATTGCCGGCCACCGGGTTAGAGGCAAAACGGGCAATCACCATCTCGGCTTTCGGGTCGATGTACAGCGCCTGGCCGTGCACGCCGCGCGCCATGTAGGCGCCATGGTCGTTGTGTGTGACCCACCACATGTCGCGGTAGCTCCAGCCCGGCAGCAGTTTGTAACCGGCCTTGGCAAAGTTGTTTTTGTCGCCGCCTTGCCGGATGTCGGCTATCGCGGCCTTGGGCAGGATCTGCTGGCCGTTGAAAACACCGTCGTTGCGCAGCATCTCGCCGAAGCGGGCCAGGTCGCGCAGGCCGGCGTTCATGCCGCCGCCGGCAAAGGGTGTGCCTATGGAGTCCACGGTGTAGTAGCCGTCCTGCTCGGCGCCCAGGCGTTGCCAGATACGTTCGGACAGCAGTTGCGCCACCGTGCGCCCGGTGGCGCGTGCGATGACCCAGCCTAACGCATCGGTGTTGGCGGTCTTGTAGCCGAAGGCCTCACCGTGGTGGCCCTGCGGTTTCACGGTTTGCAAAAAATCGTAATAGCTGCGCGGCCCGGTGTAGCCCTTGGGTTTGGGCAGCGGGTTGCCGGCGGCCGCATGTTGCCAGACCTCGGCCTTGGGGTCGGCGTAGTCTTCGCTGAAACGGATGCCGGTGGTCATGTCCAGCAACTGGCGCACGGTGGCGCTGCCGAAGGCCGAGCGCGACAACTCGGGCACGTAGTCGGCCACACGTTTGTCGGCGTCGAGTTTGCCTTCGGCCACCAGCGCCGCGCCCAGGGTGCCAGCGAGGGATTTGCTGACCGACATCAGGCCGTGCTGGCCATCGTCCTTCAACACGCCGAAATAACGTTCGTAAACCACGCGCCCGCGATGCAGCACCACGATGCCGTCGGTGTAGTTGGCCAGCAGCGATTGCAACCAGCTCATGGGCTGGTTGCCGCCCAGCGGCGTGAAACTCACGCTGTCGATATCCTCACGTTCGGCGCGTGGCAAGGGCAAAGGCGCGCCCAGTCCACGTGAGACATTCGTGGTCGGCATCAACTGGCGAAAGTTGGAAACGCTCCAGCGCATGGCCGGAAACTGGAAGTAGCTGCCGTCCTCAAAACGCAGCGTACGGTCGGGCGGCGGTGGTGAGCCGACCATCCAGCCGAGTTTGGCCGGGTCGCTGGCCACGGCGTCCAGCGGTGCCTTGGTTTTTGCCGCTGATTCGGGCGCCGCGAAAACGCCGGGCACGGTGGCGCTCAGGGCCATGGACAGGCCCATCAGCAGGAAGAAGCGCGAAGGGGGGCGCGTGTGTACAGGATGTTGCATAAATACCTTTCAAGATTGGCGGCCATTGGGCCGCTGCAGATAAATGTCATAGCCAGTCAATACGATCAGTACATCACCACCAGATTGACCAGCCAGCCGCGCCAGACGGGGGCCGAGCCGCCCATCAACCGGGTCATGCCCTCGCCGGGGCGCGAGAAGCTGACGCCCCGGTGAAGAAGGTGTGTTTGTTGATCACCCGTGTGTATTTCAGATAAAGGTCGTCGGCCAGATGGGCGGAGGTGACACCGGTGATCAAGCTGGGCGCGCCGCCGACCAGAATGAGCCGGGTGGACTGGCCGAACTGCAGGGGGCTGGCGAGCTGATTCGCGTAGATGCCCGATGCCGCCCAGCGCCGCCTGCGTGTAGGGCGAGGACGAGCGGGTGACCTTGCCATAAGACAGCCCTGCAAACTTCTCTGCCGTGGGTTTGTACTGCAACACGGCCCCCACCAGCCGGGTGCCGGAATCGTTGTCGGGCTGCTCGTTGGGTGCCAGGTAAAACGCTTCGGTCGACCAGGGACCCTGGGTGAGGCGGGCAATGCCGGTCATCGCAAAAGCCCTGCGCGGACCCAGCTTGAGCGCACCGCGGTCAAACCCGTTGGAGGCGCCGTTGGACACCAGCATGCCAGTGCCCAGGGTGTAGCGTTGCGAGCCCGCTGACAGGTCCAGGCGGGCCGACGTGTCGGGAATAGCCACGCGCGGGCCAGCGTAGGCGTCCTCCAGGGTGACGCGGCCGGTGTTGCCGGCGTCAAAAGCATCCCGCCCCAACGTGCCCGAAGCCACCACCGACAGCGCCCCGTATGCCTCCAGGCCGGGCCGCAGGCTGCGCGTGGCGGCCACGCCGGGCTTGACGTAGAACTCGCCCCAGCCACGCTTGGCATTGAAGGCGGCGTGTTGTGCAAAGGTTTCCGCGAGCTTCCAGAACAGCTTGTGTTCGCTGGCGTACTGGATGCCTGCCTCGAGGGCGTAGTTGACACGGGTGTCGGTGTCGGCAGGTGACTCCGCCATCGCAAGAGAATGCGCTGCGGCGATGGCCAGGGCCGATGCCAGTGACTGGCGCCGTTGGCCAACTCGCTGCGGAGCGCTGCGCATGGGGAGCAAAGAGCGTCGCCGTTCCATGGTCAATCTCCGGATCACCTTGCGGGTTGCAGGAGCGTTCATGATAGAGCAAGGATCGGGCGTACAAGCCAGTCGTTGTGGCTGGCGGGCTGCGGGCGTGCAGGCCCTGCGGATGTGTGAGCACACCTCTAGGGGCGGGGGGGCTGTCCCGGGTTCGCGAAATGGCGTGCCGCAGCGGCGACGGCGACGCGAAGATTCAACATGCGCCTCCCCGTCACGCCGACGGCGTGAGTTACGCCAGTTCACTGATGTAGCGGCCGGCGCAAGCCATTTCATGAGTGAAATTGGCCTCTAGCCCATATAGGACGGGCGCAAGCAGCTATGGATTAAGTAGCGAATCAAGCCCGGCCTTGAGCCGCCGCGCCGGCGGCTTGCGACGATGGCTTAGCTGCGGCTGCGCTGGAGCAGGCTCTCGCCGATGAACTTGGCACGCTCACGCGACAAGGTGAAAAAGATCCAGCCGAAGCCGAGATGGCGCAAGCCCAGGCTGACATGGCGCTCCGGTGTTTGCGTTTGTGAGATGGCAAAGTCGGCATCGTGCTGCACCAGGACCGGCATGTCGGCCGTGACTTCCATTTGCACGGGCGGCTGCATGAGGTTGCGCGCTTGTGCCAGCTGGTGCATGAGTTCTTCAACCTGGCGTGTGGTCAGTTGCGCGCCAAGTACGGTGAGGGTACCGTCGGTGTTAGGTGTCATGGATGCCCCTTTCAGTGGCTTTGAGTTGTTGTCAGGGCTGGATTGTCCAGCCTTGGGGCGAGGCTGCTGATTTTATCCCCGCCCCCGCGTGGCCCGCTTGACGCAACCAGGCGTAAAAAAGCGCACACAGCCGTTTTCAGGCGTTATGGTTGATGTTTTTATTTCGTGAGGAACAAGAACATGGCTTTGAAACTCATCCTAGGCAGCGCTGCATTGGCGGTGGCACTGATCGGCTGCACCACACCGGGCACACCTGCGACCGGCACAGGTCCGGCTGCCGGAGGCGCCTCCGATGGCCTTTGCAATGCACAGGGCGCCCAGTTCACCATCGGCAAGGCCGCGGGCGCGAGTGTGGTCGAGAGCGCACGCCAGCGTTCGGGTTCCTACATGGCGCGGGTGCTGCGCCCCAACCAGGCGGTGACCATGGATTTCAATGCCCAGCGCCTGAATCTGGAAGTGGACGCTGCCGGGGTGATCAAGGCGGCGCGTTGCGGCTAAAGACTCAGTGAGGGCGGGGCCCCGCCTTGCAGCGGTACCTTGAAACACAATAACCTTTGATCCAAAGGTAAGGGGGCAAGCGCCTGACGTGGCCCTGTTTTGGGAGAAGCCGGCGATGGCGTGCACCGTGCGCAATCACTGACAAGCCGGTAGGTGTTTCTTTTTGCCGACAGTTGCTGCAACGACATTCGCAAATCATCAAGGTTCTCGCATTCAGGCGAGGTGTAGCGCAGGTATTCACTCAACGTAACAGGAATGCTCTTGATGGAAAGGCATTGAAATGGGGAATCAGCGAGCCTTATTTCAATCCTGCAGACGGCAAGCGTGGCATCTTCGGCGTCAACGCCTGGGTAGAACTCGGCGGCGAATACTATTTCGAGCTGGATTGTCGAACAGGGGAATTTCTGTGGGGCAAAGAGGTTCGCTTGTGAAGTCAAGCCTGATGCCATTAGTTTGTTCACTCATCGCAGCCGGCGAGTTTGGTGAGGGTCTAGCGTAGAAAGTAAAGTCCAGCCCGTAACCAACTTGCGATTACACCCGGCATGAAAAAAGATATTGGATATGTCGTCGAGTTAGAAATCACACGTCCTGCTTGTGCGAACGCAGGCGTAGTGGAAGACCAAGGTACTGCCGTCGGCGGTGGCAATCAGCTTCACTTTGTAGTTCCATTTGATGAGCGTGGTACAACGTTTAAATTGGTAGGTGGAAGGGCTTTGCCGTGAGCGCATTTGTAAAAAATCTCACTCTTCACAACGCACAGGGTGAAGAGATACTCGCGAGCGAAATTCTGGAATGGGTTGCCAAGCAAACTCCATGGCGTCCGTTCAACACCACAGCATATAGCTGGAGTGTCAACGAGAAAACAATATGCCTTCCGCTAGAAAACTTTAGTCTTTATCTACTTCCCGATGCCAGCGGTTTTGTTCGCATTGAGAAAGATCGAGTGCCGAATAATTGTGTTCTCTTGGATGCTCACGGTCAGGAGCGCATGCGCCTGATCGTACCTTGGCAACTCACAACATCCAGGAAAGCTGAGTCGGCGTTACCGTCAACAAGCTTTATCAGCACGGGTGGGCCTTACGAGAACCCCATGAATAACGAGATGGGAAAGTTCGGTGTCAGAGCATGGGTGGAGCTTGGTGGCGAGTTTTACTTCGAACTGGATTGGCGCACGGGAGAATTCCTATGGGGCAGAGAAATTCGCTTCTAGGCCACATTTCAGCTGTTGATCTCACCCCCATCACTTAAACCTTCCGCCTAATACTATTTGTTCGTCAAAATGATTTGTCAACACGCAGAGTATTCAATGAATCAATTCTTGAAATTTTCTTCCGAAAAGCGATTGAGTATAAAAAATATAACCATTCAACTTTTTCGCAAAAAACGAAATTCAAGACCAAGCGACTTGTGATGCTGTCGTGGTAGCAACTACGGGATCAGGCGACGTAGCCTGGGTTTTTCGTCCTGATGTGCAAGACGAGCAATTCGCCTTCATTTGGAATATTGAAGCGGCACGGGACGGTGATTTTGTCTTTGTATGGGTCAGTGTTCGAGAGTACAAAGATCAAGAACCCGCGATTTGGTCGGGAATTCAGTATCGCCATCGGATCAATCCAACCACTGGGGAAGTAGTGGAGTCTATCTATCAGATGAAGTAATTAAGTGTCGAATGAATACCCCAAAAATAGGAATCGATTGTGGTTGATCGCAATCAGTTCACGCTGCTGATCAAGATAGGTAGCATTACCGTCAAATACGGAGCATGTGACCCAATTGGGGGGCGCCCATCAAACTCTCGTACTGAATCGCAGTCAGTTCACGTCGCCCGTTAAAGTCGGAAGCATACGTGCAGGAGGTTACTGATGAAAAAACTGGTGAAACTCGATCCGGGTGGATGGCTCACGGAGATTGACCTCAAGGCCATGCGGCGCGAAGCGCTGACCTTGCGAGCTTATATAGAAGCTGCCTCGGAGGGTGAGGCGCGGCTTTTTGAATACCGGCGCAAGGTACTTCCTTTGATACAGGCTGCCCTCGATAGCACTCTGCCTATACCGTACAAGGGCGATGATCCCTATTCGTGGAGCTTGATGCTTGAAGGCTTGACGCCAAGACTGACAGAAGCCTTCTGTCACGTCTATAGCCGATTTATGAATCGTATTGCAGGGAGTTCGACGAACTCGGCGCTATCAACTGGGACTGAAAATAAGTCCGACTGGCTATCTAACGTTGTTGTTAAAGACGGTGAACGATATAAATGGGTCGAGTTTGAAGATTGATATGTAAAGGATCAGTTGGCGGTCATAGCTGCAATGAAACCCACTATCGGGCATGTAATTGATGTTGAAGTGGTGGCTCCGATTAGCGCGTTGGTCGGCCGAGTCGGTGCTCAGCCCGGCGCTACAGGCGGGGGCGGGTCAGATTCAGTTTGTCGTACCTATTGCTGATCGATCCAGCGTACTTTCTTGCGTCCAAAATAGTGCAAGAAAACTGTAATGAGCTTACTCAAAATCATCATGAAAATTAAGTCATTTTTCGGAAACTCTGTAAATGCGCCTGCGACCCAAGAGGCAACAGTTCTGCGCTCACGAGATGAAGGACTAGCCTGTCCTACATGCGAAACCATGCTTTCTATGGAAATGATATTGGACGCATCTAAATTTTGGACCGCGGGGGCGATTGTGTTTCACTGCCCACAGTGCAGTGATAGCGTTTATTTTGCACCGTACGAAAATGAAAATGAAATTGAATTAGGCAGGTTAGCCGCAAGTCCAGTGGTGGATACGCTTCCTTGTTTTCGCTATCCATATATGTCAGTTCACGAGTTAACAACAAGACAAGAGGGGACTGATTTAATGATAAGTGCTCAAGGCAAAGAATGGCGGATTCCTAGGTTTGGCGGTGGCTCATAGCGTTCCGGCGGGGGGCGCATGCATTGATTCAACGTAACAAGGATGCGTGAACTTGAAGCCCAATCTATGCAGGCATAAGCAGCTACGCATTCAGTGGCGAAAAGTCGCGCTCGCCCGCTCATTACCCTAAGCGTTGCGCAGAAGGTGTCACAGATTAAGTGATTCCTATTTTGAAACGTTTGTGCTATATTTTTTCAAATATAGATACAAGTGTTTCATGTCCACTTCTTCACTGTTTGCCAAACTCCCGCTTGAGGGCCTGAGCCCCGAACTGCTGCGTGCCGCGCGCTGGATAGAGGCGCATTCACGTGAGGTGGCGCTGCATTCCATGCGGGAATGTGCGCGCCGTGCAGAGCTGGCGCCAGCCACCTTGAGCCGGCTTGCCCAGGCCCTGGGCTTTCAGGGTTTTGAGGCGATCAAACAGCTGTGCCAGGAGTCTTTTTCGGCGCAGGCCGGTTATGCCGGTCGGGCCGAGGTCTTGCAGGCCAGCGCGCGGAAAACGCAGGACTGGCTGGCGCAGCTCAATGAAACCCAACATGCCAACACAGCGTCCGTCGGCGGGCTGAACCAGGCCGCGCAACTGGAGGCCGTGGCCGACGCCATGCTCAAGGCGCGGCGGGTTTATTTTTTTGGCTTGCGTGCCAGCCACGGCCTGGCCATGCACCTGCATTACACCTACGGCCTGCTGGCGCCCAACGGCGTGTTGGTGCAGGGGCTGGGCGGCACCTTGCGTGACCAGATCGGCGAGATGGCGCCGGGTGATTTGCTGGTCGCGGCCTCTTATGCGCCCTACACGCGGCAGACGGTGGACGCCGTCGCGCAGGCCAGTGCGCAAGGCGTGGACGTGTTGGCGTTGACCGACAGCGCCTTGTCGCCGATTGCCCGCTCAGCCGCACACACGCTGCTGTTTCGTACCGACAGCCCCTCGTATTTTCATTCCATGGTTGGCGCACTGGCCTTGGCCGAAGCGCTCGCCGCGGCCGTGGCGGTGCGCGGCGGCCGCAAGGTGCTGGCCCATTTGCAAATCCGGCAGGACCGTCTCGACAGCGAAGGCGCTTATTGGGACGAGCGCAGCGACAAGACCCCCGCCGCTCGTTCACTCCCTTCTTCATCAAGGAAATAAGTTTTATGGCTGTTGCGTCCACCCATGTGTTTCATCGCCAGTTGCAGCGCAAGCCGCCGGTGGCCGTCAGCGGGCAGGGCGTGTACCTCACCGACGCGCAGGGCAAAACCTACATCGATGCCTCGGGCGGCGCGGCCGTGTCCTGCCTGGGCCATGGGCATCCGGACGTGCTCGCCGCCATGCATGCGCAGATCGATAAGCTGGCTTATGCCCACACCAGTTTTTTCACCACCGAGGTGGCGGAGGAACTGGCCGACCAGTTGATCCGCACGGCGCCGCAAGGCATGAGCCATGTGTATTTTGTCAGCGGCGGCTCCGAGGCGGTCGAGGCCACGCTCAAGATGGCGCGCCAGTATTTTGTCGAGATCGGCCAGCCGCAACGCACCCACTTCATTGCACGCAAACAGAGTTACCACGGCAACACCCTGGGCGCGCTGGCCATAGGCGGCAACCAGTGGCGACGTGAACCGTTTGCACCCATTTTGATTCCGGCCACGCATGTTTCGCCGTGTTACCCCTACCGTGAGCAGCAGGCCGGTGAGATGCCCGAACAATACGGGCTGCGCCTGGCCAGGGAACTGGAAGACGCCATTCTGGCCAAGGGCGCTGACAGCGTGATTGCCTTTGTGGCGGAGACCGTGGGCGGCGCCACGGCCGGTGTGCTGGCACCGGTGCCGGGTTATTTCAAGGCAGTGCGCGAGGTCTGCGACCGTTATGGCGTGTTGCTGATTCTTGATGAAGTGATGTGTGGCATGGGACGCACCGGCACCTTGCATGCGTGCGAGCAGGACGGCGTTTCGCCCGATCTGCTGGCGGTGGCCAAAGGCCTGGGCGGCGGTTACCAGCCGATAGGTGCGGTGCTGGCGCAAAAGAAAATTGTGGATGCCATGCGTGACGGCTCGGGCTTTTTTCACCATGGCCACACCTACCTGGGCCATGCCATTGCGTGTGCGGCCGCGCTGGCCGTGCAACAGGTGTTTGAGCGTGACCAGTTGCTGCCGCAGGTGCGCGCACGCGGCGAATTTCTGCAGCAGCTCATGCACCACAGCTGGGGCGACCATCCCCATATTGGCGACATTCGCGGGCGTGGTTTGTTCTGGGGCATCGAGCTGGTGCAGGACCGTGCCAAGAAAACGCCGTTTGACCCGGCACGCAAACTGCATAGCCGTATCAAGCAGGAGGCGATGGCGCGCGGCTTGATGGTTTACCCGATGGGCGGCACCGTCGATGGCCGTTATGGTGACCATGTCCTGCTGGCGCCACCTTTTATCAGCAGCGAAGCGGAGCTGGCGATGGTGGTGGACCGCCTCGGTTCGGCCATGGATGCCGCGATCGCCGCGACCTCATAACCCTAGTTTTTACAACCTGGAGACACAGAGATGAGCAAGAAGTTTGCGTTGAATATGCTGAGTATGGCAAGTGCCGGTCTGGCGCTGGCGGCTGCCCTGGTGGCCACGCCGGTGTTGGCCCAGCAAAAGTTTGTGACCATAGGCACCGGGGGTGTCACCGGTGTGTATTACGCCGCGGGCGGCGCGATCTGCCGCCTGGTCAACAAGGACCGCGCCAAACACGGCATCCGCTGTTCGGTCGAGTCCACCGGCGGCTCGGTCTTCAACGTCAACACCATCAAGGCCGGCGAGCTGGATTTCGGCTTCACCCAGTCGGACGTGCAGTACAACGCCGTCAAGGGTGCGGGCCAGTACAAGGACGCGGCCTACACCGATCTGCGCGCGGTTTTCGCCGTGCACCCCGAGCCCTTCACCGTGGTCGCCCGCAAGGAAGCCAACATCAGCAAGTTCGAGGACTTCAAGGGCAAACGTTTCAACGTCGGCAACCCGGGCTCGGGCACACGTTCTTCCATGGAAGAGTTGCTGGGCGGAATGGGCTGGAAGTTGGGCGACTTTTCGCTGGCCTCCGAGCTGAAGGCCGACGAACATGGCCCGGCGCTGTGTGACGGAAAGATCGACGGCTTTTATTACGCGGTGGGCCATCCCTCGGCCAACATCCAGGACCCGACTACCTCCTGTGGCGCCAAGCTGGTGTCGCTGAGTGGCCCGGTGGTTGACAAGCTGGTGGCCGAGAAACCATATTACGCCAAGGTCACCATCCCCGGCGGCCTGTACCCGAACAACCCGCAGCCCACCAACACCTACGGCGTGTTGGCCACGGTCGTCACTTCCAGCAAAACGCCGGCGGAAACGGTGTATCAGGTCACCAAGGCCTTGTTTGACAACTTCGACGAGTTCAAAAAATTGCACCCGGCGCTGGCCAACCTGAACCCGCAGAACATGGTCAAGGACGGCCTGAGCGCACCGCTGCATGAAGGTGCTGCGCGTTATTACAAGGAAAAAGGCTGGATCAAATAAACACCTTCCGGTGTAGAGGGAAAGGGGTCAGGAGCGTGATGTTGCCTGGCCCTTTTTTTTAGAAAAATAACTAACAGCTCTGGAAGGCCACGGATGGCGCAACTCGAAAAACACTCGGCCCAAGAACTCGACCAGTTGGTCAAGGAGGCCGACCTGGGCGGGCGTGAGCCCGGCGGAAAAATTGGCGTAGGCCTGGCCATTCTGGCCGGTGCCTGGTCGCTGTTCCAGCTTTGGTATGCGTCGCCGCTGCCGTTTATGCTGGGCTTCGGCATCCTGAACGACACCGAGGCACGCGCCATCCATCTCGCGTTTGCGATCTTCCTGGCCTTTTGCGCGTTTCCGGCGTTCAAACATTCCTCGCGCAGCGTCATCCCCTGGTCGGACTGGCTGCTGGCGCTGGTCGGCGCTTTTTGCGGTGCCTACCTGTTCCTGTTTTACAACCAGCTGGCCCTGCGGCCGGGCGCGCCCACCACGATGGACATCGTGATCGGTGTGACCGGCGTCGCCGTGATGCTGGAAGCCACACGCCGCGCCATGGGTTTTGGCATGTTGGTGACCACCGGCGTGTTCATGGCCTTTGTGTTCCTGGGCCCGCACATGCCCGAGGTGTTGCAACACCGCGGCGCTTCGTTGTCGCGTTTTATCTCGCACATGTGGCTGACCACCGAAGGTGTTTACGGCGTGGCGCTGGGTGTGTCGGTGCAGTTTATTTTCCTGTTTGTCCTGTTCGGCACCTTGCTGGATATTGCCGGTGCCGGCAACTACATGTTGCAGGTGTCACTCGCCACCTTGGGCCATTTGCGCGGCGGGCCGGCCAAGGTGGCGGTGGTGTCCTCAGCGCTGAACGGCATTGTGTCGGGCTCGTCGGTATCGAATGTGGTATCTGGCGGTATCTTCACGATACCGTTGATGAAACGCACGGGTTATTCGGGTGTGAAGGCCGGGGCGATTGAAGCGGCCTCGTCGGTCAACGGCCAGATCATGCCGCCGGTGATGGGGGCGGCGGCTTTCCTGATGGTTGAATACGTGGGTATTCCGTATTCGGAGATCATCAAACATGCGGCCTTGCCGGCCATCATTTCTTATGTGGCGCTGTTTTACATCGTGCACCTGGAAGCGCTCAAGTACGACCTGAAACCGCTGGTGCGCGAACGCCAGCCGACCTGGCGCGAACGGCTGCTGGGCTGGGCGCTGGGCCTGTCCGGCACCACCATCGCTTGCGCCGCGATTTATTACGCGATCACCGCTGTGCAATACCTTGCGGGCGATGCCGCGGGTTGGGCGCTGGCTGTGCTGGCGGCCGTGGCTTATGTGGTGCTGATGGCCTATTCCTCGCGTTACCCGGACATCGCGGTGGACGATCCGCTGGCCAAGGAGGTCAAGCTGCCGCTGCCCTGGCCCACGGTGCGCGCCGGCCTGCATTTTTTCATCCCGATCACGGTCTTGTTGTGGTGCCTGATGGCCGAAGAGTTGTCGCCCGGGCTGTCGGCTTTCTGGGCCACGGCCACCGTCATGGTGATGGTGGTGCTGCAGCCTTTCATGTTGTCCGTTTTCCGTCCCGACGGCAAGGCCGAGGCGGCCTTGTCCTCGCTCCAACGCGGCGTGGCCGATCTGTGGCGTGGCCTGGTGCTGGGTGCGCGCAACATGATAGGCATCGGTGTGGCTTGCGCCAGTGCCGGCCTGATTGTGGGTGTCATCACGCTGACCGGCATGGGGCTGATGATGACCGACTTTGTCGAGCTGGTCTCGGACGGCAATGTGCTGGTGATGTTGCTGCTGACGGCGGCGATTTGCCTGGTCATAGGCGCGGGTGTGCCGACCACGGCCAACTACATTCTGGTCGCGACCTTGATGGCGCCGGTGATTGTTGAACTGGGCGCGCGCAGCGGCCTGGTGATTCCGCTGATCGCGGTGCACATGTTTGTGTTTTATTTCGGTATCCTGGCCGACGTGACGCCGCCTGTAGGGCTGGCGTCTTACGCGGCCGCGGCGATTTCGGGCGAAGACCCGAATGCCACGGGCTGGCAGGCGACTTGGTACAGCCTGCGCACCACCGTGTTGCCTTTTGTGTTTATCTTCAACCCGCAGATTTTGCTGATCGGCCTGGGCTCCTGGGTCGATGTGGTGCTGGTGTGTGTGACTGCGGTGGCCGCTTCGTTGCTGTTTGCCGCCGCCACCATGAAATGGTTTCGCACCCGCTGTACCTGGCCCGAGGTGGCGGTCTTGCTGCTGGCGACTTTCCTGTTTTTCCGGCCCGACTGGGTGGTGGACCAGTTTTCGTCCAAATATGTGTCGGCGCCGGCGGCCGACATCTACAAGGTGGCCGATGGCTTGCGCGCCGATGAATGGCTGGTGGTGGGTATTGCCGGCGAAACCCTGAACGGCGAGCCGCAGACCAAAACCGTGGCCCTGCCCATGGGCGAGGGCGCCACTGGCCGCGAGCGCCTGCGCGACGGGGGTGTGACCCTGAGCCAGCTTGGGACAGACCTGGAAGTGGCAGCCGTCAAGTTTGGCAGCCGCGCGAAAAAGCTGGGTGTCGAGCAGGGCTACAAGGTGGTTGAGCTCAAGCTGCCGAATCCGTCACGGCCGTCAACCCACTGGGTGTTTATTCCGGCGGCATTGCTGGCCTGGGGGGTGTGGTGGATGCAGGGCCTGCGCCTGCGCCGCGGGTCTGCCAAGCTGTCGCTGCGGACCTGAGCCACCGTCCAGCCCGGAAATGCTTGGTAAGGCCTGGTTTATGAGTGAAGTAGGCCTCTAGCCATAATCCACGGGCGCAAGCAGCTATGAAAAACAGAGCGTTTTATGAGTCGGCCGAAGCGCTCCAGCGGTCGCCCCAGTTTTTGTCCTGGGCTTTCTCCAGGTCACGCCGGTCGCGTTTGGTCGGGCGCCCGTGTTCTATGCTGCTGGCCGGCTCGTGGTTCAGCCGGCGTTGCTCGGCCGCCGCCTCGCGCAGGCGCAGGCTGTCAGCGGTTTCTTCGTAAAGCTGTTGCGCCACCGGGGCTGCGCCGCGATGCTGGCTCAAGCCCTTGACCACCACGGTGCGGGTGACCGGCCCTTGCCGCATGGCCACGGTGTCGCCGGCCTTGATGTCGCGGGCCGGTTTGGCGTCCTGGCCATTGACCGCGACGCGGCCCTTGCTGATTTCATCGCTGGCCAGTGAGCGGGTTTTGTAAAACCTCGCGGCCCAAAGCCATTTGTCAAGACGCATCCGGGAACTCCCCTGCAGTGCTTTTGCCGGCCCGCAGCTGTTGATCAAGACCTATATTTTTCATCAACTCTCATTGTGTACCAGGGGCAAACGCACGGTGGCGTCCAGCCCGACGATACGCCCATGGTCTTCGCGGTTTTCCAGGATGATGCTGCCGCCCAGCGCCTGTGTGATTTCGCGGCAAATCGCCAGGCCCAGGCCCGAGCCCTGGCGCACGTCGCCGGCGGAAAAAGGTTCGTACAGGCGCGCGGCCAGCTCGGTGCTGATGCCTGGCCCGCTGTCGCTGACCGTCAGCGCCGCGTAGAAAGTGTCGGTGACCAGGCGCACCGTGAGGGTGCCGCCGCGCGGCGTGTATTTGATGGCGTTGTGCAGCAGGTTGCGCGCCAGCTCGCGCAGCATCCAGTCGTGCGCGCGCACCTGGGCCGGCATGGTGCTGATTTCAAAATCCAGGTCCTGCTCGGCCAGCAGCGGGGAGATGTCAATCACGATGGAGCGCAGCAGCTCGGGCCAGTCCTGTGGCTGGGCATCGGTCTGCAGGCGCAACTGCTCGACCTTGGCCAGCGCCAGCATCTGGTTGGCCAGCAGGGTGGCACGTTCGACCGTGTCGGCGATTTCGCGCAGCGCCTGGCGTGGTGCCACGTCGCCGCGCTGCGCCGACTGCACCTGTGTCTTGAGCACGGCCAGCGGCGTGCGCAATTGGTGCGAGGCATCACGCACAAATCGTTTCTGGTGCCCGATCAGGGCTTGCAGGCGCTGCATCACCTGGTTGGTGGCGTCGATCAGCGGCAGCAACTCGCGCGGGGCATCGGGCGCGGCCACCGGGGTCAGGTCGCCTTCGGGCCGCGCCTGCAACTCGGCGCTGAGGCGGCGCACCGGTCGCGTGGCGCGTTGCACCACCAGAATCACCACCAGCGCGATCACACCAATCAGCAAGGCCTGGCGCCACAAGGTGTCAAACAAGACCTTGCGCGCCAGGGTCTGGCGCAACTCCAGGGTTTCGGCCACCTGCACCACGGCCATGCCGCGGCCGCGTGCGCTGGCCACTGGCTGCAGCAAGACCGCCACACGCACCTCGTCGCCTCGAAAAACGTCGTCGTAAAACGCCACCAGCGCGGCATACGCGCCCTGGTTGGGAATGCTGCCGCGCCAGAAGGGCAACTCGCCAAAGCCGGAAATCACCTCGCCCTGCAGGTTGGAGACGCGGTAGACCAGTTGGCTGCGGTTGTCGGCTTCAAACGCCTCCAGCGCCGAATAAGGCACGGTGGCGCGCAACACCGACAAGTCGTCGTAACCTTCGACATCCAGCTGTTCGCCAATGGTTTTGGCCGAGGCCAGCAGGGTGCGGTCGTAAGCGGTGTTGACGGCCGCCAGCGTTTGCCGGTAGAGGCTGACGCTGTTGATCACAATCAGCAGGCTGATGGGCAGCAGGATGCCGATCAGCAAATACCTTCTCAGGGACATGACGGCCCCCACGCTTGTCGCTTCGCGTACTGCGCTGTCCCCCGAGGGGGCTGTGCTTGCTCGGGGCGGCCCTTCGCTGCGCACGTTGTCCCCCGGCAGGGGGGTAGTTTGTCGGGACAACGGTCTAGTCATCGGTCTTGAGCAGGTAGCCCAGGCCGCGCAAGGTCATCAGGGTCACGCCGGTGTGCGCCAGGCGTTTGCGCAGGCGGTAGACCACGACCTCGATGGCTTCGTATTGCACATCGGTCTGGCCGGGAAACACCAGGTCGAACAGCCTTTCCTTGGTCACGGCGTGGCCACGTTTTTCCAGCAGCGCCTTGAGCAAGGCCAGCTCGCGCGGGGGGAGGTCCAGCACCTGGTCGCGGTAGTAAATGGCGCCACTCTCTTTTTCATAGCTGATGGCGCCCGCTGAATAAGGGCTGGAGGCCGATTCGACCAGTGATCCCGGGCGGCGCCGGTGCAGGGCGCGCAAACGGGCCTCGAGTTCGTCGAGGTCAAACGGTTTGGGCAGGTAGTCGTCGGCGCCGGTGTTCAGGCCGATGATGCGGTCGCCCACGGTGCCGCGTGCGGTCAGGATCAGCACCGGCGTGTCCAGGCCGCTGCGCCTGGCCTGCTCCAGCACCTGCAGGCCGTCCAGGCCGGGCAGGGTCAGGTCCAGCAGGATCACGTCAAAAGCCGAGGCCTGCCACTTCTCCAGCGCTTGCCGGCCGTCGCCGCAGGCCTCGATTTGGATGCCGCGACGCCCCAGCGACCGGACCAAGGTTGTGCGCATGGCGGCATCATCTTCAACCAAAAGCAGTTTCATGGGCAGCACATTAGCACTTTCCCCAATGCCTGGGACAGCTGTTTGACAGGCAAGCGGCGCATGATGCACGGGTTAGATAAAACTCCAGGAGACATTTATGCGTCGCGACACCTTTCTCAAATCCATGGCGGCCTTGGTTGCCGCCGGCTCCTTGCCGCTGTCTGCCCTGGCGGCCGCCAATGTCAAGATGATGATTCCCGCCAACCCCGGCGGCGGCTGGGACACCACCGGCCGCGCCTTGGGCAAGGCGCTGCAGGAGTCCGGCGCGGCCTCCACCGTGACCTACGACAACAAGGGCGGCGCCGCCGGCGCACTGGGCCTGGCCCAGTTCATCAACGGCAGCAAAAACGACCCGAACGCGCTGATGGTCATGGGCGCCGTGATGCTGGGCGGCATCATCACCGGCAAACCGCCAGTCAACCTGAGCCAAGCCACACCGATTGCCCGCATCACCAGCGAATACAACGTGTTTGTGTTGCCGGCCAACTCGCCATTCAAGACCATGGCCGATGTCGTGGCGCAGCTCAAGAAAGATCCCGGCAGCGTCAAGTGGGGCGGCGGTTCACGTGGTTCCACAGAACACATCGCCGCGGCCATGATTGCGCGCGAGGTGGGGGTGGACCCGGCCAAGATCAACTACGTGGCCTTCCGTGGCGGCGGTGAGGCGATTGCGGCCATTCTGGGCGGCAACGTCACCATAGGCGGCAGCGGCTACAGCGAGTTTGCCGAATACATCACCACCGGCAAGATGCGCCCGCTGGCCGTGACGTCCGACACCCGCCTCAAGGGTGTCAACGTTCCCACGCTGAAAGAGCAGGGCATCAACGTCGCCATCGGCAACTGGCGCGGTGTCTATGGCGCGCCCGGCATCACCGCGGCACAGCGCAAGGAGCTGACCGACATGGTGCTGAAGGCGCTGAAGTCCAAGGCCTGGGCCGAGGCACTAGAGAAAAACAGCTGGACACCGGCCGTCCTGACCGGCGCCGATTTCGAGAAATTCGTCGACGACGATTTCGCCAGCCTGCGCGCCACCATGGTCAAGTCGGGCATGGTCTAAGGACCTCAGCCTGTCATGGCGGGCCTGAGCCGCCATCCATGTCTCCGGCTTCACGGCTGGCATCAACGGAGGCATGGATCCCGGACTGGGTCCGGGATGACCGCCGCAGCTGGTGGCCAGCCTTCCATCGGGAAAAAATAATGACACAACAAACCCTCTCTCCCGCCCACAAACGCTCGCAGACCCTGGTCGGCGGCGGTGTGGTGCTGCTGGGCCTTGGCCTGGCGTTTGGTGCGATCAGCATCCCCTCGGCCGCCGGTTATGCCGGGGTCGGCCCCAATTTTTTACCCTGGGTGGTTTCGCTGGCCTTGCTGGTCTGCGGCGGCTTCCTGGTCTGGGAAGCGTCAAGCGGCGGCTTCCGTGAGATGGAACCGGCCAGCGAGGGCGTACAGGCCTACTGGCCGGGTTTTGTCTGGGTCTCGGCCGGCCTGCTGGCCAATGCGGCCCTGATCACCAGCATTGGTTTTATCCTGAGCTGCACCCTGTGTTTTGTGCTGGCCGTACAGGGCTTGCGCGGCGCCGAAGGTCATGCCGGCGTGGACCCCAAAATCTGGCTGAAAAACGTCGTGATCGGTTTGCTGATTTCTGCGCCCGTGTATTGGGCGTTTACACAATTCCTGGCGATCAACCTGCCGGGCCTGACTTCCACCGGGTGGCTTTAAATGGATATCTTCAACCAGCTCATGCAGGGCTTTATCACTGCGGCCACCCCGATCAACCTGCTTTGGTGTTTTGTCGGTTGTGCCCTGGGCACCGCCGTTGGGGTGTTGCCCGGCATTGGCCCGGCCGTGGCCGTGGCCATGTTGCTGCCGATCACGGTCAAGGTCGAGGCCACGGCCTCCATGATCTTTTTTGCCGGCATTTATTACGGCGCCATGTATGGCGGCTCCACCACCTCGATTTTGCTGAACACGCCGGGTGAAACGGCCAGCATGGTCACGGCCATGGAGGGCAACAAGATGGCCAAAAGCGGGCGCGCCGGTGCGGCGCTGGCCACGGCGGCCATAGGCTCGTTTGTGGCGGGATCGATCGCCACCGTGATCGTCACGCTGTTTGCGCCCATCGTGGCGGAGTTTGCCGTCAAACTTGGCCCGCCTGAATATTTCATGCTAATGCTGCTGGCCTTCACGACCGTGAGCGCGGTGCTGGGCAAAAGCGAGGTGCGCGGTATCACGGCCCTGTTCGTAGGCCTGGCGGCCGGGCTGGTCGGGCTGGACCAGATCACCGGCCAGGCGCGTTACACCGGCGGTGTGCCTGAAATGCTGGACGGCATCGAGATTGTGCTGGTGGCGGTGGGCCTGTTTGCGGTGGCCGAAGCCATGCATGCGGTCTTGTACGAAGGCAAGGTCGATGCGGCGCAGAACAAGCTCAGCAAGGTCCACATGACCAAGCGTGACTGGCGTCGTTCCTGGCCCGCCTGGTTGCGTGGCACGGCGATTGGTGTGCCTTTTGGCTGCATCCCGGCCGGCGGCACCGAGATCCCGACCTTCCTCAGCTACGCGGCCGAGAAAAAACTCGCCAAAGACAATTCAGAGTTCGGCAACCAGGGCGCGATCGAAGGTGTGGCCGGCCCCGAGGCGGCCAACAACGCCACCGTGACGGCGGCCATGATTCCCCTCTTGACCCTGGGCATCCCGACCTCCAACACCACGGCCATTTTGCTCGGCGCTTTCCAGAACTACGGCATCCAGCCGGGGCCACAACTGTTCACGTCCTCGTCGGCACTGGTGTGGGCCTTGATCGCTTCGCTTTACATCGGCAACGTCATGCTGCTGGTGCTCAACCTGCCGCTGGTCGGCCTGTGGGTCAAGCTGCTGAAAATTCCCAAGCCTTATCTGTACGCCGGCATCCTGATTTTCGCGACCGTGGGTGTTTACGGCATGCGGCAAAGTGCTTTTGATCTCTTCCTGCTCTACGCCATCGGGGTGTTGGGTGTGGTGATGCGGCGTTTTGATTTCCCGACAGCGCCCGTGATTGTCGGCATGATCCTCGGCCCACTGGCCGAAGCGCAGCTGCGCAACGCGATGTCCATTGGCGAGGGCAGTGCCATGGTGTTTTTGCAACGGCCCATGTCGGTGGCTCTGCTGGTGGTGGTTGTGGCCGTGCTGGTGTTGCCGCGTGTGGCGAAGGCTTGGTCGGCGCGGCGTGAGCGGGTGGCGGGGCTTGGTTGAGGCTGCCTGTCTGCTGCTTTTTTGATCGGATGGACTTATTGGCGGCTTTTTGCATCCAGCCGTAAAGCCTGTAGCACCAGAGAAAAGGCTGGTGATGGCTGGCGCCTGCTGGGGTAGTACAGGTGATAGCCAGCAAATGGCGGACACCAGTCCTCCAGTGCGCGCACCAGGCGGCCTTCTTCGATGTGTGACCCCAGCTCATCGTCTGGTAGCAAAGCGATGCCCAGCCCTGCCAACGCAGCATCGACTTGGGGTGGTGCGGTATTAAAGATTAGCGGGCCATCTACGCGCACATTGACCTGCTTGCCCTTGCGTGAAAAATCCCAGACGTACAAGCCACCCGACGTGGGCATCCGTTGGTTGATGCAGCGGTGCATCATCAGATCGGATGGTTTTTTCGGAAGAGGGTTGATAGCAAAGTAGCCCGGTGACGCCACCACGGCCATGCGAAGCGGTGGGCCGATGGGCACGGCAATCATGTCCTTGTCTATGGTGTTGCCCATGCGGACGCCTGCATCAAAACGATCCGCCACGATGTCGCGGAAACCGTAGTTCATGTCGAACTCCAGCTTGATGTCCGGGTGCTCACTCAGAAGCGGCATGAGTTTGGGCAGTAGCGTGGTGTGCATCACGTTGTCACCACAGGTAATACGCACTGTGCCTGCGGGCTTGTCGCGCAACTCGGTCAAAGCATCGAGCTCGGCTTCAATCTCGTCAAAGCGGTGACCGATGGCCTGCATCAGTCGCTCACCTGGCGGCGTAGGCGAGACGCTGCGTGTTGTGCGCGTGAGCAATCGGATTTTTAACCGCTCCTCCAACCCGCGTATTGTTTGACTCAACGCCGATTGGGTCACGCCCAGGATGGCAGCGGCCCGGGTAAAGCTGCCTTCGCGTGCCACCGTAACGAAGGCCAAAAGGTCATTGAGATTGCGTCGCGCCATGGTTCATACGTCCCAATTGATTAGTAATGCTAATAAAGCTATGTAGTATTCATTATCTAGTCAAATCGCAGGGTGCTAGGCAAACTTCATGCCATGGCAAAGAGCATTCGCATCCACTCCCTCCGCAAGCGTGCATTGGCTTGGGGTGCCTCTGCGTTGGCCCTGGCATGCGCACTGACAACCACTCACACATTCGCACAGCAGGTCCTTATGAAGCTTCGTCTACATGTCGACGGCGAGATCGTCACCGCAACGCTTAACGATAGCGCCGCCGCGCGTGATTTCGCAGCGTTTCTGCCCCTTTACCTGACGCTGGAGGACTATGCAGTGGTTGAACGCATCTCCAGTCTGCCGGGCAAGCTGTCCGTGGCGGGTTCAGCTGCGGGCATGACCCCCAGGACGGGCGACATCACCTACTACGCCCCATGGGGCAATCTGGCGATCTTTGTGGGCAACGATGCGTATGCGCGCGGGCTTGTGCGACTTGGCAAGGTGGATGCAGGCCTGCCCGCGTTGCAACGATCAGGGCCGCTGAAGGTTCGCATTGAGCGAGCCAAAGATTGATTGTCATACGCAGGAACGCGTGCGCTATCCGCTTTCTTATTCATCCATTTCATCCTCAATAGGAACATCAAATATGCACATGACACTCGACACCGGCCACGCGGCCACAGAAGAACTTATCAGCTCAACGTCGGCTCGGCGCGATTTCCTGAAGAAGGCCGGCACCGGCGCGGCTGCATTCGGCGTCCTGTCAGCCACTGGCGGCGCGGCTTTCGCTGCCGGTGCGCAGACGACTGCCAACACGGCCAATGGTGCGGACAATTTCTACAAGAGCGACAAAGTAGCCGTGCAGAAGGTCACTTTTAAGAACCAGTACCAAATGAAGGTCGCCGGCAACCTCTTCACTCCCCAAAATCTGGATAGAAGCAAAAAGAGCCCGGCGATTATTGTTGGGCACCCGATGGGCGCCGTGAAGGAGCAAAGCGCGAATCTGTACGCCACAAAAATGGCCGAGCAGGGATACATCACGCTGTCACTCGATCTTTCTTTTTGGGGGGAGAGCGATGGCCAGCCACGCAACGCCGTTGCGCCGGATATCTATGCCGAGGATTTCAGTGCCGCCGTGGACTTCCTGGGAACCCGGGCATTTGTTGACAACAAACAGATTGGTGTCATTGGAGTTTGTGGCAGCGGCAGTTTCGTCATCAGTGCAGCAAAGATTGACCCCCGCATGAAAGCCATCGCCACGGTCAGCATGTATGACATGGGCGCTGCCAACCGCAATGCGCTCAATCACTCGCTGACACTTGAGCAAAGAAAGAGAATTATTGCCGAAGCAGCGGAGCAACGCTATGCGGAGTTTGCTGGTGGTCAAATCAAATACACCGGCGGAACTGACCATGTACTGAATGAAAAAACGCACCCCATTCAGCGCGAGTTTTATGACTTCTACCGTACCCCCAGAGGCGAATACACGCCTAAAAGCTCATCGCGACAGCTTACGACGCACCCGACGCTCACCAGCAATGTCAAGTTCATGAACTTTTACCCGTTCAATGACATTGAGACGATTTCTCCTCGCCCCATGCTCTTCATCACGGGTGACCAGGCGCATTCCAAAGAGTTCAGCGAAGACGCCTACAAACTCGCCGCCGAACCCAAGGAGTTGCACATCGTCCCCGGTGCTGGTCATGTGGACCTGTATGACCGCGTGAACCTGATTCCCTGGGACAAGCTGACGACGTTCTTCGGGAAGCATCTCATACAAGCAAGCGCCTGATGACGGCTCAAGTGCTTAACGCCTCCCCGGGCAGCGCTTCCGTCGAGCACGACGAGGCTAGACCCGCCCACTGGGGCGGGGTCTTTGCGATGACGTTATGCGTTTTCGCGTTGATTGCCTCGGAGTTCATGCCCGTCAGCCTGCTGACGCCGATAGCTTCCGATCTCAAGGTCACCGAAGGCCTGGTCGGGCAAGGCATCGCCATATCCGGCGCCTTTGCGGTACTCATGAGTCTGTCCATTTCGGCTGTCGCCAGCAGGATCAACCGCAAGGCGCTGCTGCTGTCTCTGACGGCGATGATGTGCCTCTCCGGGGCCATCGTCGCGCTCGCCCCCAACTACCTGACCTACATGGCTGGTCGGGCACTGCTCGGCGTCGTCGTGGGCGGCTTCTGGTCCCTGTCGGCGGCCACGGCCATGCAGCTTGTGCCCGCCGATCAGGTGCCTCGCGCTCTGGCGATCTTCAATGGCGGCAATGCTCTGGCCACAGTGGTTGCAGCCCCGCTGGGCAGCTATCTTGGCGCGACCATCGGCTGGCGCGGCGCCTTCTTCTGTCTCGTGCCGATAGCGCTGATCGCGTTTGCCTGGCAATGGTTCAGCCTTCCCTCAATGGAGGCCAAGCAGCGCGCGCCTGGTTCCAGCAACGTTTTCAGGCTGTTCAAGAGCCGGTTGGTGACGCTCGGCATGCTGGCTGTCGGGGTGTTCTTCATGGGACAGTTCGCGCTATTCACCTATCTCCGGCCGTTCCTGGAAGCGGTGACGAGGGTCGACGTGTCCACGCTGTCGCTCATCCTGCTGGCGGTGGGCGTCGCGGGTTTCATCGGCACCACGGTCATCGGCCGGTTTCTGAAGATGGGCTTCTATGGCACGCTGACGATCATCCCGGTTGTGATGGCCGCGATCGCGGTGACTCTCATCGCCGTTGGTGCTTCGGTGCCCGCCGCGGCGGTACTGCTGGGCGTCTGGGGCCTGGTGGCCACTGCCGCGCCCGTTGGCTGGTGGACCTGGGTGGCAAAAACGCTACCGCACAACGCCGAAGCTGGTGGTGGGCTGATGGTCGCCGTGGTTCAGCTCGCCATTGCGCTGGGCTCCACGGTCGGTGGGGTGTTGTTCGACAGGAGTGGCTACCAGAGCACGTTTACGGTGAGTGCGGTCTTGCTGCTGATCGCCGCCCTGCTGGTCTTTTTGACTTCGCGCGCAGACCAGGCGCAGACGGTCTGATCCTCTACAAACCGGACAAAGAGTATTTCAATACTGGAAAGCATTTGGCGCCCATGGGGTGGTCTCTTCTCACCCCTCGTCGTCCATGCTTTGTCGCCAGCACGCGCTGGTGATCCGGCAACAGAAAAAATTGATTTTTGCAGGCTGGTTGACGTAGCGAAAACCCACTTTTGGGCCCGAATCAGACATTCTGAGGCTTTTTCGCTGACTATCGATTGTCAAACATCGTCGATAGTTTCATATCGAATGCCGGGTAAAAACGTGGCGCGGAGTTCCAACTAGCCCATCGATTGAACCGGAGGGGCGTTACCATTCCTGCATGCAAGCGCCTGATACCCCGACGACCGGCCTGCCGCGCGATGCCCAGAGTATTCTGGAGCTGGCCGCGCGGTCCATGTTTCAGCTTTTTTCCAGCATCAGCCAGGGCATGTTCCTGGTGGACCGGACCGGTCGCATCGTCTGGGTCAACGAAGGTTACAAGCGGTTTTTGCCCGCATTAGGCTTTTCTTCGGTGGACCAGTTCGTCGGCCACATGGTCGAAGAGGTCATCCCCAACACCCAGATGCGGCGCGTGCTGGAAACCGGTGAGCCTTTCCTGATCGACTTGCTGACCAACCGCGCCGGCACCTTTGTGGTCAGCCGCATTCCGCTGCGCGATGAGAGTGGTGGTGACGTGATTGGTGCCATCGGCATCGTGTTGTTTGACCACCCCGAAACCACCTTGCAGCCGCTGATCAGCAAGTTCGCCTTGCTGCACCGCGACCTCGACGATGCCCGTCGCGAGCTGGCCAGCCAGCGCCTGCAGTCGCCGGGTCAGCGCCAGTCCAAGTACACCTTTGCGAGTTTTGTTGGCACCAGCCCGGCCGCGGTCGAGGTCAAGCGCCAGGCGCGCCGCGCCGCCCAAACCTCCAGCCCGGTGCTGCTGCTGGGTGAGACCGGTACCGGCAAGGAGTTGCTGGCCCACGCCATCCATGCGACCTCCAGCCGGGCGCGTGGCCCCTTCATCAGCGTCAACATCGCAGCCGTGCCCGACACCTTGCTGGAAGCCGAGTTTTTCGGCGTGGCGCCCGGCGCTTATACCGGCGCCGACCGCAAGGGGCGCGACGGCAAGTTCAAGCTGGCCGATGGCGGTACGCTGTTTCTCGACGAGATCGGCGATATGCCGCAGGCGCTGCAGGCCAAGCTGTTGCGCGCCTTGCAGGAGGGCGAGATCGAGCCGCTGGGCTCCAACAAGCTGATCCCTTTTGACGCGCGCCTGATCGCCGCGACCTCGCGCGACCTCGCGGCACTGGTGCGCGAGGGCAAGTTCCGCGAAGACCTGTTTTACCGGCTCAATGTCTTGCCCGTGCGGGTGCCGCCGCTGCGCGAACGTCGCTCCGACATTCCGGCGCTGCTGGACGTGCTGGGTGAGGAGATGGCGCTGCGCAGTGGCGACCGGCAGCCCGAGCTGGCGCCCGATGCGCTGGCCTTGCTGTCGGCCCAGACCTGGCGCGGCAATATCCGCGAGTTGCGCAATGTGCTGGAGCAGGCGGTGATGCGCAGCGACTCGCAAAACATAGGCCGCGCCCAGTTCGAAGAAGTGCTGAAGGCCGCGGGCATAGAACGTATCGCACCGGAACCGATGGCGGCGCTGGAGAGTGCGGACGCGGCGGCGTCGGACCCCCTGCGCCCCTTGGCCGAGCAGGTCGCCCAGGTCGAGCAGCGCGCGATTGCCGCGGCCATGGCAGCGACCGGTGGCAACAAGCTGGCGGCTTCGCGGCTACTGGGTATTTCGCGTGCCAAACTCTACGAACGTCTGGATAACCCTGTATTAAAATAATGCAATTGTCTAAAAACAAGACAATAAAATTGTATAAAAATAATACATATCTTTAAGGTTAATAAAAAACCCTATAGATATCAACGATGTACGGCTGGCACGACATGTGCAATCATGGTGCACAGCCCACAACAGGAGACATTTCATGCATCGTCGCACCTTGATCGCACTCAGCGCGGTCGCCACCGCCCTGATTTCCACCACCGCTTTCAGCCAGACCGCGGGTGAAGTCCGCATTGGCCACATCTACAGCAAGACCGGCCCACTTGAGGCTTATGGCAAACAAACCGCCACCGGTTTCATGATGGGCCTGGACTATGCCACCGGCGGCACCATGACCGTGGCCGGCAAAAAAATCGTCGTGATTGAAAAAGACGACCAGGGCAAGCCCGATCTGGGCAAGTCGCTGCTGGCCGCCGCTTATTCGGACGACAAGGTGGACATCGCCGTCGGACCGACCGCTTCCGGCGTGGCACTGGCCATGTTGCCTGTGGCTGAAGAGTACAAAAAGATTTTGCTGGTCGAGCCTGCCGTGGCTGATTCGATCACCGGCGACAAGTGGAATAAATACATCTTCCGCACCGGCCGCAACAGCAGCCAGGACGCAATCTCCAACGCGGTGGCCATCGACAAGGCCGGTGTGATATTGGCCACGTTGGCGCAGGACAATGCTTTCGGCCGTGATGGCGTGAAGGCTTTCAAGGACTCGGTCAAAAAATCCAAGCTGGTGCATGAAGAATACCTGCCGGCCGCCACCACCGACTTCACCGCCGGTGCGCAGCGCCTGATCGACAAGCTGAAAGACCAACCCGGCCGCAAGATCATCTGGATCGTCTGGGCTGGTGCCGGCAACCCGTTCAAGATCGCCGACATGGACTTGAAGCGTTATGGCATCGAGATCGCCACCGGCGGCAACATTCTGCCGGCCATGACCAGCTACAAAAACTTCCCCGGCATGGAAGGCGCAGCGTATTACTACTTCGGCATTCCGAAAAACCCGATCAACGACGCCATGGTGGCCCAGCATTACAAGCAGTTCAAGACACCCCCTGACTTCTTCACCGCCGGTGGTTTCTCGGCTGCGATGGCCATCGTCACCGCGCTGAAAAACAGCAAGGGTGATGCCAGCGCCAATACGCTGATCAAGACCATGGAAGGCATGAGTTTTGACACACCCAAAGGCAAGATGACTTTCCGCAAGGAAGACCACCAGGCCATGCAAAGCATGTACCACTTCAAGATCAAGGTGGATCCGGCTTTTGCCTGGGGCGTGCCTGAACTCGTGCGCGAGATCAAGGCTGAAGAGATGAACGTTCCTATCCGCAACAAACGCTAAAACAGCGTGCTCGGCTACTGCGCGCGCCGATAGCGGCGTTGCGCAGTGCTCGAAATCCTCACGTACCTGAGTACGTTCCGGTTCCTGCGCGCTGTGCGCCTTGCTCTCGACCCGCTCGCTACGCCGCTCCCACTGTTTTAGGGGAGCCCAAGAAATATGCTTCAAACAAACGAACTCACGGTCCGCTTCGGTGGCCATGTGGCGGTGAATGCTGTCAGCTGCCGCTTTGCGCCTGGCACCTTGACCGCCATAGTTGGCCCCAACGGCGCCGGCAAAACCACCTATTTCAACCTGATCTCGGGCCAGTTGCCGGCCAGCAGTGGCACGGTCACGCTCAACGGTGAGGATCTCTCCGGCAAAAGCGCCTCGGCACGCACACGCGCCGGCCTGGGCCGGGCCTTTCAGCTGACCAATCTGTTCCCCAACCTGACGGTGCTGGAGAACGTGCGCCTGGCGGTGCAGGCCACCAGGTCGGGGCGGCATCGCCATGGTTTGAACTTGTGGAGCATCTGGAGCGACCACAAGGCGCTGGTGCAACGCGCCGAAGAAATCCTGGACGTGGTGGCCATGAACGACAAGGCCGGCATGCCGGTGGCCAGCCTGCCGCATGGCGACCAGCGCAAGCTGGAAGTCGCCTTGTTGATGGCGCTTGAGTCGCAGGTCTTTATGTTCGACGAACCGACCGCCGGCATGAGCACCGACGAGGCGCCTGTGATTCTCAATTTGATCCGCCAGCTCAAGCAGGACAAGACCAAAACAATTTTGCTGGTGGAGCACAAGATGGATGTGGTGCGTGAACTGGCCGATCGCATCATCGTGCTGCACAACGGCTCGCTGGTGGCCGACGGCGAACCGGCCGAGGTGATTGCCTCGCCGGTGGTGCAGGAGGCTTATCTGGGTGTGGCGCCCGCATCGCAAGGGGAGGGCGCATGAATACAAATCTGTTGACGCTGGAAGGTGTGCACACCCACATAGGCGCGTACCACATCCTGCACGGTGTGGACCTGGCCATCCCGCGCGGGCAACTGACCATGCTGCTGGGCCGCAACGGCGCTGGAAAAACCACCACGCTGCGCACCATCATGGGTTTGTGGCAGGCCTCACAGGGCAAGGTCAGCTTCAACGGCAAGGACATCACGGCACTGAACACGCCGGATATTGCCGCTCTCAACATCGCCTACGTGCCCGAAAACATGGGTATCTTTTCCGACCTCACGGTCAAGGAAAACATGTTGTTGGCCGCGCGTAAAGCCAGCCGGGCCAGCCAGATGGATGAAGCCCGGCTCAAGTGGATTTTCTCGCTGTTCCCCGCGGTGGAGAAGTTCTGGAACCACCCGGCCGGCAAATTATCGGGCGGGCAAAAACAAATGCTGGCCGTGGCTCGCGCCATTGTGGAGCCGCGTGAACTGCTGATTGTGGATGAGCCCAGCAAAGGCCTGGCCCCGGCCATCATCAACAACATGATCGACGCCTTTGCGCAGCTCAAGGCTAGCGGCGCCACGATTTTGCTGGTCGAACAAAACATCAACTTCGCCAAACGCCTGGGTGACACCGTGGCCGTGATGGACAACGGCCGCGTGGTGCATGCCGGGTCCATGAAAGAACTGGCTGAAGACGCGGCGCTTCAGCAATCCCTGCTTGGATTGGCATTATGAAAACAGATTTCGACTGGAAACCCCTGGCCCTGGTGCCTTTGCTGGCCGTGGGTGTGTTGCCTTTTATCGGTTCGGGCTCCACCTGGCTGACGCTGACCGTGGCCGGCCTGGCCATGGGCATGATCATCTTCATCATCGCGTCGGGCCTGACCCTGGTCTTCGGCCTGATGGACGTGCTCAACTTCGGCCATGGCGTGTTTATCGCACTGGGTGCATTTGTCGCCACCAGCGTGTTGGGTGCGATGAGCGACTGGACCGGCTCGCAAGAGTTGTGGCGCAACCTGGTGGCCGTGTTGCCGGCCATGCTGATTGCCATGCTGGTGTCGGCGGCCGTGGGCCTGGCCTTTGAGCGTTACATCGTGCGGCCGGTTTATGGCCAGCACCTGAAGCAGATTCTCATCACCATGGGCGGCATGATCATCGGTGAAGAACTGATCAAGGTGATCTGGGGTCCGGCGCAGATTGCGCTACCGCTGCCCGAAGCCATGCGTGGCGCAGTGCTGGTCGGTGATGCAGCGATTGAAAAATACCGGCTGATTGCCGTGGTGGTGGGGCTGGTGGTGTTTGCGCTCTTGGTCTGGACCTTGAGTCGCACCAAGATTGGTCTCCTGATCCGCGCCGGTGTGCAAGACCGCGAGATGGTCGAGTCGCTGGGTTACCGCATCCGGCGTTTGTTTGTCGGCGTGTTTGTGGTCGGCAGTGCGCTGGCCGGCCTGGGCGGCGTGATGTGGGGCATGTACCAGCAAAACGTGATTCCGCAAATGGGCGCACAGGTCAACGTGCTGATTTTTATCGTCATCATCATCGGTGGTCTGGGTTCCACCGGCGGTGCGCTGATAGGCGCTTTGCTGGTTGGTCTGATGGCCAACTACACCGGTTTTCTGGTGCCCAAGGTGGCGCTGTTTTCCAACATCGTGCTGATGGCCGCCATCTTGCTCTGGCGTCCCCAGGGCATCTACCCCGTGACCAACCGCTGAGGACAGACCCATGAACAAACTCCTCACACGTCTGGTCTCCAACGACTTTCCGCGTAACCGCGTGCTGGCCGTGATTCTGGTCGGCCTTTTGCTGGCGCTGGCTTTTGCGCCTTTCCTCTTCCCCGGTGTCAAGGCGCTCAATGTGGCGGCCAAGGTGCTGGTGTTTGTGGTGCTGGTCGCCAGTTTTGACCTGCTGCTGGGCTACACCGGCATTGTCAGTTTTGCGCACACCATGTTTTTCGGCATTGGGGCTTACGGCATCGCCATCGCCACCACCCGTCTCGGCGCCACCTGGGAGGCGCTGGCCGTGGGCCTGCTGTGTTCACTGGCCCTGTCTTTTGTATTGTCACTGGCGGTGGGCCTGTTTTCTCTGCGGGTCAAGGCCATCTTTTTCGCCATGATCACGCTGGCCGTGGCCTCGGCCTTCCAGACCCTGGCGTCGCAGTTGTCGGAGTTCACCGGCGGCGAAGACGGTTTGACCTTCAAGGTGCCCGAGCTGCTGTCGCCCAGCATGGAGTTTTTCGAGCAGCCTTTCATGGGTGTGTCCATCGACGGCAGGCTGTTGTGTTATTACCTGCTGTTTGTGGTCGCGCTGGTGTCGGTGCTGAGCCTGCTGCGTATCGTCAACTCGCCTTTCGGCCGCGTGTTGCAGGCCATTCGCGAGAACGAATTCCGCGCCGAAGCCATCGGTTACCGCGTGGTGGTGTACCGCACCACTTCCAGCATCTTGTCGGCGTTGTTCGCCACGGTGGCCGGCGCCATGCTGGCGCTCTGGCTTCGCTACAACGGGCCGGACACCTCGCTGTCGTTTGAAATCATGATCGATGTGTTGCTGATCGTCGTGATAGGCGGCATGGGCACGATTTACGGTGCGGCCATTGGTGCGGCGCTGTTCCTGGTGGCACAGAGTTACCTGCAGGACTTGCTGCGCCTGGGCAGCGAAGCCGCGGCCAGCCTGCCGTGGCTGGCCGCCTTGCTTTCGCCGGACCGCTGGCTGCTCTGGCTGGGCCTGCTGTTTGTGTTGTCGGTTTATTACTTTCCCACCGGTGTGGTGGGGCGGCTGCGCGCCGTCAGTGTCAAGGGATAACAAGGAATGCACCGCATTTCACCGCCTGGACACAGGCACCACCAGCAGGAGACAGCGCATGAAGACAACCTTCAGGACATGGACCCGACAGACGGCCGCGGCGTTGGTGTTGTGGGGGCTGGCAGGGGTCGCCACTTCCGCTGAACTGGTGATTGGCCAGGTGGCGCCGCTGTCGGGCGTGCTGGCCAGCACCGGGCAACAAATGGTGGTGGGTGGCAAGATTTATTTCGACCACATCAATGCGCAGGGCGGCATCCATGGCGCGAAGATCCGGCACGAGGTGCTGGACGACGGTTACAAAGTGCCTGAGACCGTTCGCCTGACGCGGGAACTGCTGGCCAGACCCGAGGTGCTGGCACTGTTTGGTTTTGCCGGCACCGCCAATGTCACGCAGTTGCTGACCGAGGGTGTGCTGGAGGCCGGCGGTGCCGCGCTGGTCGCGCCTTACACCGGCGGCGAGTCCTTACGCAATCCTTTCAATCCCTGGATTTTTCATGTGCGCGCCGGTTATGCCGACGAAGCCGAACACATGGTCCAGCAGGTGACCACCTTGGGTATGCGCCGCATTGCCGTGATGTACCAGGACGACGGTTTTGGCAAAGCCGGCCTGCTCGGTGTCGAAAACGCCCTGGCCAAACGCAATCTGAAGCTGTCCGTTGCGGCCGGTTATGAACGCAACACCGACAAGGTGGAAGAGGCCGTCAAAAAGATCAAGGCCTCGGACGCGCAGGCCATCATCATGATCTCGATCAACAAGCCGACAGCCGCGTTTGTGAAGCAGTACCGCGAAAGCGGCGGCGGCGCGCAGCTGTACAACATCTCGGTGGTGGACCCGGCTGAGCTGGTCAAGCTGGCCGGACTGAAAAATGCCCATGGCCTGGGCATCAGCCAGGTCGTGCCTTACCCCTATTTGCCCAACACACCGGTGGTGCGTGAGTACCAGGCGTTGCTGAAGAAATACGCGCCCACGGAACTTGTCAACTACACCAGCTTTGAAGAGTTTGTTGGTGCCAAGGTGCTGGTCGAAGCCCTGCGCCGCGCCGGCCCCAACCCGACACGTGCCAAGGTGCTCAAGGCCCTGGAAAACATGGGCAGTTACGACACCGGCGGCGTCACCCTCAGTTATTCGCCCAGCAACCGCATCGGCTCGCGTTATGTCGAGGTGACGGTGATTGGCAGCACCGGCAAGTTGCTGAAATAAGCGCCGCATCGCCTTTCAAAATAATTCATCACAGAGAGACCCGCTTCATGTCCTTCACATCCCACTACTTGACCTGCGCAGGGCGGGAAATTCATTACACCGAATGGGGTGCTGAACACAGCGCCACCGTCATCGCCTGGCACGGGCTGGCGCGTACCGGGCGCGACATGGATGAGCTGGCCGCCCATCTGAGCACGCGTTACCGCGTGATTTGCCCCGACACGATTGGGCGTGGCCTGAGCCAGTGGAGCCCGGATCCGAAAAACGAATACCGGCTGTCGTTTTACGCGCGGATTGCGGCGGATCTGTTTGACCAGCTGAAGATTGAAAAAGCGCACTGGGTGGGCACCTCCATGGGCGGCGCCATCGGCACGGTCTGCGCATCCGGTCTGTTCGAGCCGGGCATGAAGCAGCGTATCCAAAGCCTGGTGCTGAATGACACGGCGCCGAAAATTGCCGATGCGGCGATAGAACGCATTCGCTCTTACGCCGGCAACCCGCCCGCGTTTCACACCATGCGGGAGCTGGAAGCGTTTCTCCGGCAGGTCTACAAACCGTATGGCTGGCTCAGTTGCATCCAGTGGCGACGTATGGCGGAGACGTCCATGCGCCGCCTGCCCGACGGCCGGGTGACGCCACACTACGACCCGGCGATGGTGCAACAGTTTTCCTACCACCCCGACGACTACCTGATCTGGGACCACTACGACGCGCTTTCGCTTCCCGTGTTGTGCCTGCGGGGCGCCGAGTCCGACCTGGTGCTGCGCGAAACCACGGCCGAGATGTTGACACGCGGGCCAGGCGCCGCCGGCTTGACGCAGGTGGTCGAGATCGAAGGCTGCGGCCATGCGCCAGCGCTGAATGTGGCGGATCAGCTGGAGCGGGTGGCGGCGTTTATTGATGCCGCAAACGAAGCCTGATTCGCTACTGTATTGATAGCTGTTTGCGCCCAATCCGTAAGGGCTGGAGGCCGATTTAATGCCTAAGTGCAAGGGGGTCTTGCCTTGGCTGGTCATCGCGGGTTTGACCCGCAAGCCCTGGCGGCTCAGGCTTCGTCGATGTAACCGCGCTTGAAAGCCAGCGCCTGATCCTCAAAAATCGCCATCGCGGTGGTCATGCGTTGGAAGCCGAACTTGCGATAAAAAGGCTCTTTGCCTGGCACGGCGTACAGGATGATTTTTTTGTGTCCGCTGGACAACTCCACCAGTCGGTTGACGATCTCTTTGCCCAAACCTGTGCCCTGGTTACTGGGCAAGACAGCGACGTCGCAAATGTAAGAACAATCCACACCATCGGCCAAGGCCCGGCCCACACCGACCAGCTTGCCGTCTTCGTAAGCGAAACACTTGAACAGGCTGTTGGTGAACGCGGTCTTCAGCCCGGCAGGGTTTTTGTTGCCAAGAGGCGCGGCGTGGTAAAGCGCGGTGAGTTCGTGCCAGTCGATGTTGGCGAGCTGCTGGGTCCAGGTGATGGGCATGGTGTTCTTCCAGAGAGGCTCAACGTAGAGTTAAGTGGCTTGCTCGGCTGTTTGCGCAGCTTCGTTTGAACGCCGGATGAGCCCTATTTTTTTGGAACATTGACTCCCTCGATGAAATTTTTTGCCGGACTCTCAAGTTGCTCGTCGAGAGTCTTTCCACGATGCGAATAGGCAGCAAGGAAGCCAAGGTCTTGTTGTGTTGGGTGGCGACAGTACAAGGAAATAACCTGCAACTTTAGTTGATCTTTTCCGGTGGGCGTGACCGCCGCAGTATCGTCAAAGTCAATGGTGACGTCGACACAAGGATAGCCGCGACTCTCGGAGTATTGGTAACTGGACTTCACCTCTTGAAATCGGGGATTTGGATTCATGGTGGCGATGCGTTTCTTGACAAAATTAACAAACTCATCGTTGTCATTATTTAGCGGTGGTTTCTTAAAAATGATTACCTGTGCGCCATAAGTCTCATTGTTTTCGGCCCCCCCCTTTTTCCGAGCGAGATTCCATTGCTTGCTGAGCCAGTGATGACCCACCCTTCATCATCCGGGAAATACACATTCACGATATTGCTCGGAAACAATTGCTTTGGTGTAACTGGCTGCCCTAGAGATTGCGCATGAGTTACGTTGGCAATCAGGCAGCCGGAGATCAGAGCAAAAAGTATTTTTGCGATAGGCATATTGTTTGTGAAGTTCCGAGGGAATTTTTTGAAAGGCCTACCTTGGAGGTAACCGGCCTGTCGGAGGCAGGTCCGGTTGACCGAACAGGTCGACAGAAGGCCGTCAAACATCGCACGATTTTTGACTGGGAATCGGGATGGCAGATTCTTCACAAGAAGTGGGTAAATCCCTAAAAATGCGGCGGAAGATCATCCCGCAAGCTGCGGACCACGCCGCCCCCGCCATCCGCAGGTGCTTGCTGTTTCAGGTCGGCAATCTCGCGAATCAGGGCATCGATTTGCTGCTGTTGCCGCACGACGACCAGGTCGAGTTTGTCCAGCAGGTCTTCGGTGAAGCTGGCTTTGATTTCCAGCTCGGTCAGGCGTTGTTCGGTGTTGTGGGCTTGTTCCATGGGGCTATTGGACATGAATCTCAGGGCCGAGTCAGCGTGGCGGCGATCAGGGCTTCGTCGAGTACGGTGAAGCTCGTGTTGTGCCTGTCGGTGAGTGGGCCACCACCAGGCATCAGTTCACCGTTGGTGCCGTAACCGATTGCCTTGAACTTCCAGACGCCGTTGATCAATTTCAAATTGCCCACGTGAGCGCCCTGACGGTCCAGCACGCGGTAGACAGTTGCGTTGAGGGGGCTAAGGCTTAGTTCGGACAAGACAGGCAACTTCGTCAAAGAAAAACTACTGCTGGGCACCCAGCGTCAACGCGGCCGCACGGGAGGCGGCCAGGGCCTGCGCATCAGGCGTACCCTGCGTGGGCCAGCCGGCCAAGTGTTGCGTCGTGATGTCGCTGAGCGCGCGCAGCCATTCGGGGCTGTCGTTCAGGCATTCGATGTAATTGAAGGTTTTGCCGCCCGCCTCAAGAAACGCGTGGCGCGCTTCCATGTTGATTTCTTCCAGCGTCTCCAGGCAGTCGCCGGTGAAACCCGGGCACATCACGTCCACGCTGTGGGTGCCGGCCTGCGCCATGGCCACCAGCGTGGGCTCGGTATACGGTTCCAGCCATTTGGCCTTGCCGAAACGCGACTGGAAGGTCACCACATATTTCTCTTTGTCCAGGCCCAGTTGTTCGGCCAGCAGGCGCGCGGTCTTGTGGCATTCGCAGTGGTAGGGGTCGCCCAGGTGCAGGGTGCGTTCGGGCACGCCGTGAAAACTCATCAGTAATTTGTCGGCTCGGCCATGGGCTGACCAGTGGGTACGCACGCGTGCCGCCAGCGCGGCGATGTAGCCCGGGTGGTCGTGGTAGTGGTTGACAAAACGCAGCTCGGGCAGTCGGCGTACTTTAGCGGCCCAGCTGTACACCGCGTCGAACACGCTGGCGGTGCTGGTGCCGCTGTATTGCGGGTAGGCGGGCAGGATCAGGATGCGGGTGGCGCCTTCGGCCTTGAGTGCGTCGAGTTGCGAGGCGATGGAGGGCTGGCCGTAACGCATGGCGTAACGCACGGCCACCGCGTGGCCGCGTTCGCCGAGGTAGCCGCGCAACAGCAGCGCTTGTTTGGCGGTCCAGACTTTGAGGGGCGAGCCTTCCGGCGTCCAGATGCTGGCGTATTTGGAGGCCGACTTTTTGGGACGGGTGCGCAGGATGATGCCGTGCAGGATCAGCCACCAGATCGCCTTGGGGATTTCAATCACGCGGTGGTCGCTGAGAAATTGCGCGAGGTAAGGGCGCAAGGCCGCGGCGGTGGGGGCCTCGGGTGTGCCGAGGTTGCAATACAACACGGCGGTTGCGCTGGCGGTTTTGGCTGCTTGACCGTGTGTAAAGGTGGGTTCGGGGGAAAAAGACATGGGTTATTCTCCCCTACCTATGCTTGACCTGACAATTATTAAAGCCGTTTCTATTGACCTGGACGACACCCTGTGGCCAGTCTGGCCCGCCATTGAGCGGGCTGAGGTGGCCCTGGATGCCTGGCTGGGGCGCCACGCACCCATGACCGCCGCGCTGTTTGCCAACCCGTCGGCGCGCCACGATATTCGGGAGCAGATTGTCCGCACCCGGCCCGAACTCAAACACAACCTCAGCGCGATACGCCGCGAGGCGATCCGCCTGGCCTTGTACCGCTCGAAAGAAAACCCCTTGCTGGCCGAACAGGCGTTTGACGTGTTTTTTGAAGCACGCAACCAGGTCACGCTGTTTGACGACGCCTTGCTGGCGTTGGAATTTTTGTCGCAGCGTTACCCTGTGGTGGCGCTGTCCAATGGCAATGCCGATATCGCGCGTATCGGGCTGAGCCGCTACTTTCGCGCCTCCATCAGCGCGCAGGCCTTTGGGGTGGGCAAACCGGATCCACGGATTTTTCATGCAGCCGCCGGCGCGGTGGATGTCGCACCTGAATACGTGTTGCACGTGGGCGACGATGCCACGCTGGATGTGCTGGGCGGGATCAACGCCGGTATGCAGACCGCCTGGGTCAACCGGGCCGATCACTTGTGGACCCATGAGGCTCAGCCACACGAAACCGTCACCAGCCTGGAAGAGTTGTGCGACCTGTTCCGGGCCTCGGAGACCCAGCCATGACGCTCAAAATCTACGGCATCGCGGCCTCGCGTGCCTCACGGCCTTTGTGGGTGGCGCAGGAGCTGGGCCTGGACTATGAACATGTGGCCCAGCCTTACCAGGACGGCGCCACACGCACACCGGCTTTCCTCGCGCTCAATCCCAACGGCCATATTCCCGTGGTTGACGATGGCGGCGTGCTGGTCTGGGAGTCCATGGCTTGCGCGCTGTACCTGGCCGAACGTTTCAAGGGCGATGAAAAAACCTCTCTGGCGGCGCAGAACCACGCCGAACAGGCCGACATTTTGCGCTGGAGTTTCTGGACCGTGACCGAGTGCGAAAAAGACGCGCTGACTTTTTTGATGCACCGCGTGGCCATGCCCGAAGCGCGGCGCAAGCCCGAGCTGGCGGTGCAGGCCGAGCAGCGCCTGGCACCGGCGCTGCGTGTGCTGGAGCAGCATTTGCAGACCCGCAGCTATATCGCGGGCGAACGATTCAGCGTCGCCGACATTTGTGTGGCCTCGGTGCTGGCCTGGGTGCAACGCGCCGAGGCCATGGCGCAGTGCCCGCGGCTCGCCGACTGGCTGCAGCGCTGCCTGGCGCGGCCTGCGCAGATGCAGGTGCGGGCGATGGCACGGCGCGAGGTCAAGGTCTGAATCTGGCATTTCCTTAAGAAAAACAGGGCTCCAGCCCAGGCAGTGCGGGCGTAAGTAGCTATCTATTTGATAGTGATTAGCGTCCGCCAATGGCGTGGGCCAGGGCGTCGTTCACGGTCGCCTGGATGTTCATGTTCTTGAGCAGGCCCAGCGCATTGCTACTGGCGTTGATCACGGTCTGCTGAATGATTTGCTGGTTGTTCAAGCTGTTCTGGATGATGGTGGCAAAAGCCACACCCAGGGCATCCGGTGAGATGCTGTTGCCCGGACCGGTTTGCACCACCAGGTTCAAGGCCCCGAGCTGGCGTCCCAGCTGAGCCGCTTGCGCCGAGTTCAGTCCGGCGAGCTGGCCGAAGTTCAAACTGGTCTGGGCGCTCAGTTCGCCGTTGATATAGACACTGCGTGTGATCCCGAAACTCACCAGCAGCCCAGCCCCCAGGTCAAAACCGCCGCGCAGGTCGTCCAGGGTGCGGTCGCTCACGGTTTCCCAGAGCTCGCCCGTCGGCTCTTTATCGGCCGCTTGTGCCGAACCGGAGAAACCCGCGAGTAGCAGGAACAGGCTACCGGCGAGGCAGGTAGACAAAAGGGGCCTAGCGCTAGACATCAAAAATCTCCCGGCCCCAGCTTGGGCAGGGTGATGCTGTCCCGGCTGATGCCATGACCCAAAGGCGCGCGTGGCGCCACGCGCCAATCGGTTGCCAGGTTAAAACGGGCGGCCTCCATGCGGTTGTGCACTACAAACAGCAGGCGGTTGCTCCAGAGAGCCTCAAAATCCCGGCGCGGCAAGGCGCGTGTGCCCTGGGACGGATCACCGATCAGCACCCGGTCGGCCTGCAGGCCCTTGACCACGACGAAGTGGTGGTAGCCGTTGTCGTTGATCAGCACGATGGCCGGAACCTTGGCCTCGTTGAGTTTGTCCAGCGGCTGCTCGAAACCATCGGCCTCGAAGCCGCGCGATGCCAGAAAACGTTTCATGTCCAGCAGTGAAAATCCCTCGCTCTGGATCTTGCGCTGGTCGCCATGGCTATACATTTCTTCGAACACCGTTTGTTCGCTGACCGGCTGGCCGTAGTGATGTGTCAGCAGCGTGGCAATCGCCGCCGAGCCGCAGCTGAAGTCGTATTTCTGGATCAAGGTGCTGGCCAGGCGCGATTGCCGCAGGCTGGTGACCGGCAGGGCCACGTCGCCCATGGCGATGGATGGCAGGTAGGCGGTCTGGGCCGGCGACTGGCCGGCCCCCGCAAGCAGCGCGAAGCAGAGCAACAGGCCGCGCATGATGTTCACCTTCAGTTCATTTGCAGATGCAGGATCACGGCGCTTTGGATCAGCACATTCGCGCCGGAGTTCTGGATCACGACCGGCAGGCCGCTCATATTGGCAAAAGCGCCGGTGCTGATGGCGTTGGTGCCGGTGGTGACATTTCGGGCCGTGTTATCGGCCGTGGTGCCGGTCAGCGTCATGTCGTTGCGCACCAATTGGCTACCGCCGCGCAAGGTGTCAAGCACGGCGGGGTCAACTGGTGTGGCGAAGGCCGCCCCGCTCGAGGGGGCGGTGTTCACGCTGTCTTTGGTAACAGCTGTTTGCGCGAGCACAGGGGTCGCCAGTGCGAACAGCAAGACCAGGCCTATGGCCTGGCTACGTGTGTGCGATGTCATGGACTCTCCCTTCGGTCTGGGTCGCGGCACACCGTGCGGCCTGCCGGGATGGCAGGCCGCACGGTGATGGCCGATGGGGCCTTAGTGGACAGCCAGATTGGCTTGCACGTTCACACTTTGCTGAACCAGCGAGGAAATGCCGCTGTTCTGGTTCGCAAGCATGATGCCGGCCGCCGATTGTCCGACGCTGGTCATGGTGTTGGCCATGCTGAAGGTTCCGGCATTGACGGAGTTCATGCCGCCCGCACCGCCGGTGCCGCCTTGGCCCGTGCCGCCCGTGCCGCCCGCTGCCGTGTTGGTGCCGCCGCTGCCGGCGCCACCGGTGCCGCCCGTGCCGCTACCACCGGCGCCGCCGTTGCCTGCGGCGTTGTTGCCGTTGCTGGCGCTGCCATTGGTGGCGCTACCGTTCATGCTCGACCCGCCTGCGCCGCCCGTGCCTGCGCCGCCCATGCGGGTTCCGCCGGAAGTGCTGGTGGCCGCGCCGCCGCCGCCGCCTGCGCCGCCCGCGCCGCCTGCGCCCGTAGCGCCGCTCGCGCCGCCCGTGCCAGCCGTGCTGGTCCCGGAGCCCGCGCCGCCTGCGCCGCTAGCGCCACCGGCGCCTGCCGTGCCGCTCGCACCGCCGCTGCCGCCGGTGCCGCCGCCCGCGCCGCCTGCCCCTAGGCCACCGTTACCGCCCGCGCCAGCCGAGCCTGCCGCGGTGTTGCCCGAACCGCCGCCGCCGCCGCCGCCACCGCTCCTGCCGCCCAGACCTGAAGCCTCACTTTCGCTGCCGCCGCCGCGACCGCTGTCGCCGCTTGCACCGCCGCGTCCGCCGTCTCCGCCGCTGGATGAGGCCCTTCCACTTTCGCTTGAGCCGTTCGCGCCGCCGCCCGTGCCGCGACCGCCGTTACCCGCGTCGCCGGAACCGCCATTGGTGGCGCTACCGTGGGTGATGGCTCCGTTGGAGGCGCTGCCGCCGGCCGCACCCACCGCGCCTACGCCGCCGGCACCGTTGCCACCGGTGCCCGAGCCGGAAGCGCGGCCCCCTTTACCGGTGCCGCCTTCACCACCGTAGCCTGTGCCGCCATTGGCGTTGCCGGTGTTGTAAGCGTTGTTACCGATGTCATGCACCCTGTTGCCCGTGACCGTACCGTTGAGCGTGCTGATGGCACTAACGGTTGTGTGGTTGAAGGCGTTGCTGAAGGTGCCGGTGGAGCCATTGTTGAGTGCGGCAGAGCGCGCGGCGTTGGCCTGGGCCTGACCGGAATTCTTGTAGGCACTGTTGTCGGAATCGTTGTTGGTACTCTTGTTGTTGCCTTGGTCCGAGTTGTTCGAACTGTTCGTGCGGGTCGTACTCTTGTTGTTGGCTTGATCCGAGTTGTTTTGCGTTGCAGTGGAATTCTCGTTAGCCTGCGGCGAACTATTGCCGCTTTGCGTCGAGGTGGCTGTCGCGGTTTGGTTTCCGGTCGTTGCGCTGGTCGTACCGTCGGTACCGTTATTGGTCGGATTTGCCCATGCGGAAACAAATGCAAGGGCCATGGCTGAAGCCAGAAGTGTCTTCTTCATAATTCCTCCGGAGGTTGACGTTAGTTACAAGATCTTGGGTTGAGTTGCGTTTCCGCAAATCGGCCGCAGCGTGAGCAACTTCAATGCCAGGCTTCACGCCGCGTGTGTGAAGGCCTTGTCTTCGGCCGCAGGGCTGGTCGGGCGGGTTTGTTTCAAGGTGTGCAGGTGGCCAGACTGCCGCCGTGCCGGCCTGTTGTGGGCGCGAAGTGTCACAAGGGGTTGACGGTGGCAGGGGCTTGTGCGGGCCGCGGTGCTTGTCCATGGCTGTACAGGCTGACCCGCCATGAAGGCCAGGTGTCTCATGCCTGTGACAGATCCTTCGTGGCGGGCACGGCGGGACGCGGCGCTTCAGCTTCGCGCCATGCGCGGCCACGCCTTGTAGGGTTTGTGCTCAAGGGGTGTTGCAAGCAGTGAGGATCGGACTGCCACATTCCTGAGACAGTACCTCCGCCTGCATGCACGGAATTACTGGTGGTTGCAATTTGCAGCTTGCCACTCGCTGCTCGATGGACTTACGCTGCGGCTGAGTCCGACGAAAAAGAAAACAAAAGTACAAGCAAAGCAAAAAAATCGGAGCAAAACATGACGTACCTGAGGGAATTTTCCGTCATGGATAGCCTTGGCCAACACAAGGCGTGGACCTTGTTGGCCTGCTCCTCCCTGGTGATGTCCGGAGCGCTCGCGCAAGCGCAAGGGACGGCCGCCTCCAGGAACGCGAACAAGCGTATCGAGTTGTTGCAGCAACAGGTGTCGGAGCAAGGGCGGCAGATTGAGGCCCTGCAGCAACAGGTCATGGAGCAGGAGAACCGCTACCGCGACCAGCAGCGTGTCGAGAAGGAACGTGAGGAGGCACTGGCCGCCGCACGCTCCGAAGGCAAAGGGCAGGACGACAAAAAACAAGCTGCAAGCAACGAGCCGCCCGATGGCTCCACCCGTTCGGTGCGTGTCGGTGTGGCACCTGCCGCGGAAGCCCCGCCGCCCGCGGTGGCGCAGTTGTTCGATCAGCCCGGCATTCTCACGCCCCCCGGCCACTACGTGCTGGAGCCTTCGCTGCAGTACGGCTACTCGTCGAGCAACCGGGTGGCGCTGGTGGGCTACACCATCATCCCAGCCTTGTTGATCGGCCTGATCGATGTGCGTGAGGTCAAACGCAGCACGATCACGGCGGCCATCGCCGGCCGCTGGGGGTTGACCAACCGGCTGGAGGTCGAAGCCAAGCTGCCCTACGTTTATCGTTCCGATGCCACCATCAGCCGCGAGCTGTTCACCGGCACCGCGTCTGAAAGAGTTTTCAATGCCAACGGCAGTGCAATTGGCGACATCGAGTTGGGCGCGCGTTACCAGTTGAACCAGCCGCAGCCCAATGCACCCTACCTGATTGGCTCGCTGCGTTTCAAGACCCGCACCGGCAAGGACCCGTTCGAGGTGATAACCGATTGCGTGACGCGTTGTCTGGGCAACACCACGGGCACCGGCCTGCCGCTGGACTTGCCGACGGGGTCGGGTTTTTATTCCTTGCAAACCGGTCTGACCTGGCTCTTCCCTTCGGACCCGGCGGTGTTTTTTGGCGGCATCAGCTACACGCATAATTTTGGGCGCGACAACATCAGCCGCCTGGTGTTGAACGGCGAGAAAGAGTTCATCGGCTCGGTCAAGCCGGGCGGTATCGTGGGCATCAATTTCGGCATGGGCCTGGCGCTCAACGAACGCTCCTCCTTCAGTGTCGGCGTGGACCTGAATTCCATAGGCCGGACCCGGCAGAACGGTGTGCCGGTGGCGACTTCGGTGCGTACCCAGCTGTCGTCGCTGCTGCTGGGTTATTCCTACCGCTACAGCCCCAAGACCACCCTGAACGTGACCGTGGGCGCCGGGCTGACGCGAGACACGCCCGATTTGACGCTGACGGTCAGGATCCCCATGATGTATTAGCGAGCATGCCATGCCGATCCGAAACATCCTGTGTGTGACTTTGGGTGAGGACGCGGGTGGTGTGGCGCAACACCTGCTCGGCGGGGGCTGGCAGGTGGTGCAGGCGTCAGACCTGGCGGCAGCCAGCCGGATTCAAGCGCATCAGCATTTTCCTGTCAGTCTGCTGGTCATGGGCAAGGCGCGGGCCGTGCCGGATCGGCTGCTGGAGGCCTGCGTCAAGGCCTCGAATGGCTCGGAATGGGTGGCCGTGTGTGAGGCCCAGGCGCTGGAGTCGCCGGGTTTTCGTGACTTGGTGCTCAACTGTTTTTTTGACCATCAAATCCTGCCGCTGGACTGGCACGACCTGGCGCTGATGCTGGAACACGCCGGTCAGCGCGCCATGCTTCGCAGCCAGCACCACACCCACCTGCATGCGGCGGACACCCTGGGCATGGTGGGGCAGGGGCCGGCCATCACACGCCTGCGCGAGCAGATTCGCAAGGTGGCAGCGACGGATGCCCCGGTGCTGATAGGGGGGGAGAGCGGCAGCGGCAAGGAGTTGGCCGCACGCGCGATTCACCAATGTTCACACCGGGCGGCGGGTCCGTTTGTGGCGGTCAACTGTGGTGCCATCGCACCCACCCTGATTCATTCTGAACTGTTTGGCCACGAACGCGGGGCTTTCACCGGTGCGTCGGCGCAGCGGCACGGGCTGATCGAGACGGCCAATGGCGGCACGGTTTTTCTCGATGAAATCGGCGACCTGCCACTGGAGTTGCAGACGAATTTGCTGCGTTTTTTGCAGGAGAAAACCATCAATCGCGTGGGAGCGGTGCGCAGCCTGCCGGTCGACGCCCGTGTGGTGGCGGCTTCGCATGTGGACCTGGCCGAAGCCGTGGCCATCGGGCGTTTCCGCGAAGACCTGTTTTACCGCTTGAACGTGTTACCCATCGAGGTGCCGTCGCTACGCCATCGCATAGAAGATGTGCCCATCCTGGCCGAACATTTTTTCCAGTCCTGCGTGGGTGAAAGCGCGAGCCGGGTCAAGGGTTTTACCCGGCAGGCGCTGGCCGCGCTGACGGCGCACAGCTGGCCCGGCAATGTGCGCGAGTTATACAACCGCGTGCAGCGGGCGGTCATCATGACCGATCAGCGCCTGATCGCGCCCGCCGACCTCGGCCTGGCGGAATCGGACCATGCCGTGGGCATAGGGCTGGACGCGGCCCGCACCATGGCCGAGCGCGATGCGATCTGCCTGACACTGACACGTGTGGGGCGCAACATCACCCATGCGGCACGTGAGTTGGGGATTTCACGCATGACCTTGTACCGCCTGATGGACAAACACAGCATAGGCCAGAGTGTCGAATAAGGCTTTAAGTGTGAGCCAGGACAGCCGCGTCGCGGCCGCTGCGCACAGCGCCTTCCAGCGTGGCCGGGTAAGGCCCGACGATGTAATCGCCGCAAGCCAGCAGCCCGGGTAGGACTTGGGCTGATGGTCGCACCATGCCGGGCAAGCAGGCGAAGGTCGCGCGTTTTTCGACAATGGTTTGCACGGCGACTGGCTGCATCAGTCCCAGTTGTTGCGCGCCTTGCCACAACACGCGTTGGCTCAGCGCGGCACTGTCGCCGGTGCTGGCGCTGACCACAAAAGCCAGCAGGCCGGCCGGTCCGCCTAATTGGCCACGGTCAAACACAAACTGCGCCGGCGCGTCGCTGTCCGGTGTACTGGCACGCAGTGCCAGCATGGGCTGGGCCAGACGTGTGCCCGACGCGGAGACATAGACCGTGGTGATGGCTTCAAATTGCAGGGCGCGGGCTTGCGCCTGCCAGTCCTCGCAGGGCAGGCCGCTGGATTGCGCCAGTCGCGCCGCTTCGCCCGGCGGGCAGGCCAGGATCACACGGTCAAACGGCACGCCATCGACCAGCCAGCCGGTACTTGTGGCGGCCAGGGTCTGGACGCGGGCGCTGAGCTGAACCTGGGCGCCGCGTTGTGCCACCCAGGCCAGCGCCGCATCGGGCAGCAGCGCGCTCAAATCGGTGCGCGGCAGCAAGAGGTTGGAACCACCGGACTGCGAAAACAAGGCGTCGCGCAAGACCCGCAAAAAGACCTGGGCGCTGGCGTATTCGGTGGGCGTGTTCAGCGCCGCCACACACAAGGGCTCGATCAGGGTGGCCATCACGGTGGGCTGGATGTTGCGACACAACTGCGCGACTGACAGCTCAGGCGCGCAGCGAAAACCGTTTACTTGCCAGCGCAGGGCGGCCAAGAGCAGCGACCCTTTGTCGCGCAAAAACCAGCCGCGCGCACCCAGGATGCCGACCAGCGCATCCAGCGGCGTGGGGAGGGCGGGCAGGCGCAGGCCAGCGCCGTTGGGGAACTGCAGCGTCAGCGGCAGGCGCAACATCAAGGCATCGGCGTCCAGCCCCAGTTCGCTCATCAGGTGCAAGGTTTCGCTGTAGGCCCCAATCAGGATATGTTGGCCGTTGTCCAGTGGTAGGGCGCTGCCGTCAGGCCACTGGCTGTCGACACGCCTGGCGCGGCCGCCGGGGATACGTGCCGCTTCAAACACCGTGACCTGCTGGCCGCGCTGCGTGGCTTCAACCGCCGCGGCGCAACCGGCCCAGCCGGCGCCGATGACGGCGATCCTCACGTCGGAACCCGTGGCGCCGCCAAACACGCCAGCAGCAGGCCTCGGTCGACCCGGGGTCCCGGCAAGCCGGGGCCGCGGGTCCGGCTTTGCCGGCTCGCAGGCGCAGCGCCCACTCGGGGGGCAGCGAACCACACGAAGTGGGGAGCGTGGGGGCTCACTGAACTTTTCCGAAGGCCTGCGTTTTCCAGGCCAACCAGAATTTGCGCAGCGGCGTCAGGCTGACACGCTGGTGCAGCACCTGGTAGTTGTCGCGTGCAATCTCGCGCAGCAGGGTGCGGTAGATGCTGGCCATCATCAAGCCGGGTTTTTGCGCGCGGCGGTCGGCTTCGGGCAACAGGGCCAGCGCTTCGTCGTAGAGGGCGAGGGCACGTTCCGTCTGGAACTGCATCAGCGCGGTAAAACGCTCGGAATACTGGCGTTTCAAAATTTCGTGCGCCTTCACATCAAACTGCTGCAGCTCGCTGACCGGCAGGTAAATGCGGCCGCGCAAGGCGTCTTCCCCGACGTCGCGGATGATGTTGGTCATCTGGAAGGCCAGGCCCAGCTTGTGGGCATAAGCCGTGGTGGCTTCGTCGGTCTGGCCAAAAATGCGCGCCGCCACTTCGCCGACGATGCCGGCCACCAGGTGGCAATACGTTTTCAGGTTGGGAAAGTCGAGATATCGGTTTTGCGCCAGGTCCATCTGGCAGCCTTCGATCACGGCTTGCAGGTGGCGCGCCTCAATCCGGTAGGTGGGTGCCAACGGCATCAAGGCCTTCATCACCGGATGGGTGGGCGTGCCGCCGTAGGCCTTGAGCACCTCGGCCTGCCACCAAGCCAGCTTGGTGTGTGCCACGCCGGGATCCATCACTTCGTCAACAACGTCGTCGATCTCGCGACAAAAGGCGTAAAAAGCGGTGATGGCTGCGCGTCTTTCCTTGGGTAAAAACAGGAAGGCGTAATAAAAACTGCTGCCGGATGCGGCGGCTTTTTGCTGGACGTACTGCTCAGGAGTCATGCGGCGATTGTCCCATGGGACTTCGGGTCTGCCAGGCCGCCAGCGCCATCAACATTCGACGCTGGGGATTTGTACCCAACCGCTGGCGGGCACGACAGAAGCTGTCAAAAACGGCCTGGCCACTGGGCCACTGGGCGGCAGTCAGGCTGGAGCAGGCCGAGCGCTTAGCGGGTCTTGCTGACGGCAATGTTCCACAAGGCCACCAACTGCTCATATTCGGCGGAAGCGGCTTCCTGGCTGAGCGGGAAGATTTTGATCGCGCTCAGATCGGGCAGCGAGGTGAGTTTGGACACCGGGATGTCGTTGCGCGTCGGTCGGCGGAAGTTCTTGACCAGCAGTTCCTGCTGTGTTTCCTTGCTCAGCAAGCCGTTGTACAAGGCTTTGGCGGCGTCCTGGTTTTTGGCGCCCTTGATGATGAACATGCCTTCGGGCGCGAGGTAGCTGCCTTCGCTGGGGTAGACCAGCTTGATTTCCTTTTGGCCACCGGCCACATATTCCTGCGCGGCGTATTCGATGGTCAGGCCGACCGGGTACTCACCGGCGGCCACGCCCTTGTAAGTGGTGCCTGAGGAAGACGTGATGACGGCGTTGGTGGCAATTTTTTCCAGGCCGTCCTTGCCGAACTGCTTGAGCAGGCCGTAGACCAGCATGTAAGCGGTGGCGCTTTTGCTCGGGTCGGTGATGGCGAACTTGCCTTTCCATTCGGGCTTCATCAGGTCAGACCAGGTCTTGGGTGCGGCCAAGCCCTTGAGCTGGCGTTGGTTAACCATCAACACCATGACATGGACGTTGGTGCCCACCCAGAGGTTATTGGGTCCGCGAAATTCGGCGGGAATGGCCGCCAGCTCGGGCGCCTTGTAGGGCTCGAGCAGGTCTTTGTAAGCGCCCAGTGTGCCGAAGCCGCCGCTCCACAACACATCGCCGCGCGGACTTTTGGCTTCGGCCTGGATGCGTTTCATCAGGGAGCCGGTGCCGCCTGTGACCTGCTGCACCGTCAGCGAAGGCGTTTTTTTCTTCACCACATTGAGCGCGGTTTCAATCGTCTCGGTGTTGTTGGACGAATACAGCACCACGGTCTGGGCCTGCGCCAGGCCGGCGATCAGGCCGAGCGTGGCCAGCGAGCATTGCAGAAGGGACTTGATGTTCATGGAGAGCCTCTTGGTTGGGGGGTGGCAGTGTTGACTTACTTGGCAGAAAACAGGTTGATGCGGAAGACCTTGATGGCCACGATGATGGGCAGCAGGATCACGCTGACCAGCGCCGCGCCATAGGCTGAGGCCAGGCCCAGCCGCCCGCCGTCGACCTGGCGGAAGATGGCGATAGGCATGGTTTCCAGTCCGCCGGTGTAGACCACCACGGAAGCCGACAGCTCGGAGATGGTGGTGACCCACATAAGGATGGCGGCCGAAATGATGGAGGCCTTCATGGCCGGCAGGATCACCTTGAAAAATGTTTTCAGCGGCGACACGCCCAGGCTGATCGAGGCTTCCTCAATGGAATCGGGAATGTTGAACAGGGTGGACGAGGCATTGCGCACCGCAAAGGGCAGGCGGCGCACCGTGTAGCACAACACCATGATGCCCGAGCTGCCGGCCAGCACCAGCCAGCCGGTGTTGAAGGTCTGCACCAGCGCGATGCCCAACACCGTGCCCGAGATGGTCAGTGGCAGCACCACGATGTAGTCCAGCGTCTGGGTGAAGATGTTTTTCTTCTTGATGGTCAGGTAGCTCACCAGGATGGCAAAGGCCACCCCGACCAGCGTGGCCATGGAGGCAAACTTCAGCGAATTCAGGATGGGCTCGGGCGCGCCCTGCAACGCGCGCTGCAGGCTGGACAGCGACCACTGGCCCCAGCGCATGACGGGGCCGCTGGTTTCGGTGAGGGCCGCCACAAACACAATGATCAGGGGCAACATCGACAACAGGATCACCAGGCCCACCGCGGTGGTGTAGAGCAACGCGGCGCCTGAGCGCACGCGGATAGGCGCTGGCGCGCGGCCTTGCGTCATGGTGTAGATCTTGCGCTCGACCACGCGCTTCTGGAGGAACAGCACCACGGCGACGATGCCGATGGACACCACCGACATGGCGCTTTGCAGCATGGGGCTGCCGCCCATTTCACTGACAAAGGTGTTGTAAGTCATGACGGACAGCAGCGGCACGCGGCTGCCCAGCAGCATGGACAGCGCGAAGTTGCCGACCACCAGGGTGAAAACTACCAGTGCATTGACCAGCACGGCCGGCAGGAGCACGGGCACCAGCACGCGGAACTTGGTCACCAGCGGCGAGGTGCCCAGGCTGAGGCCGGCCTCTTCAAGCTGGCTGTCAAAGCCGCGCAGCGCCGCCAGCACGCCCAGGTAGATATAGGTGTAATAAACCAGCGTCATGGAAAAAACCATGCCGGTCCAGCCGTAAAACGTGGGCAGTTCAATCCCCCAGTCGGCCATGACATTGGTGATCAGCCCGTTGTTGCCCAGCAGCAGCAGCCAGGACTGGCCGACGATGATTTCCGGGATCACGATGGTCATGATGGGCAGCACGGCGACCAGGTTTTTCAACGGAAACTCGTAACGCGCCACCATGTAGGCAAAGGGCACGCCGACCGCCACCGTACAGACGGTCACTGCGACACCCAGCACCAGCGTGTTGCGAAAGGCCTGCACATACTGGCTGTCATGGAGCAGGGTCTTGAAGCCGGCGAGCGAGAGTGCGCCCGACTCATCCTGCACGCTGTTGATGAATAAGACGCCCAGCGGGTAAAACACAAAGAAAAGGAGCAGGACCAGGCTGACCAGTGTCAAAAAGCCCCAGGGCCACCATTTGATGTTCATGGCTGGTTTTCCTTAGGACGAGACAACGCGGCTGTGCGCGGGCACCAGCACCTGCACGGCATCGCCGGCCTGGAAGTCGGCGACGGTGTTGCCAGCATGCAGCTCTACCCGGATTTCGGAACTGTCGTGCAGCTTGATGCGGTAGGCGGTCTTGAAGCCCAGATACTGGCGGCGCAACACTTCGCCGAAGATGGCATTGGGCACATGCGGCGCGGGTGCCATCAGCGACAGGTCTTCCGGGCGCGCGATCAGCACGCCTTGCTCGCCCAGCGTCTCGCTGCCCTGCACGCCGTCAAAAGGCCGTCCGCCCCACTGAAAACGCACATGGCGGGGCGTGCCGTTGGCGCCGTCGCCCGGCATGTGTTGCGCGGGCACCGGGATCACATTGGCCGAACCGATGAAGTCGGCCACGTAGGCATTGACCGGCGTGCCGTACAGCTCTTCCGGCGTGCCGAGCTGGGCAATGTTGCCGCGGTCCATGATGGCGATGCGGTCCGACATGGCGAGCGCTTCTTCCTGGTCGTGGGTCACAAACACCGTGGTGATGCCGGCTTCGCGCACCAGATCCAGAATGACATCGCGCATCTGCAGCCGCATCTTGGCGTCCAGGTTCGACAGCGGTTCGTCCATCAGCAACACACGCGGGCGAATCACCAGCGCCCGGGCCAGGGCCACGCGCTGGCGCTGGCCGCCACTCATCTGGGCCGGGTAGCGGTCGGCCAACGCCAGCAGGCTGACCTTGTCCAGCGCCTCATTGACCCGGCGCTTGATCTCGTCCTTGCTCACCTTGCGCGCACGCAGGCCGTAGGCCACGTTGTCAAAGGCCGATTTGTCGGGGAAAAGGGCGTAGTCCTGAAACACCATGCCGATGTCGCGGTGGTGGGTGGACACCCGCGTCACGTCGTCCTTGTCGAATAGGATGCGGCCGCCGTCGGGCTCGTGAAAACCCGCAATACAACGCAGCAGCGTGGTTTTGCCGCAGCCGCTGGGGCCTAACAGCGTGTAAAAAGCACCATCGGGAATGTGCAGGGACAGGTTTTGCAAGACCGTCTGGCCGGCAAACTGCTTCACGATGTTGTCGATGGTGATGGACGCCATGTTGGATCTTTGGGGATGAATATGGCGCGATGATAGGAGTTGCACCCATGCCTCACCAGCCGTTTTTTATAAGGCGTGCCATTAGTTTTTCTAAGGGCTTGCTGGTCTAAGATGGCCCGCAACTGATGCGCGGCCTCTTCTTCTGTCTTCTGTTACCAGGCAGGGCCGCGCTGGTGTTCATCACATAGACAAAACAAAGACCCCCATCACGCATGAGCGACAAGAATCTTCTGGCTGAAAAAACAAGCAGCTGCCGCGCCCGGAGATCTGTCCGCATGGGGGCGCGGGTCTGAGATGGCGCGCCGATTGCCGCCCTTGAAAGCCTTGCGCGTATTTGAAGCGGCGGCGCGCCACGCCAATTTCACGGCGGCGGCCGAAGAACTGAGCATCACCCACAGCGCGGTCAGCCAGCAGATACGTTTGCTGGAGGAGTACGTCGGGCAGCCCCTTTTCACCCGCGAAGCGCGCGGCGTGAGCTTGCTGCCGCAAGCCCGTGACTACTTCACCGAGGTGCAAGCCAGCCTGGACCGCATCGCCAGCGCCACGACCTTGCTGAAGTCGCCCGGCCAGCGCCGCAGCCTGCGTGTCTGCAGTACACCTTCGCTGGCGATGAAATGGCTGATTCCGCGGCTGACCGGCTTCCAGGCGCTGGTGCCGGATGCCGATGTGCAGTTGTCCACCCTGGGTCGGCAGTTTTTCGAGCAGGCCGAGGCTAGCAGCGACGTGTTGATACGCCGCATGCCCATGCAGCGGCCTGAGCACAGCTGCGTGCGTTGCCTGGACGATTACCTGGTGCCGGTGGCGTCGCCGCGTTTTATCAAGCGCAACCGGATTTATGCCGTGGCCGATTGCCTGGGCCACCCCTTGCTGCAGGCGGCCAGTGGCCAACACGACTGGTCACGCTGGTTTGAACTGGCGGGGCTGCAGGTGCCGGCCAAGTTGCCCGGCCCGGTGTTTGACCACCAGTTTTTGTGCTTGCAGGCGGCCATGAACGACCTGGGCCTGGCGCTGGCGCCCTGGTGTCTGCTGGAGGAAGACATTCGCGCCGACCGCTTGCGCCCGTTGTTTGCCCAGCCGCGTTTGCCCGGCCCGGGTGTTTACGCGCTCTACCGCAGTGAAAGCCCGGTGGCCGGGCTGGCACGGCAATTCATCGACTGGCTGGGCATGCAAGGCCATGCCGCCTCGGCAACCCATGGAATCAAGTTATGACTGACACACTCCCCGAAGCTGGCCTGCAACTGCGCGGCGTGGCACCTGGCTTGCGGCTGGCCGATTTCCGCTTGATCGCTTTTGACATGGACTCGACCCTGATCAATATCGAGACGCTGGATGAAGTGGCCGAAGCCGCGGGCTGCAAGGCCCAGGTCGCTGCGCTGACCGAGGCTGCGATGCGCGGGGAGATCACGGACTACAAGGAAAGCCTGCGCCAGCGCGTGGCCTTGCTGCGCGGCGTACCGCTGTCTGCGCTGCAGGCCGTGTACGACGAGCGTCTGCAACTCAACCCCGGCGTCGAGACGCTGATCGCGGCCTGCAAACGTGCCGGGCTACGCTGCATTCTGGTCAGTGGCGGTTTCACCTTTTTTACCGACCGGCTGCAGCAGCGCCTAGGCCTGGACGACACCCGCTCCAATGTGCTCGAGATTGAAGACGGCTGCCTGACCGGCCGCATGTTGCCCCAGCCCTGGGGTGACATTTGCGATGGCGAGCAAAAACGGATCAAGCTGCTGGAATGTTGCGCCGCCCTGGGCATCACGCCGGCGCAGGCGATTGCCGTGGGGGATGGGGCCAATGACTTGGCCATGATGCAGGTGGCCGGCCTGTCGGTGGCCTACCACGCCAAACCTGTGGTGCGGCAGCAGGCCATGGTGGCCATCAACGAGGGTGGGCTGGACCGCTTGCTGGAAGTCTTGGGCTAAGCCGAGCGTCGGGCGGTGTTTGGCCGGGCGTCTACATCCAGAGCGCGCGCCAGAGCATCACGCTGACATCCCAGGCCTTCAGCTTGGGCCGTCGCTGCAGCGTGGCGAAGTCCATGGCTTCGATTTTGTCCAGAATGCGCAGGCCGCCTTGCACCACCAGGCGCAACTCCCAACCGGCGCGGCCTGGCACTTTTTTCACCAGTTGTGAGCCTTTTAGCATCCTGGCCCTTGCTGCATGGGCGCAAGCAGCTATCAATTTCGTAGTGGCGGGGTTGACCTCCAGGCGCAGCAGCTGGGCCTCGTCAACCCCATGTTCTGCCCACAGGTCTTGCGGCAGGTAAATGCGGCCACGCGGAATGTCCACGCTGAGGTCTTGCCAGAAGTTGATCAGTTGCAGCGCGCTGCAGATCTGGTCGCTTTGGACCAGGGATTTGGCATCGTGCACGCCGTATAAGTGCAGCAGCAGGCGGCCGACCGGGTTGGCGGAGCGGCGGCAATAATCCAGCAGCTCGGCCTCGCTGGCATAACGCTGCTTGACCACATCCTGCTCAAACGCGCTGAGCAGGTCGGCCAGCAGCGGCACCGGCAACTGGAACTGCAGCAGCACCGGTTGCAGCGTGGCAAACACGGTCGGCCAGCGACCCGAGGGGGCCCGGCCTTCGGACACTGCCAGCAGGTCGGCGCGGTAGGCGGCCAGGTCTTGCAGGCGTTGGGCGGGCAGGGCGTCGCCTTCGTCGGCGATGTCGTCGGCGGTGCGGGCGAACCAGTAAATCGCAGCGACCGCCGGCCGCAGCCGTGGCGGGCAAAGCAGCGAGGCGACCGGGAAGTTTTCGTAATGCTGGGACGGGGGCTGCAGCGCCTGTGGCGTGCCGGAATCAAGGCCTGGGTTCATGGCCGGGATTGTCGCTTGACAAGCCTGCGTAATTACCCTAGATTACTAACCGATCAGTCAGTAACTCGGTTTCCCCGGGGTGCTTTCTGGCTTTTCCAGCCACCGCTTTTGCCCATCACACCATGAATAAAACCGCCTTTGCCGTTCTTTGCGGCGCCCTGTTGCTGAGCGCCTGTTCCCGACCCGCGCCTCCCGAGGAGCCGGTGCGGGCGGTCAAGGTGATGACGGTGGGCGTCGATTCGCTCCACGCCAGTCATGAGTTTGCCGGCGAGGTCAAGGCGCGAGTCGAGTCGCGCCTGGGTTTTCGGGTGGGCGGAAAAATCATCAAGCGTCAGGCCGAACTGGGCCAGCACGTCAAGGCCGGCCAGGTGCTGGTCCAGCTGGACCCGCAAGACTACCAACTGGCTGCCAACGCGGCGCGTGCCCAGGTGGCGGCCGCCCGGACCAACCGCGACCTGGCGGCGGCCGATTACAAGCGTTACAAAGAGCTGAAGGACCAGAGTTTCATCAGCGGCGCCGAACTCGAGCGCCGCGACACCACGTTCAAGGCGGCGCAGGCCCAGCTGGAGCAGGCGCAGTCGCAGCTGGCGATGCAGGGCAACCAGGCCAATTACGCGGTGCTGGTCGCCGATGTGTCGGGGGTGGTGACCGCGGTCGAGGCGGAAGTCGGGCAGGTGGTCACCGCCGGCATGCCGGTGTTGCGCATTGCCGCCGACGGCCCGCGCGACGCGGTGTTTTCGGTGCCGGAAGACAAGGTCGCCGCGCTCCAGGTGGGCCAGCCGGTCAAGGTGCGTGTCTGGGCACAAAACACCGAACTGGCCGGCAAGGTGCGCGAAGTTTCCGCCAGCGCCGACCCGGCCACGCGAACCTACCCGGTCAAGGTGGCGCTGGACACCACAGAGCCACCAGCGCTGGGCGCCACCGTGTATGTGCTGCCGCAGGGCCTGGGCGCCGCCGGCCAACAAGCCATCAAACTGCCGACCAGCGCCTTGCGCCAGGATGGCAAGGCCAGCGCGGTCTGGGTGCTGGACCCGGCAAGCATGACGGTGCGTTCACAAATCATCCAGATCGCCACAGCCGATGGCAACGAGGTGGTGGTGGCCGCCGGTTTGCAGCCCGGCATGCTGGTGGTCAGCGCCGGCGTGCATGTGCTCTCGCCCGGCCAGAAAGTCACGATTTATAAGCCAAAAGTGGCTCTAGCCCCCGTCCCACCTGCGCAAACAGCTATAAATTCAGTAGCGACTGCGCCTGCCGCCCCGGCAGCGAAGTGAGGCCTGCATGACCCAAGTACAACCGAAAGACAGCTTCAACCTGTCCAAATGGGCGCTGGACCATCCGGCGCTGACGCGTTACCTGATGGTGGTGCTGATGCTGCTCGGCTTTGCCGCGTATTTCCAGCTCGGCCAGGACGAAGACCCGCCGTTTACCTTTCGCGCGATGGTGGTGCGTACTTACTGGCCGGGCGCCACGGCGCAGCAGGTGGCCGAACAGGTGACCGACAAGCTTGAGCGCACCTTGCAGGAGGTGCCTTACGCCGACAAGATACGCAGTTACTCCAAGCCGGGCGAGTCGCAAATCATTTTCCAGATCAAGGATTCCTCGAAAGCGGCCGATGTGCCCGGTGTCTGGTACGCCGTGCGCAAGAAGATAGGCGACATGCGTTCCACCTTGCCGGCGGGCGTGCAGGGACCGTTTTTCAACGATGATTTCGGCGACGTGTATGGGGTGATCTACGCCCTGCAGTCCGACGGCTTCAACTACGCCGAACTGAAAACCTTTGCCGACGACGTGCGCCAGCAACTGCTGCGTGTGCCGGATGTCGCCAAGGTCGAGCAGTTTGGCGTGCAGGACGAAAAACTCTACATCGAGATTTCGCAAAAACGCCTGGCCCAGCTCGGGCTGGACTTCAACCAGGTGTTAAACCAGCTGGGCCAGCAAAACGCGGTCGAGTCGGCCGGCGCCGTGCAGACGCCGCTGGATGTGGTGCAGGTGCGGGTGGCCGGGCAGTTTGCGGCGGTGGAGCAACTACGCGCCATGCCGATACGCGGTGCCTCGGGCAACCAGCTGCGTCTGGGGGACATCGCCGAGATCAAACGTGCTTATGTGGATCCGCCGGCGGTCAAGGTGCGGCATCAGGGCCGGGAAGTGATCGCGCTCGGTGTGTCCATGGCCAAGGGCGGCGACATCATCGCGCTGGGCAAGGCCTTGCAGGCGACCACGGGCCGGATCAAGGCGGCGCTGCCGGCCGGTGTCGAGCTGGTGCAAATCCAGGACCAGCCGACCGCCGTGGCGAGCTCGGTCAATGAATTTGTCAAGGTGTTGATCGAAGCCGTGGTGATTGTGCTGGCCGTGAGTTTTGTCGCGTTGGGTTTTCACCGGCGTCCCGGCCAGCACCCGTGGTGGAAACGTTATTACATCGACATGCGGCCCGGGCTGGTGGTGGGCATCACCATCCCGCTGGTGCTGGCCGTGACCTTTTTGGCGATGAATTATTTCGGCATCGGCCTGCACAAAATCTCGCTGGGCTCGCTGATCATTGCGCTGGGCCTGCTGGTGGATGACGCCATCATTGCGGTGGAAATGATGGTGCGCAAGATGGAAGAGGGCTACGACAAGGTGCGTGCCGCGACCTTTGCCTACGAAATCACCGCCATGCCCATGTTGACCGGCACCCTGATCACGGCCGTTGGTTTTTTACCGATTGGCCTGGCCAAATCGACCACCGGTGAATACACCTTTGCCATTTTTGGGGTCACCGTGATTGCGCTGGTGCTGAGCTGGCTGGTGTCGGTTTATTTTGTGCCTTACCTGGGCACCTTGCTGCTCAAGCCGCCGCCGCATGTGCAAGAGGTGGCCGCGGGGCTGGACAGTCCGCACGAGATGTTCGACTCGCCTTTTTACAACGCCTTTCGCAAAACCGTGAACTGGTGTGTAGAGCACCGCTGGCTCACCATAGGCGCGACCATCCTGGTGTTTGCGCTCGGCATTGTGGGCATGGGCAAGGTACAGCAGCAGTTTTTCCCCGACTCCAGCCGGCCCGAGATCATGGTGGACATCTGGTTCCCCGAAGGCACCTCGTTTGCCGCCAATGAAGAAACCGCCAAACGTGTCGAGGCGCGCCTGCTCAAGGAAGAGGGCGTGAGTTCGGTCAGTACCTGGGTCGGTTCCGGCGTGCCGCGTTTTTATTTGCCGCTGGACCAGGTGTTTCCGCAAACCAATGTGTCGCAATTCATCGTCTTGTCCAAGGACCTGAAGGTGCGCGAGACGCTGCGCATCAAGTTGCCGAGCTTGCTGGCCCAGGAGTTCCCCGAAGTGCGCGGCCGTATCAAGCTGCTGCCCAACGGTCCGCCCGTGCCTTACCCGGTGCAGTTCCGGGTGGTCGGCATCGACCCGTTGGTGCTGCGTGAACGCGCCGACGAGGTCAAGGCCGTGTTACGCGAAAGTCCCAACACCCGCGGCGTCAACGACAACTGGAACGAGTCGGTCAAGGTCTTGCGCCTGGAAGTGGACCAGTCCAAGGCACGTGCGCTGGGGGTCACCAGCCAGTCCATCGCACAGGCCTCCAAAACCATTCTGAGCGGTAGCACGGTCGGGCAGTTCCGCGAAGGCGACAAGCTGATAGACATCGTGTTGCGCCAGCCGCTGGACGAGCGCAACGCCATCACCGACATCGCCAACGCCTACCTGCCGACGGCGTCGGGCCAGTCGATTCCGCTGACACAAATCGCCAAGCCGGTGTTCACCTGGGAGCCGGGCGTGATGTGGCGCGAAAACCGCGACTACGCCATCACGGTGCAAAGCGACATCGTCGAAGGTCTGCAGGGCGCCACGGTCACCGGCGAACTGCTACCGCGCCTGAAAACGCTGGAAGCCCAGTGGCTGAAAAACGGCATGGGGGGTTACCGCATCGAAGTGGCCGGCGCCGTCGAGGAAAGCAGCAAGGGTTCGGCCTCGATCGCGGCGGGCATTCCCGTCATGCTGTTTTTGACCTTCACCTTGTTGATGTTGCAACTGCACAGCTTCAGCCGCGCCATGCTGGTGTTCCTGACCGGGCCGCTGGGCATTGCCGGCGTGGCCGGCGCCTTGCTGCTGCTGGGCCGGCCTTTTGGCTTCGTGGCCTTGCTCGGGGTGATTGCCCTGATGGGCATGATCCAGCGCAACTCGGTGATCCTGATTGACCAGATCGAGCAGGACCGTGCCGCGGGCATTCCTGCCTGGGATGCGATTGTGGAATCGGCCGTGCGGCGCCTGCGCCCCATCGTGTTGACCGCCGCCGCCGCCGTACTGGCCATGATTCCGCTGTCCCGCAGCGTGTTCTGGGGGCCCATGGCGGTTGCCATCATGGGCGGGCTGATCGTGGCCACGGTGTTGACCTTGCTGGCCTTGCCGGCCATGTACGCCGCCTGGTTCCGGGTCAAGCGCGAAACACCGGCCATGGCATAAATTAGCCCTTGTGACGGCTGCCCGATAAACCGGCGGCCGATACAGGCTAAAATAGAAAGTTGACCGATTTCAGGCGGGGGTCCGTAAGCCTAAAAGCTGAGGATTCCCGTTTTTATTTCAGGAGCGCGGGTGGCGAAATTGGTAGACGCACCAGGTTTAGGTCCTGACGGTAGCAATACTGTGCGGGTTCGAGTCCCGCCCCGCGCACCACTAGTGAGATTTTCAGGACGATTGCCTCAGGGCTTGAAGTGCCGTGGGCACAGTCTGTCTTTTACACATTCTGGATATTAGGAGTAGACCATGGCCGTGACTGTTGAAACCCTTGAAAAGCTGGAACGCAAAATGACGTTGACCTTGCCCGTCAACACCATCCAGTCTGAAGTCGATTCACGCCTGAAACGCCTGGCCCGCACGGTCAAGATGGACGGTTTCCGTCCCGGCAAGGTGCCCATGAACGTGGTTGCCCAGCGTTATGGCTACTCGGTGCATTACGAAGTCATGAACGACAAGGTCGGCGAAGCTTTCTCCGCCGCCGCCAACGAAGCCAAGCTGCGTGTCGCCGGCCAGCCGCGTATCAGCGAAAAAGAAGGCGCACCCGAGGGCGAACTGGCATTTGACGCCATTTTCGAGGTCTATCCCGAAGTCAAGATCGGTGATCTGTCCCAGGCTGAAGTTGAAAAACTCACGGCCGAAGTGACCGACGAAGCCATCGACAAGACCGTGGACATCCTGCGCAAGCAGCGCCGCACCTTCGCACAGCGCGCCCAGGATGCGGCTGCCCAGGACGGCGACCGCGTGACCATCGATTTCGAAGGCAAGATGGACGGCGAAACCTTTGCCGGCGGCAAGGCTGACGACTTCCAGTTCCTGGTCGGCGAAGGCCAGATGCTCAAGGAATTCGAAGACGCCGTGCGCGGCATGAAAAGCGGCGAAAGCAAGACGTTTCCCCTGAATTTCCCTGCCGATTACCACGGCAAAGACGTGGCCGGCAAACAGGCCGACTTCATGGTCACGGTCAAGAAAATCGAAGCCGCCCACCTGCCTGAAGTCAACGAAGCCCTGGCCAAGTCCCTGGGTATCGCCGACGCGACGGTGGAAGGCCTGCGCGCCGACATCAAGAAAAACCTGGAGCGCGAAGTCAAGTTCCGCTTGCTGGCCCGCAACAAAAACGCCGTGATGGACGCGCTGTTGGCCAACGCCGAGCTCGACTTGCCGCAAGCAATTGTCCAGGCCGAACTGGAGCGCATGGTGGAAGGCGCGCGCGCCGACCTCAAGCAGCGCGGCATCAAGGACGCCGACAAGGCGCCTATTCCTGACGACATCTTCCGTCCGCAAGCCGAGCGCCGTGTGCGCCTGGGCCTGGTGGTGGCCGAGCTGACCCGTGCCAACGACCTGTTCCCCAAGGCCGAGCAGGTCAAGGCCCACGTGGAAGAATTGGCCTCCAGCTACGAAAAACCGGAAGATGTGGTGCGTTGGTACTTCGGTGACCAAAAACGCATGGCGGAAGTCGAATCCGTGGTGATTGAAAACAATGTCACGGACTTTGTGCTGAGCAAGGCCAAAGTGGTTGAAAAACCAGTGGCTTTTGACGAATTGATGAGCCAGAACTAAGCGGTTCGGCGGGCCTGCCGCCCGCTGTGATCCAATTTCTGGCGCAGGGGCTTGCGGCTACGGCTTCAAGCCCCATTTATTTTGGGTAAAGTACAACCCAACAACTGGAGTAACACATGAGCGCATATAGCAGTGCACAGGACATTCAAGGCCTCGGCATGGTTCCGATGGTGATTGAACAGTCCGGCCGTGGCGAGCGGTCCTACGACATTTATTCGCGTCTGCTCAAGGATCGCGTGATTTTTCTGGTGGGTCCGGTCAATGACCAGACCGCCAACCTGGTAGTGGCGCAGTTGCTGTTCCTCGAAAGCGAAAATCCGGACAAGGATATTTCTTTCTACATCAATTCCCCGGGCGGTTCGGTGACGGCTGGCATGGCTATTTATGACACCATGCAGTTCATCAAACCCGACGTGTCCACGCTGTGTACCGGCATGGCGGCCAGCATGGGCGCTTTTTTGCTCGCGGCCGGCGCCAAAGGCAAGCGGTTTTCGCTGCCCAACTCGCGTGTGATGATTCACCAGCCTTCGGGCGGCGCGCAAGGCCAGGCCACCGACATTGAAATTCACGCCCGTGACATCCTCAAGACGCGTGCCCAGCTCAATCGCATCCTGGCCGAAAATACCGGCCAGTCCGTGGAGAAAATCGAGCGTGATACCGAGCGTGATTACTTCATGTTTGCCGACGAGGCCAAGGCCTACGGCGTGGTTGATCAGGTGATTGCCAAGCGTCCGTAAACTCGGCAAGCAAAAACCCTCTCAGTGACACCACGACAACGGCGTTTTCTGTAACAGGGAACGCCGTTTTTTGTCACCGGGCCGCCCCAAGGCAAAAGGCCCCCTCGGGGGGGCGCGAAGCGCGGGGGGTCTGGTTTTATTTGGTTATCATTAGCTAACAACTCCTCCGGGCACCCAAAAGGCACCACACCAATGGCCGAAAAAAAAGGCTCTTCCAGCGAAAAGACCCTGTATTGCTCCTTCTGCGGCAAAAGCCAGCACGAGGTCAAAAAGCTCATTGCAGGGCCTTCGGTCTTCATCTGCGATGAATGTATAGACCTGTGCAACGAAATCATCCGTGATGAGTTGCCTGCCGGGGAAGATGTGCGTGAAACGCGTGGCGACCTGCCGACGCCGCTGGAGATCAAGACCACGCTGGACGGTTATGTGATTGGCCAGGAACCGGCCAAACGCACGCTGGCCGTCGCGGTCTACAACCACTACAAACGCCTGCGTCACAAGGACAAAGCCAAAAAGGACGACGTTGAGCTGACCAAGAGCAATATCTTGCTGATCGGTCCAACCGGCTCCGGCAAGACCTTGCTGGCCCAGACCCTGGCCCGCACGCTCAACGTTCCTTTTGTGATGGCCGATGCCACCACCTTGACCGAAGCCGGGTATGTCGGTGAAGACGTTGAAAACATCATCCAGAAACTGCTGCAAAGCTGCAACTACGAAGTCGAGCGCGCGCAGCAAGGCATTGTCTACATCGACGAAATCGACAAGATTTCGCGCAAGTCCGACAACCCGTCCATCACACGTGATGTGTCGGGTGAGGGCGTGCAGCAGGCGCTGCTCAAGCTGATCGAGGGCACCATGGCCTCTGTGCCGCCGCAAGGCGGGCGCAAACATCCGAATCAGGACTTCCTGCAGGTGGACACCACCAACATCCTGTTTATCTGCGGCGGGGCATTCTCGGGGCTGGAAAAAGTCATCGAAAACCGCACCGAGGCATCGGGTATTGGCTTTGGCGCCATCGTCAAAAGCAAAAAATCCCGTAGCCTGACCGAATCGTTCAAGGACGTGGAGCCGGAAGACTTGATCAAGTTTGGCCTGATCCCCGAACTGGTGGGTCGTATGCCCGTCGTGGCGACCTTGGCCGAACTGAGCGAAGACGCACTGGTGCAGATCCTGACCGAGCCGAAAAACGCGGTTGTCAAGCAGTTCAGCAAACTCTTGTCTATGGAAGGTGTGGATCTGGAAATTCGCCCCTCGGCGCTCAAGGCGATTGCCCGCAAGGCACTGGCTCGCAAGACCGGGGCGCGTGGTTTGCGTTCGATTCTGGAGCAGTCCCTGATCGACACCATGTTTGATCTGCCCAACACCAGCAATGTGGAAAAAGTGGTGGTTGACGAGTCGACGATTGAAGAAAACAAGGCACCGCTGCTGGTGTACCGTGAAGCCGCCAAACAGGCGTGAAGCCGCCAACGCGGCGAGTTGCGAAGATCCTGGTGATGCCTGGCGCGGCATAAATCTGTGCCAGGCTTGAAAAACCAGCCGCGGCTCCCCACGTTGGAGTAGATTGTTTTCACCCAACCATGAAAGCCCGTTCCCGAAATCGCAGAGCGGGGCTTTCATTTAAGGTCTACCTTTAAGGTTCATATGTCCGCACAAACTACATTGCCTTCCAGCCCGATCGAGCTGCCGCTTTTACCCCTGCGCGATGTGGTGGTGTTTCCCCACATGGTGATCCCGCTGTTTGTGGGCCGCCCGAAAAGCATCAAGGCCCTGGAGTCCGCGATGGAGGCCGAGCGCCGCATCATGCTGGTGGCCCAGAAAGCCGCGGCCAAGGACGAGCCTTCCGTGGAAGACATGTTCGAGGTTGGTTGTGTCGCCACGATTTTGCAGATGCTCAAGCTGCCGGACGGCACGGTCAAGGTCCTGGTGGAAGGCCAGCAACGCGCCAAGGTCAACAAAATTGACGAAGGCGAGTTTCACTTCACCGCCAACGTGACGCCAGCCGAGCCGGCCGTGGCGGTTCCCGGTGACAAGTCCAGCGAAATTGAAGCCTTGCGCCGCGCCGTGATGCAGCAGTTTGACCACTACGTCAAACTGAATAAAAAGATTCCGCCTGAAATCCTCACTTCGATTTCCAGCATCGATGATGCCGGTCGCCTGGCCGACACCATTGCCGCCCACCTGCCGCTCAAGCTTGACGCCAAACAGGTCATTCTGGACCTGGACAATGTCAAGGCCAGGCTGGAAAACCTGTACGAACAACTCGAGCGTGAAGTCGACATCCTCAACGTCGACAAAAAGATCCGTGGCCGCGTCAAGCGCCAGATGGAAAAAAACCAGCGCGATTTTTACCTGAACGAACAGGTCAAGGCGATCCAGAAAGAACTTGGTGAAGGCGAAGAGGGCGCTGACATCGAAGAGATCGAGAAAAAGATCAAGACGGCCAAAATGCCGCAGGAAGCCCGGAAGAAGGCTGAAAGCGAGCTGAAAAAACTCAAGCTGATGTCACCCATGTCTGCCGAGGCAACCGTGGTGCGCACTTACATCGATGTGTTGACCGGGCTGCCATGGAGTAAAAAAACCAAGATCAAGCACGACCTGGCGAATGCCGAGCTGGTGCTCGACGAGGATCATTACGGCCTGGAAAAGGTCAAGGACCGCATCGTCGAATATCTCGCGGTGCAACAGCGCGTCGACAAACTCAAGGCGCCTATCCTGTGCCTGGTTGGCCCTCCGGGTGTCGGCAAAACATCGCTGGGCCAGTCGATCGCCAAAGCCACGGGCCGCAAATATGTGCGTATGGCGCTGGGTGGCATGCGTGACGAAGCCGAGATACGCGGCCATCGGCGCACCTACATTGGCGCCTTGCCGGGCAAGGTCTTGCAAAGCCTGTCCAAGGCCGGCACACGCAATCCGCTGTTCCTGCTGGACGAGATCGACAAGCTGGGTACCGACTTCCGTGGTGATCCTTCCAGTGCCTTGCTGGAGGTGCTGGATCCCGAGCAGAACCACACCTTTGGCGACCATTACGTGGAGGTCGATTTCGACCTGAGCGACGTGATGTTTGTGGCGACGTCCAACTCCATGAATATTCCGCCGGCCTTGCTGGACCGCATGGAGGTGATTCGTTTGTCCGGCTACACCGAAGACGAAAAAACCAGCATCGCCATGCGTTACCTGCTGCCCAAGCAGCTCAAGAACAATGGCGTCAAGGACGAGGAACTGGAGATCCAGGAGCAGGCGGTTCGCGACATCGTGCGTTATTACACGCGTGAAGCCGGTGTGCGTTCGCTCGAGCGCGAACTCTCCAAAATCTGCCGCAAGGTGGTCAAGGCCATCCAGCTGAAAAAAATGGAGCCCAAGGTCATCGTCACGGCCGACAACCTCAATGATTTTCTGGGCGTGCGCAAGTACGACTATGGCCGTGCCGAGAACCACAACCAGGTCGGCCAGGTGGTGGGCTTGGCCTGGACCGAGGTCGGTGGCGACCTGTTGACCATTGAAGCGGCCATGATGCCCGGTAAGGGCGTGATCACACGTACCGGTTCGCTGGGCGACGTGATGAAAGAGTCGGTCGAAGCCGCACGCACCGTGGTGCGCAGCCGCGCACGCATGCTGGGCATCAAGGATGAGATGTTCGAGAAACGCGACATCCACATTCACGTGCCTGATGGCGCCACGCCCAAGGACGGCCCGAGTGCGGGCGCCGCGATGACCACGGCTTTTGTGTCTGCCATCACCGGTATTCCAGTGCGCGGCGATGTGGCCATGACCGGTGAAATTACATTGCGCGGTGAGGTCACGGCAATTGGCGGACTCAAGGAAAAACTGCTGGCCGCGCTGCGCGGCGGCATCAAGACCGTGATCATTCCTGAAGAAAACGCCAAGGACTTGCAGGAGATTCCCGAGAACGTGAAAAACGGCCTTGAGATCGTGCCGGTCAAATGGATTGATCAGGTGCTGAAGATTGCGCTGGTGCGCCAGCCCGTGCCATTGCCTGAGGACGAGTCTGCTGTAGCGCCTGCTGCCGTGGTTCCGGCCACCGAAGTGCTGGGCAGCGTCACGCATTAAGCAAAGTTTTTTCGCCCCTGTTCGCAGGGTGCAAAAATCTACGCTATAATTCGAGGCTGATAACGCGGGAGTAGCTCAGTTGGTAGAGCGCAACCTTGCCAAGGTTGAGGTCGAGAGTTCGAGACTCTTCTCCCGCTCCAATTCAAAAGGGCAGCACGTAAAAATGCTGTCCTTTTTCATTGGCGCCACAGCGATTGAGTTGTGGCAGATGCTGAGAATAATTAGTCATAACAAGGCGCGGTAGCAAAGCGGTTATGCAGTGGATTGCAAATCCATCCAGGGCGGTTCGACTCCGCCCCGCGCCTCCAGAAGTTTGCGTTTGATTTTGTTGGTCATCAAGGCCTCGTCAGTCGATTTGGCGAGGCCTTTTTGTTTCACAATAGGTGCCCTGCCCGGGTGGTGAAATTGGTAGACACATCGGACTTAAAATCCGCCGCTTTCCTGCATAAGGGGCGTACCGGTTCGATTCCGGTCCCGGGCACCAAACGACAGTTTTCTGATGTGTCGCAGAACCCGCCATCCACACGCTCGCAATGCCATGGCCACGCCGTGGCAACGCTCATTTCAGGCTGCAACTGGTTAAGATAGATTCCATGGCCCGCTACAACACCCCTCCTTTTGAAATTCACGTCCACGGCGAAGTGCTGCTGCGTGATGATGTCGGCTTCGAGCAGCTGCAGGAGGCGCTGAAGCCGCTCTGGACCTACGCGGGAGCCAAGTCGCTGGCCGGAGCCGCCGCCAGCGTGTATGAGGAGGAGCCCGGCATACGTTTTGATGCGCAGCAGCATCTGCTGCAGCTGTGCTGGACCGTTCCCGGCGACGAAGATTTCCGTCAGGTGCTCGATGAAGTCTGTATGGCCTTGAACGAACTGGCGCTCAGTGGCGCACCGATTGAAGTCACCTATTACGATGCGGACTTTGACGAAGATGAAGAGCGCGACGGCGCAGAGGCCAGGGACGACTTCGTGATGTATTTTGTGGGCCCGACACCCGCCGCCATCATGCAGGTCCAGCGTGATTTGCTGGTGCAGGACATGATCGGGCTGATGGAGCGTCATTTTGACGCCTCTGAACTGGGTGATGTGGTCTCGGCTGTGGATAAATTGTTTGAGCAGCGTTTTGAAACACTGGTCAACTCCATGCAGTTGGGCCGGCCGCCGCGCGGCATGGGCGGGCCACAAGGCGGCTCCGGCCACGGTGGCGGCGGGCGCAAGCCGCGGCACCTGCACTAAGCGCCTCTGCGGCGCTGCCAGGCCGTCATCGGCCTGGCGGGTGTGTTACTTCTTTTCGGGTTTGAAGCCCAGTCCTGCCAGGTAAATATCCACCACGTCCTGGCCCACTGCGGCCAAGTCAAAAGCCGTGCTGTCCAGCAGCCAGTTCTGGATCAGGCCGTCAATGATGGCGTGCAGACCTTGCGCGACCGTGGAGGCTGGAGCCGTCAGCGTCAAGGCCTGGCGCTCGGCCGCGTCTAATAATCCGCTTTCGACCTGCTGCAAAAACTCATGGCGCACCGTCAGGTGGCGCAAACGCACTGCCTGCAACTCATCCACGTATTCCACTTTATGGGTGGCGACTTCAAACACCCGGCGCGTGTGGGGGTCGGTGGCGATATGGAGCAGTGCTTGGCGTATGCCATGGCAGATACGCGCCAGCGGGTCGGTTTGCGCGTCCCGCATCACGTCATCGAAGGATTGCTCCAGGGGCAGAGTGACCCGCTCCATCATGGCGTTGAACAGGTCGGCCTTGTCTTTGAAGTGCCAATAAATGGCGCCCCGGCTGGTGCCGGCCTGCTTGGCAATGTCATTGAGCGAGGTGCGGGAGACACCTTGCGCCTGAAACAGCAGCTCCGCCGCGTCAAGCAGGCTCTGGCGGGTGGCCAGTGCATCTTCTTTTGTTCGACGAGCCAAAATTTGCGTCCTGTGATCTAATTTTCCGAGGGCTTAAATATACATTCATAAATGTATGTAAAATCCACTCTCCGCAGAAACCCTTGGTTTTGGGCAAGCTCTTTTCTCAAACAGCTTTTCCAGCCTTCTTCTTTTCTCCTGCCTAGCCATTACTCAAGGAAGCAGCATGCCTACGTCGAGCTTGATTCAGCCCACTCTCCCTGCTGAACTGTCGCCAAAACACTCCCGTCACAAGCAGATCCTGATTGCTGCGGTCTTGACCGTATTGATCGCGGGCTGCGGTAAAAGCGGAGATGGCCATGGGCCGGGCGCCGGTGGCGCGCCGCCGCCTGCCGAAGTGGGCGTGGTCACGGTCAAGCTGGGGGACGTGGGTCTGATCACCGAGTTGCCCGGACGTCTGGAAGCCTCGCGGGTCGCGCAGGTGAGGGCGCGCGCCGCGGGCATTCTGCAAAAGCGGCTCTTCCGCGAGGGCAGTGATGTCAAAGCCGGCCAGCCGCTGTTCACGATTGATTCCGCGCCTTACGCGGCCCAGGTCGCCAGTGCCAAGGCCAGCCAGGCGCGTGCAGAGGCCAATCTGGCCCAAGCCGCAGCGCTGGCCGAGCGTTACAAGCCACTGGTGGCTGCCAACGCCGTGAGCAAGCAGGAATATGCCAACGCCGTGGCTGCGCAAAAGCAGGCCGAAGCAGATGTCGCTGTGGCCAAGGCCAGCGTGCAGACGACCAGCATCAGTCTGGGTTATGCATCGGTGACCGCGCCGATCTCTGGGCGTATCGGCCGTGCGCTGGTCACCGAAGGTGCATTGGTCGGGCAGGGGGATGCCACCCAGCTGGCCGTGATCCAGCAGATCAACCCCGTGTACGTCAATTTCACGCAGTCCGCGACCGAGGTCATGAAACTGCGCAATGCCATGGCAAAGGGCCAGCTCAAGCGGGCCGATGGCAGCGAAGCTGCGAGTATTCGTGTTGTTCTCGAAGACGGCACGGAATACGCCAAGGCCGGACGCCTGCTGTTTTCCGACCTGACGGTGGATGCCACGACCGGGCAGATCACGCTTCGCGCCGAAGTGCCGAATCCGACCGGTGAACTGCTGCCCGGCCTGTATGTGCGGGTGCGCCTGGAGCAAGCCCAGGCCAGCGATGCGTTTACCGTGCCGCAACAGGCCGTGACGCGTACCGCGCAGGGCGATACCGTGATGGTGGTTGGCGAGGATGGCAAGGTCGGCACGCGTTCGGTGAAGATCGGTTCGGCCAAGGACGCCCAATGGGTGGTGCTCAGCGGCTTGAAAGCCGGCGAGAAGGTCATGGTCGATGGCTTCCAGAAATTGCAGATGATGCCACCCGGCACGCCGGTGAAGCCGGTGCCCTGGAAACCTGCGGCCCCGGCCGCCGGAGCGCCTGCTGCAGCGGCATCCGCACCTGCAGCGTCCGCCGCATCGGCGCCGGTTGCGGCCAGTCCCGCCGCACCTGCTGCGTCAGCGGCAGCGAAGTAAGGAGCTCACTTCATGGCCAAGTTTTTTATTGATCGGCCGATCTTTGCCTGGGTGATTGCCCTGTTCATTATCGTGCTCGGTAGTGTGGCAGTCACGCAATTGCCCATTGCCCAGTACCCGCCTGTGGCGCCCCCGGCCATCATTGTGTCGGCCAGTTATCCCGGCGCGTCCGCCAAAACGCTGGAAGACAGTGTCTTGAGCGTGATCGAGCGGGAAATGAACGGTTCTCCCGGCCTGATCTACATGGAAGCCGTGGCGCAAGCCAACGGCACCGGTAATCTCACTTTGAGTTTCCAGCCCGGCACCAATCCCGACCTGGCGCAGGTGGACGTACAGAACCGCTTGTCGCGCGCGGCGCCGCGCCTGCCTGCAGCGGTGACGCAGCAGGGTGTGCGTGTGGACAAGTCGAATGCCAACTTCCTGCTCTTTGCCATGTTGTCATCCGACGATCCGGCCATTGATCCGGTGGCCTTGGGCGACTATGCGTCGCGCAACATCGTGCCCGAACTGCAGCGTCTGCCTGGCATTGGCCAGGCCCAGTTGTTTGGCACGGAGCGCGCCATGCGCATCTGGCTTGATCCAGCCAAACTGGCGGGCTTTTCCTTGTCGTCGGCCGACGTGACGAGTGCCATCCAGTCGCAAAACGCGCAGGTGGCTTCCGGCACGATAGGTGACTTGCCGAATGTGGCCGGCCAGGGCATTGCCGCGACGGTGGTGGTCAATGGTCAGTTGTCCAGCGTGGCGCAGTTTGGCAACATCGTGCTGCGTGCCAACACGGACGGCTCCTCGGTGCGCCTGAAGGATGTCGCCCGGATTGAACTCGGTGGGCAGGCTTATGCCACCTCGGCCCGCCTCAACGGCAAGGATGCCGTGGGTGTGGGCGTGCAACTCACGCCAAGCGGCAATGCGCTGGCAGCCGCCAAGGCTGTTCGCGCCAGGATGGACGAACTCCAGCGCTACTTCCCCAAGGGCGTGAAGTACTCCATCCCCTACGACAGTTCGCGTTTTGTGAGCATCTCCATCCGCCAGGTGGCCGAGACCCTGATCGAGGCGGTGGTGCTGGTGTTCCTGGTGATGTTCCTGTTTTTGCAGAACATCCGTTACACCATCATTCCGACCGTCGTGGTGCCGATTGCCTTGCTGGGTACCTTCGGAACCTTGCTGGCCCTGGGTTTTTCCATCAACGTGCTGACCATGTTCGGCATGGTGCTGGTGATCGGTATCGTGGTCGATGATGCCATTGTGGTGGTCGAAAACGTCGAGCGCATCATGAGCGAGGAGGGCTTGCCGCCGCTGGAAGCGACACGCAAGGCCATGGGACAGATTTCGGGCGCCATCATCGGTGTGACCGTGGTGCTGATCTCCGTGTTTGTGCCGCTGGCCTTTTTTGCCGGGTCCACCGGCAATATTTACCGCCAGTTCTCGGCGGTCATGGTGGCCTCGATCGGGTTCTCGGCGTTCCTGGCGCTGTCCCTGACGCCGGCCTTGTGCGCCACGTTGCTCAAACCGGTGCAAGCCGGTCACCACCACGAAAAGACAGGCTTTTTCGGCTGGTTCAACCGCGGCTTCTCGCGCACGGCCAAGAGTTATGAAGGGCTGGTCGCCCGACTGCTGCGCCGTGCCGGCCGCTACCTGATTATTTATGTGGCCATCATTGGTGTGGTGGCCCTGGTGTACACCCGTCTGCCAACCTCCTTCCTGCCCGGCGAAGACCAGGGCACGCTGCTGGTCAATGTCCAGTTGCCGCCAGGCGCCACGCTGGAACGCACCAGCGCCGTGATGGAGCAGGTCGAAGGTTTCATGCTCAAGCAGCCCGAGGTTGAAAGCATGGTTGGTGTGTTGGGCTTCAGCTTCTCGGGCCAGGGCCAGAACGCCGCACTGGCTTTTGTTACCTTGAAGGACTGGTCCGAGCGCAAAGGTCCGGGGCAGTCTGCTGACGCGCTGGCCGGACGCGCCTTTGGTGCGCTGTCGGGCATTCGCGATGCCTTTATTTACCCCTTGAGTCCGCCTCCGATTCCCGAGTTGGGCAATGCCAGCGGCTTTACCTTCCGTTTGCAGGACCGTTCAGGTGCCGGTGGCGAGGCCTTGCTGGCTGCGCGCAACCAGTTGCTGGGCATGGCGGCCAAAAGCCCTATCCTGGCGCAGGTGCGTCCTGACGGCCTGGAAGATGCGCCGCAACTGCAGATCGAGATTGACCGCGACAAGGCCAGTGCGCTGGGCGTGAGCTTCAGTGCCATCAACTCGGCCTTGTCGACCTCACTGGGCTCCAGCTACGTCAACGACTTCCCGAACCAGGGCCGTCTGCAGCGTGTGGTGGTGCAGGCCGATGCGCCTGCCCGTATGCAGCCGGGTGATTTGCTCAAGTTGAATGCGAGTAACGCGTCCGGGCAGCCGGTGCCGTTCTCGGCATTTGCCTCGACACGCTGGGTCAACGGTGCAATGCAGACCGTGCGCTACAACGGCTATCCTGCCGTGCGCATCAGCGGTGGCGTGGCGCCGGGCTACAGCACGGGTGCTGCCCTGGCGGAGATGGAAAAACTCGCCGCCCAGTTGCCGCAAGGCTTTGGCTACGAATGGACGGGCCAGTCGCGCGAAGAAAAGCTGGCGGGCTCGCAGGCCATGATTCTTTACGGCTTTGCGATTCTGGCGGTGTTCCTGTGCCTGGCGGCGCTGTACGAGAGCTGGTCGATTCCGCTGTCGGTGATTCTGGTCGTGCCTTTGGGGGTGCTGGGCGTGCTGCTTGCGACCTTGCTGCGCGGCTACTCCAATGACGTGTATTTCCAGGTCGGCCTGATCACCATCATCGGCCTGTCCGCGAAAAATGCGATTCTGATCATCGAGTTCGCCAAGGACCTGCAGGCCCAGGGCAAGGGCGTGATCGAGTCGGCGCTGGCCGCGGCCCACTTGCGTTTCCGGCCCATCATCATGACCTCGTTCGCATTCATGCTGGGTGTGCTTCCGCTGGCACTGGCCTCGGGCGCGGGTTCCGCCAGCCAGCGGGCCATCGGCACCGGCGTGATAGGCGGCATGATCACCGGCACCGCACTGGCCGTGTTGTTTGTGCCCATCTTCTTTGTGGTGGTGCGCAGCGTTTTCAAGGGCAGTGATCGACAGAGGCAGATCTATTCCGAGCATGCGAAAGCGGCGGGCATCGATGGCACTGAAGGCCACGACAAGAATGAGGAAAAGACTCATGGTTAAGACATCACTTTCAAAAATACCGGCGCTGTCGGCGGTGTGCGTCGCGGTGCTGCTGGCAGGTTGTTCGATGGCGCCCAAATACGAACGGCCGGATGCACCGGTGGCCACGGACTGGCCGGGCCTGCGTTTGGCCCGCGGCCTGACGGGTGCCGAGCCCGCCGCTTCGACGGCGGTGCAGGGCGCCACGGCGGCGGCCGAGATCGAGTGGCAGAGTTTTTTCACCGACCCCAAGCTGCGCCAACTGATAGCGGCGGCGCTGAAAAACAACCGTGATTTGCGTATTGCGGTGCTCAACATCGAGCAGGCCCGAGCCCAGTTCCAGATCCGGCGTGCCGACCAGTTTCCCACGGTGGGTGTGGGCGCTACGGGGATGCGCCAGCCCAACGGCTCTGGCGCAACCACCAGCGTGTATACCGCCGGCCTGGCCACAACGTCTTACGAACTTGACTTTTTTGGCCGGGTGGCCAGCCTCAAGGACGCCGCCCTGTCGCAATACCTGGCCACCGAAGAAGGCCGCAAGAACACGCAGATCGGCTTGATTGCCTCCGTGGCCAATGCCTACCTCAGCCTGCTGGCCGACGAAGAGCTGCTGGCCATCACGCAGCAGACCCTGCTCACGCGTGAAGACTCGTTCAAGCTCAGCCAGCTGCGTTTTGACAACGGCGTCACGTCCGAGCTGGACCTGCGCCAGGCCGAGTCCCTGACGGAAGCCGCACGTATCAGCCTGGCGCAGTTGCAAAGGCAGCGCGCCCAGGATGAAAACCTGCTGACCCTGTTGTTGGGCCAGCCCTTGACCGGTGAACTGGCTGTGGCCTTGCCGACAGGGCAGGGCCTGGCCGATGCCTCCGTGATGGTCGATGTGCCGGCTGGCCTGCCATCGGATCTGTTGATCCGGCGCCCGGACATTCGCCAGGCCGAGCAGCAGTTGCTGGCCGCCAATGCCAACATCGGCGCCGCACGTGCCGCGTTTTTTCCGAAGATTTCCCTGACAGCCTCCGCGGGCAGTGCCAGCAACCACCTGTCCGGGCTGTTTAAAAGCGGCACCTACGGCTGGACGCTGGCACCCCAGCTGTTTTTGCCGCTGTTCGATGCGGGCCGTAACCGGGCCGGGCTGGACTCGGCCAAGGCCGATCGCGACATTGCTGTGGCGCAGTACGAAAAAGCGATTCAAACCGCTTTCCGTGAAGTGGCCGATGCCCTGGCCGGCCGCGCGACCCTGGGCGACCAGTTGCGCGCGCAGCGGGCGCAAACGACGGCCGAGGCCACACGTTTCAAGCTGTCGGACCTGCGTTACCAAAACGGCATCGCCAACCAGCTGGATTTGCTGGACGCGCAGCGCTCGCTGTTCGCGGCGCAGCAGGCGGTGGTGCAAACCCGGCTGCAGCAACTGCAAAACCAGGTCACCTTGTACAAAACCCTGGGTGGCGGCTGGAAAGAGCCAGCTGTGGCGCCTTAGCCTTTGAGTTGGTCCGCAAAGGCGTGATTGACGTCGCGGTGACCCGCTTCGTCATCACGTACCACCAGAATCACGTCACGCAGCCGCGCATCCGGTGCCAGCTTCCAGTAGTCAATCGCGATTTTCGGCGCAGGCACGTTTTCATACTGCCCGCTGTCAATGCCTGCCAGGTACTCGGTGTAGCTGTAGACCGCTTCTTCCTCGAAGTAGCCCACCAGCCGGTGCGCGGTACGTGAGGACACCAGGTAGAGCAGAAAAAACAGGTTGTAAAAAATGCCCTGGGTGAGCATGACCATCCAGCGCTCCAGCCTGCTGGGCTTGGCGATGTGGATAAAGGTCATCAAATGCATGCGTTCGTTTTCTGCCTCGTCGAGCAGCTGGTGGATCCAGCCGTCGTCGTCCTTCATGCTGCGCAGGGATTTCAGGTGGATTAACGCGCCACCCACCATGCCGGGAACGGCCGCGACAGTTTCCAACACCACGGCGCGGTTGCCGTAACGTCCGGCAAAAAAAGTATCAGCCAGGAAACGCAAAAACCGGGTGGTGCGCCAGGCAAACCAGTCCGAGAAATCCGTCTGCGCATGATGCGTCTGCTGCGGTGGAATTGGGTCGGACATAAGACGGTTCTCCTGAAACGAAGAGGGGCACCTTGCTTCTGATCGCGGCCAAGACGAAGTCATGCCGAGGAAGGCCAGGCCCATGCTGATTGGCTATCAATTTTATAGCTATAGGCGCCCATAAATACTGGGCGAAATGCACATTGAAACACGTATCAGGTCCAATTTTCTGGCGCTGGCCGGGCCTTTGCCGAAGACAGGGATTTGACCGACAAAGCAGGGGCGCGAGCACCTACAAGGTGAGTGGATGGGCGGCGCACGGTCAGGTTCAGCCAACGCGCTGCGGCTGCTTGCAAGATGCTCAGCTGGCCCGTGGTGAAGAGCTTGAGCAGACCGACTGCCGGAAAAGCCGACCAGTCTGCGTTGTTGGCAAAAGCCGTCGCGTCTGCCGGGCGACGGCCTCGCCGGTGGCGATGAACTGCACATCCGCGCCGGGCAGCGTGCGCAAGGTGTTGCCGGCAAACGGGTAAGGAGTGCAGCCGAGCATCAGCGTGTCGATCTCGCCAGGTTTGAAGTCAAACCGGCCCATGGCCCCGGTGTATGGGTGCAGGAAACTATGATTTCAGTCGCGTTTCTCGCGCATGTGCGGGACGGGCCACACCCGGCCCCACCTCTTTTCTTCCCCGTGCCCCCTCAGCGAACTTGCCGCAAGGCCGCGATCTGGGCAAAGCCCCCCGAGAGAAAGGGGACCAGCAGTTCCAGGATTTGTGTCACGTCGTCGGGGTCGGCTTCCCCGTTCGAGAGCAGGCGTATGCGCCCGGTGGGGGAGATCGCGGAAATCATCGCGCCCACGGAAAATAGATAACACCAGGCCAAGGTGGCCTGGTCCAGCTCGGGCAAAGCCAGGCGCAAGACCCGCATGGTCTGGCGCGCGATCGGGTCGGTCAGGGTGCGTGACACGTTGCGCGCGTGGGGTTGCGGGTCGTTGGTGACTTGCGAGATCAACTGTGCGTAGTGGGCGCCGCCCGAAGCCTTGTCCCGGGACAACAGCACGGTGGGCTCCAGAAAGGCGCGCAACACATCTTCGAGTTCAATTTTGCCGGTGGCTGCCGAGCGTTGCTCCACCTCGTCCAGACGCATCAGGCGTTTGTGGTTAATCGCCATGATGCGGCGTTCCATCACCGCGCCGAACAACAACTCCTTGGCCTTGAAGTGGTACTGCGCCAGGGACACGGACACGCCAGCGCCGTCGGCGATTTGCCGCATGGAGACGCCGTGGTAACCGCGCTCCGCGAACAAGGCCTCGGCCGCGTCCAGAAGCCGGGTCGGCACATCGGCCTTGGTCATGGGTTTCTCCTGGCAATGTTGTTTTTACTGTTCAACTGACCTAATGGGGATCCAAATTTTACCGTTAAGTTACCCGAGAAAAATGCGTGGTTGATAGGTAATATTGTACAGTTGACCTATAAACTGTACGATTGACCTACTTTTAAGCAAGCCCCCGGTCAGATGCCGGTTGGTTTTGGCGATTGCGTCGGACGTATCCACCCGGCCCACTGATCTTTTTCTTTTACAGGAGACCTCATGACACCTTCATCCCTGCGCCCACTTCAATGGGCCGCTGTTGCCGCTGCCGCCATGACCCTGATGTCGCCGGCCGGCGCCCAGGAGGCCTATCCTTCCCGCGTGGTTGAACTGATCACGCCTTATGCCGCGGGCGGTGGTGTCAGCGCCATCGCCCGCGTGTATGCGGCCGAAGCGTCCAAGGTCACCAACCAGCAATGGGTGGTGCTGAACAAGGAAGGCGCGGGCGGCGTGGTCGGTTTCACCGCCATGGCCAGGGCCAAGCCGGATGGTTACACCGTCGGTTTTGCGCCGGCTTCTCCCATGACCAACTCGCCGTTTGTGAACGCCAAGATGCCCTTCACCAACGACCAGATCGAGCCGGTTTGCCAGGTGTTTGAAAACGTGTTTGCGGTGGCGGTCAAGGACAGCTCGCCGATCAAATCCCTGCCCGAGTTGATCGCCCTGGCCAAAAGCAAGCCGGGTGCCATCTCTTACGGCCATGCCGGTCCGGCGTCGGTGCCGCACTTGTCCATCGCCGCCATCGAAAAAAGCAGCGGCATCAAGTTCAACGGCATTCCTTACCGTGGCGACGGTCCGGTGCTGACCGATGTGATGGGTGGCTCGATTGATTTCGCGGTGCCCGCCATTTCCTCGCTGGCGGGCAAAAACCTGCGCGTGCTGGCCGTCTTGTCGGAAAAGAAACACCCCGCCATGCCGGACGCGCCCATCATCACGCAGTTCGGCTACCCGGCGATCAGCCCTGGCCTGAACGGTGTGTATGCGCCTGCGGGCACACCCAAGCCGGTGCTGGCCGAGCTGGAAGCCATCTGCAAAAAAGTCGTGGCCTCGCCCTCGTTTGCACAAGGCATCAGCGGCCTGCTGCAGACGCCGCAGTATTTGTCGGCCAAACAGTTCAAGGCGCGTATTCAGACCACCTACAAGGTTCACGCCGAGTTGGTGCCCGGATTGAACATCGAGAAAAACTGAGGGCAGGCGATTTATGACCCGTTTCATCGACATCTCCATGCCTCTGGAAAACGACATCCAGAGCGACCCCGACATCGCCCGCCCGCGGATTGAATACCTGGGCCACCAGGAAACCATTCCGCGCATCCAGAGTTTTTTTCCGCAACTCAAGGCGGAAGACTTGCCGGATGCGGCCGGCTGGGCGGTTGAACGTGTGACCCTGACCACACACAACGGCACCCACCTGGACGCGCCGTACCACTTTCACCCGACCATGAACCACGCGAGTGGCCAGCCCGAGCGTGCCTGGACCATCGACGAGGTGCCGCTGGAATGGTGTTTTGCGCGCGGCGTGAAGCTGGACTTCCGCCATTTCCCCGACGGCTACGTGACTACCGCCGCCGATGTGGAAGCCGAGCTCAAACGCATCAACCACACGCTGGCGCCGAATGACATCGTGGTGGTCAACACCCGTGCGGGTGAACGTTACGGGCATGCCGACTACATCAACGCCGGTTGCGGCATGGGCCGCGAGTCCACGCTTTACTTGCTGGAGCGTGGTGTGCGCCTGACCGGCACCGACGCCTGGAGCTGGGATGCGCCTTTTCTTTACACGAAAGAAAAAGTTGCGCAAACCGGTGACAACAGCCTGATCTGGGAAGGGCACAAGGCCGGGCGCGACATCGGGTATTGCCACCTGGAGAAATTGCACAACCTGGAAGTCTTGCCGCCGCACGGTTTCATCATCAGTTGTTTCCCGGTGAAAGTGCGCGCGGCCTCCGCCGGCTGGACCCGTGCGGTGGCGATTCTGGATGCGTCCACAGGTTTGCTGTCCTGACGCGTGGGCGGGGTGGGTGCTGAACCCGTTTTGCCCATTTTTACATATAAAAAAGGCATCTAGCCCTTTAGGGACGGGCGCAGTCAGCTATCAAAAATGAAGCGACTGAACGGGGGTGTCCAGCTGCAGCCAGCGCTGGGCCGCGGCCTGCAAGGTGGTGGTCTGGCCGGTGCTGAGCAGTTGGACCTGGCCTGTGCCTGGCGCCACGACATCGGCAGGTAGAGCGGCAGCCTCCAGCCGCAAGCGGGTCTGGCGCGCCACAGGTGCACCAGTGTCTATCAACACCACATCGGGACCGATCAGCGCACGCAAGGCCTCGCTGGCAAACGGGTAATGGGTGCAGCCCAGCACCAGTGTGTCGATCTCGCCAGGATTTAAGCCAAACTGGCCCACAACCTCCGTGTGACGGGCGCAAGCAGCTATTATTTCAGTAGCATTTTGCGCATCGTCCTCGCGCGTCAGGCTGTGCTCGATGGCATCGGCCAGGCCGTCGCAGGGCTGCAGCACAAACTCGGCGGGATCCGACTGATTGGCCAGTGTGTCCAGCAGCCGTTTGAAGCGGGCGCTGGCCAGGGTGCTGCGTGTGGCCATCACCCCGATGCGCCGGGTCTGGCTGAGCGCCGCCGCCGGCTTGAGCGCCGGCTCCACGCCGATGATGATCAAGCCGGGGTGTTCGGCACGCAACTGGTCAATGGCCGCCGCCGTGGCGGTGTTGCAGGCAATCACCAGCGCCTGGATGTTTTGCGCGACCAGGTGAGCGCTGAGGGCGCGCGAGCGGGCCAACACATGGGCGTGGTCCCGCTCGCCATACGGCGCATGGCCGCTGTCGGCGATGTAGATGAAGTTGTCGTGCGGCAACTCGTGGCGCAGCGCTTGCAAAACGCTGAGACCGCCTATGCCGCTGTCGAAAACGCCGATGTGGCCCCCACGGTCGCTCACTGCGTGTAGCTCCCGAGGCCTTGCAGGCCGCGGCTCGCGAGACGCTTCGCCTCTGTCGCCTGTCCAAAGCTGCTCAAGCAGCTTTGGAGCCGCAGGCTCCAGCCCCTAGGGGTCCGCTGCGCCTGCGGCCCGGCGAAGCCGGTTCCGCGGCCCCTGCTTGCTAGGGAAGGGGCCTGTGGCATTGCAGGTTCAGGCTGCGGCAACCGCAATGCCCTTGAACTCGCCTGTGGCGATTTTTTTCTGCCACTCGGCCGGGCCGGTGATGTGGGCGCTGGTGCCGCCCGAATCGACCGCCACGGTGACCGGCATGTCGACCACGTCGAACTCGTAAATCGCTTCCATGCCCAGGTCGGCAAAACCCACCACTTCGGCGTGTTTGATGGCCTTGGATACAAGGTAAGCCGCGCCGCCGACGGCCATCAGGTAGGCGCTCTGGTGTTTCTTGATGGCTTCAATCGCGACCGGGCCGCGTTCGGCCTTGCCGACCATGGAGATCAAGCCGGTTTGTGCCAGCATCATCTCGGTGAAACCGTCCATGCGGGTGGCGGTGGTCGGGCCGGCCGGGCCGACGGCTTCGCCCTTGACCGGATCGACCGGGCCGACGTAATAAATCACGCGGTTGGTGAAGTCGACCGGCAGTTTTTCGCCCTTGGCCAGCATGTCGGCAATCCGTTTGTGCGCGGCGTCGCGGCCGGTCAACATCTTGCCATTGAGCAGCAGTGTCTGGCCGGGTTTCCAGCTCGCGACTTCTTCCTTGGTCAGGGTGTTCAGATCCACCTTTTGGCTCTTGACGTAGTCGGGCGTCCAGTTCACGTCGGGCCAGGTATCGAGCGAGGGCGGGGTCAGGTAGACCGGGCCGCTGCCGTCCATCACAAAGTGGGCGTGGCGCGTGGCCGCGCAGTTGGGGATCATGGCCACCGGTTTGCTCGCGGCGTGGGTCGGGTACATCTTGATCTTGACGTCGAGCACGGTGGTCAGGCCGCCCAGGCCTTGCGCACCGATGCCGAGCGCGTTGACCTTTTCAAACAGTTCCAGGCGCAGCGCCTCGACCTTGGTCAGTGCGGCGCCGGAAGACGACTTGGCCTGCAGCTCGTACATGTCCAGGTCGTCCATCAGGCTTTCCTTGGCCATCAGCACGGATTTTTCGGCGGTGCCGCCTATGCCTATGCCCAGCATGCCGGGCGGGCACCAGCCGGCGCCCATGGTCGGCACGGTTTTCAGCACCCAGTCGACGATGGAGTCGCCGGGGTTGAGCATGGCCATCTTGCTCTTGTTTTCGCTGCCGCCGCCTTTGGCTGCGACGGTGATGTCCAGTTTGTTGCCCGGTACGATTTCCGTGAAGATCACGGCCGGTGTGTTGTCCTTGGTGTTTTTGCGGTCGAACTGCGGGTCGGCGACGACCGAGGCGCGCAGCGTGTTATCAGGGTGGTTGTAACCGCGCCGCACACCTTCGTTGATGGCGTCGTCGATGCTGCCGCTGAAACCTTCCCAGCGCACGTCCATGCCGACTTTGAGAAACACGTTGACGATGCCGGTGTCCTGGCAGATAGGGCGCTGGCCGGTGGCGCTCATCTTGCTGTTGGTCAGGATTTGTGCAATCGCGTCCTTGGCCGCCGGGCTTTGCTCGCGCTCGTAGGCGCGCGCCAGGTGGGCGATGTAGTCGGCCGGGTGGTAGTAGCTGATGAATTGCAGGGCGGCGGCAACGGATTCGATGAGGTCGGCTTGTTTGATGGTCGTGGTCATGGCTTTTCGTGAGGTGGTGCAAGTCCCACTCAATGGGAATTGCTTTTATTTACGGCTATGCTGGGAACTTCAACCCTCTATTTTGACAGGTCAGGCGCACACCATGAGCAGCTCCGCAGACACCCGTACAGAACATGACACTTTTGGGCCCATCAAAGTGCCCGCCGAACGATTGTGGGGCGCGCAAACCCAGCGTTCGCTGCAGAACTTCGACATCTCCGGCGAGCAGCAGCCGCGCGAGATCATCCGCGCGCTGGCGCAGGTCAAACGTGCGTCGGCCACGGTGAACCTGGCGCTGGGCCTGCTGGACGACAACAAGGCGCAGGCGATTGTGGCCGCGGCCGACGAGGTGATTGCCGGCCACCATGACCGCGAGTTTCCGCTGGTGGTCTGGCAGACCGGCTCGGGCACACAAACCAATATGAACGTCAACGAGGTGCTGGCCAATCGCGCCAGCGAACTGCTGGGCGGCGCACGCGGCGAGGGCAGACGCGTGCACCCGAACGACGACGTGAATCGCAGCCAGTCGTCCAACGACGTGTTTCCCACGGCCATGCATGTGGCGGCGGTCGACGCCATCCGGCACAAGCTGCTGCCCGCCATCGCCAAGCTGCGCGGTACCTTGGCGCAAAAAGCGCAGGACTTTGAGCGCATCGTCAAGATAGGCCGTACGCATTTGCAGGACGCCACCCCGCTGACCCTGGGCCAGGAATTTTCCGGTTACGTGGCCCAACTGGAACACGGCGAAAAACATCTGCGCGACGCCTTGCCGCATCTGTATGAACTGGCGTTGGGCGGCACAGCCGTGGGCACGGGCCTGAACGCCCCCAAGGGTTACGCCGAACAGGTCGCGGCCGAGCTGGCCAGCCTGACGGGTTTGCCCTTTGTGAGCGCGCCCAACAAGTTTGAAGCCATGGCGTCGTGTGATGCGCTGGTGCACGCCCATGGCGCGCTCAAGACCCTGGCCGCCAGCATGATGAAAATCGCCAACGACGTGCGCTGGCTGGCCAGTGGGCCACGCAGCGGCATTGGTGAGTTGTCGATTCCCGAAAACGAACCCGGCTCGTCCATCATGCCGGGCAAGGTGAATCCGACGCAGAGCGAAGCCGTCACCATGTTGTGCTGCCAGGTGTTCGGCAACGACGTGGCCATCAACATGGGCGGCGCCTCGGGTAATTTCGAGCTGAATGTGTTTCGCCCCATGATTGCCCACAATTTCCAGCAGTCGGTGCGTCTGCTGGCCGATGGCATGTCGAGTTTCAACGACCACTGCGCCGTGGGCATAGAGCCCAACCGCGACCGTATCGCCGAGCTGGTGGATCGCTCGCTGATGCTGGTCACGGCGCTGAATCCGCACATCGGTTACGACAAGGCCGCTTATATCGCCAAGAAGGCGCACAAGGAAAACACCAGCCTGCGTGAGGCCGCCATCGCCTCAGGCCACGTGACGGCCGAGCAGTTCGACCAGTGGGTGGTGCCCGCACAGATGACGGGGCGTTGAGGGGCGCGTTCAGGAAAGGCGGCGACTGGCGGCCGATGACCCGTCGTGCCTGTGTCAGGCTGAGGGGAGCGACGCCGTTGGGTGGACATCCAGTTGCACCAGGTATTTTTTCTGCAGACGATCGAGCTGGGCGAGTTCGCGTTGTGTCAGGCCCTGGCCGTGTTCTTCCAGATCGCTGCTGACAGCCGGAAGTGCGTCCTCCAGCAACTGCAAGCCCTGTGGCGTGAGGCTCACGGAAATCTTGCGGCGATCCTGCTTGCTGGCGTTGCGCTGGATCAGGCCTTTGTCGCACAAGTGGTTGGTCAGGCGGGTGATGTTGGCCGACTTTTCGACGGCGGCATCGCCCAGCAGTGAGGGATTCAGCGCGTAGTCTTCGGCGCCGTACAACATCATCAAAAGGTTGAACTCCGTGTGGCTCAGGCCCCAGGGCTGCAGCACGGCATTGGCGCGATCGTTGATGCGTCTGGCGATCAGTTTGGCGTTGCGCACCACCGAAGCGATTTGCTGCGGGTAGGCCGGGTAACGCGCACAAATCCGCGCGAGGCGATGTTCGTGCACGGTCGCTTCCTGACCTGAGGTTTTGTGAGTGCTTGACATAAGTAGTACACTAATGAGATATTTACTAGTGTACTACTTGCTGGGTGGGTGTGACCACACATGGCCCCCAATCCAGGCAAGCTGCTCATGGCGTCGACTCCATCATTTGCTTTTTTACCGCGCCCGGATCGGGTGGTCGTCATGCGCGCGCTGCGCGGTACCGTGGCTGCGCTGCTGGCTTTTGCGGTGGCCGCCTTGCTCCAGCTTGACAGTCCTTATTGGGCCGCCATGACGGTGTGGGCCGTGGCCCAGCCTACGCGGGGCATGCTGGTCGGCAAGGCCTTGTCGCGCCTGGCCGGCACGCTGGTGGGCGCGCTGGTGTCCATTCCCGTCCTGCACTTGTACGCCTATAGCCCATTGGCTTGTGTTCTGGTGCTGGCGTTGTGGGGCGGTGCTTGTTCGCTGGTGGCCAATCTGCTGACCGGTTTTCGCGGCTATGCGGCCGTGCTGGCGGGCTATACCGCGCCATTGGTGATGGTGGTCGCGGTTCACCACCCGGAACAGATCAATGACATGGCGGCCTCGCGGGTGGCCTGCATTTTGGTGGGTATTGCGGCCTCGACCCTGCTGACCTGGCTCTGGACACCCGATGGTGACCTGGGTTTGTTGCGTCAGCGGGTTGAACGAACGGCGGGGGAAGCCAACCGCTGGATGGCGGCGCTGTTGTCGGCCAACGCCAGCCAAAAAAATACGACGGCGCTGGCGTCCCGCGTGATGTCGGACATGGCCGTCATTGACGGTCAATGCGACCAGGGCGACTCCGGCGCTGCGTCGGTGCGCCAGGAGCGGCGCCATGTGCGGCATTTGCTGGCCTCGCTGCTCAACGCCATGGCGCTGGCGCAAGCCCTGGCCGACGCGTTGGCGACGGCGGGGGCACAAACGGCAGCCACAAGCTGTTTGCGGGCGCGGCTGCAGGTCACCGAGCCGAGTGCTCAGGCCTTGCTGCAGGCGCTGGATGACTGGCTGGCGGCGCAGGGCCATTTGCCTGATGAGCTGAAAAAATGCCTGCTGGACTGGCGTGCCGCCCTGATCGCGGTGGTGGCCGACCTGCAGCGCCCCGAGTCCCCCGCCAGCCATGCGCTTGCGCGCCAGGGGCCGTCACTGGTCGCCGTCAGAAACTGGCCGGATGCGCTGCGCAGCGGTGTTCGCACCTTGCTGGTGGTGGCAGTTCTGGGCGGCGCCTGGGTGGGGACGGGTTGGCCCCTGTTCCTGATGGCGATGATGGGGGCTTCCATGCTGAGCTCGATCTTTGCGACTTTTGAGGCGCCGCAGACCAGCATCATCCGGGCCGTCAAGGGGACGGCCATGGGGACGGTGGCGGCTTTGCTGTGTGGGCTGTTGCTGCTCACTCATGTCCATACCCTGCCCACACTCTTGCTGGTGCTGGCGCCCTTTATTTACCTGGGCGCCTTGCTGCTGAACGACCGCCGCACCGTTGGCCTGGGCATGGACTACAGCATGGTGTTTCTGCTCATCACGGCGCCGTCGTTGCCGGTTGCCATGAGCAGCGAGCACTTTTTGCGTGTGGCGCCAGGGCCTTTGATCGGTGCGGTGATGGCGGCTGCGGCCTTGCATCTGCTGCTGCCCACGGGCCCCAGGCGCCGTCTGCATGATGTGATGCAAGGCATCATTCGGGACCTCCATCAGCTGGCCGTGAGCCGGCAGCCTCCGTCCGAAGGATTCTGGCGCGCGCGCCTTGCACCGGGCCTTGCGTCTGGTATTGCGGACTTCCTCGGCGGGTTACGACAAGCATCCGGCCGGCGTCGTCGCAGTGACTTCGTTGAATCTGGGCGCCGACTTGCTGGCCCTGCGCGCCGAACTGGCGCAGCTGCCTGCTCAGGATCCGGTGGTGGCTGCCGCGCAGGCCTTGCTGGCCGCGCTGGGTGAAGGGCGCGAGCGCCACGGCGCGCTGTCGGCGCGCTTCATGGCGCTTTCAGCAGCAATGCCTGAGGCGCCCGGGGCATACGTCGGCCGGAGCCGGCGTTCGCGGGAAAAGAAATTGCATCGCATCGGCTCGCGGTTGGCCGATTTTCCGAATGCGCCCCAGGATCTGGCGCTGATAACGCCTGGGCCCACCACTGCTTGAGGGCGATTTGCGGCAGGTCCATAGCGCTTTCAACAAGGTTCTGCAAAGTGCTATTAATTAAATAGCTGCTTGCGCTTTGTAGACGGGAGGCAGCGCCTGTTTTGGCTTAAATTCTTGCGGCGAGAAGCGCTTGCGCGATCCAGTCGTCAAACACCTTTTGGTGGGCCTTGATCCAGCCATCGGTGTGGCGCTCCACATCCTGTCGCTTGTTCTCACCGTCATGCATGCGCTTGTTCTGCGCGCCGATGTCGCCGATAGGCAGCGTCATGATTTCAAACAATTTGCCGGCGGCCGGGTTTTTTTCCACAAACACCTTGTTGGCCACGATGTACTCGTTGTTCACCGGGAAACCGTAGTTCTTGCCGTTGGCCAGCTGCGTGTCGGTGCCGGCCTGCAGCTCAGGCATGGCCGAAAACGGGACCTCCAACCAAACCACGTCTTTGCCGGGGCGCAGCACGTTGCTCAGCCAGTAGGGCGTCCAGGCGTAGTAGAGGACGGGTTTGCCCTCCTTGAAGCGGGTCACGGTGTCGGCGATCAGCGCCGGGTAGTTGCCCTGCGTGTAGGCCACGGTATCGCGCAGCTTGAAGGTGGTGAGTTGATGTTCGATCACGGCTTCTCCGCCCCAGCCGGCACTGGCGCCCACCAGGTTGGCCTTGCCGTCGCCGGTGGTGTCAAACAGCTTGGCCAGTGCCGGGTCTGTGAGCTGGTCGATACGGGTGATGTTGTACTGGTCGGCGGTTTTCTTGTCGATCATGTAGCCCTGAACCGCGCCGGCCGAGTAAATGCCCTTGCGCGTCATCTTGGCGTCGCCGCCTGCGCTTTTGTAAAACTCGGCGTGATGCGGATTCCAGTGGTTGGCAATGAAGGTGGCATCGCCGTTGGCCACTGCAAGGTGGGCCGTGGGGTACTCGACTTCCTTGATGGCTTGTACGTCGTAGCCGAGTTTTTCCAGCGCACGGCTGACCAGCAGGGTCTGGAAGGTTTCTTCGCCAAGTGCGCTTTGTAGCGGCTGGACCTTGATGCCCTTGCCGGGCAAGTCGGCGGTGGCGTGCACCGCCAGGCCCAGGGCCAGCAGGCCGCCGGCGAGCAGGGTGCGTGCGACATTGCGGATGTTCATCATTCGGATAAGTCCTTTTGAGTGGGTTGAAAGGAGAGGTACCAATGAAATCGGTGACCTGTCTGATCAGGCATTGCTGGCCACGTGGGTCGGCTGCGCTGCCGCGTCGTTGTTCTGCGACGTGTTGTTGGCCGCTACGCTGCTGCGTTGCAAAAGCGCCAGCGCCAGGCCGGCCGGGCCGGTTTGCCACCAGTGGCGCACGCCGCGGCGTGGCTTGCCCATGGACTGGGTGATGCGGTCCAGCGTGACGGCCAGCAGCACGATGCCCAGGCCGCCCACCGTGGCCAGGCCCATATCCAGGCGGCCAATACCGCGCAGCACCATCTGCCCCAGGCCGCCCACGGCGATCATGGACGCAATCACCACCATGGACAGCGAGAGCATCAGGGTCTGGTTGATGCCGGCCATGATGGACGGCATGGCCAGCGGCAGCTGTACCTTGGTCAGCAACTGGAACGGCGAGGCGCCATAAGCGCGGGCCGCCTCGATCAGGTCGGGCCGGACCTGGCGCAGCCCCAGGTTGGTCATGCGCACCAGCGGCGGCAGCGCGAAGATGATGGTGACGATCACACCCGGCACATTGCCAATACCAAACAGCATCACCACCGGAACCAGGTAAACAAAAGCCGGCGTGGTCTGCATGGCGTCCAGCAGGGGGCGGGCCAGCCGCTGCGCGCGGTCGCTGCTGGCCAGCAGAATGCCCAGCGGCAGGCCCACGGCCAGGCAAAACACCAGCGAGGTCAGCACCAGCGAGAGTGTCACCATGGCCTCGGGCCAGATGCCCAGCATGGCCACCAGCAGCAGCGAGAGGGTGGTGCCAATGGCCAGGGCGCGGCCGGCAAACTGCCAGGCCAGCACACCGATGATGGCAATCATGGCCAGCGCGGGCACACCTTGCAGCAGGCCTTCGACGCTGCCCAGCGTGCTGTCGATGGGCACACGCACGGTCTGGAAGAAGGGACGGAAATGCAGCACCACCCAGCTCAGGCCCTGGTTGATCCAGCTTTCCAGCGGCAGGGAGCCATCCCATAGTTGTTGGAACTGAAAGCCGCTCACGGCGTCCAGGTTGACGTCAGGCGCAGGGATCGCATCCAGCCAGTCGCTGCTGTTGTCGGCACCCATGTTTTGCCAGGGATCGGCAGCCACTTCGGGCAGGCTGGTGGCGGTGGCTGGCGTGGCCCAGGGATCGATGGCCGCGGGGGCCACCGTCGGAAAACCGCTGTCGAGGGCGGGCAGGGAATCGGTCGTTTGGAATTCGTTCATGGTCGGTCTTTCTGGCTTATTGCGCCGGCACGTGCGGGGTGTCGCGGTCCAGGAATTTCAGCAAAGTGGTCTTGCTGATAGCGCCCGCGAAGCGGCCGTCCGGGGTGAGCACCGGGACGGCAAACGGGGCCTGGGCCACCTGGCCAAACAGGCCGCTGACCAGCTCGTCGCAGCCAATCGGGCGCACATGGGGCAGATAGGCTGGCGCCAGACCCAGCGGGCCGTTGTGGCCATCCAGCGCTGAACGCAGCGAGTCGGACGAAACCATGCCGAGGTAACGCCGCGACGGGTCCACCACATAGGCGTAGTCGCGGTCCTGGTCTTCCAGCATCTTGAGTGCGGCGCGTGAGCCGCGGTTGGGATGTTCGGACACCACCACCTGGCTTTTGCGCGCGATGTCGCCGGCCTTGAACACGGCCGAGGCGTCCACGCCGCGCACAAAACTGCGCACATAGTCATTGGCCGGGTTGCGCAGGATGTCATCCGGTGTGCCGACCTGCACCACCTGGCCATCTTTCATGATGGCGATGCGGTCGCCGATACGCATGGCTTCGTCCAGGTCGTGGGAAATGAAGACCACGGTGCGGCGTTTTACTTTTTGCAGGCGCAGCAGTTCCGACTGCATTTCGGTGCGGATGATGGGGTCCAGCGCGGAGAAGGCTTCGTCCATCAGGAGGATGGACGGATCGGACGCCAGCGCGCGCGCCAGGCCCACACGCTGCTGCATGCCGCCCGACAGCTCGTCCGGGTAGCTGGCGCCCCAGCCGGCCAGTCCGACCTGTTCCAGCGCCTGGGCGGCCAGGGCATGGCGCTCGGCCCGGTTCACGCCGGCCAGTTCCAGCCCGAAGGCCGTGTTGTCGAGCACAGTGATGTGTGGCATCAGCGCGAATGACTGGAACACCATGCTGATGTCCTTGCGACGCAGGGCGCGCAGCTGGGCGTCGCTCAGTGCGCCGATGTCGCGGCCGTCGACCAGAATGCGGCCTGCCGTGGGTTCAATCAGCAGGTTGAGCATGCGCACCAGGGTGGATTTGCCCGAGCCCGACAGGCCCATGATGACAAAAATCTCACCGGCAGCTATGGTGAAGCTGGCGTCGAACACACCGATGGCGTGGCCGGTACGGGCCAGGATGTCTTGCTTGCTCAGACCCTGGCGAACCAGGGCCATGGCGTGTTCAGGCTCGTCGCCGAAAACCTTGAAGACGTGGTCGATGCGAATTTCTTTTGCCATGCGCTTGGGGCTCCTTGTTAAGAAGAGTGGACAAAGCGCCGCCATGAATGACGACTGCTGCGAACCGCAGCCACGCCATCGGCCTTGTGCTTGGGCCAGACGCAGTTCGTCCGGCAAAGCCGCAAGGCCGCCGGAAGGCACTGAAGACGACAAATTGACGAAGCCAGAGCCTGTCCAACGTTCAATCCGGATCAGCGCATCCGATCAAGGTGAACGGGGCTGGTCTGGTGAACGCGACGCGGCATCGGGAGGCCGGTAAACCGGCCGGTTGTCGGGCCTGGGCCTAACGGAGAGGTCTTGCACCGCGACGGGATTCTGGTTGATCCGCGAGTAGTGCAACACCGGCCAACAAAATTACTTGTTGGTTGCTTTAAGCAGTTGATTATAACTTTTGAGCATGATTTGGTCAAGGCGGCGGGATGGCGCCAGACTTGACCTGTGCTTCAGTGGTCTCGGGCCGCGATGCCCGACATGATTTTGTCGGTGTAGGCAATGGCCAGTGCTGAAAACAGGAAGGCGATATGAATCACCGTTTGTGCGATCAAGACCTTGTCTGTGTAATTGTCCGCATTGATGAAAGTCTTGAGCAGGTGAATCGAGCTGATGCCGATGATGGCGGTCGCCAGCTTGACCTTGAGCACGGACGCGTTCACATGGCTCAACCACTCGGGCTGGTCGCGGTGGCCTTCCAGGTTCATACGGCTGACAAAGGTTTCGTAGCCGCCCACAATCACCATGATCAGCAGGTTGGAGATCATGACCACGTCAATCAGCGCCAGCACCACCAGCATGATGACGGTTTCGTTCAAGGTCGTGACAGGCACGGCGGTCTTGTAGCCGATGCTGGTGACTAAGGCCTGCAGCGCCGTCTGGCTGCCGAAGACCGCCTCGATCAAATGCAGCAATTCCACCAGGAAATGGAACACATACACACCTTGCGCCGCGATCAGGCCGACGTAAAGCGGCAACTGCAACCAGCGGCTGGCGAAGATGAAGTTGGGAATAGGGCGCAGCGGCGAAGCTTTGGGTGGAGTGACTTGGGGTTCTGACATAGAGGAAGGGGTAGTTCGGGTGCTGCGAATTGTAGGCGTGCCGCCCGAGAGCCCGCGAGGCGGCTTAAACTTGTAAGCTTCAAGCCAGTCAGTGGACTGTAAGTGCTGACTATGACATTAGCCGCATTGACATTCGTCGCACCGCACCACAACCCCAGGAGACAAGTCACCATGAGCGCGCCTTTATCTGCCATCGAATCCACTCTGGTTGAGAACCGGGTCTTTTTCCCGAGCCCGGCGCTGGTCAAGTCCGCCCGCATTTCGGGCATGGACGCTTACCAGGCCTTGTGTGATGAAGCCGAAAAAGACTTCGAAGGCTTCTGGGCCCGGCTGGCGCGTGAAAATCTGAGCTGGAAAAAACCGTTCACCCAGACACTGGACGAGTCCAACGCGCCGTTTTACAAGTGGTTTGCCGACGGCGAACTCAATGCCTCGTACAACTGCCTGGACCGCCACCTCGGCACGGCCACCGAAAACAAAAAAGCCATCATTTTCGAGAGTGATGATGGCCAGGTGAGCAACGTTACCTACAAAGAGTTGCACGCCAAGGTCTGCCAGTTTGCCAATGCGCTCAGGGCCATGGGCATCCAAAAGGGCGATCGCGTCATCATCTACATGCCGATGACCGTGGAGGGTGTGGTGGCCATGCAGGCCTGCGCACGTATTGGTGCCACCCACTCCGTGGTGTTTGGCGGTTTTTCGGCCAAGAGTCTGCAAGAACGTATTCAGGACGCAGGCGCCGTCGCGGTGATTACCGCCAACTACCAGCTGCGCGGCGGCAAGGAATTGCCGCTAAAGGCGATTGTCGACGAAGGTATTGGCATGGGCGGCTGCGAGTCCATCAAAAACGTCATCGTTTATCAGCGCACGGCCACGGCCTGCAATATGGTGGCCGGGCGCGACAGCCTGATGCATGAGGTGGCCGGCAGCCAGCCGACCACCTGCGAGCCGGAGTTTGTCGGTGCCGAACATCCGCTGTTTATCTTGTACACCTCCGGCTCCACCGGCAAACCCAAAGGTGTGCAGCACAGCACAGGCGGTTATTTGTTGTGGGCCAAGCTGACCATGGACTGGGCTTTTGACATCAAGCCCGAGGATGTGTTCTGGTGCACCGCCGACATCGGCTGGGTCACCGGTCATACCTATGTGGCTTACGGCCCGCTGGCGGCCGGCGCGACCCAGGTGATTTTTGAAGGCATTCCCACTTACCCGAATGCCGGCCGTTTCTGGCAGATGATCGAAAAACACAAGGTCAGCATTTTCTACACCGCACCGACCGCGATCCGTTCGCTGATCAAGGCGGCCGAAGGCGATGAGAAAGTGCACCCGGCGCGTTCCGACCTGAGCAGCCTGCGCATTCTCGGTTCGGTGGGCGAGCCCATCAACCCCGAAGCCTGGATGTGGTACTACAAACACGTGGGCGGCGAACGCTGCCCGGTGATTGACACCTTCTGGCAAACCGAAACCGGCGGTCACATGATCACGCCGCTACCGGGCGCGACGCCGTTGGTGCCCGGTAGCTGCACCTTGCCGCTGCCCGGCATCATGGCCGCTATCGTCGATGAAGTGGGCAAGGACTTGCCCAACGGCTCCGGCGGCCTGCTGGTGGTCAAACGTCCCTGGCCGGCCATGATCCGGACCATCTGGAACGACCCCGAACGTTTCAAGAAGAGTTATTTCCCCGAAGAAATGGGCGGCAAGATTTACCTGGCTGGCGACGGCGCCGTGCGCAGCACCGACCGTGGTTATTTCCGCATCACCGGGCGTATCGACGACGTGCTCAATGTGTCCGGCCACCGTATGGGCACGATGGAGATCGAGTCGGCGCTGGTGTCCCATTCCGCCCTGGTGGCCGAGGCCGCAGTGGTGGGTCGACCCGATGATTTGACGGGTGAGGCGATTGTGGCTTTTGTGGTGCTCAAGCGCTCACGGCCCACCGGTGACGAAGCCAAAGCAATCGCCAAGGAGTTGCGCGACTGGGTCGGCAAGGAAATTGGCCCGATTGCCAAACCCAAGGACATCCGTTTCGGCGACAACTTGCCGAAAACCCGCAGCGGCAAAATCATGCGTCGCCTGTTGCGCGGTATCGCCAAAGGCGAAGCGATTACACAAGACACCTCGACCTTGGAAAATCCAGCCATCCTGGATCAGCTCTCGGAAAACCTGTAAATAGCCCTGCCAGGACTTTCCTGGCCGCCATAAAAAAAGCCCGTTGTAGCAACGGGCTTTTTTGTGCAGGAAGCCGAGGTTTATTTTTGCGTCAGGATCCAGGCAGCCAATTTTTTGGATTCGTCAGGATTGACCTGGGCGTTGGCGGGCATGGGCACGGGACCCCAGACGCCGGAGCCGCCTTTGATGATTTTGGCGGACAGTTTGTCCACCGCGTCTTTTTGTCCCGCATATTTAGCGGCCACATCTTTGAACGAAGGGCCGACCAGCTTGGTCGCCACGGCATGGCAGGCCATGCAGTTTTTGGCCGTGGCCAATTGCAGGTCAGCCAGGGCCGGTGTGGACACCGCAACGCCGGCGGCCAGGGTAGCAATTGCCAAAAATACACGTTTCATTGTTCGCCTCGTGGAAAGAGTTTTAAATTTGGATTCGGTTACATTCAATCAACGTCATTGTAGTGGTGTGGGTTGACCCTGCTGACAAAGGGTTTCCATTGGATTTTCAGGAGTGATTCATGTTTTTTTTACTGATCGGCGTCATCGGCCTGCTGCTGAAATATCTGGAAATCGGGCCGGTCGCCGCCTGGAGCTGGTGGGTGGTGCTGGCACCGTTTGGCCTGGCGGTGCTTTGGTGGTGGTGGGCGGATAAATCCGGCTACACCGAAAAAAAAGCCATGGAAAAAATGGACAAACGCAAGCAGGACCGCATCGACAAACAGCGCAGTGCCATGGGCATGCTCAAGAAACGGAAATAAACATCCGGATGGCCGGTGGCGAATAGCCGCTGCGCCACCCAATAAAAAGCCCGTGAGGTCTGTGACCCACGGGCTTTTTGTTTTAGCGCTCAGCCAACAACATCAATAGTCGTCGAGCACCGCGCCTTTGCTGGCGCTGGAGGCATTGAAGGCAAACTTGGCCTGTACACCGCGGGTGTAACGCGGCGCCGGTGCTTTCCAGCCCTGTTTACGTTTGGCCAGTTCGGCGTCGCTGATGTTGAGTTGCAGCAGCAGTTGTTTGGCGTCGATGGTGATGGAGTCACCTTCGTTGATGAAGGCGATGTTGCCGCCAGCCGCCGCTTCCGGCGCGACGTGACCCACCACCATGCCCCAGGTGCCACCCGAGAAACGGCCGTCGGTGATCAGGCCCACACTTTCGCCGAGGCCGGCGCCAATCAGTGCGCCGGTGGGGGCCAGCATTTCCGGCATGCCCGGGCCACCCTTGGGGCCGAGGTAACGCAGGACCATCACATCACCGGGTTTGATCTTGCCGGCCAGGATGGCGGCGAGGCCGGACTGCTCATCGTCAAACACGCGGGCCGGGCCGGTCATGACCGGGTTTTTCAGGCCGGTGATTTTGGCGACGCAGCCTTCAGGCGACAGGTTGCCTTTGAGGATCGCCAGGTGGCCTTGTGCGTACATGGGCTTGTTGATGGGGCGGATCACGTCCTGGTCGGCGCGCGGCGCATCGGGCACGTCTTTCAGCACCTCGGCAATCGTCTGGCCGGTGATGGTCAGGCAGTCACCATGTAACAGGCCGGCGACCAGCAGGGTTTTCATGACCTGCGGAATGCCGCCAGCGCGGTGCAGATCGACAGCCAGGTAGTCGCCCGAGGGTTTCAGATTGCAGAGCACGGGCGTGCGTTGACGAATCCGTTCAAAGTCGTCGATGCTCCACTCGACGCCGGCGGTGTGGGCAATCGCCAAAAAGTGCAGCACGGCGTTGGTGGAGCCACCGGTCGCCATGATCACGGCCACGGCGTTTTCGATAGCCTTCTTGGTGACGATGTCGCGCGGCTTGATGTCCTTCTTGATGGCCTCGACCAAAACCTTGGCGGATTCCTTGGCCGAGTTCATTTTCTCGTCGTGCGGATTGGCCATGGTGCTGGAGTAGGGCAGCGAAATACCCAGGGCCTCGAAGGCGCTGGACATGGTGTTGGCCGTGTACATGCCGCCGCAGCTGCCGGTGCCGGGAATGGCGCGGCGCTCGATTTGCAGCAGGTCTTCGTCGCTCATGCGGCCGGCGGCGTTTTCGCCCACGGCTTCAAACACGCTGACGATGTTGAGGTCTTTGCCCTTGTACGTGCCCGGCAGGATGGTGCCGCCGTAGACATAAATCGCAGGCACGTTGGCGCGCAACATGCCCATCAGGCCGCCCGGCATGTTTTTGTCGCAGCCGCCGACCACCAGCACGCCGTCCATCCACTGGCCTTGCACGCAGGTCTCTATGCAGTCGGAAATCACTTCGCGGCTGACCAGCGAATATTTCATACCTTCGGTGCCCATGGCCATGCCGTCGGAAATCGTCGGCGTGCCGAAGACCTGGGCGTTGCCGCCGGCTTCTTCAATCGCCGCAATGGCGGCATCGGCCAGCTTTTGCAGGCCGCTGTTACACGGCGTGATGGTGCTGTGGCCGTTGGCCACACCAATCATGGGTTTCTTGAAGTCGGCTTCTTCGTAACCCATGGCGTAATACATGGAACGATTGGGCGCGCGCGATTTGCCCTCGGTGATGTTTTTGCTGCGCGGGTTGAGCGTGATGGTCTTGGTTTCCATGGTGTCTCTCGTGGGGAGTTGGTGATTTGCTCAACGATTATGGGTGCTTTGACTCATTTGTCCCAATCCATTTTTTGAGCTGTATTAATATGCTCAGCATATGAGTCACCCTGCATCAACGGCCGCCTCCCCCTGGATAGAACTACGCTTGTGGCGCCAGTTTGTCGCCGTGGCCGAAGAACTTCATTTTGGCCGCGCGGCGCTGCGCCTGCACATGACGCAGCCGCCGCTGACGCAGGCCATTGCCCACCTGGAGGTCTTGCTGGGGCTCAAGCTGTTTGACCGCACCAAACGCAGCGTGCAGCTCACGGCGGCCGGCGCGGCGCTGCTGCCCGAGGCACGCGACCTGTTGGCCCGGGCCCAAGCTTTGCCCGCCTATGGGCGTGCCAGCGCCGACGGCGAGGCGGGGCGGCTGCGGCTGGCTTTTGTTTCGACCGTCGGCTTCGATTTGCTGCCACGCTGGGTCAGGGCCTTTCGAGAGCAACATCCACGTGTGCAGCTTGAACTGATCGAAGCCACGGGTGACGTGCAGCTCCAGGCTTTTGAACGCGGGGAGATCGATGCCGGCTTTGTGTTGCATTCCCCCGGTTTTGCGCCGCCGGAGCTGGCCAGCCAGCGTATCTCGCATGAACAACTGGTGATGGCCGTGCCGGAGCAAAGCGAGCTGGCCAGCAAAACTGGTTTGACGCTGAAAGATTTGCTGGGCCATCCGCTGGTGATTTTTCCGCGCCGCATCGTGCCTTCGCTGTATGACGCCATCTTCGCCATGTACCACGCGGCCGGGGAGTCCCCACGGGTGGCGCAAGAGGCGATTCAAATGCAGACGATTGTTAATCTTGTCTCCGCCGGGCTGGGCGTGGCCTGGGTGCCTGAAAGTGTGCAGCAGTTTCAGCGGCCGGGCGTGGTCTACCGCAACGTGTCGGCGCAAGCCTCGGCAGCGCCGTCGCGACGCGCGCCGAAAAATCGGGTGCCCGGCTGTGAGACCAGCTTGCTCTGGTCTGCCAAAAGCGCCAATCCTGCGCTGGCGCGCTTTATTGCTTTTATTGAGCAGTCCATCGACTTGCCTCGGTCTCGCCCCAACGATCCAGGGTGAGGCCGGAGCCAGCGCTGGCCAGGGCCCACGGCGCTTGCGTGCAAAATACCGCCATGCTCATTTATCCCCACATTGATCCCGTTGCGCTGCAGCTTGGACCGGTCGCCATTCACTGGTACGGCCTGACCTACCTGGCTGCCTTTGGCCTCTTCCTGTTTCTGGGGCTGCGCCGCCTGAAACATGAGCCTTATGTCTCGATGACGGGCACGGCCGCATGGAGCCGCAAGGACATTGAAGACATTTTGTTTTTAGGTGTGATGGGTGTGGTGATTGGCGGACGTATTGGTTACTGCCTGTTCTACAAGCCGGGGTATTACCTGTCGCATCCGCTGGAAATATTGGCCGTCTGGCAGGGCGGCATGAGTTTTCATGGCGGCTTGCTGGGCGTGCTGGTGTCGCAACTCTGGTTTGCGCGCAGCCGTCAGAAGCCCTGGCTGCAGGTGATGGACCTGATTGCGCCTTGTGTGCCCACGGGGCTGGCGGCGGGACGTGTGGGCAACTTCATCAACGGCGAGTTGTGGGGCCGTTTCAGCAGCCCTGATCTGCCTTGGGGCATGGTGTTTCCGCAAAGCGGCTCCATGTTGCCGCGCCATCCCTCGCAGATTTACCAGTTCCTGCTGGAAGGCTTGCTGCTGTTTGTGTTGCTGTGGCTGTACGCCCGCAAGCCGCGCAAAACCGGTCAGGTGTCTGCGGCTTTTCTGGTTGGTTACGGGGTGTTCCGTTTTATCGCCGAATTTTTCCGTGAGCCGGACGACTTCCTGGGCATCCTGTCGCTGGGCATGAGCATGGGGCAGTGGTTGTGTCTGCCCATGATCGCGGCCGGTGCCTGGCTCTGGTGGTGGGCCAATAAGCGGCCTTAGCCCTTTTCAGTCGGACACTTGTTGCTATCTTTTGGATAGTGATTTGTGGTCCAGCCGGGATCAAGGGGTGCGGCCATGGTGTTGGCTGGGATCCACAAACACGGGTTTTTACGGGGATTCAGGCCAGAAAAAGGCTTGTGTCCCAGTCCTTTTTTTGTTCATAATTACGCGTAATTACAGAAAATTATGAGATTGTTCAAGCCCTGCCAGTCCCTGAATTTGATGGAATAAAACCAACCCGGTTTTGTCGTTGCGCCAGATGTGCTGGCCAGACGGATAGCCGACAACTCTCCACACCATGCGCCTCGTTCCCAACTCATTGCACCAGGAAGCCGCCGCCACCTTGCGTGAGAAAATTTTTGCCGGTGTGTATGCATCCGGCAGTTTTCTTGATGAGGTGGTCTTGTGCGAGAGCCTGCAGATCTCGCGCACGCCGCTGCGTGAAGCGCTCAAGGTCTTGACGGCCGAGGGCCTGCTGCGCCACGAACCGCGGCGCGGCTGTTTTGTCAACGAAGTGACGGAGCAGGACCTGGACGATATATTTCCGGTCATTGCCCTGCTGGAAGGGCGTTGCGCTTATGAAGCGGCGCGCAATGCCACCGATGCCGACCTGGCCGCATTGACGACCTTGCATGAACGTCTCAACAGCCATGCCCAAGCCGGGCGTATCAACGACTATTACGACACCAATTTCGCGATCCACGAAGCCATCATCACGCTGGCCAACAACCGCTGGCTGGCCATGGCGATTGCCGACCTGCGCAAAATCCTCAAGCTCGCCCGCTCGCAGCAGTTGCACGCACCGGGCCGGCTGGCGCAAAGCCTGGCCGAACACATGGCCGTGTTTGCCGCCCTCAAGGCCCGCGACAGCGAAGGCGCAGACGCCGCCATGCGCACCCACCTGACCCGCCAGCGCGAAGCCCTGCGCGAACTCGCACGTACGCAGAAATCTCGGGTGCTGGCATGAGCTACCTGACGAGGGGCCCCAGCAGAAGGCTGGGGATCGGCAGCAAGCGAATGCCATCAGGGCGCCGACACCTGCGCCTTGCGCCAGCCCGGATATGTCGGGAGGCGAGGGCATGAATCGACGCACTACCAGCATCAACATCACCGACACACGCCACCACCCCGCAGCAAAGGTCACATCATGAGCGCCCCCGAGTGGATCACCCGCAGCGTCTCCAAACTGCGCCCAGCCGCCAAATCAGCATCAAAAGTGCCTGCAGCCCAGGTGGAGAGCGCGCCAACAGCTACTAAATCAGTAGCGAATGGCGAGGCCGCCCGCAGCACGCGCGAGCGCCTCAAAGCCACCTTGCGGAAAAAAGAGGAAGCCCTGTCGCCGCGTGTCTTGCGCCGCACGCTGGAGGAGTTGAAGGCGATTGTGGATCCGCAGGTCAGCGAGGTTGAAGGCGGGCGCCGGGCCCAAGGTGTGGCCGGCTGGTACGCCAAGGCGACGCTGGACCAGCGGCGCGACATGTGGCTGTTAATCAGCGAGCAGTTCGTCGCCGATACGCAAAAAGTCCAGCTGGCGCAGGCGCAACTGGCCGCCGCCGTGGGCACGCCCGACGAAGCCGTGGCCGAGGTGCGTTATCGCCGCGCCACCGTCTCGCCGCGCCGGCGTTTGTTGCAGCGTTTCAGCGCGTTTCCCGAAGGTTTTCGTTTCCTGGTGGACATGCGGGCCGACATGTTGCCGCAGCTCAAGGCGGACAAACGCCTGCAGGCGCTGGATGTCGAGATGGAGTACATGTTTTCGACCTGGTTTGACGTGGGTTTCCTGGACCTGCGTCGTATCAGCTGGGATTCGCCCGCCTCGCTGATCGAAAAGCTGATCAAGTACGAAGCGGTGCACGACATCAAGAGCTGGTCCGATGTGAAAAACCGGCTCGACAGCGACCGCCGCTGTTATGGTTTTTTTCATCCGCGCATGCCCGACGAGCCGCTGATTTTTGTCGAGGTGGCACTGATGGACGGCATGGCCGGCGACATCATGCCGCTGCTCGATGAATCGGCCGCGCCGACCGATTTGACAAAAGCGACGACCGCGATTTTTTATTCCATCAGCAACACACAGACCGGCTTGCGCGGTGTGAGTTTTGGCGACTCACTGATCAAACGCGTGGTCGAAACCCTGCACGCGGAATTTCCCCGGCTCAAACATTTTGCAACCCTCTCGCCCATCCCCGGCTTTCGCCACTGGCTGGTGAAAAATGCGGGAACGATGCTGGACAAACTCGATGACAAAGAACGTAGCTTGCTGGGCCGAGCCCTGGGGGCGACGCCGCCCACCGCGCAGCAGGTGCTGGCCGCTGCGGACGAGGCCTTGGCCTTGAACGACAAGTCGCCGCTGCGCCGCCTGCTGTTACGCTGTGCCGCCCACTACCTGGGCCGCGAGTTGGACGACGGCCGGCCGCTGGACCCGGTGGCGCGTTTTCACCTGGGCAATGGCGCGCGTGTGGAGCGACTGAATTGGGGCGGTGATCCATCACCCAAGGGCTTGAAGCAGTCTTGCGGCCTGATGGTCAACTACCTCTACGACCTCAAACGCCTGGACAAACACCGGGCGCTGCTGGCGCAGGGGAAAATCCCCGTGGCGGGTGCCATCGAGGATTTGTACATTTGAGCGTGAGTATTTTTTTGATTCAACAACAACAGGAGACAGACATGACATCGAGTTTTGAGATCAAGCCATCGAGGCGGGATGTGTTGCGTGGGGCAGCCGCCGGCGCGGCGGTGTTTTCCATGGGCAGCTACGCCCAATCGGGCTGGCCCACCAAACCGGTGACCATGATCGTGCCTTTTCCCGCAGGCGGCGGCACCGACGCGTTTGCGCGCCCCATGTCGGCGCAGTTCGCACGCCTGACCGGCAAACAACTGGTGATCGACAACCGCGGCGGCGCGGGCGGCACCTTGGGCGCCGGCATTGCCTCGCGCGCGCAGCCCGATGGCTACACCTTGTTCATGGGGGCGGTGCACCACACCATTGCGCCCAGCATGTACCCCAAGCTCGACTACGACATCGAGAAAGACCTGGTGCCACTGATCCTGGTGGCCAGCGTGCCGCAGGTGGTGGTGGTGAATCCGAAAAACATCGCGGCGCCGGACTTCAAGTCCTTCCTCGAACTGGTGCGCAAGAATCCGGGCAAGTACAACTACGGCTCGGCCGGTACCGGCACCTCGCACCACCTGGCTGGCGAGTTGTTCAAGCAGCAGAGCAAAACATTCATCACCCACATTCCCTACACCGGCGCCGGCCCGGCCTTGCGCGACCTGGTCGGCGGCCAGGTGGACATGATGTTTGACGGCCTCGGCTCGTCGGCCGTCCACATCAAGAATGGTCGCGTCAAGGCGCTGATGGTCTCGGGCAACAAACGCAACGCGGCTTTCCCCGACGTGCCTTGCGCCGCCGAGGTCGGCATGCCCGACTACACCGTGACCACCTGGTACGGCGTGTGGGCGCCCAAAGGCACACCAGCGGAGGCGCAGGCGCGCGCGATCGAGGAGATCCGCAAGGCCTGCAGCACTGACGAAGCCAAGGCCGTCTGGGCCGGACAGGGTGCGGAGTTCTCCAACCTGGCTGGCCCGCAATTTGGCAGCTTCATCAGCGCAGAGATTAAAAAATGGACCCAGGTGGTGAAAGCCTCGGGTGCCAAGCTGGATTGAGAGGTGCGCCCAAGCCGTCCCTCTGGCTGAGTTAAGAGCCTTTTAGGGCTCCAGCCCAGGAGGGACGGGCGCAAGTGGCTATGAATAGCATAGCGATTGACGCAGTCGGTATAAAACCGTTTTCCGCCGAGGCGCGTACCACGCTTGTTTCTGCCTTCCCTGATTTTCCTATTCACGACCTCATGAAAAACCACAATCTGTTCGCCGCCCTGCGTGCTGCTTTTCCCCAAGACCTCGACAGCGTGGCGCTTGAAACCGACAACGGGCTGAACTATTCCTGGCGCGATCTGGAGCGCGGCACGGCCATGCTGGCCAACCTGCTGAAGTCGCTGCAATTGCCCGAGGGCGCAAGGGTGGCCGTGCAAGTGGAAAAATCGGTCGAAGCCATGATGTTGTACCTGGCCACCTTGCGCGCCGGTTATGTGTTTCTGCCGCTGAACACCGCCTACCAAAGCGCCGAGATCGAATATTTCATCGGCAACGCCGAGCCCGCCGTGGTGGTGTGCAGCGGCAAAAATTTCGGCTGGGTCAGCAAGATCGCTTTCAAGGCCGGCACGCAGAACGTGTTCACGCTGGACGAGGACCGCACGGGTTCGCTGCTGGACCGCGCCGCGCATTGCAGCGACCAGCACGCGGTGGTGCAACGCCAGCCCGACGATCTGGCGGCGATTCTCTACACCAGCGGCACCACCGGCCGCAGCAAGGGTGCGATGCTGTCGCACGGCAATATGTTGAGCAATGCGCTGGTGCTGAAGGACTATTGGGGCTGGAGAAAACCGGAAGAGGGGGGCGACGTGTTGATCCACGCCTTGCCCATCTTCCATGTGCACGGCCTGTTTGTGGCCATCCACGGCGCGCTGATCAACGGCAGCAAAATGATCTGGCTGTCCAAGTTCGACCCCAAGCTGGTGGTGCGCAAGTTGCCCGAGGCCACGGTGTTCATGGGTGTGCCCACCTTGTATGTGCGCCTGCTGGCCGAGCCGGGGCTGACCCGCGAGGCCTGCCGCAACATGCGCCTGTTTGTGGCAGGTTCCGCACCGCTGCTGATCGAGACCTTTACCGAGTGGCAAAACCGGACTGGCCACACCATCCTGGAGCGTTACGGCATGTCCGAAACCGCCATGTTGACCTCCAATCCCTACGCGGGTGACGAACGGCGTGGTGGCACGGTAGGTTTTCCCCTGCCCGGTGTCAGCCTGCGGGTGCGGGATGAGGGCGGGCAGTTGTTGCCGACCGGTGAAATTGGTGGCATCGAGGTCCAGGGGCCAAATGTGTTCCAGGGTTACTGGCGCATGCCGGAAAAAACCAAGGAAGAGTTCACGGCCGATGGTTTTTTCAAAACCGGCGACGTCGGAAAAATCGACGAGCGCGGTTATGTGGTGATTGTCGGGCGGAGCAAGGACTTGATCATCAGCGGCGGCTACAACGTGTACCCGGCCGAGATCGAGGCCTACATCAACGACTTGCCGGGCGTGGCCGAAAGCGCAGTGGTCGGTGTGCCGCACCCGGATTTTGGCGAGGTGGGTGTGGCCATTGTGGTGGCCAAACCTGGCAGCACGCTGGATACGGAGCACATTCTGGCCGGGCTCAAGGTCCAGTTGGCCAACTTCAAGATTCCCAAACGTTGCTTCAGCATCAGCGACCTGCCGCGCAACACCATGGGCAAGGTACAGAAAAACATCTTGCGCGAGCAGCACAAAGCCCTGTTCACCTGAAGCGCTGGCCGCATCGCTATTGATTCAGGAGCTGCTTGCGCTCGAGATGAAAGGGCCGCAGGCTTATTTACCTTAAGACCAGCACCGGAATATGCGAGTGCGTGAGCACATGTGTGGTCTCGCTGCCCATCAAAACCCGCTTGAGGCCACGGCGACCGTGTGAGGCCATCACGATCAAATCACATTTGTGTTTTTTCGCCATGGCGATGATGGACTCGGCGATCAGGTCCGATGTCTTGGTAATGGCCTTGGCCTTAACCCCTCTGGCCTCCGCGCTGGCCTTGACTTCCTCCACCACGGCAAGCGCTGCGTCTGCCCATTGCTTTTCGATGGCGGCGATATTTTTATTGTTGGCGGACAGGGACGTGTTGCCTTCGAAGTAACTCACCGGATAGCGTGGTACCACCTTCAGGGCGACGACTTGCGCGCCAGCAAGCGCTGCCAATTCGATGCCGCTGTCGACCGCCAAGCGGGAAAGGGCTGAGCCATCGGTTGCAATAAGAATTCGCTGGTACATGGCCTGTCTCCTCTTGAGTGGAAGGACTCCCCACTTTAAACCTGTGCCGGGCCTTGCGCGACCCCTTTATCGATCGTAAACAGGCTCTTAGCCTCAGGGCGCGAAGTCGTCGACCTGGATCACGCGGTTGGCCGCGTGCAGGTAGGCCAGCGACAAGGCCGGGTTGGCCGTGCTGAGCGCCGCTTCCTCGAAGGAGCGGGTGCGGCGCACTTGTTTGTTCAGTGCGGTGGTTTGCTCGCCGAGTTGCGCTGACAGTTCCAGCGCCTGCATCAGGTCCAGCAGACCGCCTTGTTTCGGTGTGCTGACGTCCGGGCAGAGGCGGGCCAGCAAGGTGCGTTGGCTGCGCAACAAGCGGGCGAGTTCCAGCATTTGCACATCGCGCAGCGGGGCCAGGTGGGCCGTGCGGCTCAGGACCAGGGCGCCTATCAGGCGGTGGCCGGGCGCGGGAAGGTTGGCGTAGAGGTCACGCAGCACTTCCTCGGCCGCATCAAGCTGCACCCGCAGCGCAGCGCGTGTGAAGGGCGACATCTCGCTGTCAGCGTCGGCCGTGTAGCGCCAGAAGCAGGCGCTGGCCATGTACAGATGGGCCAGGAAGTCGCCCAGCCGGGCCGACAACAACTCCATGCGTTTGAGCTTGCCGCCCAACAAGCCCATGGCCAGGTCGCAGGTGAGGGCGTATTTGGCGCTCAGGCGCGCGAGCAGGTGTGCCTCCGCGCGCAAGACCTCGGGCGGTGTGCCGATCAGGGGGGCGCCGAACAGGCTGTGCCATAGATTGCGCGCGGCATGGCCGGCATGACCCAGCAGCGCCTGCCCCAGCGCTTCTTCATCGCGCGCTGCAACGGCCTGCATTTCCTGCATGACGAAGGGGTGGCAACGCACGGCGCCCTGGCCAAAAATAATCAGCGAGCGGGTCAGAATGTTGGCGCCTTCGACCGTGATGGCAATCGGCATGTGGCGGTAGGCCGAGGCCAGCAAATTGGAGGGGCCGTTGCTGATGCCTTTGCCGCCCAGGATGTCCATGGCGTGGTTGACCGAGCGGCGCCCGGCTTCGGTCAGATGCACCTTCAGGATGGCGCTGGCCACACTGGGTTGTTCACCCTTGTCCAGCGCGGCGGCGGTGTAGCGGCGTGCGGCGTCGGTGGCATACAGCTCGGCCGCCATGCCGGCGATGAGGCCGGCAATGGCGTCGAAGCGGCCTATGGGCAGGCCGAACTGCTCGCGCACCTGGCCGTAGCCATTGGCCACAAACAGCGACGCCTGCTGGGTGGCCGCGCCCAGGGCCGGCAGCGAAATCGCGCGCCCCGCGGCCAGGCATTCCATGAGCATGCGCCAGCCCTGGCCAAGCTGGGCTTCGCCGCCAATCAGCCAGTCCATGGGCACAAACACCTCCTGGCCTTCGATGGGGCCGTTCATGAACGCGCTGTTCATGGGCCGGTGACGCCGGCCGATTTGCATGCCGGCTTGCGGCACGGGAATCAGGGCGCAGGTGATGCCCAGTTCGCGTTGGCCTTCGGGCCGGCTGTTGTCGATGGCCTGGAAGGCCAGGCCGACCACCGTGGCCACGGGCGCCAGCGTGATGTAGCGCTTGGAAAACGTGATACTGAACCCGCGCACGATCTGGCCGTCGATCTCGCGTTCGGTCAACACGCCGCGGTCGGGGATGGACGCCGCGTCGGAGCCGGCATAAGGCGCGGTCAAACCGAAGCAGGGCAGCTCGCGACCGTCGGCCAGGCGGGGCAGGTAGTGCTGCTTTTGGGCCTCGGTGCCGTAACGCAGCAGCAACTCCGCGGGCCCCAGCGAATTGGGCACCATGACGGTCACCGCGGCCGGCACACAAACGGTGGCGATGCGGGTGACCACGGTGGCATGCGCCTGGTGGCTGAAACCCAGGCCACCCCAGGCCTCTGGAATGATCATGCCGAAAAAACGTTTCTCGCGCATGAATTGCCAGACCTCGGGTGGCAGGTTGTGGGCTTCGTCGATGGCAAAGTCGTCCAGCATCGCGCACAAGGTGGTCACCTCATTGTCCAGAAAGTCCTGCTCCTGCGCGGTGATGACACCGGGCCCCATGCCGATCAAGCTGTCAAAGTCCGGACGCCCGGCAAAAATCTGGCCCTCGAAACCGACGCTGCCGGCCTCCAGCGCCGCGCGTTCGGTGTCGCCCATTTTTGGCAGCGCTTTAGAAAAGGGTGCCATGGCCATACGCCCCAGCAGTTTTGCAAATCCCATCACTTGTCTCCTGTAGTGCGTGGGATTCAGTCTGGGGCCTGGGCTGCGCCGGGTCTGTAGGCGCTGGGGCCGTCAGGAGGGCGGCGTTGTCCGGATGGGGGCGGCCCGCGCCCGCTGCGGCAAGGTCGCGAGTACCACGCCTGCCAGTGCCAGTGCGAAGGCGGTCATCTGCAGGCCGCCCAGTGTTTCACCCAGCACGGCCACGCCCACTGCCGCCGCGCTGATGGGCAACATGACCGTGAAGATACCGGCCTGGCTGGCCGGCAGGTTTTTCAGGCCGGTCATCCACAACCACACGGTCCAGACACTGGCGGCCAGCGCGTAAAACAGCAGCAGCCACCACATGGCCGGCGCGACGGCGCCAAAGTCAAAACGCCAGGCCATCCACAGCCCCATGGGGGTGACCAGCACAAAGCCCCAGAGGTTGATCAGCGCCGTGATGCGTTTGGGGCCGAGCGCACCCGTGAGTTTTTTGCCAATCACCGCATACGCGGCTTCACACAAGACGGCGCCGACCAGCAGCAAATTTCCCAGCCAGGCTTGGTTGGATGCCAAATCGGCCTCCAGCCCAGAAGGGCCGGGCGCAATCAGCTCTATTTTTGATAGCGACACCAGCATGATGCCCAACACCGCACAGGCCACGGCCAGCCAGATGCGGGGCCGGATCTGTTCACGCAGAAAAAGCCAGCTCATGACCGCCACCGCGGCCGGGATGGCCGCCATGATGACGCCGGCCGCCACCGCGCTGCTCAAACTCACACCAAACAACATACAAATGGAAAACAGGAAGTTGCCGAGAAAGGATTCCAGGAACACCAGTTGTTGGGTCTGCCGCGTCATGGCGACTTCGTCGGCCGGTTTTTTCAGCCAGTGCAACATCGCCATCCCGCCAATGCCAAAACGCAGCCAGGCCAGCAAGAAGACCGGAAAAATGGCGACCAGCGGTTTGGACAGCGCCACATAACTGCCCACCAGGGACATGCTGAGCGCCAGGCAGGCGTAGGCCACAATCCGGTTCATGAAATTTGATTTTCTTTCTGGGAGGGTGAAGGCTGGGACCGTCGGCAACAGGCCGCGTATGCTGCCCGAAATCATGCCTCAATTCCATGGGTGATCCGAGCACGGCTGTGCCCAGCCGCTTTGTCTTTGTTTATGGCACCTTGCGCCGTGGCGATGTGCGCGACATCACGCGCCTGTCTCCCGCACCGCGGTTTGTCGGCATGGCCAGTGTGCCGGGAGTGCTGTATCACCTCGGGCGCTATCCCGGCGTGATCCTGGGCGGGGCTGGCCGTGTGCTGGGTGAGGTCTACGCCATAGACCCCGCGCTGGAGTACCAGCTCGACATCATCGAAGGTGTTTTGCCGCAGCCGAACGACGAATATTTCAAGCGAGAGGTGGCCGTGTCGCTGTCGGAAGGGCATTCGCCCGAGACCCCGGTCCTGAGCTGCCTCATGTATGAAATCAACCCGGCACACACGGCTGGCCGGCCGGTGATCGCCAGTGGCGACTGGCTGCAGGGCCGCGACCTTTTCTCCTGCGACTAAACCCTGGGCGGCACGGGCGGGCCGGGCCGCACGGTCGGGCCACCGAGAGGGTCAGGCATCGCATTTCAGCATCCGATAAATGATTTTCATACTGTGAAATATGAAAATGCTGCGCTGCGGGAATATTTCTCAATATGAGAAATGAATTTCCGTACTGTAAAAATTTAGATAAATGATGTTGATTTCATTGAAGATAATTTTTGTCTTATATAAGACATAAGAGCTTACAAAAGTCTTGTAGAAGACTTAAAGTGGAGGCCAGAGCAAGACGCCAAGACACTCCCCCAGTGCACAGCGGTTTGTCCCTCATTTTTTTAACCTCTGGAGTGACCACATGCCACAGACGCTTACCGAACAACTGAGCCGCGAACAGCAAATTTCCGCCCTCGAAAAGGACTGGGCAACCAATCCCCGCTGGAAGGGCATCAAGCGCGGTTACAGCGCGGCCGACGTGGTGCGCCTGCGCGGTTCTTTCCCTATCGAACACACGCTGGCCCGCCGCGGTGCTGAGAAGTTGTGGAACCTCCTGCACAACGAGCCCTACGTCAACTGCCTCGGTGCATTGACCGGTGGTCAGGCCATGCAGCAGGTCAAGGCCGGCGTGAAAGCCATCTACCTGTCGGGTTGGCAGGTTGCCGCGGACAACAACAGCTACTCGGCCATGTACCCGGACCAGTCGCTGTACCCGGTGGACTCGGTGCCCAAGGTGGTTGAAACCATCAACAACACTTTCCGCCGCGCCGATGAGATCCAGCACTCCAAAGGCATTGACGCCGGCGACAAGGACTACATCGACTACTTCGCGCCCATCGTGGCCGATGCCGAAGCCGGTTTTGGCGGCGTGCTCAACGCCTTTGAACTGATGAAAGCCATGATCAAGTCCGGCGCGGGTGGCGTGCATTGGGAAGACCAGCTCGCCTCGGTCAAGAAGTGTGGTCATATGGGCGGCAAGGTTTTGTTGCCAACCCGCGAGTCCTGCCAGAAACTGATCGCCGCACGTATGGCGGCCGACGTTTGCGGCGTGCCTACTTTGGTGATTGCCCGTACCGATGCCGAAGCCGCTGACCTGCTGACCTCCGACTACGACGAGATCGACAAACCTTTCCTGACCGGCGAGCGCACGGCCGAAGGTTTCTACAAGACCCGCAAAGGTCTGGACCAGGCCGTGTCACGTGCCAATGCCTATGCGCATTACGCCGACCTGGTGTGGTGCGAAACCGGCACGCCCGACCTGGACTTCGCCAGGAAGTTTGCCGAGGCCGTGCACAAGGTTCACCCGGGCAAGATGCTGGCTTACAACTGCTCGCCGTCCTTCAACTGGAAGAAAAACCTGGACGACGCGACCATCGCCAAGTTCCAGCGCGAGCTCGGCGCCATGGGTTACAAGTACCAGTTCATCACGCTCGCCGGCATTCACTCCATGTGGTACAACATGTACGACCTGTCGCAAGACTACGTCAAGCGCGGCATGACGGCTTACATCGAGAAGGTGCAAGAGCCCGAATTCGCAGCCCGTGACCGCGGCTACACCTTTGTGTCGCACCAGCAGGAAGTCGGCACCGGTTATTTCGACGAAGTCACCACCGCGATCCAGGGCGGCAAGTCCAGCGTGACCGCGCTGACCGGCTCGACCGAAGAAGAGCAGTTCCACTGAATCGCGCACTGATCTGAGCGCAAGCGGTCCACCTCCGGGTGGCCGCCAGGTCCGGCCGAAGCCACCAGCTTCTCCGGGCCTTTTTCTTGGGTTGATCGGCAAATGCCGGCGGTGCTGGGGCTTGAACTCAAGCTGCCGTAAAATAAGGCCATGCAATCAATCAAACTGGACACAGGAAGGATCGCGCGGGTTATGACGCCGCGAACGACGACCACGCCTCCAGTTTGGAGTCATCCAGGGCGCTAGCCGCATCCCCAGGTGATTTGTAGCTACTTAATTAATAGCGACCCTCCAGCCTTATCCTCTTCAAGCGCGGCAGTTTCCGCGCTTTTTCCATTTTTACGGCCTGCTCATCATGATCAAAATTACGCTGCCAGACGCCTCGATTCGTGAATTCCCCCAGCCTGTGACCGTGGCCGACGTGGCTGCATCGATAGGCGCCGGTCTGGCCAAGGCCGCGTTGGCCGGAAAAGTCAACGGCCAGGTGGTGGACACCAGTTACCTCATCAGCAGCGACAGCCCGCTGGCCATCATCACGGCCAAGGACCCCGAAGGCCTGGACGTGATTCGCCACTCGACCGCCCACTTGCTGGCTTATGCGGTCAAGGAGTTGTTTCCGGAGGCGCAGGTCACGATTGGACCGGTGATCGAGAACGGCTTTTTCTATGATTTCTCCTACAAGCGTCCCTTCACACCGGAAGATTTGACGGCAATCGAGAAAAAGATGGTCGAGCTGGCGTCCAAGGACGAGCCGGTGACACGCCGCGTATTGCCGCGCGACGAAGCCGTGGCTTATTTCAAGGAGCTGGGCGAACACTACAAGGCCGAGATCATCGCCAGCATTCCGGCGAATGAAGACGTGTCTTTGTACCGCGAAGGCAAGTTTGAAGATTTGTGCCGCGGCCCGCACGTGCCCAGCACCGGCAAGCTGAAGTTTTTCAAGCTCATGAAGCTGGCCGGCGCTTATTGGCGCGGTGACCACAACAATGAAATGTTGCAGCGTATCTACGGCACGGCCTGGGCCACCAAGGATGAATTGCAGCAATACCTGACCCTGCTCGAAGAGGCGGAAAAACGCGACCACCGCAAGCTGGGCCGCGAGCTGGACCTGTTTCACATCGACGAACACGCGCCGGGTCTGGTGTTCTGGCACCCCAAGGGCTGGACGGTGTGGCAGGGCGTCGAGCAATACATGCGCAAGGTCTACCAGGACAACGGCTACCAGGAAGTCAAGGGCCCGCAAATCATCGACAAGTCGCTGTGGGAAAAAACCGGCCACTGGGACAAGTACCGCGAAAACATGTTCACGACCGAATCGGAAAAACGTGAATACGCGCTCAAGCCGATGAACTGTCCCGGCCATATCCTGATCTTCAAGCAAGGCATCAAGAGTTACCGCGACCTGCCGCTGCGTTACGGCGAGTTCGGCCAGTGCCATCGCAACGAGCCCACCGGCGGCCTGCACGGCATCATGCGTGTGCGCGGCTTCACGCAGGACGACGGCCATATTTTCTGCACCGAAGAGCAGATCCTCAAGGAGTGTGTCGACTACACAACCTTGCTGCAAAAAGTCTATACAGACTTCGGTTTTAAAAACATCATCTACAAGGTGGCCACGCGGCCGGCAGCGCGTATCGGCTCCGACGAAAGTTGGGACAAGGCCGAACATGCGCTGATCGAAAGCCTGCGCGCTTCCGGCTGCGAGTACGAAATTTCCCCGGGCGAGGGTGCGTTTTACGGTCCGAAGATTGAGTACACCTTGAAGGATGCGATTGGCCGGCAGTGGCAATGCGGCACGATTCAGGTTGACTTCTCCATGCCTGAACGCCTGGATGCGGAATATGTGGGTGAAGACGGCGCTCGCCATCGCCCCGTGATGCTGCACCGTGCCATCGTTGGTAGCCTGGAGCGATTTATCGGCATCTTGATCGAAGAACACGCTGGCGCGCTGCCAACTTGGCTGGCTCCGGTGCAGGTTTCTGTGCTCAATATCACGGATGCACAGGCCGATTACTGTCGTGAAATAGCTAAAACGCTGCAGAATCAAGGGCTTAGGGTCAACCTAGATCTGCGCAATGAGAAAATAACGTATAAAATACGGGAGCATTCAATGCAAAAGCTGCCTTACATCCTTGTCGTGGGCGACAAAGAGAAGGAAGCTGGCGCGGTTGCAGTGCGTGCCCGGGGTAACAAAGACCTTGGCGTCATGTCCCTCGAAGCTTTTGCCCAAACGATTGCTTCCGACATTACCCAAAAAGCCTGATTTTTAACTGTTTTGTTAATGATTTTGGCCTGTCGTCCTTGCTGGACGGGCGCAAGCAGCTATAGCTTTTATAGCAAGTGTTAAAGGATTACAGCCATCGCTACTGAATTTCGTGACCGCCGTCACCGTGAAGAACGCAAGCACCGCTTGAATCGTGAAATCATGGCCCCTGAAGTGCGCCTGACAGGGCCGGACAATGAGCCTTTGGGCGTTGTCAGCATCATGGAGGCCTTGCGCCTTGCTGGTGAGGCGGACGTTGACCTTGTCGAGATCTCGCCAACGGCGGTGCCGCCAGTGTGTCGACTCATGGACTATGGCAAGTTCAAATACGCCGAGCAGAAAAAAGCGGCTGAAGCGAAATCCAAGCAAAAGGTGATCGAGGTCAAGGAAATCAAGTTCCGGCCCGGTACCGACGATGGCGACTACAACATTAAATTGCGCAATATCAAGCGCTTTTTGGAAGAGGGCGACAAGTGCAAGATTACTTTGCGCTTTCGCGGTCGCGAAATCACGCACCAGGAACTGGGTTTGGCCCTGCTGGCGCGTATCCGTGACGAGTTGGCCGATTTGATTTTGGTCGAGCAGTTTCCCAAGCTCGAAGGCCGGCAGATGGTCATGATGATCGCGCCGGGCAAGAAGAAGGTGGCTGCCAAGCCTGCAGCGGCGCCCGCGGAAGCAGCGCCGGCTACACCGACAAACGCCTGAGGGCGCTTGTCACGAATGAGGAGTTCAACCTGCGGGTAAATTACCGGCAGGTTTTTCAAAGGGAGTGCATGAGCACTTCCCGAGAAGGCAGATGAATCTGCTTTCCGAAGACGGTGTGTTTAAATATGCGCCGTCAACAAATGGCGAGTTGTAAAACTTACCATGACAAGTGGCTCGGGGCCGTCAAGTCTGCGTCAGGTTCGCAGCGCCTCACGAGCACAAATGAAAAGGAGCATTTAATGCCCAAAATGAAGACCAAGAGCGGCGCTAAAAAGCGTTTCCGCGTTCGTCCGGGTGGTACCGTCAAGCGCGGCCAAGCCTTCAAACGTCACATTTTGACCAAGAAGACCACCAAAAACAAACGCCACTTGCGCGGTTCAGTTGCTGTTCATGAGACCAATATGGGTCACATGGCACAGATGCTGCCCGGCATGGGTATTTAATTAACGACGAACAAGGAGTAATCACATGCCTCGCGTCAAACGTGGTGTAACGGCTCGCGCCCGCCACAAAAAAGTTTTAGCCCTTGCAAAAGGTTTCCGCGGTCGCCGCGGTAATGTCTTCCGGATCGCCAAAGAAGCGGTGATGAAGGCCGGGCAATATGCCTACCGTGACCGCCGTAACAAGAAACGTGTGTTCCGCCGCTTGTGGATTGCGCGTATCAATGCCGCCAGCCGTTCATTCGGCATGACTTACAGCCAGTTTGCCAACGGCTTGAAAAAAGCCGGTATCGAGATTGACCGCAAGGTTCTGTCCGATATGGCCATTCATGACAGCGCCGCTTTCGGCGCCATCGTGGACCAGGTCCGGGCCAAGCTTGCTGCTTGATTTTGGAAGGGTGATCAGCTATTGATTTGATAGCTGGTTGCGCACAAAAGACGGGGGCTAGAGCTTGAAAAGGCTCTGGCCCTTTTTCTTTGACCGGGTGGCAGACGAGAACTGTGGCCGGGTTGGCAAGAAACTCACAAGAAATTTATGAACGAACTCGATGCTCTGGTGGATTCGGCAAAAACCAGCTTTACGCAGGCGGTGACACCGGCGGACCTGGAAAATGCCAAGGCGCAGTTTTTGGGCAAGTCAGGCCGCATCACCGAGTTGATGAAAGGCCTGGCCGCCTTGCCCGTGGAAGAGAAAAAATCCCGCGGCGCTGCCATCAACCTGGCCAAGCAGGCCATCGAGGCCGCACTCACGGCGCGCCGCCAGGCGCTGGCCGATGCCGAGCTCGAGATGCAGCTGAAAGCCGAAGCGCTAGACGTCACGCTGCCGGGCCGCCAGCAAACGCAGGGCGGATTACACCCGGTGTCCAGGACGCTGGAGCGTATCGAGGCGATTTTCGGCTCCATGGGTTTTGATGTGGCCGAAGGCCCGGAGATCGAAACCGACTGGTTCAACTTCACGGCGCTGAACACGCCCGAAGACCACCCCGCGCGTTCCATGCACGACACCTTTTATGTCGAAGGCGGCACCGAAGCCGCGCCGAATTTGCTGCGCACCCACACCAGCCCGATGCAAATCCGCTACGCGGTGCAGCATGTCAAAAAACACCGCGCGCTGATAGATGCCGGCGGCGTGATGCCGGAGATTCGTGTGATCGCGCCCGGCCGCACTTACCGTGTGGACAGTGATGCCACGCATTCGCCCATGTTCCACCAGTGCGAAGGTTTGTGGATTGGCGAGAACGTCAGCTTCAAAGACCTGAAGGTGGTGTTTACCGATTTCTGCCGCACCTTTTTCGAAAGCGACGACCTGGTGTTGCGCTTCCGTCCGAGTTTTTTCCCCTTCACCGAGCCCAGCGCCGAGATCGACATCCAGTTCCAGGCCGGCCCGCTGGCCGGCCGTTGGCTGGAAGTCGCAGGCTCCGGCCAGGTGCACCCGAACGTGGTGCGCAACATGGGGCTGGACCCTGAAAAATACATCGGCTTTGCTTTCGGCATGGGGCCGGACCGTTTGACCATGCTGCGTTATGGCGTCAACGATTTGCGGCTGTTTTTCGACGGCGACCTGCGTTTTCTGTCGCAGTTCCAGTAACCCATCAGGCTTGATCAAAAATGCAATTTCCCGAATCCTGGTTGCGCGAATTCTGCAACCCGTCGTTGACCACCGAACAACTGGCTGAAACTCTCACCATGGCCGGGCTGGAGGTCGAAGAACTCAAGCCGGTGGCGCCACCTTTCACCAAAATCGTGGTGGGTGAAATCAAGGAAGCGGTGCAACACCCGGATGCCGACCGCCTGCGTGTCTGCCAGGTGGACGTGGGGCAGGGCGCCTTGCTCAACATCGTTTGCGGCGCACCCAACGCACGTGTCGGTATCAAGGTGCCCTGCGCGCTGGTCGGTGCAGAGTTGCCACCCGGCGAAGGCGGCAAACCCTTCCTGATCAAGGTCGGCAAGCTGCGTGGTGTGGAAAGCCAGGGCATGTTGTGTTCGGCGCGTGAGCTCAAATTGTCGGAAGACCATGGCGGTCTGCTGGAGCTGGCCGCCGACGCCCCGCTGGGCCAGGACATCCGCGAGCACCTGCAGCTTGACGACACCCTGTTCACCCTCAAGCTGACACCCAACCTGGCGCATTGCCTGAGTGTGTACGGCATTGCCCGCGAAGTCTCAGCCTTGACCGGTGCGCCTTTGAAAGCGCCATCCTTCCCGCCCGTCAACGTGAGCAGTGCAGACCAATTGGCCGTCAAGATCAGCGCGCCTGATTTGTGCGGACGTTTTTCCGGGCGTATTGTGCGCAACGTCAACACCCAGGCTGCTACCCCTGCATGGATGGTGGACCGCCTGGCACGTTGCGGCCAGCGCAGCGTGACCGCGCTGGTGGATATTTCCAACTACGTGATGTTCGAGCTGGGTCGGCCCTCGCATATTTTTGACCTCGACAAGATTCAAGGCGGGCTGGACGTTCGCTGGGGCAAGCCCGGCGAAACGCTGAAGCTGCTCAACGGCAACACCGTGACGGTCGACGAAAAGGTGGGCGTGATTGCCGACAACACCCAGGTCGAGTCACTGGCCGGCATCATGGGCGGCGACGCCACGGCTGTGTCGGATGACACCCAACATGTGTATGTCGAGGCCGCTTTCTGGTGGCCCAAGGCGATTGCCGGTCGTTCACGCCGCTACAACTTTTCCACCGACGCCGGCCACCGTTTTGAGCGCGGTGTGGACCCGGGACAAACCGTCGAACACATCGAGCGCATCACGCAGCTGATCCTGTCCATCTGCGGCACCCCGGACATTGTTTGCGGGCCCATCGACGATGTACAGGCCAACCTGCCCAAGGCCGCACCGGTGACCTTGCGGGTGGCGCGCGCTGCCAAGGTCATTGGCATGCCGTTGACCCAGACGCAGTGCGGCGATGCCCTTCGACGCCTGGGTTTGCCCGTGCTGGAAGCCGAAGGGACCTTGACGGTGACGCCGCCCAGCTACCGCTTTGACCTGCAGATCGAGGAAGACCTGATTGAGGAAGTGGTGCGTATGGTGGGTTACAAAAACCTGCCCAACACGCCGCCGCTGGCACCCATCACCGCCAGGATACGGACCGAGTCCCGCCGCAGCCCGTTTGCCGTGCGTCGTGCGCTGGCCGCGCTGGGCTACCAGGAAACCATCAATTTCAGTTTTGTTGAAGAGCGCTGGGAGCACGAGCTGGCCGGCAATCCGAATCCGATCAAGCTGCTCAATCCGATCGCCAGCCAGATGAGCGTGATGCGTTCGTCCCTGCTGGGCTCCTTGCTGCAGGTGCTGAAGTTCAACCTGGATCGCAAGGCCAGCCGGGTCAACGTGTTTGAACTGGGCCGGGTATTTTTGCGTGATGCCAAGAGCCAGAACACTGACACCACGGTGGCGGGTTTTGACCAGCCGATGCGGGCGGCGGGCCTGGCTTATGGGCCGCGTGAGGCTTTGCAATGGAGCCAGTCCGACAAGGGGGTGGACTTCTTCGATGTCAAAGGCGATGTACAAGCCTTGCTGGCGCCGCTGCAAGCGGTGTTCACGCCAGGCGATCATCCGGCCATGCATCCCGGCCGTTGCGCCCGTGTGACGGTGGACGGAGTGGACATCGGTTTTGTTGGGGAATTGCATCCCCGCTGGCGCCAGGCTTACGAGTTGGCGCAAGCACCCATTCTTTTTGAACTGGCGCTGGATGCTTTGCTGCAGCGTCCGCTTCCCGGCTTTCAGCCGGTCAGCAAGCGCCAGCTTGTGGAGCGTGATATCGCAGTCATTGTCGCGGAGCAGGTCAGCCATGCGGCGGTCATCGCCGCGATCCATGGCGCCGACACTGGCGGCTTGCTGAAGTCGGCCACCTTGTTCGACATCTACCGGCCGCAGCAGGCCAATGCCGTCATGCAGCTGGGCGAAAAAAGCCTGGCGGTGCGCTTGGTGCTTGGCAGCGACGACGCTACACTGACCGACGAACAGATCGAGGCGGCCATCAAGGCGGTGCTTGAACAACTCGGGGGCCGTGTGCAGGCGCGTTTACGTGCCTGAGCTTTCACAAACAACAACAGTCATCAGCGAGGAGCGTGCCGTGGAATTTGCCGTTGAAAGTCTTGAGAGTCCCGCACTGACCAAAGCCCACCTCGCGGACTTGCTGTTTGAGCAGATTGGTTTGAACAAACGCGAATCGAAAGATATGATCGATGCGTTTTTTGATCTGATCTCCGACAGCTTGGTGGACGGCAACGACGTGAAAATTTCCGGTTTCGGCAACTTTCAGATTCGCACCAAGGCGCCGCGTCCGGGGCGTAACCCGCGCACTGGAGAGTCGATTCCTATCCAGGCGCGCCGCGTGGTGACCTTCCACGCCAGCCACAAGCTCAAAGAGCAAATTCAGGGCCTACCCGGTCCGGCCTGAGCGGCTTGTGCTGCTGGCGAACAGGGCCGGCACCGGCCGAAGATCAATCAGGGTTTGTGCCTCTTCCGCAGACTGGCCGGCTGTTACGATGGCTTGAGCCGGGCTGTGAACTAAACAACACATCCTGACATATCTTTTTGTAACTGTTTGCTCTTGGTTTCGACTTAGAGTAGATTTGTAGCTTTACCGCTTAGCGCATTGATTTAATTGGAGAAACCTCTCCCCCCCATTCCCGCGAAACGTTACTTCACCATTGGTGAGGTCAGTGATTTGTGCGGCGTCAAACCTCACGTGCTCCGTTATTGGGAGCAAGAGTTCACGCAGTTGCGCCCGATGAAAAGGCGTGGCAACCGCCGTTACTACCAGCACCACGAAGTGTTGATGATTCGCAGAATCCGGGATTTACTCTACGACCAGGGCTTCACCATCAGTGGCGCGCGCAACAAGCTGCAAGAAATCGTGCAGACCGAACGTGACAAGCGCCGCAATGGCGAAGTCATGCTCGACGGTGTGGATGTGATGGAGGCTGGGGACTCAAGCCTGGACGACTTTGCTGACTCTGCGGATTTTGAAGACAGCGCGCCCGACCTCGCGCACTTGACTGACAACGATGCGGCGCAGCAGAGGCTGCAGCTGATACGCCGCGAATTGTTTGAAATTCGCGATCTCTTGAGTTCCACTTACTGAATGGCTCAAGAGCACGTTATAATCTAAGGCTTGAGACGGTGTGTGGCGCAGCCTGGTAGCGCACTTGCATGGGGTGCAAGGGGTCGAAGGTTCGAATCCTTTCACACCGACCAAAATTTTTAATTGAAATCAATGGCTTAGACGCTTTGGCATCTAGGCCATTGTTCTTTTTCGGCCTTGTTTTTACGAGGGGCCACTGATTGAGAGGTCAGGATTTTCAGCAGTTCAAGACTCGTTCGCTTGCTCAGTGATTGGGCCTCCGTAGAGGTTGAGGCGTCGAGGCAGGATTTTTCGGAACGACTGGGCGAATGGCTGGGCGTTTTTGATGCCATCACGCTCCATGCGGCACACCAGTCCATCGATGCGGTTGACGAGAAAAAACCATTGACTGCGTTGTTGGCCAAACCCCTCGCCCTGGAAGAGGAATTTCATCGGGTGCGAACGACGCTGGTGAAGTCCATCACGGCAAGTGATGCAGCTCCTGCCAGCGGAAAACAAGGCAAAAACCTCGTCCCGCCCCCAGAAGCCGCCGCGGAGACGGATGAGGGTTATGCGCCGTATCACAAGCGTTATATCGATCAGCAACGCCAGATGGCATTGCGGATTGATGCCTTGCGTGCCTATGTCCGGCAAGCCCTCACGAAGGTCTCCCCCCAACTCGGGCAACTGGCAAGCTTCGATACCGTGATGGACCAGATGCTCGGTGGTCGGGAGCAAAAACTGCTGTCAAGCGTGCCCGTGTTGCTTGAACGGCGTTTCAAACACTTGCGTCAAACCCAGCCACTCGGGCTGGACCCTGCGCAGCAACAGGACGTCTTCGGCCAGGAGATGCAGGAGGTCTTGCTGGCGGAACTGGAGGTCCGGCTGCAGCCGGTCGTGGGATTGATTGAAGCATTCAGCAAAGAGGTTAAGAAGCAGCCATGAACAGGAATTTTTTTGCAGCCGTTTTCGCCATCGGCCTGATCACGGTGACTTGGGTGGGCTGGGGCTTTGTCGGTTCGAGCTGGATGGCCCTGCTCATGACGGTGGTGATTGCCGGGGTGTATTTGCTGGGCGCGTTCGAACTCAAGCAGTTTCGTGCTGCCACCGCCTCGCTGGCGGCGGCGCTGGCCGACATTGCGCAACCGCGGCCTGACATAAGCGCCTGGCTGGGCGGTGTCCACCCGTCACTGCAAAACGCGGTGCGTTTGCGGATCGAGGGTGAACGGGTCGCCTTGCCGGGCCCCGCGCTGACTCCCTATCTGGTGGGCCTGCTGGTGATGCTGGGCATGCTGGGCACCTTCCTGGGCATGGTCGTGACCTTCAAGGGCGCCGTGTTTGCGCTTGAGGGCTCGACGGATCTTCACGCCATCCGCTCGGCGCTGGCCGCGCCCATCAAAGGCCTGGGGCTGGCCTTTGGCACCTCGGTGGCCGGCGTGGCCGCGTCGGCCATGCTGGGCCTGCTGTCGGCCATCAGCCGCCGCGAGCGGGTGGACGTGGCGCGGCAGCTGGACGCCCGGATTGCGACCGTCTTTCGGCCCTTGTCGCTCACCCATCAGCGCCAGGAAACCTTCAAGGCGCTGCAATTGCAGGCGAATGCCTTGCCCGAGGTGGTCGACAAGTTGCAGGCCATGATGGAGAGCATGGAACGCCGTAGCCAGCAGTTGAACGAGCAGTTGCTGGGTAGTCAGGCGCAGTTTCACCGGGACGTGAGCGTCGCCTACACCGGTCTGGCCGACAGCGTCGGGCAGACCCTGAAAGACAGTCTGACGGCCAGCGCAAAAGTGGTGGGCGAAAGCCTCAAGCCCGTGGTCGAGGCGGCGATGACGGAAGTTGCGCAGGAATCGAAGCGTCTGCACGAGCGCGTGAGCGAGGCGGCACAGACGCAGTTGAACGGCCTCAGCAGCGCCTTCAGCGCCACCGCCCGCACGGTGTCCGAAACCTGGACGACGGCGCTGCAGACCCATGCCCGCACCAGCGAACACCAGGTCCAGGGCCTGGACCGGGCACTGGCCAGCTTCACGGACGGCTTTGAGCAGCGCGCCAGTGCCTTGCTGGCCACGGTCAAGGAGTCCGCGTCCCGCTCGCAAGCTGACCAGGCCGCAGCGGATAGTCAGCGGCTGGCGAGCTGGACGCAGGCGCTGGAAGCGATGGCAACCGCGCTGCAGAGCGAATGGCAGAGCGTCGGGGCCCAGACCCTGGCGCACCAACAAACAGTGTGCGAGACGCTGGAAAAAACCGCTGGCGAGATCAACGAACGCGCCAGCCGTCATGCGAGCCAGACCCTGGGCGACATGACGCGGCTGCTGGCGCAGTCCGAGGAAACGACGCGCGCCCGCATCGACGCCGAAGCCCGCTGGGTGCAGCAGCACGGCGATCGCATGGACCAGTTGGCCAGCTTGCTGCGCACGGAACTGGGCGCGCTCAGGGACGACGAGGCCACGCGGGGCAATACCGCCGTGGCGCGGCTGGGAGAACTGCAGACGGCGCTGGCTGCTCATCTGATCACTGTCAACGAGGCCGTGGCCAGCTCGCAGGCTGAGCAGGTATCGACCGATCAGCAGCGACTGGCCGCTTGGGCGCAGCAACTGGAGCACATGGCCACAACGCTGCACAGCGAATGGCAGCGCGCCGGGCTGCAGATGCTGGACCAGCAGCAGGCCGTCTGCCTGGCGCTGGAGAAAACCGCTGGCGACATCACCGAACGCACCAGCCACCAGGCCAGCCGGACGCTGGACGACATGACACGTTTGCTGGACCGCTCCGAGGAGCTGGTTAGGTCGCGCATAGAGACCGAGGCCCACTGGACGCAACAGCAGGGCGAGCGCATGGATCAACTGGCCAGTGTCTGGCGCACGGAAATGGGCGCACTGCGGGACCAGGAGGCGGTGCGCGGTAACGCCGCCGTCGAGCGGCTGGGCGAGTTGCAGGCGGCACTGGCCAGTCATCTGGCCACGCTGGGCTCCGCCCTGGAAGCACCCATGGCGCGCCTCATGCAAACGACCTCCGAGGTGCCCCAGGCCGCGGCCGAAGTGATTGCGCAGTTGCGCCAGGAAATGAGCCGGATCACAGCGCGGGACAACCTCGCGCTCGAAGAGCGCAGCGCCGTGATGGACAAGATCAATGCACTGCTGCAGACCATCAACCAGTCCTCGGGCGAACAGCGTGCTGCGATTGAGTCGCTGGCCGCTTCCGCGGCGGCGGTGATGGACCAGGCCAGCCAGCAGTTTGCCGACACGCTGGGCGCGCAGGCGGGCAAGTCCGCGGAAGTGGCGGCGCAAGTGGTCGGCAGCGCGGTCGAGCTGGCCAGCCTGGGCGAATCCTTCAACCATGGCGTGCAGCTTTTCAACACCAGTAACGAAAAGCTGATTGACAGCCTGCAGCGCATGGAAGGCAGCATGAGCCAGTCCATGGCGCGAAGTGATGAACAACTGGCCTACTACGTGGCGCAGGCGCGTGAGGTGATAGACCTCAGCATCAGCTCGCAGCAAGGCATTGTCGAAGACCTTCGCCAGCTCCACAGCAAGAAAGCCGCGGGAGTCGCGGGATGAGGGTGCTGGACGACAGCGGCGACGGCGTAGAGCAGACCGCGCCGGTCTGGGCCGTTTTCGGCGACCTGATGTCGGGCTTGCTGGGCGCCTTTGTGCTGATCCTGGTCGGGGTGCTGGTGGTCCAGATGGACTTGATGAGCAATCTGGAGTCCGAGGTGCAAAAGCGCCGGGTCGAAGAGCAGCGCCGCATGGCGCTGGAAAAAGCCCTGGCCGTTCCGCTGGCCACGGGCCGGGTCACACTGAACAACGGACGTATTGGCATCAGCGGCAGCGTGTTGTTTTCCCTGAACTCGGACCAGTTGCGTCCCGACGGCCGTTTGCTGCTGAAGAGCCTGGTGCCCCCCTTGCAGGTCTACCTGGGTGAGCGCGATGAAATGTTGATGGTCAGCGGTTTTACCGACGACAAACCCATCCAGGAAGGTAACCAGCGTTTTGCCGACAACCTGGAGCTGTCGGCCCAGCGCGCCCTGACGGTGACCCGTGCCTTGATCGCGGAAGGCATGCCCTCGTCGCTGGCCTTTGCCGCGGCCTTTGGCGCAGAGCAACCGGTGGCCTCCAACATCGATGACAAGGGGCGCGCGCTGAACCGGCGCGTGGAAATGGCACCAGTGCCCAAGTCCACCAATGTGAAATCCGCCACCCATGAGTGAGTCGGGTCTTTCCGACATGCCGCATGCGCAGCCGGAAGGGGAAACGTCGCTGCTGTCGTGGCAGGCGTCTTTGCGCAAGGAAGGTGCCCAGCACTTCGATCCCGCGCGCTTTCATTACCTGGAGCTGTTGTCGCAGCGCATGGATGCAGCGCCAGGCGAGGTGCGACGCATCCTGGAAAGCAAGTTCAAAGTTGCGCTGGCGGACTATGGCGAACGTTTCAGACAGGCGCAAAAGTCGGCCAGCGACGAGTTGGCGAGCCTGTCCGTCAGACATCCGGACCTGGCCCGTGAACTGCAGCGGCTTTTCGCGGCAGGCGACTACGCGGGCATGCGCCGGCTGGGCGCGAAATCGGCGCTCAAGAAACCCTGCGTGCCGCTGGGCCAGCTGAACCAGTACCTCCAGAAGGTGAAGCAGGAAGGTATTGATCACCACCTCGAGAGCGGTCTTGGGAGCAGTCTGCTCAGCAACCTGGCGGCCAGTTCTGAAATGGCAAGCGTGCGTCGCTTCCGGGAGTCCTGGTCCAGGATGGCGGCCGAAGATCAGGTGAAACAGTCCGTTGGGCGCGGGCCTGCCAACGCCGGCCCCATGAATTCGCACATGCTGGTGCTTCGTTCCCTGGCCTTGATGCGCAAGTTGTCACCCGACTACCTGCAGCGTTTTATGTCGCACGTGGAAACCTTGCTGTGGCTGGATCAGGCGAACCAGAAATTCGCCCTGACGAAGACGAAGCCGGTGCGTCGAAGCCGGCCCAAAAAATAAAGGCCGGCGAGCATTTGCTCACCGGCCTTTATTTGTTGCTGTGTTTAAACGGCGGCGAGATCGGCTGCCGCTTTGGTGGCGGCGGCGGCGGCCTCGGTTGGAGGCGCTGACGCATCGCCGGACAGTTCTCCGCCCAGGGCTTCCAAGAGGTCGGGGATCAAGGCCGACAGTTCGCCTGTCACGATGGCCGCATCGGTGTCGAAGCCGTCGTCATCCTTGCCTTTGTCCAGAACGCCGTCGAGTACCACATCCAGCAGCTTGAGCTTTTTCACCTGTCCGGCATCCGTGAGCATGAAGGACACGCGGTCATTCCAGGTCATGGCCAGTTGTGTGGGCACTTTGCCCGATGCGATGTGTTGCGCCACTTCATCAATTTCCAGCGTGTGGCGCGAATAACGGACGGTTGATTTCTGATCGTCTGGCATCTTGAGTTCGCAGTCACGATCGACCGTGAAGCCGACCGGTGCCTCGCGGCTCGACAACCAATGTGCCATGGCCGTGGCCGCCGCCATCGTTGTTTGAACCGGTTTGACCTGGATGCCGGGCCTGGAGCCCGGAACCTCGCTGAGCGCCTCGATCAGGTGGCTCACGACTTTGTCGGCACCCGTGAGGCTGCCGGAATCCACCACCAAAAATTTGTGGATGGGGTCTATCCACAAGGTTGTGGCCGACCGTTTGGTGAAGGCGCGCGGCAAGAGATCAAGAATGGCTTCTTCCTTGAACTCCTTCTTGATCTTGGCACCTACACGTTCACGCCCGGTTTCCTGTTTGTATTTTTCAATACGTTCCTCGACAGCGGCCTTGACGGCCGAGGCGGGCAGTGGCCGGCGTTCGCTACAGAGCTTCACGATCACCTGGCCGCCTACGCTTTCGACGAGGACCGTGCTTTTATTGCCGCGCGGGGCGACCCAGCCGCTGGACTCGGCCTGGGTGGCGTCGCAAGGCATGAAGCAGGCCGCCTGGAGGACTTCCTCCAGCGCTTCCAGAGGGGGGAGAACGAAGTCGTCGGCAATGCGGAAGAAAGACGCGGTTTTGAACATGAAATTCCGGAGTGTTGGATGGGGAAAACGCAAGAGGCAGGCGGCTGCCCCTGTCGATAGGCCGGGGATAGTAAATTTTAGGTGACGCCAGGCGCGTGAACTGCACTTGCTTACATTGAGGCCATGCCTGGCTTAGCTGATATCCAGCACGTGAACGCCATAACTGCCTTTGCGTCTGTCGTCAAAGTAACGCTCTAGCGTGGTTTTCACGGTTTTGAAGGCAATTTCTTCCCAGGGGATTTCAGACTCGGTGAACAACCTGGCTTCAATGGTTTCGTGACCGGGATTGAACTGGTCACTGAGCAGCCGGGCCCGGTAAAACAGATGTACCTGACCGACACGTTCGACGTTGAGGATGCTGAACAGGTCCTCCATTTCAAACTGCGCACCGGCCTCTTCGTCGGTTTCCCGAGCCGCGCCTTGCGAGGTGGTTTCGTTCAACTCCATGAAACCGGCAGGCAAAGTCCATTTGCCCCAGCGTGGCTCAATGTTGCGCTTGCACAGCAACACGCGGTCACCGAGGTGAGGCACGGTGCCGACCACGTTGAGCGGGTTTTCGTAGTGGATGGTGCCGCAGGACGGACAGACTGCGCGCTCCTTGATGTCGCCATCGTCAGGCACCCGGTAGACCACGGCGGTGCCGCAGTTTTTGCAATGTTTAATGGGGCTGCGGTACATGGCTCAAGTGTAAATTGAAAGTAAAAAGGCTCCTTGCGGAGCCCTTTGATGCATACCGCCTGAATCAGGCTTTGGTGGTTTTGGTGTGTTTCTCGATCAGGCCGCGTGCGGTCTCCAGCAATTTCTTGCCGTCGAAGCCGCGCTTGTTCATGTCTTCCACCCATTCGACTTCCACGGTTCGCGACTTGCGACGGAACTCCTGGGCTTCGGCTGCGCTGACGGTGTAAATCGTGTTGCCACGGTCGCTGGCTGTTTTTCGGCCCGGAACGTCGTTGCCCTGCTGCACCTTGCCCAGCCAGGCCGAGGTGGCCATGCCGGAGTTGTTGTCGATGATTTTCTTCAGGTCCGGTGCCAGTGAGTTGTATTTGGCTTTGTTCATGGCCATCACGAAGGTCGTGGTGTACAGGCTGCCACCGGCGGGATCAAACTCGGCATGGAACTTGGTGAGTTCGTTGACCTTGACCGAAGGCACCACTTCCCACGGAATCACGCAGCCATTGATCGTGCCTTTGCTCAAGGCGTCCGGAATGCTTGGCAGGGGCATGCCCACCGGGATGGCGCCGAGTATGCCCATCAGCTTGGTGACCTGGCGGGTGGGCGCACGCATTTTGAGGCCGCGCATGTCGGCAATCGATTTGACCGGTTTGTCAACGGTGTGAATCACGCCGGGGCCATGCACATGCAGTGCAAGAACCTGGGTGTCCTTGAACTCGTCGGCAGCCATGGTTTGCACATATTCCCAATAGGCTTTGGACGTGGCTTCCGCATTGGACATCATGAAAGGCAGCTCAAACACCTCGATGCGCGGGAAACGTCCGGCGGTATTGCCTGGCAAGGTCCACACCACGTCGACCACGCCGTCTTTGGCCTGATCGTAAAGTTGCACCGGTGTGCCGCCCAGCTGCATGGCGGGATAACCTTCGAACTTGATGCGGCCGCCCGATTCTTTTTCGATTTTTTCCATCCACGGCTTGTGCATGCCCAGCCAGACGTTGGACGAGGGTGACATGAAGGTGTGAAACTTCAGGGTCACGGCCTGCTGGGCCAAGCCGGAAAGGGCGGGTGAGCCCAGTGCGGCCACGGCGCCGGTTTTAAGAAGTGTACGTCGCTGAATCATGTGTGTCTCCGATATAAGTTATGTGAAATTAAAGCAGGCAGACTGGTTTGTGAACCCGTGATTGCCCTGAGAGCAGCTAGCTGATGTATTTGACAAGCCAGAGCGAGATGCCGGGAAAGAACAGCAGCAGCGTGGTGCGCAGGGTGTCGCTGATCAGGAAGGGCAACACACCGCGGTAACTTTCGGCGATCGGTACGTCTTTGGCCATGCCGTTGACGACATACACGTTAAGCCCGACCGGCGGTGCCAGTAGGCCAAAACCGACAGTCATCAGCACCATGATGCCAAACCAGATGGCCACGGACTCCTTGGGCATGCCGAAATCTAACCCCATCACCATGGGGAAGAAAATCGGGATAGTCAAGAGCAGCATGGACAGCTCGTCCATCACCGCTCCCAGCACCACATAAAACAGCAAAATCGCCGTCACCACCATCAAGGGGGACAATCCCCAGCCGCCGACCACGGCCGCAAGCTGGTTGGGCACCTGGGTCAGGGCCAGGGCCGAATTCATCAGGTCGGCGCCGATGAAGATCAGGAAAATCATGGCCGAGCTTTCTGCCGTGGCATAAAAGCACTGGATGAATTTGGCCCAGGTCAGCTCCCGCTTGAGCAGGGCCGCGACAAAGGTGGCGGCCGCTCCCACGGCCGCACCTTCGGTCGGCGTGAAATAACCGGCATAAATGCCGCCGAACACCAGCAGAAAAATGATGGCGATAGGCATGACGGCGAGTGCAGAACGCAGCGTGACCCGCGCGCTGTCGAGTTGAACCTCGGGCGCGTGGCCCGGAACAACTCGCACATAAATCGCAATCGCCGCGATGTAACCGAACATGGCGATCAGGCCGGGCACCATGGCGGCTGCAAACAGCTTGGCAATGTTTTGCTCGGTCAAGATGGCATATATGACGAGGGGCACCGAGGGTGGAATCAAGATGCCCAGCGTTCCGCCGGCCGCCAGCGTCGCCGTGGACAGTCGCCCGGAATAGCCGTGGCGTTTCATCTCTGGCAGCGCCACGCTGGTGATGGTCGCCGCGGTCGCCACGGAGGAGCCGCAAATCGCGCCAAAAGCGGCGCTGGCCAAGACCGCCGCCATGGCCAAACCACCTTTGAAGTGGCGCATCACACTGGCGGCAAACTGGAACAGCGCCTTGCTGATGCCGCCTTGTGTCGCAAAATGTCCCATCAGGATAAAGAGCGGAATGACGGACAGGTCGTAACTGGCAAAACGGGCGAAGGCCTGGGTGTTGAGGAAGCTGGCAAAAGGCGACCAGCCGGTTTGCATCACGTAACCTATGCCGCCTGCCACAAACATGGCCACCGCGATGGGTGCCCGCAAGGCCATCAAGACCAGCATGATGCCAAAGATGACGAGTGCCAGAGTGATGGCGTTCATGCCTGTGCTCCCGCGTTGCCGCTAAATCCAAACAGGCCTTGGTGCAGGCCAATGAAAGCGGTCAGGACAAAGGGCGGCACCATGATCACGTAGGTCACCCATTCAGGGAAGCCAAGGATTTGTGTTTCGGAATGTGTTGAATAGGAGTTGAGGCCACCCAGCGACGTGCGCCAGGCCAGGACTGCGAACAGGACGGCCAGCAACAAGGCGCCAAAGCGGTCCAACTTGGCATTGCTCGCCTCGCTGAGCCGAGTCGTGAAAAAGTCAACAATGATGTTGCCGCGCTGAAGCTGGCAAAAAGGCATGAACAAGGCGATGGCCGCACCTGCGGCGACGCCTGTCAGTTCAAAGTCGCCGACCAGTGTCGCGCCGGTGGTGTTGCGGCCTATCAGGCTGACGCAAGTCATCAGGGTGATCCCTGTGAGCAGCAGTCCGGCCAGGATGGCGCACAGCTTCGCAAGGTTTTGCAGAATTTTCAAACGGGTCTCCAGGGGGCAGTCGGGCTTGCAGGTCGGGGTATGAAAACGGCGACAGGGATGGCCTGCGGCGTTTTCAATTCGGGCTGATTATCCGAGTCCGCGCGTTGTCCGGGCATGCGGGATACCCGAGGTCGCTCGGGTAATTGCGCGATGATTGGAGCGACTGTGCGAAAGACGCGCAATCACTCCGGGGCGGTCTCAGGCCACTTTGACAGTCAGCGTGCCCAGGCCCTTGACTTCACCGACCATGGTGTCGCCGGACACCACGGCCGCCACACCTTCGGGGGTGCCTGTATAAATCAGGTCGCCGGGTTGCAGCTCCCAGGCCGCGGACAGATGCTCAATCGTTTCGGCGATGTTCCAGATCAGCTTGGCTACCGTGCTGCGCTGGCGATCGACTCCGTTGACCTGCAGGTACAACTCGGCGTTGGTGACATCGCCGGCCTGGGCCGCAGGTGTGATTGGGCCGATCGGGGCGGAGTGGTCATAGGCCTTGCCGATACACCAGGGCCGGCCCTGCTTTTTCATCTCACCCTGCAAGTCGCGGCGTGTCATGTCCAGGCCCACGGCGTAGCCGTAGATATGTTTGAACGCATCGGCGGCTTTGATGTTTTTGCCGCCCGTGCCAATTGCCACCACCAGTTCGATTTCGTGGTGCAGATTTTTGGTCAGGCTGGGGTAGGGAATGGTACCGGTTTGGCCGGCATCCACCACCACCACGGCGTCAGCGGGTTTCAGAAAGAAAAACGGCGGCTCGCGGCCGGTGAAACCCATTTCCTTGGCATGTTCTTCGTAGTTGCGGCCCACGCAATAAACGCGGTGTACCGGAAAACGCTCGGTGCTGCCCACAACAGGGACCGACACGACGGCCGGGGGGGTAAAGACAAAACTCATGACAACCTCTCTTCTCTGTGTATGCCCAGGGCCTGATGCACCGGGCGGTCTGAAAAACTGAACAACACACAACCCTGCGCAGAACGCAACTGGGCCGTGTGCCAGGATGGAATGACAAAATGATCGCGCGGGCCGAACGCAAAGACCTGTTCTTGCCCCGCATGATCGATACGCACCGTGCCGTGGCCTTCGACCACACTGAACACGGCGCCGTCGGTTTGGCGCCACGGTTGACCGGCAAAGCCGGCTGGCAGGTGTTGCATGAAGGTGGCCATGGTGGGCATGGGCGAGCCACCGGTGGCCGGGTTCACATAACGCAGCTTCACGCCGTCCCAGGCGTCCACTGGAGCTTGGCGTTCGAGGGTGTACAAGGCTTCACGGGTGCGGGCGTAGGGGTAGCTGAAGATGGGCGAGGTCTGGCCAAAGGGTGCGTCGTAACGCACCGGCAACATGTTGGCGCCGTAACGCTGGTAACTGGTGCCCTCCGCTTTGGTCACAGGCTGTGAACGTTCGGTGTTGTTTTCGGCAAAACCTGCATCGAAAAAACGCAGCATGGGAATATCCAGGCCATCCAGCCAGACCACGGGTTCGCCGCTTTCCACCTTGCCTTGATGGCCGTGGTCGTGCCAGGTCCAGCTAGGTGTGATGATGAAGTCACCTGGTGCCATGTGGGTGCGTTCGCCATCCACCGCGGTGTAAGCGCCATGGCCTTCGACGACAAAACGCAGCGCGCTTTGGGTGTGACGGTGGCTGGGTGCAATTTCGCCGGGCAGGATCAGTTGCAGGCCGGCGTATAACGATTGGGTGATGGCGGACTGCCCCTGCAAAGCCGGATTTTCCAGGATCAACACGCGGCGCACAGCTTCTTCGGCGGTGATCAGTTCGCCGGACTGCATCAGGTAAGGACGTACCTGCGCATATGACCAGAAGGCCGGCACGCAAGGCGTGGTCGGTTGTTGTGGCACCAGTGCATGCAACACCTCCCACAGAGGTGTCATGTGCTGTGCGCGAATGGCCTCGTAAAAGGCTTTGCGTGCCGTGCCAGGGGGCGGTTTCATGTCCATGGGGGTGTCTCCGGTCACAGGTTCAGCGGTCGAAATAAACACCGTCTTGCAGCAAGGCCTGCTGCAGGCGGGTGATGTTGATGTCGGCAAAGGCCGTCCCGGCCTCCAGCAGCGCGGCGGCGGTGCCGGCGGCCTGGCCCATCACAAAACAGCCGCCGCTGGCGCGTGCCGCCGACTGGCCTTCGTGGGCCATGGACGCACAACGTCCCGCAACCAGCAGGTTGCTGACTTCGTTTGTTACCAGCATGCGCCAGGGCAGGTCGTTGTAGGCACGCTTGTCGTCACGTGGAAAGCCCCAGGAAATGGCGCCGTCCACATGCATTTCCATCGGCCAGGCATTGATGCCGATCACATCCTCAAAACGGGCCGAGGACAGGATGTCTTCGCCGGTGAGCGAATAGGCGCCGCAGATGCGCCGCGTTTCGCGTATGCCGACCTGGGGCGCAATGTCCACGATGGCCGAGGACTCAAAGCCGGGGACCTCGTTCTTCAGAAAGCGGAAATACTCGGTGATCTGCCGGCGGCCTTCCAGCTCGCCCTCGCTGAGCTGGCGCGCATCGGTCGCATCCATGGCCTGGCCACTGGCATTGCGAATTTGTGTGACATTGGCACGCCATTCCGTGGGGTTTTTCTGCGGCCTGAGAATCGCCCCTTGGCGCGGAAACTGGTAACGGCCTGGCTGGTTCACCAGGCTTTGGTCCATCAGGTCGTTGATGGCCTTGAAGTCGCCAACCGCGGCCAGTGCACGTTCGGCGTCCACATGGCCGACACGAAACATGGTGCTTGGAAACAAGGCGCTACCCTGGCCGTCGCCCAACTCAAAAGGTACACCCGCAAAATGGGCCACGTCGGCATCACCCGAACAGTCGATGAAGCGCTGCGCACGGATCGCCTGGCGTCCGGATTTGGTTTCCACCACCAGGGCCTCGATGGCGTGACCGTTCATCACCACCGCTGCCGCCCAGGCATGAAACAGGATTTGCACACCACTGGCCAGCAGCAACTGGTCGGCCGCACATTTGTAGGCGGACACGTCATAAGAGCGCACACGAATGCGGCCTTGCATGCCGTCCTGCGGCTGGTTCAGCCCGCCCAGCGCATCAAGTCGCGCTAGCAATTCGTCCACCATGCCATGCACCACCTGCTGCATCTCGCCATTTTTTTTGCCGTACAGCCCGGCAAAATTGGTGACACCACCCGCCGTGCCCATGCCGCCCAGAAAACCATAACGTTCGACCAGCAAGGTACGCGCACCGCGCTTGGCCGCACTCACACTCGCAGCCAGCCCGGCTGGCCCACCGCCTATCACGACAACGTCGAATTCGCCGTAGACGGGTAGCGTGCGTGCAGGTTCGGTGATGGTGTTCAGGCTGGATGAAGCAGGCATGGTAGGTAGGACTAATGCAGGGAGCTACACGCAGTGGGCGAGTTGGGGCGATATCTCATTCAAGCAAGGGCCGCGGGTCCGGCTCCGCCGGCCCGCAGGCGCAGCGGCCCCCTCGGGGGGCAGGGAGCTACACGCAGTGAGCGACCGTGGGGGCATCATTCCACCTTGATGCCACGCATCGCAATGATGCCGCCCATGATGGCGGTCTCGCTGCGCAGGCGGCTGGTCAGGCCTTCGGGCGAGGTGCCCACCGCTTGCCAGCCCTGGTTGAACAGTTTCTGCCGCGTGTCGTTGTCGCGGATGATGCGGGGCACTTCCTGGGCCAGACGTGTTTGTGCGGCCTTGGACAGCTTGGCCGGTCCGATCAGGGCGGTCCAGACTTCCAGGTTGAAGTTGCGCACTTCGGCGTCAGCCAGAGGCGGGATGTCGGTGGCCAGGGCACTGCGTCCACTGGTCAGCCCAATCGCCTTGAGTTTGCCGGCCCTGACTTGGGGCAGCGCGATGCCGGGTGGCACCAGCGCCATCTGGATCTGACCGCCCAGCAGCGCGGTGATGACTTGTGGGTTGCCCTGATAAGGCACGTGTACGGCGGCCAGGTTGCCGGCCTTGGTCTTGAGCAACTCCATGCCCAGGTGGCCGACCGAGCCGTTGCCGACCGAGCCGTAGTTCCACTTGTCACCGCCGTTGCGCGCCGCGAGGAAGAAGTCACTGCCGGAAGGCAGGTTCACCGGAGCGACCAGCACCAGCGGTGCCGTGGCCAGCAGGGAGATGGGGGTGAAGTCTTTTGCCGGGTCGTAAGGCAGCTTGGAATACAGCATCTTGGCCGAGGTCAGATTGCCATTGATCACCACGCCCAGGGTGTGATCGTCCGTGGCTTTGGCCACCAGGTCGGCGGCGATATTGCCCGATGCGCCAGGGCGGTTTTCCACAATCACCGGCTGGCCCAGGACGCGGGACAAAGGTTCGGCCAGCGTGCGTGCGGCCATGTCGGGTGTGGAGCCGCCGGGGAAACCCACCAGGAGCCGGACCGGCCGGGTCGGCCAGCTGGCGGCGGCCGATGACGTTTCTTTGGCGGTCGATTTTTGCGAGTTATTTTGGGCTGTAGCCAGCACGGGTAGTGCGATAGCAGCTATCAAAAGCGTAGCGTGCGTGAAGGCTTTTTTCATACGAATCTCCGGGTGGCAAAAGCCCTATTTGAACAGCTTTGAAGGCTCGATTCCGTCGTACATCCACTGCAACCCGGCAAAACCGGCGCTCTCGGCGCCGCTCTGGAACATCTGGTTGCGCAGCTCGCGTTGCACGCCGGACGCATGGTAAATGTCGCCGTAAAACCGTGCCGTCAACTGGACCCGGCCGGTGCGCAAATAGCGGGCCTGCTGGTACTTTTGAAACGCCAGCGGCACATCGCCGCGCGTGAAGCGCAAGGCTTCGCGCAGCACCACGGCGTCTTCAATCGCCTGGCCCGCGCCCTGGGCCAGGTATTGCAACATCGGGTGGGCCGCGTCGCCGAGCAGGGTCACGCGACCATCGGTCCAGTTTTTCACCGGTTCGCGGTCACACAACACCCACATCTTCCAGGTCTCAATCTTGCCCAGCAGTTCCTTGACCTGCGGGCAAGCCTCGGCAAAACGTTCGGTCAGCTCGGCCGTGTCGCCAAAGGTGTTCCAGCCTTCGTCGTATTTGTTGCTGTGAAACACCGCGACCAGGTTGAACAGTTCGCCGCGGCGCAGCGGGTAATGCACCAGATGGGTTTTTTCGCCGCCCCAGAGCACCACGTCGTCGCTCCACAAATGGGCGGGAACGTCCTCGCGCTTGAGCACGGCGCGGTAGGCAATGTGGCCGGACACGCGCGGCTTGCCGTCGCCCACCACCACCTCGCGCACCTTGCTCCAGATCCCATCCGCACCTATCAGCGCTGAGCCCGGCAAAACTTCGCCATCGGCCAGGCAAACACGCACGCTGTCGGCCGACTGCTCGAAGGACGCCACTTTGGCATGGGTGCGCAGGGTGACATTCGGCTGCGCCAGGCAGGCGTCGAGAAACACCTGGTGCAGGTCCGCGCGGTAAATCACGCCATACGGAAAGCCGTAGGTGGCGCGGGCGTTATCGCCCAGTGGCACACGCACGATTTTTTCACCGGTGCGTACATCGTTCATGCCCAGACCGGCCGGAAAAAAGGACACCTTGCTGACCACATCGGTCAGGCCGAGGTAGGCAAACATGCGGAAAATATTCGGGCCGAGCTGGATGCCCGCGCCGATTTCGCCAAAGCTGGCAGCTTGCTCCAGCACGGTCACGGCGTGGCCGTCGCGCGCCAGCACCAGAGCGGTGGCCAGGCCGCCTATGCCGCCGCCGGCAATCAGGATGGGATGGGGGAGAGTCACGGTGAGTCCGTTGCGTCAAGTAAGAAAATTAGAGCCTAATGATAAGTATGCTTATCAATATTCGACATGGTGAATACCCTGAGCGTCTGTGCGACGCGCCAATTTTTCGCGGACAAGCTCTAAACTTCGCCCATGGTCAAAAGTTTCAATTTCATGGAAGCGCCCGGACACCAGATCCGCCGCGCGCACCAGTTGTCGGTCGCCATTTTCATGGAGGAAACGGCGGCTTATGACGTGACGCCGGTGCAGTTTGCCATCCTCAATGCCTTGATCGATGATCCCGGCGAAGACCAGATCACCTTGTCGGGGCGGGTGGCTTTTGATGCGGCAACCTCAGGCTCGGTGATAGGCCGGCTGGAGGCCAAGGGCTGGGTACGCCGCGAGGCCGACCCGGACGACAGGCGGCGCAAGTTGTTGTGGGTTACACCCGAAGGTCAACAAGTCGCCCTGCAGATGAAACGCGCCGTCAGCAAGGTGCAATCGCGTCTGCTGGGTCCGCTGGACAGCGACGAACGCGCCCAGTTGGGCGTCTTGCTGGGCAAGTTGATTGCGGGTCACGAAGAACTGGCTTGATCGCTTGAGCTGCGCCTGGGTGCGTGCTGCCGCGAGGCTTGAAGCGCTTGAGATCGACCGCAATATGCCAGTTGGTCTTTTGTTGCTATCAAATAAATAGCATGTTGCGCTCGTCCCTGTTGGGCTGCAGGCCTTTTTTCCTTAAGAATTCGGAAAAAATCATGGCCAAGGTGCTGGCCATGTCTCGGCCTCTCGGCCGGTGGCGAGCCCAGGCTCGCCACGATGCTCAGGTGGATTTGGCCAGCAGTGTGAAATGTTCGACCACGGGCGGGCCGGCAAAAAACGGCCCGACAATTGCGCGCCACTCGGCGTAAGCCGGCGATTCGCGAAAACCCACGGTGTGGTCTTCCAGCGTTTCCCAGAAAATTTGCAGGATGTAACGTTCGGGGTTTTCAATGCCCTTGTTGAGCTTGAAACCCTGAAAGCCCTTGGCGTTTGCAATCACGGTGCTCAGCCCGCGCTGGATGGCTTCGTCAAAAGCGGCTTGTTGGCCGGGGGTAATGCGGATGTCGGCGAGTTCGAGAATCATGGTGTTCCTTGGTTGGGCTGGCTTCAGTGCGCAGTATTTCTTAGTATTGTGTGCTGGGTAACTCTACCGTCAAACCATCAAGTGCCGCATTCAGTTGGATCTGGCAGCTCAGGCGGCTGTGGGGCGCATGGGGTGTGGCGGTAAACGCCAGCATGGCCAGCTCTTCGCCATCGGCCGCCGGCAACAGGCTGGCGAAGGGTTCGCGCACAAACACGTGGCAGGTGGCACAGGTCAACAGGCCGCCGCAGTCGGCGGCAATGCCGTCTATGCCGCCGGCCACGGCTGCGTCCATCAGGCTTTTCCCGATTTTGCCTTGGACCGGCGTGGACTGGCCGTCAGAAGTTATGAAATTGATAGTGATCATGGAAAAGGTGAAACTCAGATGCGGCTGAAATACTCGCGGCGCTGCCAGTCGTCCTGGTCGACGGCTTGCGCGTGGCGGGTGATTTCAGATTGCCTGATACGGGTGAGGTAGTTGATGAAGCTGGGGCCAAAGGCCTGGCCCAGCACGGTATCGGCTTGCAGCGCTTCCAGCGCTTCGCCCAGGCTGGTCGGGATTTTAGTGCCGGCTTCGCCGTAAGGCGCATCGGTAGCCACCGGGGCTTTCAGTTGACGCTTGATGCCGTCGAGCCCGGCGTGGATTTGCGAGGCCAGGTACAAATACGGGTTGGCGGCCGGTTCGCCGATGCGGTTTTCAATCCTTGTGGCGGCATCCTGGCATTGGCCCACCACGCGCAACATGGCGCCGCGGTTGTCGCGTCCCCACAGCACGGCTTGGGGCGCCAGGGCATTCGGCCGGAAGCGGCCAAACCCATTGATGGTCGGTGTGCAAAACACCGCCATGCCGCGTGCATGTTCCAGCAGGCCGGCCAAATAATGTTCACCCAATGCGGACAAGGTGTACTGCGCGTCGGTAGGTTGTGTGCCCGCGGCGGGCGTGTCTCGCTGGAACAGGTTGGCCCCGGTTTGCAGGTCTACCAGCGACTGGTGCAAATGCCAGCCGCTGGACATGATGTTGGGAAACGGCGGGCGGCACATGAAGGTGGCGTGGTAACCCGCGCGGCGCAGGGCTTGCTTAACCGCGCTGCGGAACAGCACCATGTTGTCGGCGGCCGTCAAGGCGTCGGTCGCGTCAAACACGGCTTCGACCTGGCTGGGGCCGAGTTCGATTTCCAGCGAATGCAGGGGCAGGCCCAGCGCCTGTGCCGTGTGTTGCACGATGCGCAGCGGCTCTTCGGCCATGTCGAACAAAGTTTCGGACAGCAGGTTGTAGCCGGGGTGGATCATCGCCACCTTGGGCGGCAAGCCGGGCCAGGCGGCTTGTTCGGGGTCGAGTTGATTGTCGGCGCAGTCGCCGGTGATCTTGTAGATATGAAACTCGATCTCCAGACCACACTTCATGCCGTAACCGGCTTGGGCCAGGCGCGCCAGCGCGCGTTGCAAGATGCGCCGCGTGTCCAGTTCGACCGCTGTGCCGTCCTGCATCCAGGTCTGGCCTTGCACCCAGCCGGTGGCCGGTGCCCAGGGTAATTGTTTGAAGCTGGCCGGGTCGGCCAGCAGCAGCAGGTTGCTGGCGAACTCGAAGCCCGGGAGTTCCGCCGTGCCGCCAGCCTCGAAGACCTTGAAGGCGGTGCGGTCCGAGCTGTCTTTCAGCAGCAAGGTGCTGACCAGGCCCACGCCGTCCTGCATGGCTTTGACGGCGGCGCCGGCCGTCAGTGTTTTGCCGCGCAAATTGCCGTGCAGATCGCACCAGGCAAAACGCACCAGTTCCACACCGCTGGCGGCGATTTGTTGGGCCGTGTGATCCAGCGCACGCTGGCGCGCGGCGTCGTGGATGCCGCAGTGTTCAGCGAAGCGGCTCATGCCGGGGTGACCTGCTGGGTTGTCTGGGCTTTCCAGGGGGCGTTGGCCTGCTTGATGCGGGCTTGCTCCTGCCACCAGGCCGACCACTCGCCGGCCGGCGCGATGCCGTCCACGGTGTCTGGCCCGGTCATGGCGGCGGACTGGCTGGCGTCGGCGATACCGGGGGCGACGCCGCCTTCCTGCACCGTGGCAATCGCCTTGATCAAGACGCGCCGGTTGGCCATGATCACCTTGTCACTGCTGCCCAGGTGTTCGCGGGTGCGGTCCTGGATAGGGCCCATGCTTTCCACCGCCCACTGGTCGTGCACATTGATGTCTTCCTCGCCCATGCCCAGGTAGGTTTGGGTCATTTGTTCATCGGCGTTAAAGCCCCAGTTGTTGTGGCGGCCGGCGTTAGGGATGTAGTCTGGCAGCGAGATGAATTGCTGGCGCTGCGCACGCATGCTTTCCTTGTCCAGCGGGCCGGCGAAGCTGGTGAAAAAGGAATACCAGTAGGTATGCGTGTCGTCCACCGGCACATGCATTTGCGTGATGGTCATGGTTTCCGAGAGCGGGATCACAAAGGTCGCCGGGAAAATCGAGTTGGTCACACGCACGTGCGTGAGCTTGTCGTTCATGGGCCGCAGGGCGGTGAGTTGTATGCCCCAGGGTTTGTTCTCGATGCTGATTTCGGGTTGTGCAAACTCGCGCATGATGCGTGTCATGGGCCATTGCTCGCCGTCAATCGCACCGGCGCTGGCGCTGCGAAACTGTTTGCCGGCCGCGTTCTGGCCAATGTCTTCCAGCGCTTCGTCCTGCAGAAAGCGGTGCAGAAAAGACGGATGAGCCGGGTCGATGCCGACCTCGAAAGCCTGCAGCCAGTTGGCGTTCCACAAACCCTTGAAGGCAAAGGTGTGGGTCCCCGGTGCGGTAAAGCAGTCAAACGCGGGCAGGGGCGGCGGTGTGGTGCCTTCGGCGCCCAGCCAGGCGAACAAAACGCCGCTTTTTTCCTGCACCGGGTAGCTGCGTTGTTTCACACGTTCGCACAACTTGCTGCCAGCCGGTTCGGCCGGCGTTTCCAGGCATTGGCCTTTCACGTCGAATTTCCAGCCGTGGAAAGGGCAACGCAGGCCGTCACCTTCCGCGCGGCCAAAAGCCAGGTCGGCGCCGCGATGCGGGCAGTCGCGGTCCAGCAAACCGTAGTTGCCCTTGTCATCCTTGAATAGAACAAAGTCCTGGCCCATCAGGCGCACAGCTTTGACCGGCCGTTTTTCCATGCGTGGGTCCAGCGCCGGATTGAATTCGTCCACCAAAGCCGCCGGTTGCCAATAGCTGCGCAGCAGGGCGCCGCAAGGCGTGCCGGGACCAACGCGGGTGATCAATTCGTTTTGTTCTGCATTCATGGAGATGGGCCTTGTCTAAAACGGTATACCGAAATTAATTTTCAGTGTACATTTTGATTTATGAACTTGCAAGAGACGGTGTTGATCCAGTTGCGGGACTTGATCCTGCGTGGCGAATTCGAGCCCGGCCAGCGCCTGGCCGAGCAACAACTGGCCGAGCGGCTGGGTGCCTCGCGCACCCCCGTGCGTGCGGCCTTGGTCACGCTGGAGCAGGAAGGTCTGGTCGAGGCCAACGACACCGGCAAATACCTGGTGCGCCAATTCACGCCGCGCGAAGTGGCTGACGCGATTGCCGTGCGTGGCCACCTGGAAGGCATGGCGGCGCGCCTGGTGGCCGAACATGGCGTGTCCCGGCAGTTGCAGGGTGATTTGCAAGCTTGCCTGGATGAAGGCGACCAGGCCTTGTCGGCCAATCCGCTAAGCTATGAAAACTATGCTGCTTACGCTGTCATGAACGACCGTTTCCATGCGCTGATTCTGGAGGCCTGCGGCAACCGCGCCTTGCAGCGGGCCGTGGCGCTCAACGACAAGTTACCCTTCGCGCCGGCCTCGGCCATGTTGCCCATGCAGGGTACGGTGACGCTGGACCGTGACTGGATGCTTTACGCCCACCGCCAGCATCACATGTTGTTTGCGGCGCTCAAGGCGGGCGAAGGTACACGCGCCCAGGCGCTGGCCGTGGAGCACACCGAAGTGGCACAGATGAACATGCGCATGGCCCTGGAGCGGCGTGCCGAAACCGAACAGGTTTTGCCCGGCATCCGGCTGGTGGTGGGGCGGTGAACCCTGCGACTGTGAGCTTCACAGCCGCCGGCATACGCCGCGGCTTTGTGGCGGCCCAGGTGCTGGCGCCCGGTGTGACGCTGTACGCCATGGTGTTCGGCGTCTTGGCCAGTGAACGCGGCATGTCCTGGCTGCAGGCCTTGTTGATGAGTGCTGCGGTGTATTCAGGCAGCGCGCAATTGGCGGCGCTGCAGGGCTGGACCGCCACGGCCGCGATCACCCCTGTCATCGTCACCATCCTGGTCATGAATGCGCGTTACGTCTTGTACAGCGCGGCCTTGCAGCCCTGGCTGGCCGGGCTGCCGCGTCGCCAAAGCTGGGGCGCGCTGTTTTTCCTGGGCGACGGCAGTTGGGCCATGGCCATGCGTGAATACGAGGCCGGTTACCGCGATGCCGGTTATGTGCTGGGCTCGGGTGTGGCCATGTTTTTGCCCTGGTTATTGGGCACCTTGGCCGGTCACCTGCTGGCCGGCAGTGTGCCGAATCCGGCAGCTTTCGGATTGGACTTCATGCTGGTGGCCTTTGCCGCAGCCATAGGCATGGTGCTCTGGCGCGGCAAGTCCGACCTGTGGCCAATCGCTGCTGCGGGCCTGGCGGCCTTGGTTTTGCATCGGCTGCTGCCGGGCGCCTGGTACATCGTTGGTGCGGGTATCGCCGGTGGCTTGATGGGGGCCTGGCGTTATGGCCGTTGAGTCCACTTTTTTCTTGGCGCTGGTCGGCATGGCGCTGGCGTCTTTCGCCTGCCGCATCAGTGGTTTTTTGCTGATGGCTTATGTGCCCATCACCCCGCGTGTGGAGGCTGCGCTCAAGGCGATTCCGCTGGCCGTGATGGTTGGCATCGTGACGCCGGCCGCGACCTCGGGCAAGCTGCCCGAGGCGCTGGCCTTGCTGGCGGTAGGCCTGGTGATGAAGCTGGTGCGCAATGACCTGGCCGCCGCGGTGGCAGGCGCCGCGACCGTGGGCCTGGTGCGCTGGCTCATGGGTTGAGGGCCTGAGCGCGCTTTATTCCTTGGCGACCTGCAGCACCAGCTTGCCGAAGTTTTCACCATTGAACAGCTTGAGCAGGGTTTCCGGGAAGGTCTCCAGCCCAAACACCACGTCCTCCTTGCTTTTCATGGTGCCGGCTTTCAGGTAGCCGGCCATTTCGGCAATCGCCTGCGGGTAGCGGTCGGCGTAGTCGAACACCACAATGCCTTCCATGCGCGCGCGATTCACCAGCAGCGACAGGTAGTTGGCCGGACCCTTGACCGGCGTGGTGTTGTTGTACTGGCTGATGGCGCCGCAAATGATGATGCGCGCGCCGCGCGTGATGCGGGTCAACACGGCGTCGAGGATGTCGCCGCCCACGTTGTCGAAATAAATGTCCACGCCTTGGGGGCAATGTTCTTTCAGGCCGGCCTTGACGTCGCCGGCCTTGTAATCGATGCAGGCGTCAAAGCCTAGCTCCTTGACGACCCAGTCGCACTTGGCCTGGCCGCCGGCAATGCCGACCACGCGGCAGCCCTTGAGCTTGGCGATCTGGCCGACGGTCTGGCCGACGGCACCGGCCGCACCCGACACCACCACGGTTTCGCTGTCCTTGGGCTGGCCCACGTCCATCAGGCCGAAATAACCGGTCATGCCCGGCATGCCCAGCACATTGAGCCACTGGGTGGGCGAGCCGACACGCAGGTCGATCTTGAACATGCCGCTGCGTTTGACCTGCGCCTCGGGGATCAGGCAATACTCCTGCACGTCCAGCCCGGCGTTCACATGATCGCCGACGGCAAACGCCGGGTTGTTCGAGGCGATCACCCGGCCTATGCCACCGGCGCGCATCACGGCACCGATCTCGACCGGCGGGATATAACTTTTACCCTCGTTCATCCAGCCGCGCATGGCCGGGTCCAGCGACAGGTACTGGGTTTTGAGCAGCACGCCGCCGGGGCCGGGTTCGGCCACGGCTTCGGTGGTGAAACTCCAGTTGGCGCGGGTGGCCAGGCCCACGGGTCGGCTGGCCAGGCGAACCTGGTGGTTGGTCAAGGTGGTGATGGCGCTCATGAAGGTGTCTCCGCTAAAAGCTGGGTGCTGCACAAAGCTGCATGGTAGTGGCGGCTGGTCCGCTGGCGAGTCGCGCAGGCGATTCCATACAGGCCCGCAGCGCGGGACAGCCAGGCGCCGTTTCGGTTTATGCTTTCGCCCATGAAACTCTACAACTATTTCCGTTCATCGGCCTCTTTTCGCGTGCGTATCGCCTTGCAGCTCAAGGGCCTGAGTTATGACTACCTGGCCGTGCATATCGCCAAAGGCGAGCACCGCAAAGACGCTTACGCCGCCGTGTCGGCCGACATGTTGGTGCCCATGCTGGAGACCGATGACGGCGAGTATTTGTCGCAGTCCATGGCCATCATCGAGTACCTGGACGAAACCCATCCGGCCTCGCCGCTGTTGCCGGCCGATGCCCTGGGCCGTGCGCGGGTGCGTGCGCTGGCGCAGTCAATTGCCTGCGAAATCCACCCGCTGAACAACCTGCGCGTGCTGAAATATCTGGTGCGTGAGCTCAAGGTCGACGACGAAGCCAAAAACACCTGGTACCGCCACTGGTGCCGCGAAGGGCTGGAGGCGTTTGAACGCCAACTGGCGCAGTTGCCGGCCTCCACCTACTGCTACGGCGACACACCGACACTGGCCGACTGCTGCCTGGTGCCGCAAATTTTCAACGCCAAGCGTTTTGACGTGAACTTCGACGGCCTGCCGCGCACCATGGCAGCTTACGAGGCGTGTATGGCGCTGGAGGCTTTCCAAAAAGCCCAGCCCTCCGCCTGCCCGGACAACGAGGCTTAAAGGATGTGGCCCCCACGCTCGGCACTGACGTGTCCTCGCTGCCCCCCGGGGGGGCTCATTTTCCTAGGGGCGGCCCGTCGGAAAATGGGTTTGCAGGCCAAATGGCGATGCACGCGGACTGGCTGATTCCCGACTGGCCCGCCCCCGATGGCGTGCGGGCGCTGTTCACCACGCGCCAAGGCGGGGTGTCGGCTGTGCCTTATGACAGCCTGAACCTGGGCGACCATGTGGGTGATGTGCCGGCGCAGGCGGCCGAAAACCGCCGCCTGTTGGGCCAGGCCCTGGGTGCGGCGCCGGTGTTTTTGCAGCAAGTGCACGGCACACAAGTGTTGACGCTGGATGAGCACACGGCGCAGGGATTGGCGGCCGACGCCGTGATCACCACGCAGCGCGGCCTGGCCTGCACCATCATGGTGGCCGACTGTCTGCCGGTGTTGTTTTGTTCGGCGGACGGTAGCGCCGTTGCCGCGGCGCACGCCGGCTGGCGCGGACTGGCGGGTGTGCAGGGCAGGGGTGTTTTAGAGCAAACTTATGAGTCTTTTCGGGCTCTAGCCCAGACGGAGTGGTCGCAATCAGCTATGGATACCATAGCGTGGCTGGGGCCCTGCATAGGCCCGGCGGCGTTTGAAGTTGGCGCCGAGGTCAGGGCGGCCTTTGTGGAAGGTGATGCCGAAGCCGCTTATTGTTTTACCCCGCTGGGCGCGGGCAAGTACCTGGCCGATCTGGCCGGCCTGGCCCGCCTGCGTTTGCATGCCATGGGCATCACCCAGGTCTACGGCAACAACAGCAGCGCGCCCTGGTGCACGGTGGGCAATGCCTCACGGTTCTTTTCGCACCGACGCGACGCCGGTGTCCACGGCAACGGTTTCAACACCACCGGCCGCATGGCGGCTTGTATCTGGCTGGCCTGAGTCTGGCGGGTGGGATGCGGACTGAGCCGCGGCTGCTTCGGCGGCTTCGCGCGCCTTGATGGCGCGGCGTCTGGCCGGCGTGCGCATCAGGTAAACCACCAATGCCACCGGCCCCAGGCCGTAGAGTACAAAGGTGATGATGGCGCCCAGCAAGGTGCCGGTGGTGTTGGTGGCTTCGGCCACACTCATCATGAGCACGACATAGATCCAGGCAATGACAATCAGGTACATATTAGTTTGCGCGCAGACAAAAGGCAGTAAGGACTTTTTGCAAATTTTCCACGATACTCAATCCAAGAGACGATAAGCCGGGCGCGGAATCGACCGGCATCACCCTCGCTAAAGCAGATACAAAATCCTGTCGAAAGATGAGGGAGTCAAGTATGAATTCTGAGGCAAACTGGGCCCAGGCGGCCGAGCAGATGCAAGAGACCTTGGGTGAGGGCCTGAAGCAGGCCATGACAGCCATGGCCGGGTTCGGTTTGGGCACCGCGCCGGGCTTTGCCCAGCTCGGCATGTCCGAGCTTCCCAAGGCGGGGCCGCCGTTGCAGCTGGACCCCGCCAAGCTGCTGGAACTCCAGCAGACCTATCTGCAGGAAGCCAGCGCCTTGTGGAACGGCGGTCTGCAGGCCGCTGGCGAGAAAGCCGCCACCGACCGGCGCTTTTCAGCCGAAGCCTGGCACCAGAACCCGGTGGCCGAGTTTGCCGCCTCCGCCTACCTGCTCAATACCCGCACCTTGATGGGGCTGGCCGATGCCTTGCAGGGTGACGCCAAAACCCGGGCCCGTGTGCGTTTTGCGGTCGAGCAGTGGATGGCGGCATCCGCACCCAGCAACTTTCTGGCGCTCAATGCCGATGCGCAGAAAAAAGCCATAGACACCCAGGGCGAGAGTATTGCCCAGGGCCTGACCAACCTGCTGCACGACATGAAGCAAGGCCATGTGTCGATGACGGATGAAAGCATTTTTGAAATCGGCAAAAACGTGGCCACCACCGAAGGTGCGGTGGTGTTTGAAAACGAATTTTTCCAGCTGATCGAATACAAGCCGCTGACCGCCAAGGTTTACGAAAAGCCTTTTCTGCTGGTGCCGCCCTGCATCAACAAATATTACATCCTCGATCTGCAGCCCGACAACTCGCTGATCCGTTATGCGGTGGCGCAAGGCCATCGCACCTTTGTGATCAGCTGGCGCAACCCCGACGAGTCCATGGCCGAGAAAACCTGGGACGATTACATCGAACACGCGGTCATCCAGGCGATCACGGTCACGCAGGACATCACCGGCGCCAAATCCATCAACGCCCTGGGTTTTTGTGTGGGCGGCACCATGTTGGCCACCGGGCTGGCGGTGCTGGCGGCGCGCGGTGAAAAACCGGTGGCCAGCGCCACCTTCCTGACTTCCTTGCTCGAGTTCAGCGACACCGGCATCCTGGACATCTTCATCGACGAACAGTCCGTCCAGTTCCGCGAAATGCAGATGGGCAAGGGCGGCCTGCTCAAGGGTCAGGACCTGGCCTCGACTTTCAGTTTTCTGCGCCCCAACGACCTGGTCTGGAACTATGTGGTTGGCAACTACCTCAAGGGCGAGACGCCGCCGCCGTTTGACCTGCTCTACTGGAACAGCGATTCGACCAACCTGCCGGGGCCGTATTACGCCTGGTATCTGCGCAACACCTACTTTGAAAACAACCTGGCCAAACCCGGCAAGCTGACGGTGTGTGGTGAAAAAATCGATCTGGGCAAAGTGGATTTGCCGGTCTACATCTATGGCTCGCGCGAGGACCATATCGTGCCTGTCGCCGGCGCCTATGCCTCCACGCAGTTGTTGCCCGGCAAAAAGCGTTTTGTCATGGGGGCGTCCGGCCACATTGCCGGCGTGATCAACCCGCCAGCAAAAATGAAACGCTCCTACTGGACCAACGACAAGTCGGCCCCAGGCAAGTTCGCGGCCTCGCAAGCGGATTGGCTGAAGGGTGCACAGGAACATCCCGGCAGCTGGTGGACCGACTGGTCGGACTGGCTCAAAGGCCAGGCCGGCAAACAAATTGCTGCGCCCAAAACGTATGGCAGCCGCAGCTACAAAACCATAGAAGCCGCCCCCGGCCGTTACGTCAAGGCCAGGGCTTGAATGGAAACGTTGTCATCCCGGGCTTGACCCGGGATCCATGCCGCAGATGAAACAGCGCACGGGCATGGGATGCGTAAGCTGAAACCCCGGACTTGATCCGGGGCCGCAACGACAGACAGCTGGGTTTTATTGGAGAGACACATGGAAGACATCGTTATTGTTTCAGCCGGCCGCACCGCTGTCGGAAAATTTGGCGGCAGCCTGGCCAAGACCCCCGCTACCGAAATGGGCGCTGCCGTTATCAAGGCCGTGGCCGAGCGTGCCGGCTTGTCGGCGGACCTGATCGGCGAAGTCATCATGGGCCAGGTGCTGGCTGCCGGTGTGGGCCAGAACCCCGCGCGCCAAAGTGTGGTGAAAGCCGGCTTCCCGCATGGGATCCCCGGCCTGACCATCAATGCGGTGTGTGGCTCCGGCCTGAAGGCCGTGATGCTGGCCGCCCAGGCCGTGGCGACCGGCGACAGCGAGATCGTGATTGCCGGCGGCCAGGAAAACATGAGTGCCGCGCCGCATGTGCTCAACGGCTCGCGCGACGGCCAGCGCATGGGTGACTGGAAAATGATCGACTCCATGATCGTTGATGGCTTGTGGGACGTCTACAACCAGTACCACATGGGCATCACCGCCGAGAACGTGGCAAAAAAATACAGCGTCACTCGCGAGATGCAGGATGCCCTCGCGCTGGCCAGCCAGACCAAGGCCATGGCGGCGCAAGACGCCGGCAAATTCAAGGACGAGATCATTCCGTTTTCCATCGCGCAGAAGAAGGGTGATCCTCTCGTCTTTGCCGCCGATGAATTCATCAATCGCAAGAGCAGCGCCGAAGGCCTGGCGGGCCTGCGCCCGGCGTTTGACAAGGCCGGCGGCGTCACGGCAGGCAATGCCTCGGGCATCAACGACGGCGCGGCCGCTGTCATGGTGATGACGGCCAAAAAAGCCGCGGCGTTGGGTTTGACACCCATGGCGCGCATCGCCAGCTACGCCACCACCGGTCTGGACCCGGCCTACATGGGCATGGGGCCGGTGCCCGCCTCGACCAAAGCGCTGGCCAGGGCCGGCTGGAAGGCTCAAGACCTGGACCTGCTGGAAATCAACGAAGCCTTTGCCGCCCAGGCCTGCGCCGTCAACCAGGAAATGGGCTGGGACACCAGCAAGGTTAATGTCAACGGCGGCGCCATCGCAATTGGTCACCCCATAGGCGCGTCCGGCTGCCGCATCCTGGTCACACTGATCCACGAGATGATGCGGCGTGATGCCAAAAAAGGCATTGCCAGCCTGTGTATTGGCGGCGGTATGGGGGTTGCCCTCACACTGGAACGATAAATATAGGTTAAAACAGTCCCTAGCCCTTATCCAGAGGGCGCAATTAGCTATTTATTTGATAGCGATTGAGGGTTGAGGTATGGCATGACTTTTGCAAACACGGTTCAGAATTACAAAACAAGGAGTACACAAATGGCTAAACGAATTGCATACGTCACAGGCGGCATGGGCGGCATAGGAACCGCGATTTGCCAGCGCTTGCACAAGGACGGCTTCACCGTGGTGGCCGGTTGCGGTCCGACGCGCGACGCCAAAAAATGGCTGGATGAGCAAGAAGCCCTGGGCTACACCTTCTACGCCTCCGTCGGCAATGTCGGCGATTGGGACTCCACCGTGGCGGCGTTTGACAAGGTCAAGGCCGAACATGGCCCGGTCAGTGTGCTGGTCAACAACGCTGGCATCACGCGCGACGGCCAGTTCCGCAAGATGAGCAAGGCCGACTGGGACGCGGTGATCTCCACCAACCTCGACAGCATGTTCAACGTCACCAAGCAGGTGATCGAAGGCATGATCGAAGGCGGTTACGGTCGCATCGTCAACATCTCCTCGGTCAACGGCCAGAAAGGCCAGTTCGGCCAGGTCAACTACTCCACCGCCAAGGCCGGCCTGCACGGCTTTACCATGGCGCTGGCACAAGAGGTGGCGGCCAAAGGCGTGACAGTCAACACCGTGAGCCCGGGCTACATCGGCACCGACATGGTCAAGGCCATCCGCCCCGACGTGCTGGAAAAAATCGTCGCCGGCGTGCCCGCCAAACGGCTCGGTACACCCGAAGAAATTGCCTCCATCATTTCGTGGATTGCTTCGGATGAAGGCGGTTATGCCACGGGGGCGGATTTTTCGCTGAATGGCGGCTTGCACATGGGTTGAGGCACGGTGTGCCTTCAAAAAGAAAACCCGCTTCGGCGGGTTTTTTGTTTTCTGTTTTTATAATGAAATCTGGCTGGAAAGCTTTCAACCATTTTTCCTTTCTGCGGCTGGCGCTTGTTGTTGACAAGCTGCCGCGCAGGGTTTCCCTCAACCGCTTTTATTGAAGGACTTCCCTCGATGCCGCACAGCGTCTCTCTCATCAGCACCATCGCCGCGGGTCTTGGCCTGGCCTTGATCCTGGGTTTTGTGGCTGCACGCCTGAAGCTGCCGTCCCTGGTCGGTTACCTGCTGGCGGGTGTGGTGATCGGGCCTTTCACCCCAGGTTTTGTGGCCGACGCCGGCATCGCCAGTCAACTGGCCGAGATCGGTGTGATGTTGTTGATGTTCGGCGTGGGCCTGCACTTTTCACTGGATGATTTGCTGGCGGTGCGCAAGATCGCCGTGCCGGGGGCCGTGGTGCAGATGACGGTGGCCACAGCGCTTGGCATGGGCCTGGCGCACTGGTGGGGCTGGAACCTGGGCGGTGCGCTGGTGTTTGGCCTGTCCTTGTCGGTGGCGAGCACGGTGGTGTTGCTGCGTGCGCTGGAAAGCCGGGGGGTGCTGGACTCGGCCAACGGGCGTATTGCCGTCGGCTGGCTGGTGGTGGAAGACCTGGCCATGGTCTTGGTGCTGGTCTTGCTGCCGCCGCTGGGCGGCTGGTTGTCCGGCAAGGCTGGAACGGACATGAACACCTTGTGGAAGACGCTGGGCGTCACCTTGCTGCAAGTGGGCGGTTTTGTGGCCTTGATGCTGGTGGTGGGGCGGCGCTTTTTTCCGTGGGTGCTCTGGCAGGTGCAGCGCACCGGTTCGCGCGAGTTGTTCACCCTGTGTGTGGTGGCGGCCGCGGTGAGTATTGCGTTTGGCGCCACGGCTCTTTTTGGCGTGTCGTTTGCGCTGGGCGCATTTTTCGCTGGCATGGTGATGCGGGAATCGGAATTCAGCCACCGCGCCGCCGAAGAGTCCTTGCCCTTGCGCGACGCTTTTGCCGTGTTGTTCTTCGTCTCGGTGGGCATGTTGTTTGACCCCTGGGTGTTGATAGAACGGCCGCTGCAGGTGCTGGCAGTGGTCGCCATCATTGTGGTTGGCAAATCGCTGGCGGCCGCGGCCCTGGTGTTGGCGTTTCGTTACCCGCTGAACACCGCGCTGACGGTGTCGGCCAGCCTGGCGCAGATTGGCGAATTCTCTTTTATCCTGGTGGCCATGGGCGCCTCGCTGGGTTTGCTGCCGCCCGAGGGGCAAAGCCTGGTGCTGGCCGGCGCGCTGATTTCCATGGCGCTGAACCAGCTGGTGTTCAAGGCGGTGGAGCCGCTGCAGCAATGGATATTGGCGCGCTCGGCGCTGGCCCGAAAACTCGAAGCGCGCGACGACCCGCTCGCTGAGTTGCCCGCCAGCACCGAGGAAAAATACCTGTCGCGCCAGGTGGTGCTGGTCGGTTATGGCCGGGTAGGGCGCCGTATTGCCGCGGCTTTGATGGCCCACCGAATTCCTTTTGTGGTGGTCGAGCAAAACCGCGAGGCGGTCGAAAAGTTGCGCGCGGAAGGCCTGATGGCGGTGTCCGGTGATGCCTCGGAAGCCGTGGTGCTGGTGCAGGCGCACATTGCCACCGCCCGCATGTTGGTGATTGCCACCTCCGACAGCCTGAACGTGCGGCAAATGATTGCCACCGCCCGCACACTCAATCCGGGCATAGAAACCGTGCTGCGTTCCCACAATGAAACCGAGGCCAGGTTGCTGGAAAGCGAAAACGCCGGCAAAGTTTTTCTGGGCGAGCATGAACTGGCCCAGTCGATGACGCGCCATGTGCTGGAGCGTTCCGCCGCTGTGCGGGCATACGCCTGAGCGCAGCGCCACCGGCCGCAGCCAGGCTGCGGCCGGTGTCCAAGGCCGGGGACTTTAGAGGACTTCGCTGGCGAAATCGGCCAGCCGTGAACGCTCGCCACGCGCCAGCGTGATGTGTCCGCCGTGTGGCCAGCCCTTGAAGCGATCCACCGCGAAGGTCATGCCGGACGAACCTTCGGTCAGGTAGGGCGTGTCGATCTGCGCCAGATTGCCCATGCAGATGATTTTGGTGCCGGGGCCGGCGCGGGTGATCAGCGTTTTCATCTGTTTGGGCGTCAGGTTTTGCGCCTCATCAATGATCACGTATTTGTTCAGAAAGGTGCGGCCGCGCATGAAGTTCATGCTTTTGACCTTGATGCGTGAACGGATCAGTTCATTGGTCGCGGCACGCCCCCATTCGCCGGAGCCGCTGTCGTTTTTGCCCAGCACTTCGAGGTTGTCGTCGAGCGCGCCCATCCAGGGGCCCATTTTTTCCTCTTCGGTGCCTGGCAGAAAACCGATGTCTTCACCAACCGACACCGTGGCGCGGGTCATGATGATTTCGGTGTAACGCCTGTCGTCCAGCACCTGCGTCAGGCCGCTGGCCAATGCCATCAGCGTTTTGCCCGTGCCTGCCGTGCCGGCCAAAGTGACAAAGTCCACCTCGGGGTCCATCAGCAGGTTCATCGCGAAGTTTTGCTCGCGGTTGCGGGTGGTGATGCCCCAGATCGCATTTTTGAGGTGGTTGTAGTCTTTCAGTGTTTTCAACACCGCTGTTTTGGCGCGAATCTCGGTGACCCGCGCGTACAGCGGTGGCTCGCCCGGGGCCTCGAAAAAGACAAACTGGTTGATCAGCAGGCTGCCGACGATGGGGCCGGTGATGCGGTAGAAAGTGTGGCTGCCTTGCTGCCAGCTTTCGATGGTTTTGCTCTGACGCGTCCAGAAGTCCACCGGCAACGCCAGTGAACCGGCGTACAACATGTCGCCGTCGTCCAGGGTCTTGTCGTTCTGGTAGTCGTCGGTGGCCAGGCCCAGGGCCCTGGCCTTGACACGCATGTTGATGTCTTTGGAGACCAGCACCACTTCGCGCGGGGCGTACTCCTTGCGCAGGGCTTCGACCACGCCCAGGATCTGGTTGTCGGCCTTGCCCTGAGGCAGGCTCATGGGCAGGGAATAATCCAGCGGTTTGGTCTGGAAGAACAGGCAGCCGCCCGCTTCGCGGTGGCCGGTGGTGTCAAGTTTCAGGCCTTTGGCGATGTCTGCGCCATTGGTGCCGGCCAGCGCGTCCAGGGTGCGGCTGGTCTGGCGGGCATTGCGCGCCACTTCCGTCATGCCTTTTTTGTGGCCGTCCAGCTCTTCGAGCACGATCATCGGTAAAAAGATGTCGTGTTCCTCGAAGCGGAACAAGCACATCGGGTCGTGCATCAGCACATTGGTGTCCAGCACAAACAGCTTGGTCGGGCCGGTGTGTTTGGGTTTTTTCGTTTTGGCGGCGGGTTGAGGCCGGATGGGTGCCGGTTCGCTATGTTTATGATAGCTTTCCACGCCCGTGCTGTCTGGGTTGGTGGTCTCTTTAGCCAAGAAAACGGCGGGTCGTTCAACTTCACCGCCGGTCGAGCGGTTGTCGAACAGGTCAAGCGCCGGCCGTTTGTTGGCGGGCTCGGCCTGTTCCGTTTTTCGTGTGGTTTTGGCGGGTGACCGTGCCGGCGCATCGAAAGCGGCGGCGGAGAGCAAAGCGGCACGTTTGGTCGGGGCGGGTGGCAGGGGCATGGTGCTTTAAGCTCACAAAGTTAAGGACACTTCGGTCAATCCGGTGGTCGGGCGCAGGGCAGCGTGGTGTGCTGTCCTGCATCCCGGCTATCGAATTTCAAGAAGCCTTCCAGGGTTCAAAAAACGAAAAAGCCGCCTGGAGGCCAAGGCGGCTTTTTCGTTGGGCGCAGTCGCTAGGGTCAACAGCATGAAGTCACTATACACGACTCCCGTGTCACGAAACATGGCCCCCACGCTCGTTCACTTTGTGTCACTCGCTGCCCCCCGAGGGGGCTAATTTTCCTTGGGGCGGCCCGGCGGAAAATTGTTTTTCAGGCGGCTTTTTTCAGGGCCTTGACGGCCTTGAGCACGTCGTCCACATGGCCTGGCACTTTCAGGCCGCGCCACTCTTCCTTGAGCATGCCATCGGCGCCTATCAGGAAGGTGCTGCGCTCAATGCCTTTAACTTTTTTGCCGTACATGATCTTGTTCTTGACGACGCCAAACATGTGGCACATTTTTTCTTCGGTGTCGGCAATCAGCTCGAAAGGCAGTTCAAGTTTGGCCTTGAACTCATCGTGCGACTTCATGTTGTCGCGCGAGACGCCGAACACGGTGGCGCCGGCCTTGACGAAGTCTTTGTAACGGTCGCGAAACTGCATGGCTTCCGTGGTACAGCCGGGGGTATTGTCTTTAGGGTAAAAATACAGGACGACAACGTGGCCCAGGTGGGTTTGGTTGGAAACCTTGATGCCACTGGTGGCGTTGGCTTCAAATTCGGGGAGTGGTTTATTGACGACGACTGCCATACTGCGTAGACCCTGACGAAAGTAGTTGTAATTAGCCGTTGGCTTTTGGTGGCAACATGGGGCCTAACTACAAGAGTTAGCCGGACCTTGTACCAAATGCAACCCTTGATTTTACTCTGAAAGCACCGGGGCGCCCTAACGTTTGGTCCCTGGAAGCGAAAACCGGGCCACTGCGGCCGTTGGCAGCCAACCCGTCCGGGGTCCGGCAGCCGCCTGAAATCAGCCCTCCGTGTGGTCTGGCGTTTCCATCAGCAGGGCCACCACCACGTTTCTGCCTTCACCCGCCAGAATGTTGTAAGTGCGGCAGGCAGCCACGGTGTCCATGGTTTCCACGCCTATGCGCTGGGCCATCAGCGCGCGCAGAAAAACCGGCGGCGGAAAACGCAGCCGGCTGCCGCTCCCAAAAATCACCAGCTCGGGCCGGGTCTCGGCCAGGCGTGAAAAGTGCGCCTCGGTGAGGTCCTCGAAACGGCCGCAAGCCCAGTCAAACTTCTCACCACGCGAGCCGATCACCACGCTGTGCTCGATTTTTTCGGCCACGCCCTTGTTGCCCAGACCGATCCAGCCGGGGCCGTAACCAAGAATGGATTGAACGTCGAGGTGGTCGGGTTGCAGTTTCATGCGGTGTTTGGGAGGTGGAGTGCTTGCTGGCGACCGGCGAATGTGCGGTTTTATGTGGTCAAATTATAGATTCCGTCCGAATTTCGCGTGGCCTGCTGTGCTTGCTTCGGTTGCCAGTGGGGTTGTCAGCGTCCTTGATGGCGTGGTTTTTGCCTTAATTTTCTAAAAACTTCATGAAACCGATCACCAAATCTGCCAAATTAGCCAATGTTCTTTACGACATTCGCGGCCCGATCATGGACGCCGCCAAACAGATGGAGGAAGAGGGGCAAAAGCTCATCAAACTCAATCTGGGCAACCTCGCGGTGTTCGGTTTTGATGCGCCTGAAGAAGTCCAGCAGGACATGATTCGCAACCTGCCGGCCTCGGCCGGTTATTCGGACAGCAAGGGCATTTTTGCCGCGCGCAAGGCCGTGATGCACGAGACCCAGAAGCAGGGCATCAAAGGCGTCACGCTGGACGACATTTACCTGGGCAACGGCGCCAGCGAGTTGATCGCGATGGCCACCAACGCCTTCCTCGACGACGGCGACGAACTGCTGCTGCCGGCGCCGGACTACCCGCTGTGGACCGCCAGCACCAGCTTGTCGGGCGGCACGCCTGTGCATTACGTTTGCGACGAATCCAATGGCTGGATGCCCAATCTGGACGACATTCGCGCCAAGATCACGCCTCGGACCAAAGGCATTGTGGTCATCAACCCGAACAACCCGACCGGCGCCCTGTATTCGGACGCCTTGCTCCAGAGCATCGTCGAGATTGCGCGCGAACACGGCCTGGTGATCCTGGCTGACGAGGTTTACGACAAGGTCTTGTATGACGGTGTCAAACACACGGCCATCGCCAGCCTGTCGACCGACGTGTTGACCTTGACTTTCAACTCGCTGTCCAAGAGTTACCGCTCCTGCGGTTACCGCGCTGGCTGGCTGGTGGTGTCCGGCCCCAAGAAGCAGGCGCAGGACTACATCGAAGGCCTGAATATGCTGGCCAACATGAAGCTGTGCTCCAACGTGCCGGGTCAATGGGCCATCCAGACAGCGCTGGGCGGTTACCAGAGCATCAACGACCTGACCGGCGAGGGCGGCCGCCTGCGGCGCCAGCGCGATCTGGCGTATGAGCTGATCACCGCCATTCCGGGTGTGAGTTGCGTCAAGCCCAGCGCGGCGCTCTACATGTTCCCCCGGCTGGACCCCCAGGTCTACCCGATCACCGACGACCGGCAGTTTTTCCTGGAGCTGCTCAAGGAAACCAAGGTGATGCTGGTGCAGGGCACTGGTTTCAACTGGGCCGCGCCTGACCACTTTCGCATCGTCTTTTTGCCGCATGAAGAAGACTTGCGCGAAGCGATTGGCCGCATTGCCACATTCCTTGAAAGCCGACGGAACAAGGTGCCGGCGCCCGCGGCCCAAGCGGCCGAACTGATTCTTAAATGACCCCTCTAGCAATGACATCAAGCAACCTCAAACCGATCAAAGTAGGCCTTCTGGGCATGGGCACCGTGGGCAGCGGTGTGTTCACCGTGCTCAAGCGCAACCAGGAAGAAATTTTTCGCCGCGCCGGTCGCGGCATCGAAATCGCCATGGTGGCGGACCTGGACATCGCCCGTGCGCAAGCCGCCGCTGGTGCCGGCATCGAGGTGGTGGCCGACGCCCGTGCGGTGATCGCCAACCCCGAGATCGACATCGTCATCGAGCTGATCGGTGGTTACGGCATTGCCAAACAACTGGTGCTCGAAGCCATTGAAGCCGGCAAACACGTGGTCACGGCCAACAAGGCCTTGCTGGCAGTGCATGGCACCGAAATTTTTGCGGCGGCCCATCGCAAGGGCGTGATGGTGGCGTTTGAGGCCGCTGTGGCCGGCGGTATTCCCATCATCAAGTCGCTGCGCGAAGGCCTGACCGCCAACCGCATCGAATGGGTGGCCGGCATCATCAACGGCACGACCAATTTCATCCTCAGCGAGATGCGCGACAAGGGCCTGGACTTTGGCGTGGTGCTCAAGGAAGCGCAGCGCCTGGGTTATGCCGAAGCCGACCCGACCTTTGACATCGAAGGTGTGGACGCCGCGCACAAGGTCACCCTGATGTCGGCGATTGCCTTTGGCATCCCGGTGCAGTTTGACAAGGCTTATGTCGAAGGCATCACCCAGTTGGGCGCGCAAGACATCAAATACGCCGAGCAACTGGGCTACCGCATCAAGCTGCTGGGCATCACCAAAAAGACCGCCAAAGGTATTGAGCTGCGTGTGCACCCCAGCCTGGTGCCGGCCAAACGGTTGATCGCCAACGTCGAAGGTGCGATGAATGCCGTGATGGTGCATGGTGATGCCGTCGGCACCACGTTGTATTACGGCAAGGGCGCCGGCAGCGAGCCGACGGCCAGCGCGGTGATTGCCGACCTGGTCGACATCACACGCCTGAACACAAGTGATCCCCTGCACCGCGTGCCGCATCTGGCTTTCCAGCCCGATGCCATGAGCGACACCCCGGTGCTGGCCATGAGTGAGGTGGTTACCAGTTATTACCTGCGCCTGAACGTGGCCGACGAGGCCGGCGTGCTGGCCAAGGTCACCGGCATCCTGGCCGAAGCCGGTATCAGCATCGATGCCGTGTTGCAGCGCGAAGCCGACGAAGTCGGTGGTGAGGGTTCGACCCAGACCGACCTGATCATCCTGACCCACGACTGCGTGGAGGCCAAGATGAACGGCGCATTGGCGCAAATGCAGGCGCTGTCCACGGTGTTGTCGCCGATCACACGCATCCGCAAGGAAGAGCTGGCCTGATCGGGCTCAGGGTGCCTCCCGGCGCCCTGGTCTTCAGCTCTTAAGTAAAAAGAGCTCGCAGCCCTCTATGGTCCTGCGCTGATAGCTATAAAAATAATAGCGAATTGAGCGAGGCATGGCGTCATGCCGGGTTCACTGCTCGGCGCCGTGCCTGGACCGACCCTCGGGCCTGGCGCCTCCCCGTTCGTTGGTGTTGTCTGCCGGCTGTGCCGCGCGACGTTCCTGGGTTTGCTCCCGACGCAACTCCTGTTGCTGCTGCCGTTGCCTTTGTTGTTCACCGGCCTGGCGCTGCTGCGCCTGCTCGGCACGTTGCTGCTGTTGTACTTGCTGTTGCTGTTGCTGCTGCTGCTGGCGCGCCTGTTCCTGCTGCCTTTGGGCCTGCTCATGCAGGGCGCGTTGCTGGTTCAGCACCTCTTCGTTTTGCCGACGTTGCTGCGCCTGTTCGGCGCGTTGTTGTTGCTGTGCCTGCTGCTGAGCTTGTTGTTGAACTTGCTGCTGGCGTGCCAGTTCCTGTTGTCTTTGCGCCTGCTGCTCACGCATGGTGCGCTGCTGGCTGAGTGCCTCTTCGTTTTGCCGGTGTTGCGCCTGCTCGGCACGTTGTTGCTGCTGCGCCCGCTGTGCCTGCTCCATCGCATTGCGCTCGGCCGCGGCGCGGACCTCCGGGTTCACGGCGGGGGCACTGCCGTTTCTCTGCGCCTGTTCGCGCAAGGCGCGCTGCCTCAGCGACTCGTCGGCTTGCCGGCGCTGTGCGTCCTGCTGCTGACGTTCCTGGTCGCGTTGCAGTTGTTGCTGCTCGTGTTGTACCCGCTGTCCGGCGTCGATGGCGCTGCGGTCCTGGGCGGGCGACGTGAGCCGACCCGGCCTGGCGGCTGGCGGCTGTGCGCCCAGCACACCGGCGGGAAGCGGCTGGGCTGGCGTGCGCGCCTCGGCCGGGGCATTGCGCTCAGCGTTGCCCGGCCGGTTGTCCGGCCGTGCGGCGCGCGGGTCCTCCTGCCGCTGCGCGGCCTCGCGTCCTTCGCCCCGCCGGTTGCCCTGGCTGGTCACCACCGGTCTGGCGATGATCGCGGCGGGCGGTAGCGCGGCCGCGGGCTGCAGGCGCTCGCGCATCTCGGGGCGTTGCGGCAGCGCGCTGCGGTCCGTCACCACCGGCGCCCGGTTCAGGTCGGCGGCAGTCAGGGCCTGGCGGCTGCCGTGCACCGGCCGGCCGCGCACAAAATCGTCCCGGCTGACGGCGGTCACGGCGGCGGGCTGGCGTTGGTAGCGGTAGATGTTGGTCACGTTGGTCGTGTTGTTGATCACGATGTTGTTGTTCATCTGGGCGATGTAGCGCGGGCTGGCCCGGTAGGCTGGCCGGAAGGCTTCACCCGGGGCCAGCGGGAACCAGCCTATGCCGGGCCGCGGGCCGCCCGTGCCGATGGAAATGTTCCAGTTCACGCCGCCGCTGCCGCCGCCCACAAAGGCGACCAGCGCCGGGGCATACACCGGGCGTGCCGGCAGACGGCCGGGCACCCAGGCCCAGCGCGGGCCGATCTGTGCCCAGCGACCGTAGTGAAACGGCGCAAAGCCCCAAGGCGCGTCGTCCACCCAGGTCCACCCCCAGGGCGCGATCCAGCCCCAGTGGCCCATGCTGTAAGGCGCCCAATGCACGGGCACGCTGCGCGGCAGCCAGATGGCGCCGTAAGCCGGGTCCTGGCGCCAGTCGCCATAGTCGTCGAGTTGCTGGTAGCCGGTGATCTCGCGTGGAATATAACGCGCCGACACCGACTGGTCTTCGCGCCGGTCGCGGTCGGCAGCCCACAGGTCAAAGCTGTCCGCCTGCGCGGCACCGGGGGCGGCGGGTGCGAGTTGTGTGCCGGTGAAGCTGGCCTGTTGCTGGGTGTCCAGATGGACGGCGCTGCCCTGGTCGCCATACACGTCGCCGCTGCCAGCCTGCACCACGACCCGGGTGGTGTTGTTGGCCGGGTTGGCATCCAGGCGGTAATCGCCCGGTTGTGAAATCACAAATGTCAGGTTGGGGGTGTTGATTTCCAGGCGCTGGCCCTCAAACAAGGCGCGAACACGCAGTTGCAAGCTGCCTTGCGCCAGGTGCAACTGGGTCAAGCTGTCGTCCAGGGCCAAAAAGTCCAGGCTGGTTTGTTCACTCATGCGTAGCGCGGTCGAGCCTACATGCAACTCAGAGCGCGCACGCGGGCCGGTCCAGAGCCGGTCGCCGCTGGTCAGGGGCCGGTTCAGCTCGGCGGCGGTCCAGTCCGGACGGTCCGGCGTGCCGCTGTCCGCCGCCGCAAAACTCACAGGGCCTTCGGCCAAGTTCAGGCGGGCGACGCGGCCGGGCGGGTCCAGGGATGGATCGAACTGTTGGGCCCAGGCCGCGCTTTGCAGCACCGTCAGCAGCAAAAAAAGCAACAGAAAAGCCGCCGCCAGGGCCGAGCGCCGGCGGGAATGGGGCGAGGGCGGCGCAAACCGGGCGTGAAACCAAGCGGATCTGGGATGTGAGGTCATGTGGCGCTCTCCTGCGGTCGTGTCGGACACGAAATGGGGCTGAGGCCGGGAAAAATCCGACCCTCTTCTGTCATAACGCGCCAGACCCAGGCCGGACTGCTAAGCCCCTGTAAAGATTGCAGCCATTGGTGTTTAAAAACGGGGCCATGGCAGGCGATTTGCCTTGCGTGGCAAGGCCGGGCCCTCGCCATACAATCACAGTCATGCTTTCGCCGCCAAGCGCTTGTGGGCCTGCTTTGTCAATAGCCCCGGCAGGCCAGGCGGATACCCTTTTCTTGCCCTGAAATTTTCGTCCTCATTTCCACGATGCACTACCAGTCCACCCGCGGCAACTCTGACCGCAAACGTTTCTGTGAAATCCTGCTCGAAGGCCTGGCGCCCGATGGCGGGCTGTATTTGCCCGAGGTTTATCCGCAAGTCGATGCCAGCACGCTGGACAAATGGCGTGTGATTTACGACGAATCGGGGTATGCCGCGCTGGCTTTTGAAGTCTTGTCGCTGTACATCGACGACATTCCGGCGGCCGACCTGCAAACCATTTGCCGCAAGACTTACACCGAAGAGGTGTTTGGCAGCAAAGAAATCGTTCCCTTGCGCGCGCTGGAGCCTGGCCTCTACCTGGAGGCCTTGTCCAACGGCCCGACCCTGGCCTTCAAGGACATGGCCATGCAGTTGCTGGGCAACCTGTTCGAGTACGAACTGGCGCGCCGCGGTGAAGAACTCAACATCCTGGGCGCCACCAGCGGCGACACCGGCAGCGCAGCCGAATACGCGATGCGCGGCAAACAAGGCGTGCGTGTATTCATGACCTCGCCGCAAGGCCGCATGAGCCCCTTCCAGCAGGCGCAGATGTTCAGCCTGCAGGATGAAAACATCCACAACCTGGCGCTCGAAGGGGTGTTCGACGACTGCCAGGACATCGTCAAGGCGGTGTCCAACGACCTGGACTTCAAGCGCCAGTACAAGATTGGCACCGTCAATTCCATCAACTGGGCACGCCTGATGGCGCAGGTGGTGTATTACTTTGCCGGTTATTTCCAGGCCACGGCGACCACCGGCGGCGGCCGCATCAGTTTCACCGTGCCGTCCGGCAACTTCGGCAATGTCTGCGCCGGCCACGTGGCCCGCATGATGGGGCTGCCGATTGCGAAACTGGTGGTGGCCACCAATGAGAACGATGTGCTCGATGAGTTTTTCCGCACCGGTATTTACCGCGTGCGCGCCAGCGCCGACACCCACGAAACCTCCAGCCCGTCGATGGATATTTCCAAGGCCTCGAACTTCGAGCGTTTTGTGTTCGACCTGCTGGGCCGGGATGCGGCGCGTGTCGCCGACCTGTTCGGCGCCCAGTTGTCGCAAACAGGTAGTTTCGATTTGAGCGCTGACCCCGCCTTCCAGGCGGCCGCGCAGCGTTACGGTTTTGCCAGCGGCAAGAGCACACACGCGGACCGCTTGCAGACCATACGCGACACTTTCGAGCGTTTCGGCAGCATCATCGACACCCACACGGCCGACGGCCTGAAGGTGGCACGTGCACATCTGCAAGCCGGCGTGCCCATGGTGGTGCTGGAGACCGCCTTGCCGATCAAATTCGCCGAGACCATTGAAGAGGCGCTGGGCCGTTCACCGACACGGCCCGCGAAGTTTGAAGGCATCGAAGCCCTGCCCAAACGTGTAGTCGTCATGCCCGCCGACGTCAGCCTGGTCAAGGCCTATATCGCCAAGACTGTGCATTAAATCGGCCTCCAGCCCATACAGGGCGAGCGCCATCAGCTATTTTATTGATAGCGAACCAGGATCGGTGAAAACTGTTTATGAACGTGGTCGCATTCGCCGGTTACTCCGGCTCTGGGAAAACCAGCTTGGTCGAACGCCTGATCCCCGCGCTCAAGCAGCGCGGCTTGCGGGTCTCTGTTGTGAAACATGCCCACCACAGTTTCGACATTGACCACCCGGGCAAGGACACCTACCGGCATCGTGTGGCCGGTGCCTTCGAGGTGGTGGTCGCGTCCGAAAGCCGGCTGGCGCTGATCCGCGAGTTCGAGCAGCCGGCCGAGCTGTCCGTGCATCACCTGATTGCCGAGCTGTACGAAGGCATCGACTGGGTGCTGGTGGAAGGTTTCAAAAGCAGCGACCTGCTGAAAGTGGAAGTCTGGCGCGCCGCCACCGGCAAGCCGGTGCGTTACCCGGACGACCATTTTGTGGTCGCCATCGCCACCGATTCGCCGGAGCAACTGCCGGAGACCACCCTCAGACCGATACTGGATTTGAACGACGTCGAGACTCTGGCCACCTGGCTGATCGACAATCAAGAACGCTTTGTTTACCGTCCCGAGTTGTATTCATGAACACCCCCGCCGCTACTCCTTCAGCCCGTCCACCGCTGCGTGCACTGGATGAAGCCCTGGCCGAACTGCTGGCCCACGCCACGCCCGCCATGGGTCACGAGACTGTCTCCACCTTTGACGCCGACGGCCGCGTGCTGGCCCAAGACGTGGTCTCCGCGTTGCAAGTTCCGCCTGAAGACAACAGTTCCATGGACGGTTATGCCGTGCGTGTGGCCGAGGTGTTGGACCCCAGCGTGGCGCTGCGCGTGTCGCAGCGTATCCCCGCCGGCAGTGCCGGCAGCGCACTGGAGTCAGGCACGGTGGCACGTATCTTCACGGGCGCGCCGATTCCCGCTGGCGCCGATGCGGTGGTGATGCAGGAAGACACCGAAACCATCGCGGATCAAGCAGGTTTTGTACGTATCAAGCAGGCGCCGCAGCCGGCGCAATGGATTCGCCGCGCCGGCGAAGACGTCACGCGTGGTGCCACGGTGCTCTCAAAAGGAGAGCTGCTTACGCCCGCAGCGCTTGGGCTGGCGGCCAGTATTGGCATGGATGTCTTGCAGGTGAGCAAGCGCCCACGGGTGGCCTTGTTTTCCACCGGCGACGAACTGGTGATGCCGGGCGAGGTGGCCCCGGCGCAGATGCGGCCGGGCGCGATCTACAACTCCAACCGTTTCTTTTTGCGCGCCTTGCTGCAGCGCCTGGGCTGCGAGGTGAGCGACCTGGGCATCGTGCCGGACCAGCGTGAAGCCACGCTGGACGCGCTGCGTAGCGCCAGCCAGGCGCATGACCTGATCCTGACCAGCGGCGGCGTGTCGGTCGGTGAAGAAGACCACATCAAACCCGCGGTGCAGCAACTGGGTTCGCTGGCTATCTGGCAGATCGCCATCAAGCCGGGCAAACCGTTTGCTTACGGCAAAGTCGGCGCGGCGCATTTCATCGGCCTGCCGGGCAACCCGGTGTCCAGCTTCATCACCTTCCTGGTGCTGGTGCGGCCCTTTTTACTCAAGCTGCAGGGCGCGAGCGCGCTGCAGACGCAGCCGCTGGCCATGCGTGCAGATTTCGACTGGCCACGTGCCGACAAACGCCGCGAGTTTTTGCGCGTCAAGCGCAATGTCGCTGGCGGGCTGGACCTGTTTGCCAACCAGAGTTCGGGCGTGTTGACCTCGGCGGTCTGGGGCGACGGCGTGATCGACAACCCGGCGGGGCGGACGCTTGCACATGGTGACACGGTGCAGTTCATTCCGTTTTCGGCGCTGCTGTCATGAAAGTCCGCATCAAATATTTCGCCTCCATCCGCGAAACCATCGGGCAGGGCAGCGAGTTGCGCGACACGGCCGCCACCACGCTGGCCGGCCTGCGCGACGAGCTGCTGGCGAGCAGCCCGGCGCATGCGGACAGCCTGGCGCGCGGCAAGGCCGTGCGTATGGCGCTCAACCAGGTGATGAGTGATGAGTCGGCGGCCCTCAGCGAAGGCTGTGAGGTCGCTTTTTTCCCGCCTGTGACCGGCGGCTGAGCGCCGCTCAGGGTTGGGTGGTCACGGCCGTGCGTGTGACCGCCTTGGTGTCAAAGCCGTGTGCCGCCGCCTTGTCCAGCCAGCGCTGAACTTCCGCCGCCGGCATGTCGGGCTGGCGGGACAGCAGCCAGAGGTATTGGCGGTCGGGTGTTCCGACCAGCGACGTGGAATAGTCCCCGGCAATGTCCATCACCCAGTAGTCGCCCCACACCATGGGCAGCCAGCTCAGCCACGCCGGCGCAAAACGCACCTGCAGGCGGCCCACGTCCTCAGCCTCGCCAGCCCGGGGCGGCACCTTGCGGGCGATGCCGTCGGCCTGGCTGAGGCTGCCATCTGCGGTGCGGCAGCGGTTGAGCACCGACACCTCGCCGGAAGGCAGCGGGCGGTACTCGGCCGAGACATCGCCTTTCACGCATTTCTTTTGAAACGAGTTGGGGAGTCGGGCGATTTCATACCAGGTGCCGCTGTAACGCTGGAGGTCCAGGTGCGCCACCACCGGCAGGGGGGCCTGGGAGGCGTTTTCGGCGCGGGCCTGCAGGACCGGCAACGCGAAGCTCAGCGCCACGGCCGCGAATGCCGCAGCGCGGGACAGAGGGAGCCGGGCGGGGCGCGGACGGTGCTTCAGGGGCGTTGCAACGGTCGGGGCGGTGGTCTGGCGCATGCGGTTCTTTCTGAGTTCAATCATCAATGGAAACAAGAAGGTGTCCAGTATCGAGCTGTGCCGGTGCAGATCGCGTCATACAGGCTCGGCGGCGGGCGTCGGCGCGGGCCTACAGGGCCTACAAATGGCCTGTCTGGCGGCCCTGCGCGACGAACTGCTGGCGAGCAGCCCGGCCCATGCGGACAGCCTGGCGCGCCGCAAGGCGGTGCGTATGGCGCTCAACCAAGTCATGAGCAACGAGTCGGCGGCTTTGGTCGAAGGCTGCGAGGTTGCTTTTTTCCCACCTGTGACCGGCGGCTGATTCGCGCGGCGCTAGCGCACACGCGCATCCAACTGCTGCAGCTGTTCGGCCAGCGCAGCCGATGCCCGTGTCATGGGGCTGCGCAATTCATTGATGAGCAGACCTTGCTGCGCCAGCAGCGCCTTGAGCGGCCCCGGGTTGGGTTCGGCAAACAAACCCGTGATCAGTGGCAGCAAGGGCCGCCACAAGGTTTCGGCCCCGGCCAGGTCACCGCTCTGGATGCGCCGCAACACTGACACAAAACGCGCCGTGTGTACATGGGCCGCTGCCGAAATCGCGCCGTGGCCGCCCTGGACCAGGGTGGAAAAAATAGCCGCGTCTTCGCCGGCCAGCACCTGCAGCCGGCCATCGGCAATCAGGGCCCGCGTTTTGGCCGGGTCGCCGCCACAATCTTTCAGGGCGGCCATACGCGGGTGATTGGCCAGCGTGCGCAGGGTGGCCAGGTCTAGCTGGCTGCCGGTGCGGTAGGGAATGTCGTACAGAATCACCGGCAGCGCGCTGACATCGGCCAGGCTGCTGAACCACTCGATGAGGCCGGCCTGGGAAGGGCGGATATAGCTGGGCGCCGGCAACAGGATGCCGGCAATGTCCAGCGCGCCCAGGGCCTGGATGCGCGCCGCGGTTTTGCCCAGGTGGTAACCCGACACCCCCATGACCACCGGCAGGCCGGGTGCTTCGGCCAGCACGGTGTGCAACACGGCCAGTTGTTCTTCGTCGCTCAGGGCGGCGGCTTCGCCGGTGGAGCCGCAGACCACCAGCCCGGAGATGCCGCTGGCGCGGTAATGCCGCACCAATCGTTTCAGGGCCAGGTGGTCAACCTGGTGCTCCTCAAACGGCGTGACAAGCGGAAGCCAGAGGCCAGAAAAATTCTGATTCTGAGTGGTTGGCATAAAGACACTTTCCAAAAAACTGACCGGCTAAAAAGGCCGTCATCAGAACAAGAGAAAGGTGTCCGCAAAAGACCAGGGGAGTAAGTGGCGGTTCCATCGCTCATTCGACGACGGAACCGCAGCCCCGGTCAAATGAGCAACGGTTTTTTTGATTGGCTGGCAGCCGCTTCATGGCCGCGTACGCAGCAGGGCGTCCGGGTGGCAAGAAGGGGGCGGTGGCCAGTCATGGCGCAAATCTTAGCGGATGTGCCGGCTTTGGGCGAGGGCTGGTGGCAAAATTGCACACATGGCTTCTTCACCCCGTGTCCTGATCACCACCGACGACTTCAACCTGGCCGATGAGGTTGCCGCGCTGCGTGCGGATGACAAACGGGTGGGTGCGGTCTGCAGTTTTATCGGCACCGTCAGAGACCGCAATGACGGCCTGGGCGTCAGCAGCATGGAGCTGGAGCATTACCCCGGCATGACCGAAAAAGCCATCGAGGCCATGATTGACGAGGCGCTGCAGCGTTTTGATATCTACGCCGCCCGCGTGATCCACCGGGTTGGGCTGTTGCAGCCGCTGGACCAGATCGTGCTGGTGGCCGTGAGCTCGGCGCACCGGGGCCAGAGTTTTCAGGCCTGCGAGTTTTTGATGGACTACCTCAAGACCCAGGCGCCATTCTGGAAAAAAGAAGAGACCGACCAAGGTGCACGCTGGGTGGACGCACGTGTCAGCGACGACGCAGCCCTGGCCAAATGGGGCATCCAGGCCAGCAACGCTTAAGCGTCCGCTTTATTTCGGCTTGGGTTTTTCTTCCGAGCTGTCCTGGCCAGGCGGCACAAAAGCTGCCCGTGCCTCGCTCTCCAGCCCGACCGTCATCAACTGCAACAAGTCCACAAGCTGGGTTTGCTGCTCTTTGTTCAGCGGCGCCATCAGTCGGTGGTAGGCACGTTCGGCCGGTTCCTGCGCCTGCTTAAGCAAACTCAAGCCCTCCGCCGACAGCGAAATTGACAAATTACGCCGGCTGGCCGGTGCCTGTGCGCGTGCTATCAGGCCGCGTGTTTCCAGGCCGCGCAACACACGCAACACCGTCACCTTGTCGAAACCCAGTGCCCGCGCCAGGCTGGACTGGTCCAACCCGGGGCTGGCGCGCAACACACTGAGCACACCGAACTGGGCCGGCGTCAGCCCGACGTTGCGGCATTCATCTTCAAAAACGGCGGCTGAGATCTGGTGCGCCCGGCGCAGGAGGAAGCCGGGGCGGGCATAAAGCTGGGAGAGGTTGTGAGAAGCGGGCACAGGTGGTCTTGGGGTCTGGCTGGCGTTTGGCCGGCTAAGGGAATTCATGGATTGTGCCTCCCTGGATTTTGGTGAAAATGGTTAGCATGCAAACAAAGAGGCAGATCATGAAGCATACCTCCCATTCCTTCCGCCGTCTTGCCCTTCGCCTGGGGGTGTTGCTGGCCGCCACCGCCGCCAGCAGCGGCCTGCTGGCGCAGACAACAAGTCCCACGGTGGCGGTGGTGTTGCCGCAGACGCCCATCCGCCTGGTCGTGCCTTTCACGCCGGGCACCGGCATCGATTTGATTGCCCGCACGCTAGGCCCTCGCTTGTCCGAACGCCTGGGCCGGCCGGTGCTGGTGGACAACCGCGCCGGCGCCTCCGGCAACATCGGCACCGAGGCCGTGGTGCGCGCCGCGCCCAACGGCGCGACCTTGCTGGTCACCGTCAACACCCTGGTGATGAACGCCAGCCTGTATCCGCAACTGCCGTTCGACCCGGTGAAAGACCTGACGCCGGTGTCGCTGACCAGTTGGGGCCAGCTGATCCTGGTGGCCAATCCCAAGACCGGTTTCAAAAGCGCCACCGAGCTGGTGGCGGCGGCCCGCCAGTCGCCTGGCCGCATCAACTACGGCTCGCCCGGGGTGGGTACGCCGCACCACCTGTCCATGGAGCTGTTCAAGGCCACGGCGGGTGTGTTTGTCACCCACATTCCTTACCGCGGCACCGGCCCGGCCGTCACCGACTTGCTGGGTGGCCAGATCGACACCATGTTTTTGCCCATCCATGTGGCTTTGCCACATGTGAAAGCCGGCAAGCTGCTGGCGCTGGGCATTGGCAGCGACAAGCGCCACCCGCTGCTGCCCGAGGTGCCGACGCTGGCCGAGGCCAAGGCCGGCAATGTGAACGTGGACATGTGGTACGGCATCTTCGCGCCGCCCGGCATGGCGCCCGAGCTGGTGGCGCTGCTGAACCACGAGATCAAGGACATCCTGCTCAGTGACGAAGTCAAAAAAGCCTTCCAGACCCAGGGCATGGACCCCAGCAGCAGCACGCCGGGCGAGTTCAAAAGCCTGGTCGAAAAAGACGCCAAACGCTGGGCCCAGCTTATCAAGACCCAAGGCATTTCCGCCGACTGACATGTTGGCGCGCCTGATTTGCTATTAAAAAAGTAGCTGATTGCGCCCGTCCTATAAGGGATGAAGGCCAATTTGGCTGCATAAAAACGGTTTACCCGAGAAAACACCATGAAGATTGTTATTGTTGGCGGCGGCATAGGCGGCCTGAGCCTGGCCTTGGCGCTGCATCAGCGCGGCCTGGCTTGCGAGGTTTTTGAAACCGTGCCGCAGATCCAGGAACTGGGCGTGGGCATCACCTTGTTGCCACACGCCATGCGTGAGCTGGCGGCGCTGGGTCTGCAGGACCAGCTTGAAGCGGTCGGCATCCCGAACGAGGAAAGCGTGTTTTTCAACCGCTTCGGCCAGTTCATCTACAAAGAGCCGCGCGGCCGCCACGCCGGCTACGCGCTGCCCGAACTGGGCATTCCGCGCGGCAAGCTGCATCGGCTGCTGTACGAAGCGGCGCTGGAGCGCCTGGGGCCAGGTGTCATCCACACCGACCACCGCTGCACCGGCTTGGACCAGGATGACAGCGGCGCCACCGTGCATTTCATACAAAGCTCCAGCGGCGCGGTTTTACCGTCGGTGCGGGCCGACGTGGTGATTGCCTGCGACGGCGTCAACTCCACCGTGCGCCGCCAGTTCTATCCGGACGAGCAGCTCGCGTTTGCCGGCATCAACACCTGGCGCGGCGTCACACGGCACAAGCCGATTTTGACTGGCAAAAGTTATCTGCGTATAGGCTCCATCGCCACCGGCAAGATGGTGATTTACCCCATCGTTGATCAGCTTGATGACCAAGGCCATCAGTTGATCAACTGGGTGGCCGAAATCCAGCGCGACCAGGCGGTGATGAACGACTGGAACAAACGCGGTGAGTCCAAGGACTTTCTGGACATCTTCCAGGACTGGCGTTTCCCCTGGCTGGACGTGGCGGCGCTGATCGCCAATGCCGAACAAATCCTTGAATACCCCATGGTCGACAAAGACCCGGTGCCGCAATGGACGTTTGGCCGCGTGACCTTGCTGGGTGATGCCGCGCACCCGATGTACCCGCGCGGCTCCAACGGCTCGGCCCAGGCCATCATCGACGGCCGCACGCTGGCCGAACAACTGGCCCAGCATGCCGGCGCCGGTGAGGACGCGCGTGCCGCGCTGCTGGCTTACGAAAAACTGCGCCTGGGGCCAAGCACCCAGATCGTGTTGACGAATCGCTCGGTGCCACCCGATTTCATCAACATCAAGGTGGATGAACTGAGCGGCGGCAAACCGTTTGGCAGCATCGACGAGTTGATCAGCCAGCAGGAGCTGCGCGAGATTTCAGAACACTACAAAAAAGTCGCCGGCTTTTCGCTGGAAGCGCCCAAGCCTGGGTAAGCATCAGTTCAGGTACTTGGGCTTGGCCAGGTCCGTGGCCAGCAGCTCGGCCGCATCCGCGGGGCTGGCCACTGCTTCGGGCGTGGCCGGCGCGGCTGGCGCATCCAGCCAGCGCGCGGCATTCAATCCCTGGTGCAGCAACTGCAGCAAGCCATGGCTGAGCGGCGCCTCCATCATGAGCTGGAAGTTGCGCACGGCTTCCTGGCCCGGGATTTTTTCAAACACCTGCAGGCGCAACTCGCCATTGGCCATCAGCGTGAGTTTGGCTTCGGTCAGCAGCAGCGGCGCCGGGCCCATGGCCAAGCCATGGGCTTGTTTGGCGGGTTCTTCGTAAGGGGTCTCAAAATCCCCGGTGCGCAGCGAGGCTTCGGTCTGGAACGCCGACAGCAACTGGCTGCGCTGCTCGTCCAGGCTGGCCGCGGGGGTTGCCGGGCCAGCCAGCTTTTTCATCTGTTCGACGGTGGTGTGGTTCAGCACGGGCAGCAGGGCCAGCGCCAGGCGCCGGGTCAACCAGGCACGCAACTCGCCACTACCGTCCTTGCCATTGATCCGCATCAACAAACGGTCTTCTTCCAGCACGTAGAGGATGGAAAGCTGGTGTATGTTCATACAGAAGATTCTAGACCGCAGCCGGCAGGCGAGGCGGCGGATAAGCGAGCGGTTTCCAGACCTGATAGCCATCAGGGGTATTGAAAAAGCTTTGGTTTAGCCTCAGATCCATAACAATCAATTTTGGAGGACGCCCCATGCGCCAGGACAAACTCACGACTAAATTTCAGGAAGCGCTCAGCGATGCCCAGTCGCTGGCGCTGGGTAACGACAACGCCTATATCGAGCCGGTTCACCTGCTGGCCGCCATGTTGGGCCAGGACGACGGTCCGAAAGCGCTGCTGCAGCGCGCCGGTGTCAATGTCGCGGCCCTGCAGTCCGCTGCCGAGACGGCCATCAAAAAGCTGCCCTCGGTGCAGGGCCAGGACCAGATCCAGGTCGGGCCTGAGCTTGGCAAGCTGCTGCAAGCGACTGAAAAAGAAGCCATCAAGCGCGGTGACCAGTTCATCGCCGGCGAGCTGTTTTTGCTGGCGGTGGCCGATAGCAAAAGCGACGCAGGCCGGATCGCCAAAGAAGCCGGCCTGAGCCGCAAGGCGCTGGAGGTGGCGATTGAGGCTGTGCGTGGCGGCCAGGGCGTGGACAGCCCCGAGGCAGAAGGCCAGCGCGAAGCCCTCAAAAAATACTGCGTGGACATGACCGAACTCGCCCGCAAGGGCAAGCTGGACCCGGTGATTGGCCGCGACGATGAAATCCGCCGTGCCATCCAGGTGTTGCAGCGCCGCACCAAAAACAACCCGGTGCTGATCGGCGAGCCTGGCGTGGGTAAAACCGCGATTGTTGAAGGCCTGGCCCAGCGCATCGTGGCCGGCGAAGTGCCGGAGTCGCTCAAAGGCAAACGTGTGCTCAGCCTGGACATGGCCGCGCTGCTGGCTGGTGCCAAGTTCCGCGGCGAGTTCGAGGAGCGCCTGAAAACCGTGCTGAAAGAACTCGCCAAGGACGAAGGCCAGACCATTGTTTTTATCGACGAGCTGCACACCATGGTGGGTGCCGGCAAGGCCGAAGGCGCGATGGACGCCGGCAATATGCTGAAACCCGCGCTGGCGCGTGGCGAGCTGCATTGTGTGGGCGCGACCACCCTGGATGAATACCGCAAATACATTGAAAAAGACGCCGCGCTGGAGCGCCGCTTCCAGAAAATCCTGGTGGGTGAACCCACAGTGGAAGCGACCATCGCCATCTTGCGTGGCCTGCAGGAAAAATACGAAGCGCACCACGGCGTGCAGATCACCGACCCGGCCATAGTCGCCGCGGCCGAGTTGTCGCACCGCTACATCACGGACCGTTTTTTGCCCGACAAGGCGATCGACTTGATCGACGAGGCTGCGGCCAAGATCAAGATCGAGATGGACTCCAAGCCCGAGGTCATGGACAAACTCGACCGCCGGCTGATCCAGCTGCAGATCGAGCGCGAAGCCGTGCGCCGCGAAAAAGACGAAGCCTCGCAAAAACGCTTCGACCTGATCGAGGAAGAAATCACCAAGCTGCAGAAAGAAATTTCTGACCTGGACGAAATCTGGCAGGCCGAGAAAGCGCGCGCGCTGGGTTCCAAGGACGTGATGGAAGAGATCGACAAGACACGTTTCCAGATCGAGGAGCTCAAACGCAAGGGTGATTTCAACAAGGTGGCCGAACTGCAATACGGCAAGCTGCCCGAGCTGGAAAAACGCCTGAAAGAAGCGCAGGACACCGAAGACAAAAAGGGCGAAACCAGCGCGCCCACCTTGCTGCGCACCCAGGTTGGTGCCGAAGAAATCGCCGAGGTGGTGAGCCGCGCCACAGGTATTCCCGTGGCCAAGATGATGCAGGGCGAGCGCGACAAGCTGCTGATGATGGAAGACAAGCTGCACGAACGTGTGGTCGGCCAGGACGAAGCCATAGGTGCGGTGGCCAACGCCATCCGTCGCTCACGCTCGGGCCTCTCTGATCCGGATCGGCCGACCGGCAGCTTTTTGTTCCTCGGCCCCACGGGTGTCGGCAAGACCGAACTCTGCAAGGCACTGGCCGGCTTTTTGTTTGACAGCGAAGAGCACCTGGTCCGCATCGACATGAGCGAGTTCATGGAGAAACACTCGGTGGCCCGCCTGATTGGTGCGCCCCCGGGTTATGTGGGTTACGAAGAGGGCGGCTACCTGACCGAAGCCGTGCGCCGCAAGCCTTACAGCGTGTTGCTGCTCGACGAGGTCGAAAAAGCCCACCCGGACGTCTTCAACGTCTTGCTGCAGGTGCTGGACGATGGCCGCCTGACCGACGGCCAGGGCCGCACCGTGGACTTCAAGAACACGGTGATTGTGATGACCAGCAACATCGGTTCACCCATCATCCAGTCCATGGTCGGCGCCGACACGGAAGACATCAAGGACGCGGTGACGGACGAGCTGAAGAACTACTTCCGCCCGGAGTTTTTGAACCGTATCGACGAGATTGTGGTGTTCCATGCACTCGACGCGAAAAACATCGAGTCCATCGCCCGCATCCAGCTCAAGGTGCTGATAGCGCGCCTGGCGAAGATGGACCTGGCGATGGAGGTGTCGGAAGCGGCGATTGGCGAGCTGGCCAAGGTCGGCTTCGACCCGGTGTATGGCGCGCGGCCACTCAAACGGGCGATTCAACAGCGGATTGAAAACCCGCTGTCCAAGCTGCTGCTGGAAGGGCATTTTCCGCCCAAGAGTGTGATCCCGGTCGATGTCGATCCGGTGCTGCAGCCCGGCGTGTTCAAGTTCGACCGCGTCGTGCATTAAGTAGCCAGGCGACGCAAACGCTATCGTTCTAATAGCTGCTTGCGCAAGCTGTATGCGGGCTGATGGCCTGTTTGATGCATGAAGAAACTGAAAACCCGCTCTTGCCCAGGCAAAAGCGGGTTTTCTTCCATGGACCCGCCCCATGGCATCAGCTGGCAATGACATTGCCGAAGATCATCCAGCGAAAGATAAATCCTGGAGGAGCAATGATGAGCACCTTTCAAGAGATCCTGAAGCGCTTGGGCTTTTCAATTTGGTCAGGCGTCTAACTTGGCTTGCGTGCAGACCGCTGAATGAATCCCCCGGATTGAATGGCGGCTTGGCAGGCTGAAGCAAGCTGCCTTCTCGCGCAGGAGGCAGCTTCGCTATCATGGGTATCCACATATTGCGATCACCATGACCACCCTGATCTACAGCCACCCAGCCTGCTTCAACCACAAGCCCGGCCCGCAGCACCCAGAGTCGCCCGAGCGTCTCGAAGCCGTGTTGCAGGCACTGAAGACACCGGAATTTGCGGGCGCGGTCTGGCGCGATGCGCCGCTGGGCTCCTTCGAGCAGGTGTTGCATGTGCACACGCCTGACTACGTGGAAAAAGTGCAGGCGGCGTCGCCGACCGAGGGCTACCGAGCGCTGGATGCCGGTGACACCATCCTGTCGCCGGGCTCGCTGGAGGCGGTGATGCGTTGTGTGGGCGCGGCCTGCGCCGGTGTGGACGATGTGGTGTCCAAACAGGCGAGCAATGTTTTTTGCGCCACACGCCCTTGCGGTCATCACGCGGAGGCGGACCAGGCCATGGGCTTTTGCGTGTTCAACCAGGCGGCCATTGCCGCGATACATGCGCGCGAGAAACACGGCATCCAGCGTGTCGCGGTGGTGGACTTCGATGTGCACCACGGCAACGGCACGCAGAACTCGTTTTACGACGATCCCGACCTCTTCTATGGCTCCTGTCACCAGTCGCAGTTTTATCCCGGCACCGGCGCGCGCCATGAAACCGGCGTGGCCGGGAACATCGTCAATGTGCCCTTTCCGCGGGGCACGGGTTCAGCCGCCTTCCGCGCCGCCATGACAGACCAGTTGCTGCCGGCCCTGCGCAAGTTCGCGCCCGGGCTGCTGATCATCTCCGCGGGCTTCGATGCGCATCAGCTGGACCCGCTGGGCGGACTGCAGTTCACCGACGACGATTACCACTGGATCACCCGCGAGCTGATGAAGGTGGCCGATGAAAGCGCCGATGGCCGTGTGGTGTCCGTCCTGGAAGGGGGCTACAGCATGGAGGGCCTGGCCAGCGGCACGGCGGCGCATGTGCGCGCGCTGATGGGGGCTGAGGGCGTCTAAGATGGCGCCCATGGAACGCAAACTCCGGGTCGGGCAGCCCATCACCCCTGAAGAATTCGACGAACTCTCCGACGCGCAGCTTGAGCGTCTTGTTCCCAAGGCGCACCGGGAGTTCTTTCCCGGCAAGGACGACTGCGCCGACGGCCATTTTTATCTGCACGACGGCACCGCGTGGAGTTTCTACAAGGGAGGGTTCCTCGATGACTGATCTGGCCAAAGAGTTCGCACCTGCGGGCAGGCTGCGCGCTTCGCTGAACATGGGCAACCCGGTGCTCGCGCACAGCCACACGGCCCCGGAAAAGCCTGCTGGCGTCACCATCGACCTGTCGCGTGAATTCGCGCGTGAGCTGGGCGTGGCGGTGGATTTCCTGCAGTTCGACACCGCCGCCAAATCGGTCGCTGCGCTGGCCAGTGGCGAGGCCGACATCGGCTTCATGGCGATTGATCCGCTGCGTGCCGAAACCACACATTTCACGCCGGCCTATGTGCAGATCGAGGGCTACTACCTCGTTCCCGAAGGCTCGACTATCCAGACCAATGCGGACGTGGACCGCGCCGGCACGCGCATCGTGATGGGCGCCGGCAGTGCCTACGGCCTGTACCTGCAGCGGAACATCCAGCACGCAACGCTGGTGCAGGTGCCAACCTCGGAGGCCGTGGTCGATGCCATGCGCAAGGACGGCCTGGAAGTGGCGTCCGGCGTCAAGCAGGGGCTGGAAGCGGACGCCCATCGTGTCGGCGGGGTGCGCCTGCTGGGCGAGCGCTTCATGGTGATCAACCAGGCGATGGCCATGCCGAGAACGCGCAGCGCTGCAGCGGCCGCCTTTCTCGATGATTTTGTCACCCGCATGAAACGCGGCGGCTTTGTCGCCGCTTCGCTCGCGCGCCATGCCATTGCTGGCGCGACTGTCGCCGACAATTGACCTTCGGTCGGTCGGGGTGCTCTTCTTTTAATAGCTGCTTGCGCCCGCGCTGCTTGGGCTGTAGGCCTTATTGGCTTAAATTTTTACAAATAAACGGCAAAAAGCCGTTTTCATTTGTAAAACGCCTCGACCTTGCCCTTGATCTTGATCAGCAGCGGGTGGCCCTTGCGGTCCAGCGCCTTGCCTGCGGGCACCTTGACCCAGCCTTCGCTGATGCAATATTCCTCGACGTCCGAACGTTCCTTGTCGTTGAAACGAATGCCGATGTCGTGTTCAAACACGGCGGCAACGTGATGGGGGCTGCGCGGGTCAATCGACAGGTGGTCGGGCAGGGGAGGGAGTTGGGTGGCTTCGTTCATGGCTATCTTTTTTTCAATTAACGCGAGTCGGTATCAAACAGGGCTCGATTTTCCATGATTTGGCCGTGGCCGGAATCAGAGCTTCAAACAGGCTGCGTGGCCTGCTTTGAATTCAATCGCCGTAGTCTTAACCCGCCAGGCCGGCAAAAATAGTCTGCACATCGTCATTGGCATCGATGGCGGCCAGAAAAGCCTCCACTTCTTCCAGCTCCGCGGCGCTTAAGGTTGCCGGGTCAATCGGGTTTTTGGCCTTGTAGCCCAGCTTGGCGGACAGGACGCTAAAACCCTGGGCCGGCAAGGCGCGGCTGACCAGGTCCAAGTCGGCCGCATCGGTCAGGAACAGGGTGGTGCCGTCTTCCTCGCCGGGCTCGAAGTCCTGCGCGCCGGCTTCAATGGCGGCCAGTTCGGGATCGGCATCCGGGGCGGCCGGTTCGGCTTCGATCATGCCCACGTGGTCAAAATCCCAGGACACCGAGCCGGAGGTGCCCAGTTGCCCCTTGCGGAACAAGACGCGCATTTCAGGCGCGGTGCGGTTCAGGTTGTCGGTCAGGCATTCGACCATGACAGGCACGCGGTGCGGCGCGAAACCTTCGTAAATCACATGTTCGAAATGCACGGACTCACCCGTCAGGCCCGCGCCTTTCTTGATGGCGCGCTCCAGGGTGTCCTTGGGCATGGAGACCTTGCGGGCCTGCTCCACCACCAGCCGCAAACGTGCGTTCAAGGCCGGATCGGCCCCGCTGCGCGCCGCGACCATGATTTCCTTGGCCAGTTTGCCAAATACCTTGCCCTTGGCATTTGCGGCCAGTTCCTTGCCTTTTGCTTTCCACTGCGCGCCCATGCTTGAAATTCCTTGGTGTTGCGGCGCTCACAGGCGCCTGACTGGTTGGTGGTGACCGGGACCTGCGCTTGTCTTACAAAAATGGGCGCGGGACCGGGGGGTTCTGTTTATACACCCAACCGCTGGACTTGAACTCGGAGGTGCCGGAGGCGGTGATGGTCAAACGGGCGGAGGGCGGCTTTGATTCCTTGTTTGAGGCGAGTCCGCTCAGGGTGTGATCCCATTTGACGTTGGCAGCGTGAAAATTCGGATAAGAGATCAATTTCCCTATCTGGCTATTTGATCTGGGAGGCGCGATAACTTTTTCCGTAGAGTTCGGATTCAATGGCATGCCATTCGTCTTCCGATTCGTTAAACAGCAGGGTCATCTGTGATCTAAACCACTTAAGCGGTCACCGGAGCGGCGACGCCCAGAATGCCTGCAAAGCCCTGACGCCAGCCTCAGGATTGGCGGGTGATTTCAACTCTCGCAGCGAGATCGATCTGCGGCTGCAGCGCGGCGAGGAATCCATCCATCGTCTGCTCATGCAGGTCGACGGCTTTCGCCCCGCCGCCCGCCACCACGGTGACGTCCTGGATCCCGATAACGCCGAGGATGAGCCGAAGGTACTGCGTCGCGATGTCACGATCCCGGATAGGCGATCCCTCGGTGTAGACGCCGCCCGAGGCCAGCAGCAGGGTCGCCTTCTTGCCTTTGAGAAGACCCCGGCCGTCGAAGCCGAGCGTCGCGCCCTTGCGCACGATGTGATCCACCCACGCCTTGAGCGAGGCTGGGACGTTGTAGTTGTAGACCGGCGTCGCGATGACAAGGTGCTCGGCCGCGAGCAGTTCGGCGACCAGCTCATCGGACAGGCGGAGCTCCTCCTTCATCGCTTGCGATTGATCTGCGGGCGGCGTGAAGTAAGCCTGCAGCCAGGGCGCTGTAACGAACGAGAGCCCGGAGTCGACGAGATCGCGATGCACGATGTGACCTTCCGGATTTGCTATGCGCCATGCCGTGAGGAAGCGTTGGGTCATTTGACGCGAGACGGACTGCCCGCCGCGCGGGCTGGTCTCAACAACGAGAAGCTGGGTCATCGGAAGTTTCTTTCTTTCGGAGTAGGTGAGCGATAGGTGGGCTGCTGGTGGATGGGCAGCAAAAGGTTCAGCGGCTAGCAAGTTTCCAGGCAACAAGCGGAGCCGGTGACAGTAATTTAGGCTCCACCAGGCTTCTATGGAAGAGATAAAAGTAAGATACTTTCCATCTGTTTTGGAGATGGAAAATGATAGGCAGCCTCACCCTTGACCAATTGCGTGTCCTCGTGACCATCGCCGACGCGGGCAGTTTTTCAGCGGCCAGCCGCGAACTCAGGCGCGCGCAGTCGGCGATCAGCCAAGCCGTCGCCAACCTTGAGGGGCTCCAAGGCGTCGAACTGTTCGACCGCCGAGGGCACCGCCCCCGCCTGACCGAAGTGGGTCGCGTGTTGGTTGATCAAGCCCGGTTGGTGCTCGCAAGCGCCACTCGTTTCGAGGCCGTTGCAGCCAGCACGCGGGCAGGTGTAGAACCAGAGTTGACGATCGTGATCGATCCCCTGGTGCCGACCGCACCGTTGATTGACAGCCTACGCGCGCTCAGCGTGACCTTTCCCGATCTCCCCGTGCACTTTTCGACCGAAGGGCTGGGCGGTTCATTGCGGCGGCTTCGCAGTGGTTCGGCGGCCATGGCCCTCTGCTTGCTGCTGCCTGCCGTCCCTGAGGACATCGCTGCCTATCCGTTGCTGCGCGCTCCCATGCGCGCGGTCGTCTCGCCCGGTCACCCTCTAGCCTCGTTGGGGCGTCCGGCGACCGAGGGCGACCTCGCGCCGCACGTCCAATTGATCCTGTCGGATCCAGTCGACTCAGGCAGCGCAAATTACGGCGTGGCCGGCACCAGACTTTGGCGATTCGTCGATCTCGGTCGTCGATTCGATTTCCTGTTAGCGGGATTCGGTTGGTGCCGCATGCCAGAGCACCTCGTGGCGACGTCGATCGCCGCCGGGGCACTCACGGCGATTGAGATTCACGAAGATCCGACTCCTCCAGAAGGCCTGACGATCTACGCGGCGCACCGACGAGATCGTGCGCTCGGCGTGGCGGGACGATGGCTGCTCGATGAGTTGCGTCGGAGCCTCGTCTCGTGATCTAGTGGAACACCGGAAAGCCGCCCTCCGCGAACGCCTGCTCCTGGCCGTATTCTGCTTTACATCATGTTCGCCACTTGTTTGAGGACGAACGACGCGCGCGCCTGCACAGACATCTTTGGAATGACGCAGGTCGAATACCCAGCCTCGACATACGCCGCCACAGTTGGCGCATAGGAGCGAGTTGCCCGCTCGAAGCTTGCTTGGCGCTCGGCATCGCGAACGTACACCTCTGGCCAAGGTTCTGCCACAAATACCATTGGGGCATAGCGGTACTGAGCGGGCGCGGCCAAATGACGAGGCTCTAAGGCCATGCCCGACAACTGCATCCAGGCCAAACATTCCGGGATGCCTCGGTCAAAGAAAACGGGTTCCCGCAAGGACTGAGAAGCCAGGTGGTTGCGGATGTTGCGGTTGAGAACCTCTTCCATGAATGCTGGGCGATTCACCCAAGGAAGAATACTGCCGTTGCTCTCCTGCTGTTCTCGGACGATGGCGAGGGCAGCTTCCGGGACCGTGGCATATCCAAGGTCACTCAACGCCGTTAGGAGGGTGGACTTTCCGGCTCCCGAAGCACCAATGATTACATAGCGGCCTTTGGCGAAATGTTTCAACATCTTTGGGTCTGAGGCGATTTTTGATCCGGACGCGAACGGCCGGTTGTGGCCGTATTCTGCCATCTAGGCAAATGTCTATTGCTTGACTGATCGTACCAAGTCGCTCTGCCGGGTACGTTATCAGCCAACATGGTCAAGACCAGAAGTTGTAGGATGGCTGGTCAGCGATTACCGGCACAGATGGTTAAGCAGACCGGAATACGCAGTTGACCTGTCGAAGGTCTCCGGTTGGCCGGGTCCGGGGGCAGCGAACATCGAAAGTGTCCGTCCCAGCAAAAGTGGCTGGAGGATTTGCGATGCCACTGAGGTGTATCTGGAATGCGAATAGGTGGCGGTATTCACGCGGATACTCGCAGGGCGCGTTTCCTTCTGTCGGTACAAAATGGCGCTTGGAAGCGGGGCCCCTAATTTTCTTCCAGGAAAAAGCGCATCTGGCGTTCAATGACGGTCCCGTGTCGGGCTCGCCACTCTTGACGACTGAATGACTAGTCAAGCCACTTATCGTGTGCGCCATATCGCTGGCAATTGTTGTTGTCAATTTGTCGGCTGGACAGAATCGGCGTTGCTGAAGTGATCGCCTTTTTTTGTGCCGGTGTGCTCATGCCCCCTGGGTCGCTGCCCACATCAAACGGACACTCACAGCAAGTCCTTCAACCATGAAGACGTCGGGCTGATCCGCCGCGGTTTCAAACACACCAAAAATTGAAAGCTTTTTCGGGCTATCCATGCCGGATTCAGTGGTCTAACCGCGGCCCTGAATTCCCAGTGCTAATAGATTGAAGAAAAGAATCTGTGTTGTGATGAGATGGATTGGGCAGGGGCGATAGTCGCCGCTTGCCACCTCCTCGGCGTGTCCCGGAGGGCGAGACAGCGCGAAGAGACTCTTCAAGTTGAGGTAGAACGTTGCGGGCCTTCGTTCAGGCGATGCGTGATCCCGTCGGCTGACACCTTGTCAATGCCTCGTCGCGCGTCATCACGGCGGCGTATTTCTGCCCCATGTCGAAGATGCTCGCATCGTGCGGCGCGATGGCCCTGTCGCCAACACAGTCGCTGAGGACGACCGGGCGGAAACCCCAGGACATGGCATCCACCACGCTGGCACGTACACAACCGCTGGTCACCGCGCCCGTCACCACCAGCGTTTGCACCCCCCGCTGGGTCAGCCACTGGGCAAGCGGTGTACCGAAGAAGGCGGAGGGCACCGTCTTGCGGACGACCAGTTCACCGGCGGCCGGTGTCAGTTCGGGCACGATGGCGCTGCGGTGTTCCTGCTCCTTCAGCGTCAACATGGCAGGGACCTTCAGAGAGAAGATGTTGTGGTCGGCGCCGTCGTCCGCGTAGACGATGCGGCTGTGGGCAATGGCCCAGCCTCGCTCGCGTGCCGCCTGCAACAGCGGCACCGTATGGGCGATAGCTGAGGGGATGTTGCCGCCCCCAAAAATTTCAGGATCGGCAAAACCGTTGACGAAATCGACGATCAGCAGGCCGTAGGGCGCTTGCAACGGGAGCTCAGCGCCAAAGCCCTGCTTCGCGTAGGTGGGGAGGTCGATGTGCATATTTAAAGCGCCTTTCATTGGTCCAAAACCTTGCCTTCGCGTACAACGTCTTCGCCATCGAGACGAACGGTGCACTTGCGCAGGGGAATATCGATGTGGCAAGTGGTGGTGCGGCTGCCACCGGCCTCGTTGTTAGGTCCCAGCGAGAACAGGAAGTTGCCTTCAAAGGCACGAGCGTCCATGCCAATCGTGGCCTCGCGGTCGTACAGGCCCAGCGTGGACCAGCGCGCGCGTGATTGCAGACCCCATCCAATGTGGGAGATCGCAAAAGACTCCGGATCGTTGAAGGCGGCCATGTAATCGTTCAACAATTCAGCATCAATGCCGCCTTCTATCTTGGTGGCGTAGCCGTTCTCCACGGTCAGGACAATGCGTTCGCTGCAATACCTCTTTTGCGGAAGCAGGATGTCACCTTTGTCGATCACGATGGTGCCGTTGGTTCCGCCCTCGTCCGGGAACGTCAGGGCAAAACCGCTAGGCCAGTGATCCCAGCGGCCAGGTTCGTCCACGAAACCATACTCGCTGATCACGGGAAATTCACCCAGCTTGCAGCGCAGGTCTGTGCCCGCGGCAGAGACGATGTGCATTTCCCGGGCTTTACCGATGCGGGCGGCGGCCGCTTTCACACGCGTCCGGTCCGCCTCGGTCGGTACCAGGCGCACCAGGACTTCGGGCGGCTCGACGGCCAGCAGGATCTTGGTGCCGGTCGACAGGATGGCGTGTTGCTCTGGGGAGAACAGCAGCGTCATCAAATCGAGCACCAGGTCGCTGGCGGTCAGCGCAGCGATGGCGGCGGGGTTGCCCGTGAGCGGCGTGGTGCCGAGATAAGCCAGACTGTCCCGACTGTGCGCCTTCTCGCCATTGACGGGTGGCAGGTCCAGCCGGTTGACAATCGCGCCCATCTCCTGGGTGGCGATCAGGGCGCATGCCAGGGTCTGGGGATGCGTCGCGGCACCGGTCAGAATGGTCACGGTCTGGCCGGGCTCAAGCTTGGAGAGGGTCAACACCTGCTTCCAGGCGGTGACCAATTGGTAGTTGCTGACAGGCATGTGTACTCCTTGGGGTTGGCGAGAGTGACAGGGCGTTCAGGCCGCGTGGGCCGGCGTGAGAGCGTGCCCGAGGAAGTTGCCGAAAGCCGCATAAAAGCCTTCTTCATCGTCCCAGGGAATCATGTGACCGGCGTTCGGCACGTGGGCGATCTGAAGCCCGGGTAACAATTGCTCAAGCTCCTTTTGGTCCTCAAGTTGAATCACACCGCCGCGACCGGCCACCATCAGGAGCGCAGGCACCTGGATGTGCGGTACATCGGCATGGATGTCATCCTGGTGGAAGCCGTCAAAGGTTGTGACGATCGCGCGTTCGTCGCAAGTCTGCAGCCATTCGGCGCGCAAGCGAAGCTGCTCTTCGGTCCAGGTCGGGCAAAACTGGCGCATCTGCTCGATCGTGATGCCGCCTTGTGCGAGGCGGATCGAATCGATGTACCAGGGCAGCTGCGAGGGGTAACGACGGCGGCCTGGGCCGGAAACCGGCGGGTCGATGAGGACCAGTTTTTCCAGCCCTTGCGGATGTTTGTGGGCCAGGCGGATACCGATGCGCGCGCCCATGGAATGCCCGACAAGCTGGTAGGAGGCCAAGCCGAGGGCTTCGGCAAATGCCGCCACATCAGCCGCGCAGGCGTCGAGGCCGTAGTCCAGCGAATCGGAGGCTTCCGAAAGACCGCGCCCACGCACGTCAAGCACATAGGTGTCGAAGTGACGGCCAAAGCGCTCAGCGACAAATCCCCAGGTTACGGCCGGGCTGGTGATACCCGGCACGATGACCACGGTCGGTCCCTGGCCGCCATAACGCAAGTAGTGCTGACGAATGCCGTTGGCGCGCACGTTGGCGCCATAAAGGAAGTGGGAGGTATTAGGCATGGGGTGCGATTCTCAGTAAGCGCCGGAGAGCAGGGCACCTGCGCCGGGGACGATGGGCTCGAGCCCAAGCGCCTTCAGCATCGCGTAGGTGGTGGCGACGGCGGCGGTGATGACCGGCTTGCCCGTCATCGCCTCGACTTGGGCGATCACGGCAAGCGAGGGCATCTGCACGCAGGCGGACAGCACGATCACGTCAACGTCGTCGGTCTTGAGCTTTTGCACAATGCCCGGCAGGCGTGAGGGATCGTGACGACCCACTTCGAGGTTGTCCGGAATTTGCAGCGCGGTCCAGTCAGAGACCTCGAAGCCTTCGTTGCGGATGTAGTCCACCACGAGTTCGGTCAGGGGCAGCATGTAGGGCGCCACCAGGGCGACACGTTTCGCCCCCAGGACTTTCAAGCCGTCGATCAGCGCGCCAGCGCTGGTGATGACCGGCGCCTTGCCATCGTTCTTCTCCGTATGCGCCGTCAGTCGCTCTTGCGAGCGGCGGTGGTAGCCGTGGCCCATGGCCATGATGGCCACCAGGCAGGCATAACCCAACACATCGACGCGTGCATCGCTGAGTTCAAGGGCGCAGCGATCGGATTCGCCGTCCATGGCGGCCAGCTCATCCTTTTGTACAGTCTTCATGCGCATACGGCTGGAATGGAAGGTAAAACGCTCGGGTCGGATCTGCTCACGCAGGCGCAGCATGGCCGGAATCTCCGTTTCCATGGTGGTGTTCGAGCTCGGCACAATCTGGCCAATGCGGTAGTTGCGGTTCATGTGAGGTACTCCTTGGATGTGTCGGGTTAGTTGGGTGTGAGTTTGAAAATCCGCTCAGCATTGCCATGGCAAACCAAGGCGCGCGTGGTCTCGTCGAGGTCAGACTGTTCGATGAAGTCGGCTGCGATCGCCGTGGATTCGTAGGGGTAGTCCACCGAGAACAGCACCGCTTCGGCGCCCATCTCGGCGATAGCACCTTTCAGTGCGGCCTCGGAGCACACGCCTGAGGTGGTGATGAGGATGTTGCTGCCGATGTATTCCGACGGTTTGCGCTGGAGCTTCACGCCGAAGGGGTAGGCAGAAAAGCGGCTGTCGAAGCGCCAGCGCTGGAAGGGCAGACCTTCGCCCATGTGGCCGATGATCAGCTTTAGCTTGGGGAAGCGATCGAAGACGCCAGAGAAAAGAAGTCGCAGGGCGTGAGAGCCGGTTTCGACCCCCCAACCCCAGGCCGCGCCCTGGATCACGGGAAAGCCGGCGAGTGTCTGCGGCACTTGCGGGAAGTCGGTCGGATGCAGATACAGCGGTACGTCGAGTGCCTGCAGGCGTTCCCAGACAACGTCGTAGGCCGGGTCGTCGTAGTAACGACCTTGGCTATGGCCGTTGACCAATGCGCCCTTGAACCCCAACTCGACCACCGCGCGCTCCAGCTCCGTGGCGGCTTGTTGCGGGTCCTGCATGGGCAAGGCGGCAAAACCTGCAAAACGGGTTGGATGTTTGGCTATGCGGGACGCCAGATAGTTGTTGTTCTCCGTGGCCCCCTGGATGGCTGTGGCTGTGTCCGCCTCACCCTGTACGCCCGGTCCGGTCTGGGAAAGAATGGTCAGTGCAATACCCGCCTTGTTCATTTCTTCCAAGCGCAGTGTGTCGATGTCCGCCAATCGACGCCCCAGATCAGCGGCGGTGGCCGGGTCGATGAACTGCAGAAATGCTTTTGAATACTTTTCAAAGCCGGGTGCCATGAAGTGTTCTTCAAAGGCAATTTTTTTGATTCTGCTCATGAAAACTCCTGAAAATTACGAAAAAAGTATGTATGGACTACGCATATTATTGGCTGTGAGGTTGACTTTTGGTTGATATTTATCAATGGAAAATAGGTCGACTTGGCATGCTTCTCTCGATATAATCATCAGGGTACTAACATATTGGAGGGCTTGTGGTGATTGCCAAACCTGAACGGGATATCGATCCAGCCAAGGAGGCGCTTTTCGCGCGACCGGGTTTTTTGATCCGCCGACTCCATCAGATCCACGTCGCCATGTTTATGGAGGAGTTCAAGTCGACGAACATCACACCGGTGCAATACGGTTTGATGAGTGCCGTGGCGGCGCTGCCTGGGCTGGACCAGACGGCGCTGGGTCAGGAGGTGGGACTTGATCGCACCACCACCGCCGATGTTGTCAAGCGGCTCGAGGAGCGTGGGCTGCTGGAGCGCCGGCCCAACCCCCTCGACCGCCGTACGCGTCATGTGCAACTGACGGCCCAAGGTCAAGCCCGTGTTGCCGAATTGCATGGCGATATGACGCGCGCCCAGGAGCGCCTGCTCGAACCGCTGCGACCCGCGGAGAAAGCCATCCTCCTGGACCTCATGCGCCGCCTCGTCGAAGCCAATAACCAATACAGCCGCACAATCCTGCGCGGCATCTGATGGGCTGGGCAGGATAAACATCACAAGGGATAGACAAGATCGTTGGCAATGATCGTGGTGTCGTAGATGGCCTGGCGTTCTTTGAGCAGCAGGCCGCCTTCCTTGCGTACCAGATGGTCATAAAAGGTGCCGGCCATGTGAATGGTGCTGGGGCCTTCGACCAGGGTTTGCAGAAGCACAAAGTTGGCCTGCGCCACGATGCTGCCGTCTTCCGCTTCGTCGGTCACCCTTGTATTGCTGACCAGGTGGAGGTTGTAGCGGGGTGCGAACATCTGGGTGCGCGAGATCGCGATGGCTCTATCGATCATCATGTTCCGCCCCTGTGCGTAGACCAGGCCAACCGGCATGTTGAGTTCGGCGTTCTCGCGCGCCGTGATGCGGTAAATCCCGTCTTCGGTGAAAAAATCAGGCCACTGTTCGACCAGTCCGGCGTCCAGAACAGCGCAGTATTCGGCGTTGAAGGCTTCGACCTCACGCGCCAGCGCGACGGAGCGCTCCAGCGAAATCTTGCGCGGACGAAAAAGGATGGATGCTTGCTCGATCATGGTCAGAATCCCATCACTTGGCGGTAGTACTGGTACATCCCGCGGATACATGCCTCGGAAATGAGGGTTTCGGAAGTGCCGACGCGGTCGGCGTCCAGCTTGATGACGTTGGTGTTGCTGCTGGAGCGGCGCACACCTTCCTGCACAAACTTCATGGCCTCGTTGTCCTCAAGGCCGAGAAAACCTGCCGGGCCCATCAGATTGCCCTGGCGCAGGCGGTGCTGCGTCATCTCCTCGGTGTCGTCTTCGTAGCCGAACATGGTCCACTGCATCAGCATGCTGTTGGGGCCGTTGGGAACAATTTGACGAACACCCAGCGTGTTCATTTCGCGCTGGACCACCAGGTTAGGCCAAACGGTTTGCATGGTCACCGACCACTCGGAATCGAACTCCTTCACGAATTCGAGAAAACGGTCGTCGCGCAGGTGCATGCCTTCGTGGAAAGAGCGCATCTCTTTCTTGTTCTCGCTGCTGACAACGGCATATTTGTCTTCGGACTTGGCCGAAGCCATGGTTCCGTGGCGGCAGTGTTGGCTGTCGGCAATCATGGCGGACTTATTGCCGGCGACAAGCAGGCCAAAAACCACTAGGAAGGAGTGAAGCAGCGTCGCGTGATACGGGTCCTTCAGGTTCTCGTGGTACATCTTCCAGTTGCAGGGCAACTCGTTTTTGTAATAACCAAGAATCTTCAGCTTCCTGCCGTTGAAGACGACGTCGAAGTCCTTCAGCATCTCCGGGCCGAGGTATTCCTCGATAGGCTCCACGTCCGCCGAATAGGATGCGAAAACCACGCCGCGATGGCTGGTCACAAACAATTTCTTGAGTCCGTGTTCTTCGTTTTTGAAGTCCTTGGGCATGCCGCCGGTCTTGTTCACGCCGCGTTTGAACGGCACACCCTGCAGGTTGCCCTTCAGGTCGTAAGACCATTGGTGGTAGGGACAGACAAATTCTTTGACATTGCCCTGACCGTGACGGCAGAACTCGGCACCTCGATGCGCACACCGGTTCTCAAAGACGTTGATCGATCCGTCCTCTGCGCGCGAGACAACAACCGGGGTGTCTCCGACATAGGAGCGTTTGTAATCGCCGGAATCGGGGAGTTCTGCTTCCAGGGCGACGTAATTCCAGGTGCGACCCCGGAAGATGAGTTCCATCTCTTTGCCATACACCGCTTCATTGGTGTAGACCCAGTCTGGAATGAAATGCATCGCGTCTTCTGGCCAAACGCAGGCCGAGAGGTCTGCGTCCTTGGATCGGACGGTGCGGTTGAGGACGGCGTGGGTGCTGTGCATACCTGGCTCCGGTTTAGGAAACGGTGAGGGTGGGCGTTCGTGCCAAGGCGGCGCGGACAAGGGGGCGAAGCGGCGCCGTGGCGTCGCAAAGAGAAATCGGATCGCAAGGCGTCTTGCTGTCTATCAGCGGCTTGAGCTGGCGAAGATCGCCGCCGGCGTTGAGGGCGATGGCATGCAGAATCTGGCCTGCTTCATTGGCGCCCAGCAGCATGAATTTCGGGGGGGCGTCGGAGTTGCTGAAATCGCCGCGGTGGTGATACTGCAGGCCAGCCGCGGGCATGCCCAGGATCTGCAGGTTGTTGCCAAACTGGTCGCTCCAGAACCAAGGTGCGCTCAGGGGGGGCGTCGGCATACCAGCGATCGCCGCCGCAGCCAGCCTGGCCTGTTCGTTGGCGTTTTGCCAGGACTCCAGGCGCATCTCCAATCCGGTGAAGGGATGAGTCTGACTGCTGCAATCGCCTGCCGCATAAACGTCTGGGGCGCTGGTCATGCAGTGCGCGTCGATACAGATGCCGCCGTTGCCCGAATGAATGGACAGGCCCGCGCGGCTGGCGATCGCCACCTCGGGCGCCAATCCCACGGCGACGACCATCATGTCTGCGGACAAGGTCTCACCGGAAGCCAGGCCAATGCTGACGCCATCGGCGCGGACATCAAAGGATTCGCAGCGGGCGTTGAGTCGCAGGTCCACACCTGCGTCCGTGATGGATTGGCGCAGCCAGGATGACATGTCTGGCGGAACGGCTCGACCGAGCACGCGGTCGGCGCTTTCGATCACGGTTGCTGACAAACCCATGGACCGGGCGGTTGAAGCCACTTCCAACCCGAGGAATCCGCCGCCCATGATCAGTACCGAGCGGCACTGGCGCATCTCTTCGCGCAGGCGCAGGGCGTCTGCGATGGTGCGCAGGTAATGGATACGGGCCGTGCCAGGCGCAAGACCGGCGATGGTCCTGGCCTTGCCGCCCGTGGCGATCAGACACTGCTGCCAGGCGATCGTTTTCCCGTTGTTCAACAGGGCCGTGTGCCCGTGAACGTCCAGGGATGCAACCTCCGCGCCAAGCAGGGTCTCGATCGCCTTTTCTTCGTGGAATCCTGTCGGGTGGATCTGGATATCTGCAACCGCGCCCGAACCCGACAGCATGGTTTTGGACAAGGGTGGGCGTTCATAGGGCAGCGGCTGTTCTGACCCCACAACAAGAATTCGATCCTGGTAGCCGAAGTCCCGCAGCGCTGCAGCAGCCGTCGCACCGGCCTGGCCCGCGCCGACGATCAGAACGCCAGTGTGATCGGCATCCATCACGCGTCCACCAGGATGTCATCGCCTTCGACCTTCACCGGATAGACGCGGATCGGGTGGGTGGCGGGGGCGCACATGGCGGCGCCCGTCTTCAGATCGAAGCGCGCCTGGTGCAGTGGGCATTCGACACAGCCATCTTCTACATAGCCCTCGGAGAGCATCGCGTATTGATGGGTGCAGATGTTGTCGGTGACGTGGAAGCCACCGCCGCTGTTAAACAGCGCGAGCTTCAGATCGCCGATTACAACGGCGACCGCTTCGTCTTCGCCGACCTGATCGGCGGTAGCAATCTTGGTCCAAGTCATGATGGGTCTTTGTGTTGAAGGAGGGTGAATTATCTTCACTGTACTGACGATCGTCAATAGATTGTGTTTGTATTAAATATTAGGGTTTTCACGAAGGCTTATTCAACAAGTAGTTAAAAAACTCCCATTAAATCAACATTTAATGGCCTATTTTGGTGCGGAGGCAAACTTTAATCGCTCCTGCTTGGTGCATTTGGAAATCAGGTGAATCCCTATGTAAAAACCCTGTTGACACGGCTTAATTCACTCAGTATGCTGACGATAAATAGCCCACAACTACAGATAAAACGGCCTTGGGCAAGCCGTCGATCCATACTTTTTCTGGAGTTCACATGCAGCGACGTGCCTTCCTCGATAAAACCGCCATGGTTGGTGTTCTGGGTGCTATCGCAGCCCCGGCCATGGCGCAATCCACGCCCAGCATCAAGTGGCGCATGTCCACCAGCTGGCCAAAAAGCCTGGACACGATGTACGGTTCGGCCGAACATCTGTGCAAACGGGTCTCTGAGTTGACTGACGGCAAGTTCCAGATTCAGTGTTTTGCCGGCGGCGAGGTTGTCCCCCCGGCTCAAAACATGGAAGCCGTGAGCAATGGGACCATCGAGGTCAACCATGTGCTGGCGTCGGCTTTTGTGGGCAAGAACACGGCCGTGGCTTTCGACACCGGCCTGCCTTTCGGGCTGAACGCTCGCCAGCACAACGCCTGGATGCAGTTCGGCGGAGGCATGCCACTGGTGCGGGAGATGTACAAGAAGATGGGCATCACCAACTTTGTGTGCGGCAACGTTGGCGTCCAGATGGGGGGCTGGTACCGCAAACAGATCAAGACCGTGGCCGACCTCAAGGGGTTGAAGATGCGCATCGGTGGGATAGGCGGCATGGTGCTGTCCAAGCTGGGTGCCGTGCCACAACAGATTCCGGCGGCCGACATCTACCCTTCGCTTGAAAAGGGCACCATCGATGCAGCCGAATGGATTGGCCCTTATGACGATGCCAAGCTTGGCCTGAACAAGGTCGCTCCTTTTTACTACGCTCCCGGCTGGTGGGAAGGCAGCGCCTCAATTACCGCGATGGTTAACAGCAAAGCCTGGGAGGCGTTGCCGCCTTCGTACAAAGCCGCCTTCGAATGTGCCTGCAATGAGCAGACCATGAAGATGATTGCTGACTACGACAACCGGAATCCCGAGGCGATCAAAAAACTGGTCGGCCAAGGTGCCAAGCTGTCGTACTTCCCCAAGCCCGTGATGGACGCCGCTTTTAAGGCCTCCAACGAACTGATGAACGAACTTTCGGAGGCCAACCCCGACTTCAAGGCGATGTTGCCGAGCTGGCTCAAGTACCGCCGTGATCAGGCCAGCTGGTTCCGCGTTGCAGAGGCCGAGCTGGACAACTACACGTTCGCAAACGTCACCAAGTAAAAAACGGCCAAGTGCCACAAGGGGCGCCCACGCGTAGGCGCCCCTTGAATGATTGATCGTCCCACATGAAAACGATAAACCCCAACGACCGCGCGCTGCCTGGCTGGGTACGCGGTATAGACCATCTGACCGACTTTGCCGGTGTTCTTGCAAAGTGGGCTTTATTGCTGGCTTGCGTGATCAGCGGTGGCAACGCGCTGGTGCGTTACGGCATTGGCATCAGCTCCAACGGATGGCTGGAGATCCAGTGGTATCTCTTTGGCGCCGGCGTGATGCTTGGCGCCGCGCAAGTGCTCCGACTCAACGAACATGTTCGAGTCGACCTTTTTTATGGACGCTGGTCGGCGCGCCGCCAGGTGTATATGGACCTGTTTGGACTGATCGTTTTCTTGCTGCCGATCATGGTCCTTCTCACCTACCTGTCCTGGCCGCTGTTCGTTGACATGGTCCGTTCGGGGGAGTCCTCACCCAATGCCGGGGGACTGATTCGCTGGCCCGCGATGGCACTGCTGCCCGTGGGCTTTGGTCTCCTGGTACTTCAGGCACTCAGCGAGATCGCCAAACGGGTTCTATGGCTACAGAACCGCTATGAGATGAACCTTCACTACGAAAAGCCCCTGCAATGAGCCTCGAAGTATTTCCGCCGATGATGTTCGCGGCCCTGGTGGTCATTTTGTTGCTGGGCTTCCCCGTGGCGTTCTCGCTGGCCGCGCTGGGTGTTGCCAGTGGTGGTGTCGCCATCTACATGGGATGGTTTCCCGCCGGATTCATTTCGGCCCTTCCGCTGAACGTCTTCGGCATCTTGTCGAACGACCTGTTGCTGGCCATTCCCTTTTTCACCCTGATGGGCTGTGTGCTTGAACGCTGTGGCTTGGCCGAGGACATGCTCGATTCGATGGGTCAACTCTTCGGGCCCGTGCGCGGCGGCCTGGGTTACTCCGTCATTATTGTGGGTTTCATTCTGGGCGCGATCACGGGTACCGTGGCCGGCCAGGTGATTGCCATGGCGATGATTTCGCTGCCGGTGATGATGCGTTATGGCTACAACATGCGTTATGCCACTGGCGTGTTGGCGGCATCTGGAACGATCACGCAGATTGTTCCTCCCTCCCTGTGTCTGATTGTGCTGGCCGACCAGCTAGGCCGCTCTGTGGGCGACATGTACAAAGGCGCGTGGGGGCCTGCCATCTTGCAGGTTTGCCTCTTCGCGCTTTACACCTTCCTTCTTGGCCGCTTCAGGCCGCAGGATGTGCCGGGCATACCGAAGGAGGCGCGCACGCTCAATGGCTGGGCCTTGTGGTCCAAATGCCTGCGCGGCATCATCCCTTCGGCATTCCTTATTTTTGCGGTGCTGGGGTCTATGGGCGGCTTGCCGGGAATTGACGAAGCCATCGCCACGCCAACGGAGGCTGGCGCCATGGGGGCGCTTGGTGCGTTCCTGCTGGCGGCAGTGCATGGCCGGCTGACCTGGTCCTTGCTGCAAAGTGCCATGGCCTCGACCATGCGCATGACAGCGATGGTGGTGTTCATCCTGATTGGTTCACGCGCCTTTTCCCTGGTGTTCCAAGGTGTCAGCGGCGGCCTGTGGATAGAACACATGCTGGCCGATCTGCCGGGCGGCCAGCTGGGCTTTCTGATCGCGGTCAACGTGTTCATTTTTATCCTTGCATTTTTTCTCGACTTTTTCGAGATCGCCTTCATCATCCTGCCCTTGTTGGCTCCGGTAGCGCAAAAGCTCGGCATTGATCTGGTGTGGTTTGGCGTGCTGATCTGCGTGAACATGCAAACCAGCTTCATGCATCCACCCTTCGGATTTTCCCTCTTCTACCTGCGTGGCATTTCCGACACGCTGCACAAGGAAGGAAAGTTGCCCCACAAGGTGCAGTCACGGGACATCTATCTCGGCGCCATTCCGTGGGTCTTCATGCAGCTGATCCTTGTTGCCGTAGTAATCTTTGTGCCGCAGACGGTCACCTTTTTCCTCGACAAAGAGGTGGTGGTGGACACCGATAAAGTGCAGCTCAACTTTCAGAAGAGTCCCGAGCGCTCGGAAGAGACACCCACTGAACGTGAGGATCCGTCCAAGATGTTCGGCGGCGGCGCAGCCAGCGATCCCAAATAGCTCACCGGAGACAAAAAAATGCAACACAGTCAAACCGATCTTGCCAAGCCGGCGAGCCAGGGCGTGGGCGCACGCGTGGAGCGCAAGGAAGACGCCCGGCATCTGAACGGTCGTGGTCAGTTCGTGGCCGACATGCACATGCCGGAGATGAATGAGGTCGCCTTTCTGCGCAGCCCCTTCGCGCATGCCCGCATCCTCAACACCACGCTGGCGCCCGAAACCGCCAGCCGCGTCGTGTTGCGCGCGTCCATGGGCGATGTTCTCGACATCGTCGCCGAATCGGCGCTTCCGACCTACCAGTCGTCAGCGCAGCCACCGCTGGCCTCGGGCAAAGTGCGTTTTGTGGGCGAGCCGGTCGCACTGGCTTTTGCGCCTACGCGCGCGGAGGCCGAAGACATCGCCGAGACCATCGAGCTCGAATTCGAGGATTTACCGGTCTATGCCGATGCGACCACGGCCAAAGCGGCCACAGCGGATTTCATCCATGAGGGCTGGACCCATCACAACTTCCTGACGCTGAAGGCTGACACGAAGTTCGACGAACTTGCCAGCCAGGCAAAACTGGTCGTGCGACGCTCCGTTGATCTGGCGCGCCATTGCATGGTGCCCATGGAAGGCAAGGCCGTGCTGGCCTACTGGGATCACCAGGCCGACATGCTGGTGGTCTACACCGCCACCCAGGTGCCGCACATGATACGCACCATCCTGGCCAAATGCCTGGGCATGGATCAGGGGCAGGTTCGCGTTGTCGCACCCGATGTAGGCGGCGCGTTTGGCTACAAATGTGTGCTGCAACAAGAAGAGTTGTGCGTCGCCTGGCTCGCCAAGACCCATCGCAAACCCTTTCGCTACCTGGAGGATCGCCGCGAACATCTGATCGCGGGTGCCAATACGCGGGAGCATCACTACGACATGACGGCTTATGCCGACGAGCGAGGCAAGATCCTGGCGCTCGACGCGCATATCGTCATCGACGGCGGTGCGTATTCTGTCTGGCCTTTCACCATTGGCCTGGAACCAGGGCAGGCGATAGGCAACCTGCCCGGCCCTTATGCCTTCCGCGGTTACCGCTGCGTGACGGAATGCGTGGCCACGAACAAACCCGGTTTCGTGCCCTACCGCGGCGTGGCGCGCACAGGTGTTTGCTTCGCCATGGAGTTGACAATCGACGCCGTGGCCCGTGCGGTCGGCCGTGAGCCCTGGGAAGTGCGGCTGGAAAATCTGGTGCCGGCAGAGCTCATGCCCTACGTCAACGTCACCAACAAACATCTGGACAGCGGGGACTATCCCGCCAGCCTGCTGAAGGCACGCGAGATGATCGATCTCGACGCGGTGCGTGAGCGGCAGCGCCAGATGGAGCCGGACGGCCGGCTGATCGGCGTAGGCTTTGCCACCTACACGGAGCAGTCGGCCCATGGCACCTCGGTCTTCGCCGCTTGGGGCACGCCGGTCATCCCGGGTTTCGACTCCGCCACTGTGCGCGTCACGCCCGACGGCGGTCTGGAGATGCGTGTTGGCGTGCATTCGCACGGCCAGGGCATGGAAACCAGCTTCGCGCAGATCGCTCACGAAATCCTGGGGATAGATATCTCCCGCATGCGGCTGGTCCACGGCGATACGGCACAGACGCCTTATTCCACGGGAACCTACGCTTCACGTTCGCTGGTGATGTCGGGCGGGGCGGTGTCGCAAGCCTGTAAAGTTCTGGCCCCGCGCATCAAGCGCATAGGCGCGCATTTGTTGAGTGCCAAGCCAGAGGAGGTGGACCTGGTGAATGGCCGGGTTGTTGGCCCCGGCGGCAGCGTCCCCATCGCCGAAATTGCCGAGGCCTGGTACCTGCGCCCCGACAGGCTGCCTGCCGACGTTGATCAAGGCGGCCTGGAAACCACCACCGGATTCAAACCCAAGGTCGATACCGGTGCCTTCACCTACGCCAGCCACGCGGTCACGGTCGCGGTAGATCCCGAAACGGGACACGTTGAAATTCTCGACTACGTCATCGTCGAAGACTGCGGCACCATGATCAACCCCCTGATCGTCGAAGGGCAGACCTATGGCGGGGTCGCGCAGGGCATAGGCACGGCCTTGTACGAGGAGACGCCGTATGACGCCAACGGCCAGCCGCTGGCCTCGACGCTGGCCGATTACATGTTGCCGGGCGCCACGGAAGTTCCGCGCATGCGCATCCATCATTTTGAGACACCCTCACCCCATACCGAGTTCGGCGCCAAGGGGATGGGCGAAGGTGGCGCGATTGCACCACCTGCCGCCATTTTCAACGCGGTGAACGACGCCCTGCAAGGACTGGGCGCGGAAGTTGCTCACACCCCGCTGACGCCCCGGCGCCTGCTCGAAGCCATTGCCAGGGCCGAGGCGGTTCAGCTTCGCAAGGCCGCTTAAGGAAGAAACATGAAAGCTGCTTTATTTGAATATGTTCGTCCTTCGACGCTGAAGGAAGGACTCCAGCGTCTGGCCGAAGGGCAAGGCACGGTCAAGGTCATGGGGGGGAGCCAGTCATTGGGGCCCATGCTCAACCTCCGGCTCGCCAGACCCAAGGTCGTCGTGGATTGCACGGCACTGCCCGAGATGCGCGATGTCACGATGTCCGACGGGGTGATACGGATAGGCGGGGCCGTAACCCATGCCGAGATCGAAGATGGCGTGTTCCCGCTGCTGCGTGGAAGCCTTCTTCAGACCGTGGCGGCAGGCATTGCCTACCGCGCGATCCGCAACCGCGGCACCGTGGCCGGAAGCCTGGCGCATGCCGATCCGGCGGCGGACTGGGTGCTGACCATGACGGCGCTGGCCGCGCAACTGGAGCTGGTGTCGTCTGGCGGCAAACGCATGGTCCCTATGGACCGTTTCATGCTCGGGGCCTACACCACCGATGTCGCAGAAGGCGAACTGATCAGCGCCATCCATGTGCCCGAGCTGGGGGAAAACGCCCGCTGGGGCTATTCAAAGTTCTGCCGCAAGACGGGCGAATTCGCCGAAGCCAGTTGCTGCGCTGTGTTTGATCCGCGGCGGGGATTCGCTCGCGTGGTGGTCGGCGCGCTGGACGGTGCGCCCCAGGCGCTGCCGGCTATCGCCGCAGCAGTCGCCGCGTCGGGTGCCATCCCGACGCGTTCCGACATCGGCAAGGCCCTGGAGGCCGCCGCGCCAGGCAAGGACGCCATAGACCGGAAATTGATGACGGCAGCGGTCCTGCGCTGTCTGGAACAAGTGTTGGGCAAGGAGAGAACGTTATGACAGTCATCGCCATCAAGATCAACGACAGGACGGTCAGCCGTGACGTGCCGTCGCGCATGCACCTGGCCGACTTTGTTCGCGACGAAGGCCGTCAGACCGGAACCCACCTGGGCTGTGAGCATGGCGTGTGTGGTGCTTGCACCGTCCTGGTCGATGGTCAGCCGGTTCGTTCCTGCATCACGTTTGCCGTTGCCTGCGACGGCAAGAAAGTCACCACGGTCGAAGGTTACGACGACGACGCGATCATGGCGCTGCTGCGGCCGGCATTCTCGCGTCACCATGGCTTGCAGTGCGGCTTCTGCACACCCGGCATGCTGGCGACGGCGCGTGACATCGTGCTGCGTTTTCCCCAGGCCGACGAGGACCTGATTCGCGTGGAGCTTTCCGGCAACCTGTGCCGCTGCACGGGTTACATGGGCATCGTGAACGCCGTCCTGGATGTCCTGGCGCAATGCCGTGATGACGCGGTTCCCGCGGTGTCCAAACTTCGCGCCGCAACGACCCAGGTCTTCAGGGATGTCACGGTCGTCGCAGGGGGGGCCGCAGGCTTTCAAACATTCAAGGCCACTGACATCGGCAAGGTGGCCGTGGTCGTAGAAAAACAGGCGGTCGCCGACGACAAGGCCACAGCGATCAAAGGCGGAACCAGCATACAAGGCAGCTTCAAGGTCCCTTATCCCGCCGATGCCGTCTGGAAATTCATGGCCGACCTGCCTGCCGTGGCCGGCTGCCTGCCAGGGGCAGAGTTGACGGAGCACGTGGGTGATCGCGTCAAAGGCCGCGTGGCCATCAAGTTCGGCCCGATGTCGGCCAGTTTCAACGGTGCCGCACGTCTGGAGCGCAACGATCAGGCGCGTGCCGCCGTTCTCAAGGGCGCTGGCCAGGACTCCATCAGCAAGTCCAGGGCCAATGGCGATGTGTCCTACCGCATGGTCGAGATCGACGCGAGCACCACCAAGGTGGAAGTCGACCTTCTTTATTCGCTGCAGGGCCCCCTGGCGCAGTTTTCGCGCTCGGGTCTGGTCAAAGACTTTGTCGGCCGCCTGATTCAGGAATTTGGCAAGAACGTCACGCTTCGCATGAATCCGAATCGCTCGTCAGACCTGCCCCTGCCGCCGGCACAGCTCAATGCTTTCAGCCTCGGTATGAGCGTGATGTGGTCCCGTCTCAAGCGTTTGTTCGGCCGTGGCGGCTGAACCAGACAACTTAGTTCCTGTTCCGGCTTGGTGAGACCGTCTGGGGTTGAACCTGGCATTTTTATTGGAGAATTATTATGAACCGCTTCCTTTCTCGCTTGGCCGGCAGTTTTACCGTCGGCTGTCTTGGCCTCACCCTTTCCGTGGGCGTGCTGGCCCAGAGCGCTGAAAAGCTCAAAGTCCGTATGGACTGGACCCCTTGGGGCGTTCAGGCCGCCATGCACCTGGCCCAGCAAAAGGGCTGGTTCGCCGCTTCCGGCCTGGATGTCACGCTGGAAGACGGCAACGGTTCCGTGACGACGGTCCAGATTGTTGGCGGTGGCGACCAGTTTGATGTGGGACATGCCGCCCTGGCGTCCATGATGATTGCCCGTGACAAGGGCCTGCCGGTCAAAGCCGTCGCCGTTTTCGCGCGTTTGAGTGACATCGGCTTGCTGGTTCCGAAAGACGCCGGCATCAAGGGCCCCAAAGACCTCAAGGGCAAAAAGGTGGCCTACACCGCGGGCTCCCTCGAAGCGCCTTTCATCGACGCTTTCCTTGCGTCAGGCGGACTGAAGCGAAGCGACCTGGAGTTGGTCAACGTCGACGCGGCAGGCAAGGCCGCGACGTATTCTGCCGGACGCGCGGACGCTGCGTTTTCGACCATTCCCTTCTTTCTGCCTGTGGTGTCGCAAACGCGTGCCTCTGATGCGATCCGATTTGCAGACTACAACTTGAACATGCCAAGCTTCGGCCTTTTTGCGACAGAGTCAAAGCTGGCGGCCAAACGCGAACCTATCGCCAAGTTTGCAAGCATTGTTGCCGCTTCATGGCAATACATCTACAACGGCCACGAGTCCGAAGCCGTCGATGCCATCGTTGCGCAGCGGCCGCAAGCCAAGCTGAACAAGGACATTCTGCGGGCACAGATTGATGCGCTCAAGGGTTTCTTCCAGCTTCCCGTTCCTGCTGGTCAAATGCTGGGCGCGCCTGTTGCCGCGGACTTTGCCGTCGCGGTCAAGACACTCACGGACGTCGGACTGATCAAGTCGATCAAGGACAGCAACGAATTTTTCGTGCCCGGCCTGGTGCGTGCTGCTGCGGGTGTGCCGAAGTGAGCGCATCAACCATCACCTCCGTCGACGTCCGCAAGATTTACGGCGGCGAGACGCCTCTGACGGCCCTGGACGGGATTTCTCTCGACATCCGGCCTGGCGAATTCGTCAGCATTCTTGGCCCCAGCGGCTGCGGAAAGAGCACCTTCCTGCGCTGCATTGCGGGCCTGGAAGACATCTCTTCTGGTAGCCTCAAGGCGGATGGCCGGGAGATTTCCGGCCCACCGGATCACGTCGGCATGGTGTTCCAGCGCGACGCCCTGCTCGAATGGAGAACCATTGAGCGCAACATCATGCTGCCCATCGAGTTTGCGGGGAAGCCGGTCGCGAGCTACCAGCAGCCCATGCGCGATTTGCTGAAGCTGGTGGGGCTGACAGACTTCGCTTCCAAATACCCCCGGGAACTGTCAGGCGGCATGCGCCAACGCGCTGCGATCTGCCGGGCATTGATCGATCAACCCAGCTTGCTGCTGATGGACGAGCCTTTTGGCGCGCTTGACGCGCTGACGCGCGATCAGATGAACGCTGAGCTGCAGCGCATCTGGCTGGAGACACGCAATACCGTGGTGTTCGTGACGCATGGCATCGCGGAAGCCGTCTACCTGGCAGACCGTGTCGTGGTGTTCTCGCCCAGGCCAGGTCGCATTGCGGACATCATTGAAATTGATCTTCCCAGGCCTCGAAAGCTGGCGGTGCGCGAGACGCCCGAGTTCGGCAAATACACCAACCGCATACGCGCACTCTTTCATGAGATGGGACTCCTCAACGAAGAGCCCGGACAAGTCAACGAGGCGGTCGCAGCATGAAAACGAAAAAAACACACGCAGCCCAACAGTGGATTCTGGGCGCACTCTCGCTGATCGGCTTCCTGGTCGTGTGGGAGATCCTGGTACGTGTTCTGCACGTGCGGCCCATCACGCTCCCGCCGCCCAGCGCTGTCATCAACGAGTTATTCGGCGAGTGGCGTTTTTACCTGGATCATGCCGCTTATACCCTGCTGACGACGCTCGCCGGATTCGTCCTGGCAGCCGTCATCGGCGTGTTGCTGGCAACGATGCTGGTCGGCTCAAAAGTGTTTGAGCACACGGTTTATCCCTTGATCATTGGCCTCAATAGCGTTCCCAAGGTGGCGATTGCGCCACTGTTCGTGATCTGGCTGGGGACGGGCTCAGAACCCAAGATTGCCATCGCGTTTCTTATCGCTGTTTTTGCCGTCATCGTGGATGCGATGCACGGACTGCGATCGGTGCCTAATGACGTGCTTGATCTGGGCCGTGTGCTCAAAGGCTCCAGGATGGATTTCTTTTTCAAAGTCCGTTTGCCCGGTGCACTTCCGTCCATTCTTGCCGGTATGAAGGTGGCCATCTCGCTGGCCTTGGTGGGTGCCATCGTCGGCGAATTTGTGGCCTCCCAGCGCGGCCTTGGCTACGTCATCCTGAGTGCCCAAGGCACTTTTGATACACCCCGTGTTTTTGCGGCGGTGGCGGTCCTGGCTTTCATGGGCTTAGGTCTTTATGGCGCACTGGCCTGGGCTGAGCGTTATTTGACGCCCTGGCGCCGCTGAGGGCGCTGCGAGGCGTTTCTCGAGAAAAGTCAACTACATGAGGGCTGGGGTTGCTTGGCTTGAGCGAGATGGAACTGTGAACACAAAGCCTTGAGATAGCGACAGGCAGATGGCGAAGAATGACCGCTTTGGGTTTTAGATTCAAACGGTCAAATTCCAATCCTGGCGGGTCGCAAACAGCCGACTGTTTCAATCAAGTGGTGTAAGCGTTCACAGGATAGTGCCCGCGTCTGGCTATGATCGTCAAAACTGCCATCTCAGGCCGAGACAATAGATGGCAATCCCCATGACGACGACTCAGCCCCCTTTCCCCATACGCACCGAATGCCCACCCGGCGCCTGCAACTGCGGGCGCGCTACGCTGTTGGCCAACCCTGCTGGCGACCTGCGCGTGTTGCGCCTGACCCGCGAGGACGAGAAACGCCTGTTGCAGCGGCTGGAAAACCTGAGCAGCCTTAGCGATCTGCGGCATATGGAAGAGCGGATGGAGCAGCAGATTGGCATCCGGCTGAGCATCAGTACCAGCCCCAACGTCGTCCGCAGCTTGCGCGGAATCACGATTCTGGTGCACGAGCAGCCCGGTCTATGTCGAAAGACGCGCCAGGCCATTCCGGCAGCCATCAAACGCAGCCTGGAGCAGCGGCCTGAAATTGCACACGAGATTTTGAACGTCGGGGGCCTGTTCGAGACTTAGGGGTGGGTTCAGTGCTTGGTTCTCATTGCATCGGATGCGGAAATCTCTTCAAAACAGACGGAAATCTGGCTCATGCCGGGCAACTGTTCAGGCAGATCCAAGTTCTCGTTGAAGCAGCTCATGATGATCTGAATTCCCAGCTTGATAGACCTTGAGAAAAGCCAAGGGCGTTTTGTTCCTATCTCCATTCATTGGTGTTCAATCAAGCGCAACCCGCCGTGCAGGCCGGGGTATGTGGTTTCCCCTCATCCCCGTAGAAACGAAGACGCATATGATCCGATCCCGCGAGGCCTCAATTCCTCGCAACAGGACTTCTCAATTACCTTTCCGACATTAAAAAAATCCATATGAAAATGAAAACTGCACTTGTGACGGTGGCCCTCATGAGCGCCTTCACAGCCTTCGCTCAGAACAAACCAGTTGTTCATTTCATCGCGACAGGCGGAACGATCGCCATGAAGATTGATCCCGTGAAGAACGCGCCTGTACCGGCGATCTCCGGTGATGACTTGCTGGCCACAGTGCCCGATATTGGAAAATACGCGAGCATCCATGTGAACAATTTGTCGAACGTGCCTTCGGATTACATGGACCCGCCGCGCTGGGTGCAGCTCAGCAAGGCGGTGCAAGCCTCGCTGGATAACAAGGACGTGGCTGGTGTGATCGTGTCGCACGGCACGGACACGTTGGAAGAGACCGCTTTCTGGCTGGACTTGACCGTGAAGTTGTCCAAGCCTGTGGTCCTGATCGGTGCCCAGCGCAATGCATCGCAGTCCGATTTTGACGGTCCACGTAACCTGCTCAATGCCGCGCGTATCGCTGTGGATGAAAAGTCCAAAGGCATGGGTGTGATGCTGGCCATGAACAACCAGATCAACTCCGCGCGCTACGTGAGGAAGACGCACACAGGCAATGTCGAGACTTTCAACTCGGGTGACTTTGGTTTCCTCGGTGAGGTCTACCAGGACCGCGTCATGTACGCGAACGCGCCTGTGCGTCGCCAGCATATCGAGATCCGTACCGACAAGATGCCTGAAGTGGAAATCATCGCCATGTACGGCGGTGCCGACGGTGCGGCGCTTCGCAATGCGGTCGACCGTGGTGCCAAAGGCATCGTGGTCCAGGCCCTGGGCATGGGCAACATGAACGCTCCGATGTTTGAAGCCGTGAAGTACGCGCTTTCCAAGTCGGTTCCCGTGGTGATTTCGACCCGTGTCGACAACGGCCGCGTGTTGCCCAACTATGGCTTTGTTGGTGGTGGCAAGACCACGTCCGACGCCGGTGCGGTGATGGCCGATGACCTGAAGCCAGCCAAGGCGCGCATCCTGTTGATGCTTTTGTTGCAAAGCGGCGTGAAAGACAAGGCAGCCTTGCAAGCGGCTTTCGATCGCTGAGATTTCTGAAAAAGAAATAGACCCGTGGTGACGACCCAGCAGGGCGTCGCTGCTGGCATGCCGGGCGAATGATGCGCCGCTGTTTCAATCACTCTCAACATCAAAGGGTTTTCGGACTATCCACACCGGCTTCAGTGGTCTAATCGCGGCCCTGAATTCCCAGTGTCAATGGATTGAAGAAAAGAATGCGTTTAGTGATGAGATGGATGGGGCAGGGGGCGATTATCGCCACTGCCGCAGCAGCCCTGGTGGCCCAAGCTGCCACAGGATTTGAACAATGCCCCCAGTTTTTTGCCAAAAGCCAGCCGCCGGCCGTGCAGCAACGGCCTTTGCAGCGGGCGCTGTGTTACGAGGCTTTTGCCATTTTGCACAGCGGAGAAACCAAAACCCCGGTGTTTGTCGCCCAGCGCCTGAACCGCGAGAGCATTGACGACGCCGGCGAGAAACGTTCCAACAAGTTTTTTGCCGATGCGCGGCTGCCGCAGGGTGAACGGGCCGCCCTGGACGACTACAAACGGTCCGGTTATTCGCGTGGCCACATGGCGCCGGCTGCAGACATGCCCAGCCCTGCCGCCATGGCCCAGAGCTTCTCGCTGGCCAATATGGTGCCCCAGGCCATGAAACACAACTCGGGCGCCTGGGCCAAGATCGAGCAGGCCACGCGCAAGTATGCGCACCGGGCGAAAGGGGACGTGTTTGTGATCACCGGGCCAGTATTTACGCCGGAGAGCGAAAGCATTGGCCACAACCACGTGAAGGTGCCGACCTACCTCTACAAGCTGGTCTACGACGTGGAAAGCAACCGTGCCTGGGCTCACTGGCAGGAGAACCTGGATGAAACCCGGGCCTCGCAACCCATCAGCTATGACGAGCTGGTGAAACGCACCGGGGTGAAGTTTCTGCCGGGTGTGGTGCCCAAGTCCTAGTGCTAGCCACTAGCCGCGTTTGGGAATGCCCAGGCCTTTGACGACTGCCGGGCGCGCCACAAAGGCTGCCAGCACACGTGTGACGTTGGAAAAGTCCGGGATGCCGACCAGCTCCCCGGCTTCATAAAAGCCGATCAGGTTGCGCACCCAGCCGAAGGTGGCGATGTCGGCAATGGTGTAGGCCTCCCCCATGATCCAGGCGCGGCCGGCCAGGCGCTGGTCCAGCACGCCGAGCAGGCGTTTGGATTCGGCGACGTAGCGGTCGCGCGGGCGTTTGTCTTCGTAGTCTTTGCCGGCGAATTTGTGGAAGAAGCCGACCTGGCCGAACATCGGGCCTATGCCGCCCATCTGAAACATCAGCCACTGGATGGTTTCGTAGCGGCCGGCGGCATCTGTCGGCATGAATTGTCCGGTTTTTTCGGCGAGGTAGATCAGGATGGCGCCGGACTCGAACAGGGCCAGCGGTTGGCCGCCTGGGCCGTTAGGGTCGAGGATGGCCGGGATCTTGTTGTTGGGGCTGAGCGACAGAAACTCGGGCGACATCTGGTCATTGCTGCCGAAGTCCACCAGGTGTGGCTCATAAGGCAGGCCGGTTTCTTCCAGCATGATGGACACCTTGACGCCATTGGGCGTGGGCAAGGAATACAGTTGCAGCCGGTCGGGGTGTTGGGCTGGCCATTTGTGGGTGATGGGGAAAGCGGAGAGATCGGTCATGGGGTGTCGGGCTGGTGCCGGTAGGAATGAGTGTTCAATGTAGCGCAAGCGGACGAATCGCGTTGGCGGCCGAAGCCAAGCCTGTGCGGGCAAATTCATTCGCAGATAATTCGGGAAACCTCCAGGACTTTTCTCATGACCGCCCCCACAGACCCTCACGCCATCACCACCGTTGCGCAGCTGGAATCGTTGTTTGGCGCGGTGGGCGCGGCGTCCATCCAGAAGGAAGTGGCTTTTGTCCATTCGCATTACCGGGCGCTGATCGAGGCCTCGCCGTTTGCGGTACTGGCCACGGCCGGGCCGGATGGGCTGGATGTTTCGCCGCGCGGCGATCCGCCCGGTTTTGTGCAGGTGTTGGACGAGACCACCTTGCTGGTCCCCGAGCGCCGGGGCAACAACCGGGTGGACAGCTTGCGCAACATCGTGACCGATCCGCGCCTGGCCTTGCTCTTTTTGATCCCGGGCGTGGGCGAGACGCTGCGTGTGAACGGGCTGGCCAGCATCAGCATCGCGCCGGAGATGCTGGCACGTTTTGCGGTGCAAGGTCAGTTGCCCAAGTGTGTGATTGTGGTCCAGGTGGAGACGGTTTTCTTCCAGTGCGCGCGAGCCATCCAGCGCTCTGCTTTGTGGCAGGCGCCGGCGGCGGATGTACGGGCCAAGTTACCCAGCCCGGGCACCATTCTTCAGGCGCTGACAGAGGCGGCCATAGACGGCGAGGCCTACGACCGTGAGCTGCCGGCCCGCCAGCGCGCCACCTTGTACTAAGGCGATGGCAGGTATTTTGCTATGAAATAAATAGCTGCTTGCGGAGTGTTTGTAAGGGCTAGAGGCCGATTTTATTCATAAATGGCGCGGTAGCCAGCGCCAGGGCTCAAAGATCAACCACCACCTTGAAGCCGCCCCAGAACATACGCATGCCGTCAAAGGGCAGTTTTTTCGGGTCCATCATGTCGGCCAGGCGCGGGTCTTTCATCACCTTGGCGTTGACCTTGTCCCGGTGTTTGCGCGACTTGTAGACGATCCACGAAAACACCACGACCTCGCTGGCCTTGAGCTGCACGCTTTGCGGGAAAGAGGTGAGCTTGCCGGGCTTCACGTCGTCGGCCACACTTTCTGTGTATTGCAGCGCGCCGTGCTCGCGCCAGATCTTGCCGGCCTTGCGCGCCATGCGGCGGTAGGCATCTATGTTTTTCTTGGGAACCGGCAGTACAAAACCATCGATGTAGTGAGCCATGGGAGTTTTCCTTTGCGGGTGGTTGAAAAAACGGGATCCACGTTCAGGTATTGACCAGGCACAAGATGTTGCCGTCCGGGTCTTTGCACCACGCCACCATGCGCTCGCCCGAGACATGGAAGTCGCCGCGGCGCGTGGTGTCGGGCAGTTCGTAGTGTTCAAAGGCCACGCCGTTGTCTTTCAGTGATTGCACCAGCGCTTCGATGTTGTCACCCACGGCCCAGGTCGCGGCCGTGGCCTGGTTGCTGCCGGCGTAGGGCGAGTGGTAGACCAGCACCGTGCTGCTGCCGCTGCGCAGGGTCAACAGGCCGGGGTCGCCGTCGTCCAGGGGCTGCAGGCCCAGTTGATCCACATAAAATGTCCGGGCTCGGGCCACGTCCTTGACGGCGATGGTGGCCATGGCATTGCTGCTGTTCAACATGCTGCTCTCCTGGTGAAAAAACGTGTTCTGCGTTCAGTGACCACCCACTTTGGCTTGCCGCAGTGCGAGCAGGGCCACCAGACAGGCGGCCATCAGTACGATGGCGCTGAGGGTGGCGCTCAGTTGCAGGCCTTGCACAAAGGCCTCACGCGCCGCCGCCAGCAACGCGGTGCCGAGTTCGCCGGGCAAGTCGTGGGCCATGGCCACCGCGCCGCCCACGGTGTCCCATGCGGCCTTGCTCACGCCGGCCGGCAAGCCCTGCGGCACGGCGTCCAGCATGTGGTGACGGTAGACAGCGGTGGCCACACTGCCCAAGACCGCGATGCCCAGTGCACCGCCCAACTCGGAGCTGGTTTCTGAAAGCGCCGCGGCCGCACCGGCCCGTTCAGGCGGCGCCGAGCCGACCAGCAAGTCGGTGGTCAGGCTGACCACCGGTGTCAGGCCCAGCGAGAAGATGATGGAGCCGATGACAAGCACCGCCAGCGCAGAGCTGGTGCTGACCTGGCTGAGCACCACAAAACCCAGCGCCGACAGCGCCAGGCCACCCGCGATCACATAAGCCGGGCGCAGACGATGGCCGACGATTGGGACGACGCTGGAGCCGACGATAAAGGCCAGTGCCGAAGGCACGGTCCACCCGCCGGCCTCCATGGGCCCCATGCCAAGCACCAGCTGTAAGTACTGCGCCATATACAGGAAGGCCGAAAACATGGCGAAAAAGCCGAGGATGTTGATGGCCAGAGCCGCGCTGAAAGCCGGCGAGCGAAACAGCGAGAGATCGATCAAGGGATCGGCCAGTGTGCGTTGCCGCCGCACGAACAGTGTGCCCAGGATCAGCCCGGCCGCGATGAACAGCAGTGGCAGCCAGTCCCAGCCGCCTTCGGCCAGGCGTTTGATGCCGTAAATCATGGACAAGACCGCAGCCAGCGACAGGCCGGCGCTGGGCAGATCGAGTCGGCCGGCCTGGGGGTCACGAAACTCTGGCAACAGCAGCGGGCCCAGCACCAGCAGCAACAACATCACCGGCACCGCCAGCAGAAAAACCGCGCCCCACCAGAAGTAGGCCAGCACCACGCCGCCCAGCAGCGGCCCGATGGCGCCGCCGGCGGAGAAGCTGGCAATCCACACCCCGATGGCGATGGAACGTTGCCGCGGATCCAGAAACATATTGCGGATCAGCGAAAGTGTTGACGGTGCCAGCGTGGCGCCGGCCACGCCAAGAATGGCGCGCGCCGCAATCAAGGTCTCCGCACTGTTGGCAAAAGCCGCCAGCACCGAGGCCAGGCCAAAGGCGGCGGCGCCTATCAGCAGCAAGCGGCGCCGGCCTATGCGGTCGCCCAGTGTGCCCATGGTGATCAGCGAGCCGGCCACCAGAAAGCCGTAGATGTCGACGATCCACAGCAGCTGTGCACTGCTGGGTTTGAGGTCGGCGCTGAGTGCGGGCACGGCGAGGTTCAGTACCGTCAGGTCCATGGAATACAACATGCAGGGCAGGGCGATCACGGCCAGGCCAATCCATTCGCGCCGGCTCGCGCGTTGGGGTGTGGCGGCTGATTGGTTCATGCTTCCGCCATGAAGGCGTCGAGCTTGAGAAACGTGGCGGTCCAGCCGCCCTCGTGGTTGTCGCGTGCGGCCTGGTCGAAAAACTGCTCATGCAGAAAGGTCAGCTCCGTGCCTTCTGCCGTGGGCCGCAGGGCCACGGTGACCCGGGACACCCGTTCGGGGGTGCTTTTCCAGGCCCAGGTGAAGACGAGCTTGCGGTTCTTGACCACCTCCTGGTAGACACCGCTGACATCGTGGGCGTCGCCGTCCGGCGTCGTGAAGGCGATGTGGTAACGACCGCCTACACGCACATCCAGGTCGGCCCGCGTGACCGAGGACGGCTCGCCCGGGCCGAACCACTGGGTCAAGGCTTGCGGGGCTGTCCATGCTTGCCAGACTTTTTCAGGCAGGACCGGGTAGGTCCGGCTGAGCCGGAGTGAGGGGCTTTCTTGGAGGGCGCTGCTTTCCATGGTTTGATTTCCTCTTGGTGGTACAGATAACGGCCCAGTGCATCGAGTCTGTCGCGCCAGAACTTCCGGTACAGGGAGAACTCCATGAGCGCCTCCTGCCAAGCTGGGACGGAAAGGGCGCCGTGCCGGTGCGCCATTTACGTTGCGGACCTTCCGGCCGTCTTGCCCGCGCGCGGAGGGCACGCCGATGCGGCGAACAAGCCGGTTCAGAACATCGTCTCTAAACTTAACCGTGTGGTTTAGTTTAAAAGCCATGCCGAGCCTTTGTCAAGCAGGGACGTTAACGCGTGTAACGCGCCGCTTGTTCGGGCCTCGGTCTGCGGGAATAATCACCTGTCTCCACTTCATCAGGAAACCCTGTTCATGATCGCTTCTTCTTTCCGCCGGCGTGCCGGTTTGGCCACCGTGCTCGCGGTGACCGGCCTGCTGACCTTTCCCGCACTCGCGCAGGATGCCCACTTTCCAGCCAAGCCCATCCGTTTTATCGTGCCTTATCTTCCCGGTGGTACGACCGATCTGGTGGCGCGTTCGGTGGGCCAGCGCGTGGCCGAAAAGCTGGGCCAGCCGGTGATCATTGAAAATAAACCCGGCGCCGGCGGCAACATCGGCATGGACGCGGTAGCCAAGGCGGCACCCGACGGCTACACCATTGGTTTTGGCGCCATCTCCACCAACGCGCTGAACCCGCACCTCTACAAGTCCATGGCTTTCGATCCGCGCAAGGACTTCAGCGCCATCAGCCTGCTGGGCCATTCCACCATCGTGCTGGAAGTCAGCCCGGCGCTGCCGGTGAAAACCGTGGCCGAGTTTGTGACTTATGTGAAGCAGAAACCTGGCCTGACCTACGGCACGGCGGGCGCAGGCACCTCCATGCACTTGGCGGCCGCGATGTTCGAACAGATGACCCAAACCAGCCTGACCCACGTGCCCTACAAGGGCAGTGGGCCCGGCATCAACGACATGCTGGGTGGTCACCTGCCGGTGATGTTTGACAACCTGCCGGCGTCGCTGCCACACATCAAGTCCGGCAAACTGCGTGCGCTGGCCGTGGCCGGCAAAACCCGTTCGCCGTCGCTGCCTGATGTACCGACGATGGCCGAGGCCGGCATTGCTGGTTACGACGTGGACCCATGGTTTGGTGTTTTCGGTCCGGCCGGCATGCCGCGCGCCGTGGTGCAGGCCTTGAACGAAGCTTTTGTGGAAGCGCTGGCGCAGCCTGCCATCAAGGACAAGCTGATACAAGCCGGCTTTTCGCCGCGCAGCTCCAGCGCCGAAAGCCTGGGTGCGCTGGCGGCCTCGGAATACGAACGCCTGGGCAAGGTGGCGCGCGCAGCGAAGATGTCGCTGGAGTAAATTCGCTACTGAATTAATAGCTGCTTGCGCTTATGGGGTAAGGGCTGGTGGCCGATTTTATTCATAAAGTCTGAAAAATCGGCCGCCAGCACCGCATCCAGCGCGGCGGCGTTCCTGCCAGGCTTAGGCCGCTTCCACCAGCAAGCCGGCCGCTCTTTGCACCTCGATGCGAATTTCTTCCATGAGCCGCGCCTTGAGTTCGACAAACACCGGCGTGGTTTTGACCGAGTAGTGACGCGGATGTTCGATAGGTACGGGCAGGTCGCATTTGATGCGGCCGGGGCGCGCACTCATCACCACCACGCGGTTGCCCATGAAGATGGCTTCGTCGATGTCGTGGGTCACAAACAGCACGGTCTTGCGTTCGGCTTCCCAGATGCCTTGCAGCAACTCCTGCATCAGCTCGCGGGTCTGGTGGTCCAGCGCGCCGAAAGGCTCGTCCATCAGCAACATGCGTGGCTTGTTGGCCAGTGCACGGGCCAGTGCCGTGCGTTGCTGCATGCCGCCTGAGAGTTGTTTGGGGAAGTGGTTCTCGAAACCTTTGAGGCCGACCTTGGCAATAAAGGGCTGGGCGATGGCGTGTTGCTCAGCCAGCGGCAGGCCTTTTTCACGCAGGCCAAAGCAGACGTTTTCCAGAATGGTCAGCCAGGGGAACAGGGTGTAGCTCTGGAACACCATGCCGCGGTCGGCGCCCGGGCCGGTGACCGGCCGGCCGTCCAGCGTGATGCTGCCGGTGGTCGGGATGTCCAGACCGGCCACCATGCGCAGCAAGGTGCTTTTGCCGCAGCCCGAGGGGCCGAGAATGGTGATGAAGTCGTTCTCGGCCACATTCAGGTCGGTGGCCTGCAAGGCGACGGTGCCGCCCTTGGCGCCCGCGAAGGTTTTGGAGACCTGGGAGATTTGAAGAATGCTCATGAAGTTTTTGGTAGGGCAGCCAGCGCCATGACAGTTATTTGCCGAGCTGTGCCCAGGGGAACAGCTTGCGGTTCAGGGCTTTGAAGGCCATGTCGGTCACCAGCCCGATCACGCCGATGACGATGATGCCGAAAATGATCTGGTCGGTGGCCATCAAGGCCTGGCTGTCGGTGATCATGTGGCCGATGCCGCTGGACGCGCCTATCAGTTCCGCCACGATCACATAGGTCCAGGCCCAACCCAGCACCATGCGCAGGGTCTCGGCAATCTCGGGCGCGCTGCTGGGCAGCAACACACGCGTGACAATGCCGCGGTCACCCGCGCCCAGCGTGTAGGCTGCTTCCACCAGATCGCGCCGCGTGTTGCCCACACTCACGGCAAACATCAGCACCAGTTGGAAAAACGAGCCGATAAAAATAACGGCCAGTTTTTGCGCCTCGCCAATGCCTGCCCACAAAATCAGCAGCGGGATAAAGGCCGAGGCCGGCAGGTAACGCGCAAAACTCACAAAGGGTTCAAAAAACGCTTCGATCGGTTTGTAGGCGCCCATCAACACACCCAGCGGCACGGCCAGCAAGGCCGCCAGCGCAAAACCGCCCAGCACCCGCCAGACCGTCATGCCGATGTCATGAAGAAAGCCTTGGTTGACCAGCAGGTCGTAACCCGATCGCACCATGGTGAGCGGGTCGGCCAGGAAGGTCTTGGAGACCATCCCGCCGAAAGTGACCGCGGCCCAGAGTGCAAAAAACAGGACGAAGAAGCTGATGCCCAGCGCGATACGCGCGCCGGAGCTCACGGGTTGAAGAGGCCTCATTTCGGATGTCCGCTGCGCAAGGTAAATGACGGGAGGTGCGACGTTTTCCGCCGGGCCGTCCCAAGGAAAACATGGCCCCTCTTTTTCGGGAAAGGGGCAGCGCACCGCCGTAGGCACGCGAAGCGACAAGCGTGGGGGCTCATTTAATAAAACGTGTGTCGGCCAGCTTGCTCATGTCGGGCAAGGCCTTGATGATGCCAGCGCCCAGCAGCAGTTCGGCGGCTTCCTTGCTGAAGGCGGCGTGTTCACCCTCGAAGAACTTCTGGTTCGCGCTGCGGTCTTGCCAGCGCAGGTATTTGGCCGAGGCTTCAAACGCTTCGCCGGTCTGCTTCACGTCGGCGCCCATGATCTCGAAGCTCTTTTTAGGATCTTTCTGGATCATCTCGACGGCTTCAAAGTAGCTGTCGGCCAGGGCCTTGGCGGCTTTCGGGTTGTCGGCAAGGAACTTGGGCGTGCAGCCCACGGTGTCCATGATCATGGGGTAGTCGAGCGTGGTGGCGATGATCTTGCCGGCTTCCGGCTTGGCGCGCACGGCACCCAGGTAAGGCTCGTAGGTCATGGCGGCGTCAATGCCGTCGGTGCCGGCGATCATGGCGTTGGCAGCGGCTTGTGGTTCCAGGTTGACGATTTTCACGTCTTTGGTGCTCAGGCCATTTTTCTTGAGCATCCAGGCCAGGGTGAAATAAGGCGCGGTGCCGGGTGCGCTGGCAGCCACGGTTTTGCCTTTGAGGTCGCTGATTTTGCTGATGTTGGGTTTGACCACCATGCCGTCGGCACCGTAACTTTTGTCAAGCTGGAAAATCTGCGTGGTGGCAACACCGTTGGCGTTCCAGACGATCCAGGTTTCCACCGTGGTGGCGGCGCATTGCACGTCACCCGAGGCAATCGCCAGGTGGCGGTCTTTTTGCGGAATTTTTTTGATGGAAACGTCCAGGCCGTTTTTCTTGAAAATGCCGGCTTCCTTGGCCAGGGTCAGCGGTGCAAAACCGGTCCATCCCGACATGGCCAGGGTGACTTTGGTTTCCTGGGCTTGCGCAGAGACGCAGGCCAGGGCGACGAGAGAGAGGGTCAGCAGCTTTTTCATGGGTTCTCCTGGTTTTAGGTGGTGAAAGGGTTGGTGGCCAAACTGTATGCAGTCTTCATGCCAGCCGCAATGCGTGTAAATCCGCTATTTGCGCGTCTAGCGCGCTCGCAATGTCGCCGGCCGCCACCAGATGGTGCATGGCCTGCATGTCGCGGGCCAGGCTGCGGTCTTCCATCATGGCGGGGGACACTATGCGGATCAGCCGCAACACACTTTCAAGTGGCGCAGAACTTGTGAGTGGACGCAAAAACTCGATGCCCTGGGCGGCGGCCAGCAGTTCGATGCCGACAATGTGTGCGGTGTTGCGCAACATGGGTTGCAGGCGGCGTGCGGCAAAGGTGGCCATGCTCACATGGTCTTCCTGGTTGGCCGAGGTGGGCAGGCTGTCGACACTGGCCGGATGCGCCAGCGACTTGTTTTCGGACGCCAGCGCAGCCGCTGTGACATGCACAATCATGAAGCCGGAGTTCAGACCGGCGTCGGGCGTCAAAAAGGGCGGCAGGCGCGACACCACGGTGTCCACCAGCATGGCGATGCGGCGCTCGGTGATGGCACCGATTTCGGCAATCGCCACGGCCAGGGCGTCGCAGGCGAGCGCAACCGGTTCCGCATGAAAGTTGCCGCCTGAAATGAGTTCCCCCCCGAAGTGGCCTGCGGCCACCTCCCCCTCAAGGGGGCGGCGCCTGTGGCCCGGCGAAGCCGGTTCCACGGCCCCTGCTTGCCATGCGCCGGTGCTGGATGCAAACACCAGCGGGTTGTCGGTGACAGCATTGGCCTCGATCACCAGCACTTGTGCGGCATAACGCATCTGGTCCAGGCAGGCGCCCATGACCTGGGGCTGGCAGCGCAGGCAATAGGGGTCTTGCACGCGGTCGTCGCCTTCGAGGTGCGAGCGACGAATTTCGCTGCCCAGCATCAGCGAGCGGTAGGCCGCGGCGCAAGCGATCTGGCCCAACTGGCCGCGCACGGCGTGGATGCGCGGATCAAACGGGCCATCGCTGCCGCGTGCCGCGTCCAGCGTCAAGGCGCCGGAAATCACGGCGGCTTCGAACAGACGGTCGGTGGCCAGCAAGGCGTCCAGCGCCAGCGCGGTGGAAACCTGGGTGCCGTTGATCAGCGCCAGGCCTTCCTTGGCCGAAAGCTGTAAAGGCGCCAGGCCGGCTTGCGTCAGCGCAGCGGCGGCCGGCATGCGCTGACCTTGGTAAAACACCTCGCCTTCACCAATCAGCGGCAGGCACAAATGGGCTAACGGCGCGAGGTCACCCGAGGCGCCGACCGAGCCCTGGCAGGGGATGACCGGACACACGCCCAGGTTGTGCAAGGCCAGCAGGCCATCGATGATTTCTTCGCGCACGCCGGAATAACCGCGCGCCAGGCTGGTCGCCTTGAGCAGCAGGATCAGGTGCACCACCCTCTCGGCCAGCGGCTCACCCACACCCACCGCATGGGAGCGCAGCAGCTTGAGCTGCAACAAGGCCAGGTCTTCCTTGGCGATGCGGGTGTTGGCGAGTTTGCCGAAACCGGTGTTCACGCCGTAGACGGCGTCGCCGCCCTCAGCGGCTTGTTTGACCAGGGCGGCACTGGCGCGTATGCCCGCGCGGCAGGCCGGGTCGAGTTGCACCGGCACGGGTGTGACGCCGCACAGGCGCCGCAGTTGGGCAAGGTCGAGTTGCCCCGGGATCAGGGTTTCAGAGTGGGGCATGGGGTAGATCGGAAACGGGTGGCTGGGAGCGCTTCAGCCCAGCATCGGTAGGTTCAGGCCGTTGGTTTTGGCGCTGGCTTTGGCGATGTCGTAACCTGCGTCGGCATGGCGCATCACGCCGGTGGCCGGGTCGTTGAACAACACACGTTCAATACGCTCTGCCGCCTCGGCCGTGCCGTCACAGACGATGACCACGCCCGAATGTTGCGAATAACCCATGCCGACGCCGCCGCCATGGTGCAGGCTGACCCAGGTGGCGCCGCTGGCGGTGTTGAGCAAGGCGTTGAGCAGCGGCCAGTCGCTGACGGCGTCGCTGCCGTCTTTCATGGCTTCGGTTTCGCGGTTGGGCGAGGCGACCGAGCCGCTGTCGAGGTGGTCGCGCCCGATCACGATAGGGGCTTTCAGTTCGCCGCTTTTGACCATCTCATTAAAGGCCAGGCCGGCCAGATGGCGCTCGCCCAGACCTATCCAGCAAATACGCGCAGGCAGGCCCTGGTAGCTGATACGTTCTTCGGCCATGTCCAGCCAGCGGTGCAGGTGTTTGTTGTCGGGGAAGAGTTCTTTCATCTTCGCGTCGGTCTTGCGGATGTCTTCCGGGTCGCCGCTCAGGGCCACCCAGCGGAAGGGGCCGACACCGCGACAAAACAGCGGCCGGATGTAGGCGGGCACAAAGCCTGGGTAGTCAAACGCGTTGGCCACGCCAAAGTCCTTGGCGACCTGGCGCAGGTTGTTGCCATAGTCCACCGTCGGGATGCCCATGGCGTGAAAGGCCAGCAAGGCCTGCACATGGGTGGCGCAGGATTCGCCGGCGGCTTGTGTCAGCGCCGCGTGTTGGGCCGGGTCTTTTTGCGCGGCCTGCCATTGCGCGACTGTCCAGCCCATCGGCAAATAACCGTTGATGATGTCGTGCGCCGAGGTCTGGTCGGTCACCATGTCGGGGCGTAGGCCGCCAGCCGCGGCGCGCCTGGCCAGCTCGGGCACGATCTCGGCCGCGTTGCCGCACAGGGCAATTGACACGGCTTCCTTGCGGCTGGTGTGGTGTTGGATCATCTCCAACGCTTCGTCGAGGTCTTTGGCCTGCTTGTCCACATAGTTGGTGCGCAGCCGAAAGTCGATGCGCGACTGCTGGCATTCGATGTTGAGCGAGCAGGCACCGGCAAAGGTGGCGGCCAGAGGCTGCGCGCCACCCATGCCGCCCAGGCCGGCGGTGAGCACCCAGCGACCGGCCAGGTCGCCGTTGAAATGCTGGCGCCCGGCTTCGACAAAAGTTTCGTAGGTGCCTTGCACGATGCCCTGCGTGCCGATGTAAATCCAGCTGCCGGCCGTCATCTGGCCGTACATCATCAGGCCTGCGCGGTCCAGTTCGTTGAAATGTTCCCAGGTGGCCCACTTGGGCACCAGGTTGGAGTTGGCAATCAGTACACGTGGTGCGCCGGTGTGGGTGCGAAACACGCCGACCGGTTTGCCCGACTGCACCAGCAGGGTTTCGTCGGCCTTGAGTTTGCGCAGCGAATCCAGGATGGCATCAAACGCCGGCCAGTTGCGCGCGGCCTTGCCGATGCCGCCGTAAACCACCAGTTCGTCGGGGTTCTCGGCCACCTCGGGATCGAGGTTGTTCTGGATCATGCGGTAAGCCGCCTCGATCTGCCAGTTGGCGCAAGTCAGGGTGTTGCCGCGGGGCGCGCGCACCGGCCTGGCCTTGCTATCGAGAAAAGGGGTTTTCGAAAGGTCTGACATGGCAAAACTCCAGCGATGACGGAAAACTGGTGGGGAATAAATTGTTCTCTGGTAAATCGTAGTTGTCTATACAACTTGTGTCAACTGGGGTAATCTATGGTTTATGCCAACACCTTTAATGCCTGCGTATGAGCAGGTCAAGGCCTTCATCAAGACACGTATCAGCGCCGGCACCTGGAAGCCGGGCGACCCGGTGCCCAGCGAGTCGGTGCTGGCGGTCCAGTTCGGCATCAGCCGTATGACGGCCAACCGCGCTTTGCGCGAGCTGGCCGCCGAGGGCCTGGTGACGCGGGTGCAGGGATCGGGCACACGGGTGGCCGAGCTGCACCGCATTTCTTCCCGGCTCACGATCCGGGACATCCATGAAGAGGTGGCCGAGCGTGGCCATTTACACACCACCCGGGTTTTGCAGGTTGTGGCCGAAAAGGCCAGCGTCGATCTGGCCAAAACCATGGGCCTGCGCACGGGTGCGCGGGTTTTTCACACCTTGCTGGTGCATATGGAAAACGGCGTGCCCATCCAGTACGAGGACCGCTACGTGAACCCGGCCGCCGCGCCGGATTTTCTCGACACCGACTTCACCCAGACCACGCCCACCCACCATCTGCTGGTGCATGCGCCCTTGACCGAAGCCAGTTATTCCATCGAGGCCTGTTTGCCGACGGCCCAGGAGGCCAAACAGCTGGGCATCAAACGCAGTGAACCCTGCCTGGCCATGATGCGCCGCACCGTCAGCGGCGCCCATGTGGCCAGCGTGGCCCGGCTGGTTTATCCTGGCACGCGTTACAGCTTTGCAGGACAATTCCAGGCATGAGCCGACTGGCCGTTTCTCAGGCAAAAACAGGCGCTCACAGAGCGGAGCTTATCCCATGACTTGGCAAATGATTCCCCTGGAAGATGTGGTGCCCGCGCCCTGGCGCAATGGCGGTGGTGTCACGCGTGAATTGCTGGCCTGGCCGACCCCGCAGGACTGGGACTGGCGCATTTCGGTGGCCGAAGTGGACAAAAGCGGCCCGTTTTCGCATTTCGATGGCGTGCAGCGCTGGTTTGCGGTGCTGGGCGGCGCGGGGGTCAGCTTGAACCTGGACGGGCAGGTACACCCGCTCACGGCGCAAAGCGCGCCGCTGTGTTTCGACGGCGCCTTGCCCTGTGGCTGCGAGCTGCTGGACGGTCCCACCGAAGACTTCAACTTGATGCTGCGCAAGGGCCGCGCCAGTGCCCGCATGGTGCGTGTGCTGGGTGTGCTGGACACCCAGGTGGCACCGGGCACCCGTGTCGCGGTCTATGCCTGGGACGAGCCGGTGGCTGTGCAGGTGGACACAAGCTTTGCCACCGTGCCGCCGCACACCCTGGCCTGGCGGGTGATGCTTGACGGCGCATCGGTACGCCTGGAAGCGCCGACCGCGCTCTGGATGGAAATCCGATGACATTACAAATCTGGCGACATTGCCGCATTGCCACCTTGCAGCCAGACCATGCTGCGCCTTACGGCTTGATCGAAGACGCGGCGCTGGCTGTTGAAGCCGGGCAGGTGGCTTGGGTCGGCCCGCGCAGCGCGCTGCCGGGCGAATTGGCGGCACGCGTTACGCGTGAACACGATGCCGGAGGCGCACTGATCACACCGGGTCTGATCGATTGTCACACCCACTTGGTGTACGGCGGGGACCGCGCGCAGGAGTTCGAGCTGCGGCTCCAGGGCGCGAGTTACGAAGACATTGCCCGCGCCGGTGGTGGCATCGCTTCCACAGTCAAGGCCACACGCGCGGCGTCCGAGTCAGAGCTGCAAACACAGAGCCTGAAACGGCTGCAAGCTCTGGTGGCCGAGGGGGTCACCACCGTCGAAATCAAGTCCGGCTACGGCCTGGCCTTGGCCCACGAGCGAAAAACCCTGAGGGTGGCCCGCGCATTGGGCCGTGCGCAGCCGGTTGATGTCCGCACGACTTTTCTCGGTGCCCACGCCGTGCCGCCCGAGTTTGCCGGTCGCACCGATGACTACCTGGACGAGGTGTTGCGCATGTTGCCGGCATTGCGTGCGGAAGGGCTGGTCGACGCGGTCGACGCCTTTTGTGAACGTATTGCCTTCAGCACGGCGCAGACCGAACGTGTGTTTGAAGCGGCGCGCCAACTCGGGTTGCCGGTCAAGCTCCATGCCGAGCAACTCAGCGACAGCGGTGGCGCGCAACTGGCGGCGCGTTACGGCGCACTGAGTTGCGACCATCTGGAGTGGCTGAGCGAAGCGGGCGCCGCAGCCATGGCGGCAGCCGGCAGCGTGGCCGTGTTGTTGCCCGGTGCGTTTTACTTTTTGCGAGAAACCCGGGTGCCGCCTATAAAATTGTTGCGTTCTCAGCAGGTGGCCATGGCCATCTCTACCGACTGCAATCCCGGTAGCTCGCCGTGCACCTCCTTGCTTTTGATGCTGAACATGGCGTGTACCTTGTTCCGGCTCACGCCCGAAGAAGCCCTGGCCGGTGTGACCCGTCATGCCGCGCGCGCGCTGGGTCTGCCAGATCGCGGTGTGTTGGCCAGGGGCCAGCGTGCTGATTTTGTGCTGTGGGATGTGTTGCATCCCGCCCAATTGAGTTATGCCCTGGGCGCGAATCCGCGCCTTCAAACAATTTTTAATGGTGAACCCGTATGAGTTTTATTTTGGACCCAGGCAACGTGCCTTTGCTGGTCAGCATGCCGCACACCGGCACCGAAATTCCGTCCGACTTGCGCGGCGACTACACGGCGCGTGCGCTGGATGTGGAAGACACCGACTGGCATTTGCACCGGCTGTATGACTTTTTGCCCGCACTGGGCGCCAGCGTGCTCAGGCCGACCCATTCGCGTTATGTCATTGACCTGAACCGTCCACCCGACGATGCCCCCATGTACCCCGGGGCGTCCAATACCGAGTTGTGTCCAACACGGTTTTTCAACGGTGATACGCTGTACCAGGAAGGCAAGGCCCCCGAACCTGCCGAGCGGCTGCGCCGGCGCGAAACCTATTGGCAGCCCTACCACACGGCACTGGCCAATGAGTTGGCGCGCCTCAAGGAGAAACATGGCTTTGTGCTGCTCTGGGACGCACACAGCATCCGCTCCGAAATCCCTTGGCTGTTCGAAGGCCGCTTGCCGGACCTGAACATTGGCACGGCCGACGGCGCGGCCGCTGATCCTTCCATCGCCGAAGCTGCGGCAGCCGCCTGTGCTGCCGCCGACGGCGTGAGCAGCATCGTCAACGGCCGCTTCAAGGGCGGCTATATCACGCGCCGTTATGGCCAGCCGGCGCAGCATGTACATGCGATCCAGCTGGAGAAATGCCAGAGCCTGTACATGCAGGAAGTCGCGCCGTTTGCTTATGACGAGGCGAAGGCGAAGAAAATCCAGCCGGTGCTCCAGGCCATGGTGGAAGGTAGCCTGGCTGCGGCCCGCAAGCTGTATGGCCAGTGAGGTAAAACGTTACCTGGCACCCCAGGCCTGGATCCATGGGGCCTGGGCGCAGGATGTTCTGCTAAGCGTTGCAGCGGACGGCCACTGGGCCAATGTTGAGCCCCATGCCAGCGCCGAGTTGCAACGCGGTGCAGAACGTCTGGGTGGGCCGGTCTTGCCGGGGCTGGTCAACGCGCACAGCCACGCCTTTCAGCGCGCGATCGCCGGGCTGACCGAACGCGCCAGCGGCAGCGAGGACGACTTCTGGAGCTGGCGCGACCGCATGTACAGCGCCGCGTTGCGTATCACGCCTGAGCAATTGGAGGCCGTGGCGGCGCTGCTTTACGCCGAGCTGCTGCAAGCCGGTTACACCCAGGTCTGCGAGTTCCATTACCTGCACAACCATACCGACGGCCAGCCTTATGCCGACCCGCTGGCCATGTCGCTGGCGCTGGTGCGTGCCGCGCAGCGTGTGGGCATGGGCTTGACCCTGCTGCCCACGCTGTACATGCGTTCGGGCTTTGGTGCCACGGGTTTGCGCGAGGATCAGCGGCGTTTTGCCTCGACCCCGGACTCGGTGTTGCGGCTGGCCGAAGGGGTGCGGGGCCAAGGCACCGGCCATATCAATACCGGCTTGGCCCTGCATTCGCTGCGTGCGGTGGATGAAGCGGCGCTGCACGAAGTTGCGGCCGCGGCCAAGGCGCGGGGCATGGCGGTTCACATCCATATTGCCGAGCAGATGCAGGAAGTGAAAGACTGCCTCACGGCGCAAGGCGCGCGTCCCATCGAATGGTTGCTTGGGCACGCGCAAGTCGATGCGCGCTGGAATCTGGTGCATGCAACCCAGTCCAGCGTCGCCGAGCTACAGGGTGTGCAGCGCAGCGGCGCGGCGATTGTGATTTGCCCCAGCACCGAAGCCAATCTGGGTGACGGCGTGTTTGACCTGCCGACGTATGCGGCGGCTGGCGGCCACTGGTCCATAGGTTCCGACAGCCATGTCACGCGTAGCTGGCAGGAAGAACTTCGCCTGCTCGAATATTCCCAGCGCCTGACCCTGCGCCAGCGCAACATCGCGGCGCGAACCTTGGGCGGGCCTAGCAGTGCCGGATCGTTGTTTACCGCTGCGTTAGGGGGTGGCTCAGCGGCGACCTCGCTGCCGCTGGGCGGCATCCGGCCCGGTGAGCGTGCAGACTTTTCGGTAATCGATACGTCATCACCGGCCTTGCTGGGCATTCCGGCCGATCATCTGCTGGATGCGCTGGTGTTTTCCAGTCCCGACGCGCGTTTCAGCGAGGTGTTTGTGGCCGGGAAACCTGTGGTCAGCGGCGGGCAGGTGGCCGGGTGGCAGCGCCTGGCCCAGGACTTCTCGCAGGCCATGCAGACCTTGTGGGCCTGAGCAGCGTCATCGACGCTCAGGCCACACTGGCTGACCTGTTTTTCTTTGAGCCTAGGTTTCTTCCAGCACCCGCAAGCGGCTGCGCAGCGTTTCCAGCTCTTCAAGCAACTGCAACGCCAGCGCGGCACCGGCCAGGTTCACGCCCAGGTCTTCCTGCAGGCGCAGCGCGACACGCGCGCGTTGCATGTGCAGGCCGGTGAAGCGCCAGTATTCGGGCGTTGGTCCGCTGGGCACGATCAGGCCTTCATCGACCAGTTCGATGACCACGTTGGCTTGCGTCGCGCAGGCGCGGCACAGATCGGCCAGTGTGAGTTCGGTCTGATCTTCCAGAACAAACCCGATAAGTTGAGGGGCGGCGGTGTGGGGTGTCATGGCTGGCCTTCCAGTTGGGCGCGCGGGTTGAAGGTTTTGAAAGCCGCGGCCATGCCCTGGTAAGCACTTTTCGCGGCATCGGTGTCGGCCGGTGGCAGGGTGATCTGCAAGACGTAATAAAAATCGCCAGGCGTCTTGCCCGGTAGACCCCGGCCCTTGAGCCGCAGTTTGCGCCCGGTGGCCGAGCCGGCGGGAATTTTGACCTCGACCCGGCCGGTTGGCGTGGGCGCTTCAACTTCGGCACCCAGGGCTGCCTCCCAGGGGGCCACGGGCAGGTCCATGTAAACATCGTGGCCCTCGGCCCGGTAAAGCTGGTGCGGCAAAAATGCCACGTCCAGGTAGAGGTCGCCGGGGCTGCCCTGGCCCATGCCGGGCGCGCCCTGAGCGGCCAGGCGGATGTGCTGGCCGGCGCGTATGCCCTTGGGGATCACAAACTCGATGCTGCGGTCCTGCATCTGTACGCGCCCGTCACTGCTTTCCTGCGGTGTGCGCAACTGCAAGGTACGCGTGGCGCCGTTGTAGGAGTCCTCGATGCTGATCTGTATCTTCGCGTGTTGATCCTGTCCGTGCATGTCGAACATGTCCTGGCTGGGCCCGCCATGCCTGCCGCCGCCCATGCCACGAAACAGCGACTCAAAAAATTCGCTGTGATCGGCACCTTGTCCGCCGAACTGGCCTTCGCGAAAACCGCCGCTGCTGCTCCGGCTGCTGGATGACTGGCTGCCGGCCCACTCGGGTGGCGGCCGGAAGTCCTGTCCGGCTTGGTGGTTGGCGCCCAACTGGTCGTAAGCCGCTCGTTTGTCGGGGTCGCTGAGCACCTCATAGGCTTCGGCGACCTCCTTGAAGCGTGCCTCGGCATTTTTTTCCTTGCTGACATCGGGGTGGTACTTGCGCGCCAGCTTGCGGTAGGCGCGCTTGATGTCCTCCGGTGTCGCATCACGCGTGACGCCGACGGTTTCGTAGTAGTCCTTGAATTCCATGAAAACCTTTCAGAAGGAATACACCACCGTACCGGAAAATTCACGTTCCGGCTGTAAGAAAAGTCCATCACGACAGATTTTTGCAGGCGAACCCGGCATGACCCTGCGAATCGATGCCGGGGCGGGACTGGCGTTGATCATCTGTTGCGCGGCGCTGGCTGGCCCTATCATCGCCGGATGACCTCCCCCACAAACAGCAGTCCAGTCGGCACCGGCCTTGCAGCCCTTTTTGAGGTCCAGTACCGCGCCAGCCGCGCCCAGATCGAGGTGCCGCTGGCCTTGCGTCGCGACCGGCTGCTGCGTGTGCGCCGCCTGCTGGACGATAACGGCGCGGCGCTGGCCCAGATGGTACAGGCCGATTTTGGCGTGCGCTCGCCGCAGCTGACCGAGATTGCCGACCTGTTTGTGCTGCGCACCTTGCTGTCGCATACGCTCAAGGCCCTGCCCAAATGGATGAAGCCGGTCAAGGTCAGCACACCGCTGTACCTGCAACCTTCACATGCCTACCTGCAGCGCCAGCCACTGGGTGTGGTGGGCGTGGTGTCGCCGTGGAATTACCCGGTGCAACTGTCGCTGGGGCCGGTGATTACCGCACTGGCGGCGGGCAACCGTGTGATGCTCAAACCCAGCGAGTTGACGCCAAAAACCTCTGCCTTGCTGGCCGAGCTGATAGGCAAGGCTTTCGCCGCGGACGAACTTTGTGTGGTGTTGGGCGATGGCCAGTTTGCCGCCGAATTCTCCAGCCTGCCGTTTGACCACCTGTTTTTTACCGGCTCCACCGCCGTGGGCCGCATCGTGGCCAAAACCGCTGCCGCCAACCTCACGCCGACCACGCTGGAGCTGGGCGGCAAGTCGCCTTGCATCATTGACGCATCGTGCGACATGGACCAGGCGGCCATCAAGATCGCGCACGGCAAGCTGCTCAACGCCGGCCAGACCTGCATCGCGCCCGACTACGTGTTGTTGCCCAGGGGCCGCGAAGCCGCATTCGGTGAGGCTTTTGCAAAAGCCGTGGCCAAACTTTTTCCCACCATTGCCAACAACCCGGATTACGCCGCCATCATCAGCCCGCGCCACCACGAACGCCTGCAGGTCTTACTGGCGCAAGCCGAAGGGGAGGGCGCACGTTTGCAGGTGGTGAATCCGGGTGCCGCAACTGGAACACCCGCCTCAAGGCAGATGGCCCCGGTGCTGGTGTTTGACGCGGCGGCGGACTCCAAACTGCTGAACGAAGAAATCTTCGGCCCCATCCTGCCCGTGTTGCCTTACGACTCGCTGGATCAAGCCATCGCCTATATCAACGCCAGGCCGCGTCCGCTCGCGCTGTACTGGTTTGGCACCGACACCACATCGCGCGACGCCGTGCTGGCACGTACCGTGAGCGGCGGCGTGACGGTGAATGACACCTTGATGCACATCGCCCATGAAAACCTGCCTTTTGGCGGTGTCGGCGAGAGCGGCTGGGGTAGCTACCACGGCGAGGCCGGTTTCCTGCGCCTGACCCAGCAAAAACCGGTGCTGGTGTCGTCGAAGTGGGCGCGCGGCGATTTGTTTTACCCGCCGTATGGCAAGCGTTTTGACCAGGTGATGGGATTGCTTAAGCGCTGGTTGTAAGCTTGGGGCTCGCTACGCTTTTATTACGTTAGACCACATGGATCCCGCCTCTGAGCTACTTGGGCAGTATAGAACGGCACTGAACCGCATTCATCTAGCGTACGCGAGTCTTGTGTTCTGGTGTCACCCAGGCAGTGCGCAGGTCTTCGAGTCGATTCATGACGCGATGAATGCACAGCTTCACTTGTTCCCCGCGGCGAAGCGCCTTGTTCATGACGAGACGGCCATGAAGATTGCTTGCGATGATCTATACGTTCTCGCCTATCGAAGTGCCCTTACGGATCTCCTGTCAACCACAAAGACATACTGCCAGAGCACGGGTCAACTGGACAAGCTCAAGGCACAACCCTGGTTCTTCTTCTGGCGCATTCTGCGTAACTACTTCGCACACGACATGACATTCAACTTCAATCCAGCGGAACGGGCGATGCTCCCTGTTACCTGGTCGGGCGTTACCATTGATCTATCTATGAATGGCAAGGCCCTCACGCATGGTCAGATGTCGTATGCCAAGATGCTTGAACTTGTCGAAACAGTCCAGTCGTTTTTATTGCGCGATGTGGCCTAACCCTTTACAGGGACTTCCCACGTAGTCAAGCATTGTTCGTGATAAGTTTTCCTTGGTGACGGTTTTCTTGCTTTGTCGTGAAATTGATGGTGCGAGGCAACGGGAACAGACTGCACATCTACAGAC